>CAJTQG010000109.1 GCA_910578605.1 uncultured Lachnospiraceae bacterium | reverse complement strand
ATAACAGTTGGAAAATTTAGCACCTTTCCTTTGCATTCCGTGGCATAAATCGTCTTAGGATGATACAACTCACAGTAATATCCGTCTACTAAAATCGGTTCCCAAGATGTTCCATAATCAACTGTTTTTTTTGTACTGTTTATATAGTACACATCATCCAGTGCCGCCATCGTACCTACTGGCATCTTAATAAATGTAATTATCATGCAAAATGACACCATCAATACCAATACTTTTTTTATATTCATATTCGTTAACCTCCCTTTATACAAATCCATCCGTAGATATCTTTTTCCAATAATCAAAATCTGATGTACTTCCTCCCGCTTTTACATAATAACCTTTTAAATTGTTAAAAACTATAAAATGTGTTCTCGGAACAACAATTTTCCTGCTTGCAGAGAGGGATGATGCATTTAGCAGGCGAACACATGCATTTTTTGTAATCGTATATCTTACCGGATAAAAATATGCATTATCCTCATATATACCAGCACTTGATTTACTTG
>CAJTQG010000108.1 GCA_910578605.1 uncultured Lachnospiraceae bacterium | reverse complement strand
CTTATAGTGACAGTTTTATTATTTCATCTGTCTACCATAAGGGGAGCATATCAGTTTAAACAAAACAGCCAGTCGGCTTTTTTTATTGCCATGAATCCTTTACATAGCCACCTTGACAAAGTGGCTAAATCTATGCGAAAGGAGGACGCACCCTATGTCAAATTGCAAAGTAATCGCTTTAACCAACCAGAAAGGCGGCGTTGGAAAGACCACCACGGCGGTCAATCTGGGCGTGGCTCTGGCACAGCAGGGCAGGAAAGTCCTGCTCATTGATGATAAATCTATTGATGTTTCCAGAAGCATCCTGCACCATGATGAGGGCGTTGACCTGCTCCCGTCCAACATTGAACTGTCGGGACTGGAAGTAAGGCTCATCAGTGCCATAAGCCGTGAAAGCGTGCTGAAAACCTGCATCAATGAGGTGAAAAAGAATTATGATACTGTCCTTATTGATTGTATGCCGAGTTTGGGTATGCTGACAATCAATGCTCTTGCGGCGGCTGACAGCGTGGT
>CAJTQG010000107.1:266-534 GCA_910578605.1 uncultured Lachnospiraceae bacterium | reverse complement strand
CTCCCGGACATTCTCCGGGGCATTTGTGCTTTTGGGAAAAAAGCAGGGGATATTTATTTACAGGCGATTTGGTTTATAAAGATATTCTGTTTGCTTATTATCCGTCTACTGACCCGGAAGCATACCTTGATTCTTTGGAAAAAGTTGCGGCATTGCCTGCAAAGGAAGTATTTCCTGCACACCATTCACTGGATATAAAGCCGGAAATCCTAATTCGTATGCGGGAAGCGTTTAGAAATCTCAAGGCAGCCGGAAAACTTCATCATGG
>CAJTQG010000107.1:0-256 GCA_910578605.1 uncultured Lachnospiraceae bacterium | reverse complement strand
GTAAAGAACCCCCCTATAAATAGCGGTTTTCTTAAAACAAATTTTGTATCAAACGTGACGTCTTAACCTGGTGCTAGCACCATGTAAGTTAGAGCAGATAAGGGAAATGATAATATGGCAGTTTGCAGTTATAGGCGGATTGCCATATTTTTGTGGAAAAATGGGCGTTTATGTGGTAATATATAGGGGCAAAGATAAAAACACAACGCAAGGCAATCTTGCAGAACTGGTAGGTAGTCCAGTCGCACCGATTTGG
>CAJTQG010000106.1 GCA_910578605.1 uncultured Lachnospiraceae bacterium | reverse complement strand
GCTGAAGGACTAAAAAGCACCCAAAAGCTCAGTGCCTATTCGGCGGAAACAAAACGCAGCGCTGTCTGCGATTATCTTTCTGGCAAAGGGACGTTAAGGGAAATCCAGAAAAAATATGGAATCCGTTCAGATAAACAGTTACGGAATTGGATTATGAAGTATAATGTTCATGAGAGTTTAAAGTCTTCTGGAACAGGAGGAACCAGTACCATGACCAAGGGAAGAAAAACCTCATATGAGGAACGGGTGGAAATTGTAACATACTGCATTGAACATGGAATGGATTATGCCCAGGCAGCCAAAAAATATCAGGTATCTTATCAGCAGGTTTATCAATGGATAAGAAAATATCAATCGGATGGCGTTGAAGGACTTGTTGATAAAAGAGGAAAAAGAAAAACAGAGAATGAAATGTCTGAATTGGAAAAGCTGCGTGCGGAAAATAAGCTTCTTCAAGCGGAAAAACGAAAAGCGGAATTGGAGATTGCATTCTTAAAAAAACTCGACGAAATCGAAAGGAGGCGGTTCTAAGCC
>CAJTQG010000105.1 GCA_910578605.1 uncultured Lachnospiraceae bacterium | reverse complement strand
TTCCTCCATACAGAATACATTGTGTTCCAGTTTTTCCGTCAGTTTTCAAAACATATGCCTTTCCATCTCCTAAAGCCAGCCCCTGCATACTAGGGTAAGTGCTGCCTGCAGATATCTTATCCATCAGTATAAAATCATAGGCATCTCTTGATAAAATGGCAACTTCACCAATAATAATCGAACTGCCAGTGCCCGCTGCATACGCCTGTGCGCTTCCGCCAATGCTCAGCAACATTGTCAGAACCATAATTAAAGCTGCCTTTCTTTTTGTTGACAATCTGTTTAATGTTTGTTTTTGTCTTTTGGCTCGTATTTTCTTCCTTTTTTCTTCTGTATGAATCATATACTTTTGTTTTTTGAGAAATAATCTTATCATATATTTCTGTCCTCCCTATTTTGTTATAAGGCTAGTTCTTGCACAACTCGGAGGATTTTATATAACCCTATTAACACTTATGATGCTTTTGCACAATTTTGCACAAAAAAGGCTGCAAAGAATAATTTTCTGATTCTCTGCAACCGAACTATCATAGGTTATATTTTATATTCCCCCGTAGAC
>CAJTQG010000104.1:265-585 GCA_910578605.1 uncultured Lachnospiraceae bacterium | reverse complement strand
CTTTACCGTACATGAGCATTGGCCCCAGGGTTGTCATTGCCATAACCTTCCAGCAGGTTGATGACGCCCCAGATACCGAGGCCGGCTCCCAGTGCGATCACGAGGGTCTGCAAAACGTCGATTGCGCTGTTGAAAAATTCCATACTTTAATTTAGCCGGAATCGCTTTGTGGTTAGTGTTGGTTCATAGGCATACAAAAGCCGGACAACAAAACCGCCCTGAATTTTGGGCGGCTCGATTCCGGCTATCCTCCTTCTTCATTTTTTTGTTGAGCTGTCCGCTTTGTACGCCAATGGCCTCAACCGAGGCAGGTTTCAGGG
>CAJTQG010000104.1:0-255 GCA_910578605.1 uncultured Lachnospiraceae bacterium | reverse complement strand
AGTTGTGGTAACGGCGACCAAGATACTTCCCGGCTGGAATTTCTCAAAATCTGCCGGGCTGTTCAGTACACAGGCGGGAGCCGTAACAACGCCTGGGCTGGTTCCTATGCCCATCAATACAATTTTCCCATCTTTCTGTATTTGAGTTGCATGTGATACGGCTTTTGTGCTTTTTTCCGGCAACATGGAAGGCGGCACATAACCCCGGAATGTATCATGCTCCGCTTGCCTGGCAGGGATTGCCTCACTCAGATC
>CAJTQG010000103.1 GCA_910578605.1 uncultured Lachnospiraceae bacterium | reverse complement strand
GGATAAGACAACGAACAAAAAGAGAAAGCGTATCATGCCAAAAGCACAAGTGCAGGTAATTATCAGTCGGGAATATGTCGGTACACAGACCGTTGCCGAAGCGTTTATCCCGATTATCTCCGAAGATATACGGAGGGGGATTGGCAAAGATGACACCTTCGACAATGAGGATATATCCGCTTAGAATGTACGCAATGGAACATGAAATTAAGTAGAGCAAGGACGGAGGTTTAACAGTATGGCAGGGATAAGAACGGGGAATCAGATTTATGAAGTCGGCATTTACTGCCGCTTGTCAAAGGACGATGGCACGGATAACGAGAGTGCGAGCATTGCGACACAGAAATCCATCCTCACGGATTATGTGAAAAAGCAGGGATGGCACATAGCAAAAACGTATGTGGACGACGGTTACTCTGGTACGAATTTCCAAAGACCGAGCTTCCAGAACATGATTAAGGACATTGAAAACGGGCTGATAAACTGCGTGATTACGAAAGATTTATCACGTTTAGGGAGGAACTACCTTGACTGCGGATTATATCTGGAAGTCTTTTTCCCAGAGCATAATGTGAGGTATATAGCGGTCAATGACGGCGTGG
>CAJTQG010000102.1 GCA_910578605.1 uncultured Lachnospiraceae bacterium | reverse complement strand
ATGAACGGCAAGACCACAATCCCGACAAAGACATGGAAAGAAGAATACACCAAGCTGACCGCCGAGAGGAAAACGCTTAATCAGCGGTATCTTGCATTGAAAGAGGAAGTGAAAGAAGCCGAGAAAATCAGAAAGAGCGTTTACAGTATCTTGCGGCAGGAACAGCGGGAACAACAGCCCCACAGAAAGCAGGATATGGAGCGATAACAGACAGGGCGGCGGGATTGTCAATGCTTGCCACCGCTGCCCTGTTTTGGACTTTTATTAGACCGATAAACTGGAATTTATCTTCGTACTCCCTCTTCAGTAAACGTTCTTTTTAAGGCGTATTCTGTTGGGAAAATAGCTAATACTAAAATCAGACATTGTGTTGTACATAGAATCGCCGCAACCGTTCCAATTATATTCTCTGAACTATGATAAAAAGGAAAATGGATAACAACTGATGGTATCAAAATAACCCAACCAATTTTCCGCCATAAGCGGCCACAATGCGCCTGTGCAAATTTCCATGTGTCTATATTTTTCATAGAACGTGCTGTTCGATAACCGATTATTCCATTGATTTTTTTAGGAGCATGTTTCCACATCATATTACCAGCAATAATC
>CAJTQG010000101.1:233-667 GCA_910578605.1 uncultured Lachnospiraceae bacterium | reverse complement strand
CAACTTTTCTAATATGGCTATCACATTCGGCTGCGTTGGCATAAATTTTACACCACGCTTCAGCATACCCATAACCTTTTTTGCTTTCTGTTCAATCTCTTTAGCAGTATGCTCACTTGTCAACATCAGATGATTTCCGGCTATGGTATATTCCCGCTCTATGTACTCATCTGTTATTGGAAACATATCCTGTATCAAAAACGCACTTTGCCTGCTATCATCCAATTTCACAATATGGATAATATCACAGGGCTTTCCTGCTTTCTCTTTCTTCTCTACAATTCGCTTATATTTATCAATCTGGCTGGACAAGGGTATCATCCAATAAATTCCTCTGCTTGTATCTTCAAAGCAATAATAGTGTGGTCTATTTCCTGCCTTGTTGCCTTTGAGATATGGATCAGACATATCCTCAAAAAACTTGTCTTTTATAA
>CAJTQG010000101.1:0-223 GCA_910578605.1 uncultured Lachnospiraceae bacterium | reverse complement strand
CGCTTGTCCTCATTATGGAAAAAGTCCCCCGCCTTACGGCGAAGGACTATACTTTCAACCCAACCATTTATATACCGCATATTGGTCAGCGGTAAACTTTCAACCCGACCATTTATATACCACATATCGGTCAGTGGTAAACTTTCTTTGTACCTACATTCTAACAAGCACAAAGAGAAAAGTCAATAAAACTTTCCATTAAAATTTTATGCTAATACTACAT
>CAJTQG010000100.1 GCA_910578605.1 uncultured Lachnospiraceae bacterium | reverse complement strand
TGCTGATAAAATGGGCGTTTCCGGGATTGCTTTATGCCTGTTGGCTCTAAAATGGCTCTAATTATTTGAGGAATACTGGATTTTGGGCGGGTATCGTGATACCTGCTTTTTTAATAAAGAGGAATTTCGCCCTCATAGTTGTCGGCTCTTTCCAACAGAGGACCCGTTGCGCCCATTGTAAAAGCTATATCACTGCTTCGGATAGACAATAGTTCCATTCCAATCTTCAGATTAAGAAAGTCTAATATCTGCTGATTAAGCTGAATTACACCATTCTCTGAAATATTTACCCAACAGTATGACCGCCCTTTGTATTTGACAAATTCGCCCTCTGCGGTCTGATAATTCCGTAAAGCCGGATTATCAGTAAGAATGTGTCCTAACTTTGACGGTTCTAACAATCCTTTTCTTGTCACACAAAAGCCGCCAGTGACCTTGCTTCCAGTAAAAAGATAGACTTTTCTCTCTGCTGTGGCGTTGTACTCTGTAAGAGCCTGTGTTGGGAGATGGATTGTCAAGTCATCTCGTATCAGCGATTTTCCGAAAATAAATTTACCGCCTTTATTCATCTGTGGCATATATCATCAACTCCTTTTCTTAAAAGTGGAAGTCCACTATACCACAAGAAAATTCAAATGTCACTAAGGCTCTCTAAAGTGTGGCAAATATTTTTCGGTATAGTGAGAATGGCTAATTTTCGGGATAAATTTTTACAGATATACCTCTAACACCTTTTTTCACAATCTTA
>CAJTQG010000099.1:577-855 GCA_910578605.1 uncultured Lachnospiraceae bacterium | reverse complement strand
ATGTTCGGCTCTGTGCCGTAATACTTTTTCAGGTCGCTCGTCTGTAAAATACTCATAAAATTCAATCCTTTCTTTGTTTGTTGTAAATGTGGAACGCTGCTGCGCCGGTGGCCGCCAACTGTACCAGAATCAGCACCGCGAACAGACCGAAGCTCTCATAGTAGAACAGTTCATCCAAAAACAGGAGAACATCACAGAGAGCAGTCAAGGCAACCGTCCAGCGGATGTGCCGGGCCAGCCATTGACGAAACACCAGCACAAGGACAACGGGCGGGACG
>CAJTQG010000099.1:0-554 GCA_910578605.1 uncultured Lachnospiraceae bacterium | reverse complement strand
AGGTCGGGGTCAGTTCCATTGCGTCGCCTCCTTGCTTTTGCTGATAAGGGTATTGTAAAACCCAAATGTCCGCGAAATGTTACAGCGGCCAAAAAATTTCATCGAAAATCGGGGTGAAATGTTACAGCACTCGGACATTTCAAAATCAGTCTGCCATTTTGATCCGTTCCACCAACGAATTTCTGCATTGAATTTTTAGACAGATAGCAGAAATTATAATCGGTGTTATTATTAAGCAGACACCGTAAATCAATAATGGAATAAAAGGAAAAGCGTATTGAAAATAAGTTAATCCATTTGTAGATAATATCCGTACTAACAAATAACCCATCGAGGTTCCTGCCACAACCGTAATAATCAAGCATGGAATAATCAGTAAGACACTTTCATGCAGCAGCATTTTCTTTATCTGTTTTTTTGTCATACCGATAGACTCCAATATTCCAAATTCTTTTCTCCTTGTACTGATACGACTAATCAAGGTGTTTGTCAGATTAAAAATGCTAAACATAATGACAAAGGCAGATACCCCATAAACTTGTACGCTAGTATTA
>CAJTQG010000098.1 GCA_910578605.1 uncultured Lachnospiraceae bacterium | reverse complement strand
GTGACAGTAACTGCTGCTAAGGTAGCGGTGACAGGAGTAACCTTAGATAAGACATCCATATCCTTAGAGGAAGGCGCTGTACAGAAGCTTACAGCAACTGTAGCTCCGACTAATGCAACTGTAAAGGATGTAACATGGAGTTCTGATACTCCGGCTGTGGCAACTGTAGATAAGGATGGTAACGTAAAAGCTATAGCAGCAGGTACTGCTAAGATTAAGGTTACCAGCAATGACAATGCAGCTATTTCCGCAGTATGTGATGTAACAGTAACAGAAAAGCAGACAGAGAATCCAAATCCAGACGGAGACAAACCAGGAACCGATAAACCAGGAACCGACAAACCTGGAACACCTGTTGTGAAGCCTACATTAACATTAAACAGAACAAGTGCTACCCTGTATACAGGAAAGGCTTCTAAGAGTGTCATTGTAAAGGCAGCTGTGACAGGTACATCTAAGGCAGTGAAATGGAATTCCAAAAATAGAAAAGTTGCCACAGTGCTCAATGGTAAGATTACTGCTGTAAAGGCAGGAAAGACAACCATAACGGCAACTGCAAACGGAATTACCAAAACGGTTAATATTACAGTAAAGAACCCTACTATTACCATGAAGCAGGGTAAGAAGAACTTTAAAAAGAGTAAGCTCACTGTAAAGAAAAAGAAGAGCGTAACACTGAAAATCAGTGTAAAACCAGCTAAGTCAGGCATCAGTATCGGGAAACTGACAAAGAAGCAAAAGAAGATTGCTGCAGTTAAGTTCTCTTCTAAGTCTGGAAAGCTTACGATTAAAGGTAAAAAGAAAGGTAAATTTACTATCACTATTAAGAGCGGTAAAGCTTCTAAGAAGATTAAGCTGACTGTAAAATA
>CAJTQG010000097.1:588-995 GCA_910578605.1 uncultured Lachnospiraceae bacterium | reverse complement strand
ATATATGAAATGTGCATTAAATCCCCTATACGCTTTGGCGAATTGAGAAAAAACATTGACGGCATTACAAATACAATGCTCACTTCTTCTTTGCGCGAACTGGAAAAAGACGGGTTGGTGTCACGAATACAATTTAACGAAATTCCTCCCCATGTAGAATATTCTCTGACTGATTTAGGTAAGAGCCTAAAACCTATTCTTGATGCCCTATGGAATTGGGGCGAAGAATATAAAGCGTCCCTAAATTGAAAAATGGCGGGGTCTGTAAAGATGCCCGCCATTTTTCTGCCATTCAGCAATACACAATCTCTTTTTCTACAATTTCCCTCGCACACGCCCGTATGTTATTCATTTTTCCTGTCCATTCTAAGGCGTTTTCTGCTTTCAACTGTTCTGTAATGCCCTGC
>CAJTQG010000097.1:0-578 GCA_910578605.1 uncultured Lachnospiraceae bacterium | reverse complement strand
CCTTTAAGACAGTAGGAATGAGAGGGATTCCGTAGTAGTCGGCATTGTGGTAATGTGTATAACTGGCTGTCTTATGGAATTGTGGGTAACTCTGTTTGCAGGACGTGGGAAAGCGGCTCTTTGCTTTTCCATGTGCTGTGAATAGAGTTATCCATGATTCCATAGCCAGTTATGCACATTTCCACAATGCGCCCTTGCTTTTCAGCCCTTATGCGGTTCGCTCCGCTTCCTGTTTTTTCCTGTGGTATGCTTCCCTCCTTGCGGCAAGATAATTCTCATAGCGTTCCACCGCTTCGGGGTTTCCAGTGGCGGCTTCCTCATACATTTTCTGCCGGGATTTCTTGGTGGCTTCGGAAGCATACGCCCGCTTCTTTGCCAGTTCTGCCGCCGCTGCCGGGTCGGTTTCGGCTTGCCGTACCAGCTTTTCCCTTGCTATTTTTTTCCGGCTCTTGTGGGCTTCCAGACGTTCCGATTCCTCCGGCGTTAAGGCTTCCCCCTCTTTCTGGGCGGCGGCAAGCTCTTTCAGCGTCCTTGCCTTTGGCTGTCCGGCTTTCTGCCTTTCGCGCCACGCCTTATGC
>CAJTQG010000096.1 GCA_910578605.1 uncultured Lachnospiraceae bacterium | reverse complement strand
CTTGTTGGAGGTAAAAACGGTGGACGTTTTCTCATACCGTCTGGCAATGAGCTGGAAGAACAGGTTTGCCCCCTGGATGTCCATGGGGAGGTATCCGATTTCGTCGATGATGAGCATCCTGTACTTGGCCAGAACCTTGAGCTTATCCGGCAGACGGTTCTCAAAGTGGGCCTTCTTGAGCTGTTCAATGAGTTGGTGGCAGTTGATGTAGTAGGTGGAGAACCGGTGCTGTGCTGCCACCAGGCCCAGGGCGGAGGCCAGATGGGTCTTGCCCACGCCGGGCGGGCCGAGGAAGACCACATTCTCCCCGTTTTCCAGGAAGCGCATGGTAGCCAACTCATCGATCTGGCGCTTGTCGATGGAGGGCTGGAAAGAGAAATCGAAGTCGTCCAGGGTTTTCTTAATGGGAAAGCCAGACATCTGGATCTGCTTCTCATAGGCCCGTCTCCGCTTGGATTTGGCTTCTTCTGAGAAAATGTGATCCAAAACCTCCACAATGTTGAGCTTGTCCGCCACCGCCCGTTCCAGGTAGTTGTCCAGAATCTCCAGGGTGTTTTTCATCTTAAGGGCTTCCAGGTTTTCCCTCAGCCTGTCCATAGTAAATTCACTCATACAGCACCTCGTCATATCTGGATAAATCAGAGGGCTTCAAGGGGAAATCTATCACTTTGCCCTGTTCCAGCAGAACATTTTCTGCATCCATCGTCTGTTTCAGCGTAAGCCTTCTATAGTGCTGAGGATTGACAACCATGTCCTTTCTCTGATACGATATCCTGTGCAGAGCGATCTGCTTCCCCTCGTAATATGCTGCTAACATGCTGTCGAGGGCCACGACTGCCACATCTTTGCCGACATACTCCGCTGGCACGGAGTACTGATTTCCGGCGTATGAGATGAGGCAGTCTTTTTGTACCCGCCTGAGATTGATCTTGTCGATGATGTACTCACGGGTAAGAGGACTCAGCCCCTCTTTTTGCAGCCGCTCAAAGGGAATCTCCTTGGTGGTGGCATGGACTTTGCCATTGACCTTGTTGCACCAGGCCAGGGCCTGTCCGTTCAAATCTGCCAGAGAGTTGTACTGGATCCCCACCATGAAATTATCTCTCACAAACTGAACCGTCCGCTCCACTTTCCCCTTGGTCTGACCTCGGTACGGCCGGCACAGGATGGGTTTGAATCCATAGAATCCCGCGAAGTCCTCAAACTGCCGGTTCAGCGTGGAATCCTCCTGCTTCAAAAGCCGCTTGATGACTACCTGCTTCATGTTATCGTACAGAATCTCCTCCGGGTATCCTCCAAAGTACCGAAATGCGTTCTGATGACACCGGATCAGTGTGTTTG
>CAJTQG010000095.1 GCA_910578605.1 uncultured Lachnospiraceae bacterium | reverse complement strand
TACATTTTGGTGGTGTGCTACCAGCAAAAATAGTAAGGTTGGTAGCGAAAGGAGGAAACCAACATGACATTTGGAGAAAAAATACAAAAATTGAGAAAGGAAGCTGGTTTATCACAAGAGGAACTTTCTTATCAGTTAGAAGTATCAAGACAGGCAATCAGTAAATGGGAACGTGACAACGGCTATCCCGAAACCGAAAAAATTGTCCGAATGAGTAAACTGTTTAATGTGTCTTTGGATTATCTTCTCAATGAGGAAGATACACAGAAGCCAGAGATAAATCCAGATGAAAAAGGAATATATGTCAGCCGGGAAATGGCAGACGGATTCCTTGCCTATCAAAAAAGAAAAATGATAAAAATTGGTATAGCGGCTGGTTTATTTGTCGGCGGTTTATCTCTTTCTTTTTGGGACGCAGAAATAAGCATGATATTGTTTATGGTAGTTGTCATTTTGGGGATTATTCTTTTGTTCTCTGTAAAATTGGCAGATAATCCATATCGGAAAATTTGGAAAGAAAGCCTATCCTTTGACAAAACAGTAAAATCAGAATTGACTGCTGTTTATGCCGACAAAAAGAAATTAGCCCATATTCTTAACCTTGTCGGAATTGCTTTGATTGCCATTGGATTTTTACTCTGTCCGATGATTGTACCGGCTGAAATGTATGTGTTAGATAATATCGTTTTTGCTTGCGGAATGGTATTGGCTGGTGCAGGAGCTTTCTTGTGTGTTTATATGGCTGGTATTGTCCGGGCATACCGAGTATTGATTATGAATGAAGAATATCATGAAAACAGAAAGTGAGGTTGCTATGAAAAAATTATTGATGTTGCTGTTAATACCTACCATACTTCTTTGTGGCTGTCACGCCAACAGTGAAAAAGAAGATGTATCTGAATATTATGAAGAACTTTCCAAAGCACAGGAAATCTCTATTCTTCCAGCAAATACTTCCACTGCAACGCAGACATTGACGGAAAGTGAGGAAATATCAGATTTTATACTTGCATTAGACATGGAGCATTGGGAGATGAAAGCACTCCCTAAAGAGGCAGAGTTAGCTGGAACTTTTCAGCTTTCACAGGAGGAAACAATCAAATTTGGAGAAAGCGCAACAGACGGAGAATTGTATTCTGTATGTGAAATGCTCTGCTATGAGGATATACCTTATGTCACACTGAAAATTGCTGGTATGAAAATGACATTTAAAGTATCTGATGCGGCTATGGAATATCTCACAAATTATTTTCGTTAATAAGCAGTCAAGGGGCGACAGTCTAAAATTGCTACCGCCCCTCTGAATTATAAAAATGCAACTGTAAACCATGCACCGCCCCATGTGGGAGAAAGGGGGAATCGTTTATGCCTTGCACAGAAGCATACAGAGAACACATCATGTATACTTTCAACGGCTATTGCAAGACCGTCATACGCTTTGCGGCTATCAACGCATGGCGTGACAGGAGCAGACGGCGGCAAAAAGAAATATCCCTTGAATACCTCACAGAAGAAAAATTTTACCCTTTAGGCACAACAGACGAATATTTTGAAGCACCTTATGAAGAATACCCCATTACGATATGCGGTCAGACAGTTATCCTCACCAATGGGGAGCTTGCCGCCGCCCTGTTATCCCTGCCAGAGAGAAACCGGGAAATCATTTTCCTTTACTTTTTCGGGGATTATACACAACAGGAAAT
>CAJTQG010000094.1 GCA_910578605.1 uncultured Lachnospiraceae bacterium | reverse complement strand
AAATTAATAAAAAACATGATATTAGCTTATAAGAAAGAGAGAGGATAATACTATGAATTTAACGTATGAAAAATGTGGAGATTATTTGATACCGAACTTAATTCCTGATCCGGAGCCGGAGGGAGAGCTGAGGAAGTTTGGATTGATGAGGAAATCCTATTTGGAGAATCATAGGAGAGGTATTTATTCGGGATTACTGTTATCTGGAGAATTAAAGAAACATTTGTTGATGATACAGGAACAGGCAGAGGAAAGATTTGATTTACTTGTGGAGCAGATGGCAAAACAGGAGGGAGTGACGGAGCAGTTAAAGGCACAGGATCAGATGCTTTGGGTGCGGAGAATGAATAATATTCGGGCGAGGGCGGAGGAGATTGTGAGGGAAGAAATTATATTTGTACTATAAGAAGGTAGCTGCTGATAATGTTGTATCGGCAGCTATTTTCAGCTTTAATATTATTGCTATATTGTCATGAATTGTATTGCGTTTTCATGATAAATCATTTATTATAGAATATGGGAAGTATATTCTCATATTTGAGGAGTTTTATATGGAAAAATTAGTGGATTTTGAATTTTATCCCATCAAAAAGGCATTAAAGATATTATTGCAGGATAAATCAACCAAAAAAAATATTATATGGGCAACAGATCCGCCAGACTTAGTTGGGATGGAGTACTCAGATAAAAGCCAAATTACAATCAGTCAAATTACATCTTTACCGGAGGTAATTCAGCCAAGGATCAGTAAATTTTCAGAAGAACAGCAGGAGCGAACCAAAAAGAAAGGGGAAGTATTTACACCGGCATGGGTGTGTAATTTGATGAACAATTTGTGTGATGAAGAATGGTTTGGAAAGAAAGATGTGTTCAATCAGCAGGAAGACAGAATGTGGATTACAAATAAGGGAAAAATTGTGTTTCCAGAGACAAAGAACTGGATGCAATATGTGGATTCAAGGAGATTAGAGATTACATGTGGCGAAGCACCTTATTTGGTATCCAGATATGATGCATCGACAGGAGATTATATTAAACTACACAATCGCATTGGAATATTAGACCGTAAAATGCGTGTAGTGAATGAAAATACAGAGGACAAAGACGAGTGGTGTAACTGGACGACAAGGGCGTTTCAGAGCGTATATGGATATGAATATCAGGGAGATAATTTATTGCTTGCGAGAGCAAATCTTCTGTTGAGCTTTGTGGAATACTATTTTGAACGATGGAAGAATGAGCCGGAGGAAAAAGAGGTATTAAGTATTGCTAATATTATTGCGTGGAATATATGGCAGATGGACGGACTGAAAGACACAGTTCCATTTGGAAAACCCTATGAGGAATTTCGACAGATAACAATGTTTGATTTATGCAAAGAGCAGGAACAAGATGAGGAACAGGAAGCAGTACCATGCAAAATTTATGATTGGCGTGCTGGTAAGTCTATACTATTTATATCGTTAAAGAAAGAAGGACAATGAGATGAAATTTGATTTTGTTATAGGAAACCCACCCTATCAAGATGAAACACTTGGAGATAACAAAGGATTTGCACCGCCAGTGTATCATAAATTTTTAGAAGCGGCGTATAAAATAGCTAATACGGTTGAGATGATTCATCCTGCAAGATTTTTGTTTAATGCAGGTAGTACTCCTAAACAATGGAATGAGCAGATGTTACAAGATCCGCATCTCAAAGTATTATATTTTGAACAGGACAGTAGTAAGGTATTTAGTAATACGGATATTAAAGGCGGAGTTGTCATTACGCATCATGCCTTATACCCCATTTGATAGACATATAGAACGAGTGGTATAATCTATCCAGCAGAGTCAGGAGGAAAGATTATGGCACAGATGTACAGTATTGAAT
>CAJTQG010000093.1 GCA_910578605.1 uncultured Lachnospiraceae bacterium | reverse complement strand
ATGTATAGATAAACACTGCTTTGTATGAAAAAATAAATAACCGCCCGAAAAAAGGACATAAAAAATCCCTCCAAACTGAAAACTGGTCTGGAGGGTAACGTCTATTTATTTAGGCATGGTAAAGCTGCCCACCGAACCTCGTTTTTTTTATTCGGTGGGTAAGTACCACAATGATTTTTTATCAATATCTCTTTCTTCTTTCGTAAATAAAAACTACTGCAATTACCAGCAAACTTAAACCGAAAAGCCATATCTTTGTGGAATAATTGCCTTTTCCCATTGAGAACAAATAGAAAATACTATTCTCTGATACATTCCCCAAAGAATTTAAAAGAAAATATCCGATTGACGCCAAGTAACCTACAATAACAGAATTGCTGAATATGGCTGCTGCAAATCCAAAGCTCCCCAATGCCATTGCGCTTATCACTGTTCCCGCCACATAAGGCATAAAGGGAAATATACAGTTTTCCCATACCATAATTCCAGAGAACAGGCATACCATCAGAATTAGCAGCAGCATTGACATGATGAACCGCAGCAATAAGATTTTCCAATGAGGGATTTTCTTTGTGCAAACTACGTCCTGTATTGCCTTAGACTGTTCTGGGGCAGGCAGCGGAGCTATGAGAAATATTCCTGTTAGTATTACAGCCTGTTCCAAACATTCCGCCGAACGAACCATATCTAAATTTGCAATCCCCCTTAATAAAGGAATTATCAGCAAATAAGCCGCCGCCAAAATTAAATTATTTTTTACTGCCAAAAGAAAGTTTGTCCTGCATATGCCCAAAACACTTGTGATAGATGTTCGCCGCATTTATTTTTCCTTTCCGCTTAAACTTAAGAACCCATATGGACAGAATGACAAATAGAATACCGATTCCCGCCATAAGCAGCCTGTTCATACAAATCATTTGAAATCCATCTTGTATCACTTCATAGCCACGCAATGTATTGTGCCTTATCATTAAAGTTGCTGCTTGCGTGTCCCCTGACAGTCCAGTTACTCCCTTATCAACCATCCACCATAGGAATTGAACGGCAATCGCAATCGGAGAGTCTGTGAGCAAAGTGAAAAATATTCCGATTGCGGATACCGCCATGACCTCTGGCAGAAGCCACCATAAAATGTATTTGATATACGCAAAATAGTCTACTGAAATACCTTTCCCTGCGCCAAACGATATAAGCGGCACAAGGGATTCAAAACTTAACAGCAGAACAGGCAGTAGAACCATAGTGATACTTGCCAAATATCTTGAAACCACCAGTCTTGCCGAAGATATTTTTTTGCTGTAAATCAATTCTGACGCATTGCCCATACGGTCTTTCATCCATATAAGCACTACCAAAAATACAGGGTACAAGCCTAGTTCCAATCCTATATAATCACAAAATAACCGTGCAAAACCGCCTGTCACTTTATCATTGCTGAATGTCTGGTTATATTCCTCACATGCTTCCTCATAAGTCATTTCAGACATGCCAAAATAGGTAACCATCATTTCGGGGGAGTACTGTGAACCGTTTTCCCCTATAATATTTTCCATTTCCAGCATTAGCTCTTTGAAATGTCCATAAGTGACCTGTGATATAAAATGCTTATATTTATCATCTCCGCTTTCTGTGTCTGTCCTATTTCCCATCACCGTATTCAAATTTCCATTCTCATCAGCACTCATTGCGTCAAAGGAAATGATTGTGCCTGTGACTGCTGGAAAATAATCTTCTGGCAAATCCTTTAATTGTTCTTCCGTCAATCCCGTTATTTCACAAAGTATTTCAAGTACACGTTTTTGCTCATCATCGCTAAGTGTAATTGCTTTATAGTATCCAAGGGGATATGTAGCGTAACGGTTGCTTTCATATTCTGACAGTAACGCCCTTGTAACGCCTATCATGATTGCCGCTGGGTCATCCTCTGAAAC
>CAJTQG010000092.1 GCA_910578605.1 uncultured Lachnospiraceae bacterium | reverse complement strand
AAGTAAAAACCATAGGCAAGATGAATAAGATTATGAGAAGATAAAGGTATTTAATGATTATTATTTAAGTGAGAAGGAAGTGAAAAGGGGTGCGGAAATGACAAAGGAGATATTATTAAAATATACAGATGAAGAATTGTTGAGAGAGTATGGCAGTCAGGATGCACAGGTGGTAGATTATCTGTTGGAAAAGTACAAGCCTCTTGTAAAGAAAAAAGCCCGTGCCATGTTTTTGATGGGCGGAGATCGTGAAGACTTAATGCAGGAGGGAATGATAGGTCTGTACAAGGCAATACGTGATTATGAAGGAGATAGAGATTGTTCCTTCTATACTTTTGCGGATATATGTGTTGGGCGTCAGATTTATACTGCCGTCACGGCATCGAACCGAAAGAAGCATGCGCCGCTTAACAGTTATGTTCCCATGAATTCCCAAAAGGAGAAGGAGGATGTGGAGGATGCTTTAGGGCGAACGATTCCCAATCCGGAGGAATTATTTATTGACAGGGAAAGCAGTGATAATTTGACTAGAAGAATCAATATGTTCCTGAGCAAAATGGAAAAGGAGGTACTTAGGAGATATCTCCAGGGAAATAATTATATAGAGATAGCCAGAGAGCTGCAAAAAACCCCGAAGCAGATAGATAACACAATACAAAGAATTCGCAGAAAGGTCCACAGCATGTTAGAAAAAAATACTTGACAAATATATGTCTATCAAGTATGATAGATAGCGGTTGCGATGCAGAGCAACTGCAACGGTTAGCTGCCTTGGCTCAGCTGGTAGAGCGTCGCCTTGGTAAGGCGGAGGTCGGCGGTTCAAATCCGCTAGGCAGCTTAATAACAAATGAATTTATTTTCATAGAGCAGGCTTTACTTAATGAAAAAAAGTGCCTTCCCTGTATATATATTTATATACAGAGAAGGCACTTTCTTTATCAGATAGAATTCCTTTTAAATTTATTGTTGCTAAAAACAATCGTTAAAAATTTTACTGTGAAATGATTAGTACGAAATTTTGCTATTTGGCTATCCAGCCGACTTTATGCTTTCCTTCCCACCGATACCGCACTTTCATCCAGTTTCCTCTCTTGACAATAAATCTTACTTTTGTTCCCTTTGGAAGAACAATATTGGTATTGCTGCCCTTTGTCACCTTTTTTGTGACGCTATTGTATTTATTGCTGTAGATTTTTTTATTGGCAGTAAGAGTGAGTTTTGAAAAAAGAGATAATTTTTTCACCAGGGTATAATTGTAAATATATCCGGTTTTTATTTTCCCTTTTTTGATATAGGCAATGTGGGAGCGTCCGTCGCCTAAATCTTTTATCATATACACAGGCGTTCCTTTTGACAAAGTATCGGTTTTTGATATTGTCTTCACTCCCTTCCATACAGAACAGGAATTTCGATTGGTCTGAGTAAATTTTTTTTCCAGCAGGGATTTGGTGCGGGAGATATTCAAATCGGCAAATTGCTGGGTAATAAGACTTTTTTTCCACTTTTTTCGGAAGACATCAGGATTAGCATAGCTGCGCTTTAATTTTCCGGTGCCCCCATAGGAATCCTCATAAGCTTTCATCTGAAAATGGGGCTGGTCTACAAAGCCTTTCCAATCTCCGCCCCAGGCAAGGGGATAACTTTTATAAATTTTGGCAACCTTGTCAATCCAATTGGTGAAGTCGTAGGCGCCGGCGCCGTCATTTCGGCAGACATCAAAGGCAACTCCCCATTGATGCATACTGCCAAAGTCATTTCCTCTTACCTGGCTGTATCCTTGGTTGTAGTAATTGTTTTGTTCTCCGATAGTGCGGTTGGTTTCTGTGATTCTTACGTGTAATCCTTTTTTATAACACTCATATAATCCAAATGCAAGATACACTTGTAAATCAGGATGAAGTTTTTTTGAATCTCTCATAAAATTGTCCTCTCTTTCATTTTTTTGTATTAAAAAAAGAACGATTAAGCTCTTAATTTAACAATACATCTTTTAAAT
>CAJTQG010000091.1 GCA_910578605.1 uncultured Lachnospiraceae bacterium | reverse complement strand
GTATTTCATCTGGCTGTATGGATTCCCGCTATCATACTGTGCATCGGTTCTTTTGCACAGATGGACAAGATTGTTCGCTTTTCGGCAGGTATCGGCATTGTCCTTCTTTTGATAGGTCTTCTGCTTGCTGTTGTTTTGACGAATGAAATAAAATTGATCCATCCGATTGTTGGGTACATTTGTATTGGATACTGGATTGACTTAATTTTGCTTGTAGTTTGCGCCGCCGTTTCTTCAAAAAGGCACTGAAAATATTTAAAAATTCCCATTTATCGAGCAACATAAATACATAAAGAGTAAGACACATAAGACGCAGAACCAGCAGGCTTGTGAGAAATCACAGTTTGTTGGTTTTTCTTATGTAATTTTCTATTCCTTGACCGCATTTTGACATTTGGCTTTTATAATTGAAATACATCAAACATGACAGGAGGATAAACAATGCGAAAACGAATATTATCATTAGTTATGATTTGCGGCTTGCTATTCACTACGACAGCTTGCGGAAATTATAACATAGAGGACGGAAAAGCTCCCCCGCAAAACACGGAAGAAAATCCATTCACAAAATCAGAGGAAGATGGCTCTTTAGGTTTTCTCAGCCACGAGGAAGCGAGTCCCACCAGAGCGGATGACCAGAGTGTTTTACCGTATGAGTATAACGGCGGAGAATTTACCTTGGACTATCAGTTTGTATCAGAGGGGAAATTGGATAACATAGGCTTCCTGCTCTTTTTGGACGGAAAGCCACAGGCGTACAAGGTGAATGATACGAGGGCGGAATATGAGTATCTCCATTGTTTCCAAACATCAGAAAAACACGAAGAAAAATTTTCGTTTGTGTTTACACCGAACACGGGGAAAAAAGGTGATACCCTAAATATTACAATCATGAGCATTACCAATCCCGCTTTCCAACCCGATATGAAAGAAACATCAAGTTACGGCTGGTATCACCAACACCTTGAAAGAGTGCTGAAACTGCATTTTAATGAGGATGCTCCAGACAGCGATATCTTTTATGGAGAAAGTGAAAATATTTTTCGTGATGTCAGCGTTGCAGAAGAAAAAATCACTTCCTCTTTTATTGAGAATGAGCTTGTGAAAAACGGTTGGGATGGAATTACTATGGATACATTGGATAGCGGCGTTTATTCGACTATTTCCTATGATGGCGAATTAGTGTATGACAATATCAATCTTACCAATAAAGATACGCTTACAGTGCGTTACACGATTTGCGGAACGCCGGGTACAAGGTATGGCATATCATTCTTCTTAAATCATAAGCCTATATCGTTTGATACAGTGATTTCATACGATACAACATTAAGCAAAGGAAATGTGTGGATAATTGAAGCCATCATAGACACCTCTAAATTAGATGACTTCAATACTTTCTATGCGGTAGCCGTTGCTGCAAGCAATGATTGTTCTACAAATAAGACAGGCTCAATTTTGCTTTATAAGGAGGGCTGAAAAATGAAAACAAAATTGATATGTATGTTGTTTATGCTTGTTTTGACCTTTGCCCTGTCAGCATGTAGCGGTGGTCAAGATGATAATACAGAGAAATCCCAAAATGATATAATAACGACACAGCCCAATAACAGCATTCCTGCTGATAAGATCGACAATAATATTACAAAGCCAGAGAATGTCGGCGAAGATACCAGACCCACAGAGCCAAACGATAATGATAAAGATGCCGCTAAACCGCAGGATGGCACTAAGGAAAAAAGCAGCACGGAATCAGATACGGATAAAAAGGTCAATAACGCAATTCCATTCGAGAATAATGCAGATAACAGTTCCAAAAAGTCTAAAGATAACGGTCAGCAATCCGTAACTGTTGAAATATTTGAAAGCTCAGCAACGCCCCAAAAAGGAAGCGGTAATCTTAATGCAAATGGTGGGGGAAATGAAAAATCTGATACTCAAATGACTGAAAGTAAAAATGAAACTATTTTATCTAAATAGGAGGGTTCAAAAATGAAAACGAAATTCATGTGCATTATGCTTATACT
>CAJTQG010000090.1:332-2092 GCA_910578605.1 uncultured Lachnospiraceae bacterium | reverse complement strand
ATTGATAGAAGTGAGAAATCTGCGTGTGACAGTGGTTGGAATGAATGAGAACTGGAAAAATGTTTATTCTGGATATGTCAATCCGCTGCTGCTAAATTCAGATGGATGTGCAGCAAGGACACGCCGATTAAAGACAGATTTTGCCGCCCGCAGACTGTCAGAGTATGTGTGGGAGGAAGAAAACCGAGTGTCGGCAATGTTGTCTTTTGGAGATACGGCAGATGCAGATGCGGATATGGCAGGGGCATTTGAAATCTGGCGTATTTATGTTGCTTCCCAATTTCAAGGGAAAGGAATTGGGAAAATGCTGATGGATTTTGCCGAGCAAGGGGCGGAGGAACAAGGGTATAAAGAAATTGTGATATGGGCGTTTAAAAATAACCATCATGCGGTTTCCTTTTATAAAAAAAGAGGATACAGCATTGACAAAGAAGAATATTTAAGTGAGCCGTATTTTTCAATGGGAATACGGTTAAAGAAGAATATAGGATAGAGCCAGACACATAGATGCAGAGCCAATGAACGTGTGGGAAACCATAGTTTGTTGGCTTTGTTTTTATACAAGCGTAACATCTAATTCAATTATGCAATATAAGATATAAAATTTCCTATTATGAGAGATAAAAACTGAAAATTTCATAAAAATAGGATTTGACAAACTGCTGGTTTTCATGCTAAAATAATCTGCACTAATTTTAAAGGAGAACAGTTTCATGAGCTTTTACATCACAAACGAACTTCCGCCTAAAAAGAAAATCAGCTCTGTACAATCAAATCCGATGAAACATTGTACAGAGTATAGCGTAATATAACACGTTAGGATTTCATCGGGAAATGCAGCAGTACATGAGAGGGATTTTATGTCTTTTTCATATATTGTTTCTTTTCCCGTACAAATTTGTGTGCAGCAGGCTATGGACAGTGTTTTGTCCGTAGCCTTTTGTTGTATATGGGCTGTTTCCTGCAAGCGGTTTGCGATGGAACGGATATAGCAGAAGGCATGATACCAAGAGTATCTGACTTCTGCTATTTTTTTGCCCATTTTGGAAAATCAGACAGGAAAAAGAGAGGACAATGATTATGAGTTTATTAGAAGTTACGGGATTAACACATTCTTTTGGAGAAAATTATCTGTTTAAAAACGCAGATTTTACATTGAACAAAGGGGAGCATATCGGGATTGTCGGTCAGAACGGGGCAGGAAAAAGCACGTTCATAAAGATTTGCACGGAGCAGCTTATCCCCGACTCTGGCAGGATAGTATGGCAGCCGAACACAAAAATAGGGTATCTCGACCAGTACGCCCAAATTGAAAAAAGCGTGGCGATGAGGGAGTTCCTGCAATCCGCATTTTCTGGGCTGTATGAGATAGAAAACAGGATGAATGAGCTGTACTGCCAGTCTGCGGATGGGGATATGGCGAAGCTAGGCATGGCGGCAAGGTATCAGGAAGAATTAGAACGCAAAGAGTTTTATTTGATTGACACAAAGATAGAACAGGTAGCGACAGGTCTGGGCTTAACGGCAGTCGGGTTAGACAGACCGATTGAGCAGATGAGCGGCGGGCAGAGGGCAAAGGTC
Organism: uncultured Lachnospiraceae bacterium; assembly: GCA_910578605.1. Lineage (GTDB taxonomy): Bacteria > Bacillota > Clostridia > Lachnospirales > Lachnospiraceae > MGBC111451. Next base: position 511 of record CAJTQG010000090.1, on the reverse strand, counting down.
ATACTGGCGAAATTACTGCTTGAAAAGCCAGATATTTTGCTTTTAGACGAGCCGACAAACTTCTTGGACAAGGAACACGTTACATGGCTTGCCGAGTATCTTTCCAGCCTGCCAAACGCTTTTCTGGTAGTATCGCATGACTATGACTTTTTAGAGAAAATATCCACAAGGATATGCGA
>CAJTQG010000090.1:0-322 GCA_910578605.1 uncultured Lachnospiraceae bacterium | reverse complement strand
ATGCGATATTGACAACGAGAAAATCACGAAATATTTTGGCACTTATTCAGAGTTCACGAGAAAAAAGGCACTGCTCCGTGAGGATTATATCAGACAGTATGCCGCACAGCAGAAAACCATCAAAAAGACGGAAGAATTTATCCGCAGGAATATTGCAGGGAGAAAGTCAAAAATGGCTCGTGGCAGGCAGAAACAGCTTGACCGAATGGATAAGATGGAAGCTCTGGAACAGAAAGAAATCAAGCCGCATTTTCGGTTTGAAGCTCTCCCGCTGACTACGACAGAGCATCTAAGAGTAAAACATCTGGATGTAGGCTACCAC
>CAJTQG010000089.1 GCA_910578605.1 uncultured Lachnospiraceae bacterium | reverse complement strand
ATAAAATTGGAAGCAATATTTTCAACACAAATTTGCCATTTTCGCATGTTGTTATAAGCTGACCGCCATATTTCCCGGCGGCTTTTTGCATATTAGAAATACCAAAGCCATGAAGAAAATCACTGCTCTTTGTCGTTCGTTTTTTAGTCGGCTTACTTTCTTCCGTGCAATTATTTTGTATGACAATGGAAAGGAAATTTTGTATTTTACCTGTTTTTACAAGAATCGTCCTCTGTTCTACGGGAAGCCTTTCACTTGCTTCAATGGCATTATCCAATCCATTGCCAAAAATAGTACTGATGTCGAGCGGCTCTATAAAATCCACGCCATTAAAGTCAACAGTAACCGATAAAGCAATCTGTTTTTCTCTGGCAAGCTCGGATTTCTCTCTCAGAATGATGTCAAGAATACCATTGCCCGTATGTACATAGTCCTCATACATTGCCACCTGTGCTTGCAGTTCCTCTACCATCTCGGCTGTTTCGGGAGAATTGATTTGCTGCTGTAAAATAAGCAAATGATTTTTCATATCATGGTAAACGGCGCGTACCTTTTCTTCGTCTTTTTGTTTCGCCTGATAATAATCAAACTGCTTCTGAAGCTGTGCAATCTGCACCTTATCCTTTTGTTCCTGCTCCCGAAGATATAAGGTATTTCTCACATACAGAAAAAATACCATAAAGAACAACGGGAAAAATACTTCTACAATACAAGAAGAGATTTCCGACACCGTTCCCAGATTCAAATGCATAAAAGCATTTTTCATAAACATTAAGAATCCCGTTGCAAAAACAATGGTGAGGACAAGTGCATCTTTCCACATAAGCTGGTATTGATTTTTCCTGCATATTTTATAAACAACCAAAACAGTCAAAACCCTGATTGCCAACACCAAAAAATATGTTTCCCAGCTTAGAAAATACCTGCTGCCCACCCTGACGATCAAATCCTCATCTAGGGTCAATGTGAAAACCAACGTGCTAATACTCTCAGGTATGACTGATGTCACAAGGAAATATACTTCATAAGCAACAACACATTGATAGATACTGTCTTTATAAAATATCTTCAAAATGACAATCCCCATTATGATGAAGACAGGTATTTTGTATGCTCCCAATTCTGAATACCAGGTAAATGCATATATACAAATAAAATAGACGCCTACAATGCACCATTTATATCCCGGAAAATGAAAGCGGGACTTCTTGCAAAAACAGATACCAAAAATCAATAAACTGACCGACTCTGTAATCGTTGATAGAATATCTAAGCTCTGATACAACCACATCATAGCATATTCCCCCAGTAATCCGTCAGTTTTACCATAAAATCCTTTCGCCTCGGCTGGCTGATAGGTATGCGCTTTCCTGTGGTCAGTATAAGTTCCAGTCCCTCAAGACTTTTCACAAAGGAAAGATTGACCACAAAACTTTTATGACAGCAGACGAATTGTGGCTGCTGTAAAAGCAACGAAGAAATTTCTTTCATAGTTTTATACATAATCTGTTCCTGTCCGTCAAAATGCAACATAACATTGCGCTTGTTGGTTTCCGCACAGGACAGATTTTTATACAGCACCTTGTATTTCCCACTATCATTTGCAAAACTAAGATATGGCTCCTCTTTTCCCTGATAACGGGCAAAATAACGATCTAACTCCATTTTCAGCACATTATATTTAACAGGTTTTAAAAGATAATTAACCGCACTGTATTCATAACCTTTCCAAACATACTGTTTTAAAGAAGTTAAAAATACAAGCCCGACATTACTGTCCATCTTCCTGATTTCTTCCGCCGTTTTTAGGCCGTTTAGCTTTTCCATCTTAATATCCATAAAAATCAGGTCAAGATCGGGCTGATACTTTGCAAGCAGCTCACTTCCGTCAGCATAAGTCCGGCAACAAAATTCCACTCCGGTATCCGCAGCATATCTATCTAAATTTTCTTTTAATGTATGGATAAATATTTCTTCATCATCACAAATTGCTATCTTAAACATATCTGCAACCTCTTAAAAAATAATTCCATATAACAGTTTCCTGCCATCTAGCCTAGTATTATATAGAAAGGAACTCTTGAAGTCAATATTTGAGG
>CAJTQG010000088.1 GCA_910578605.1 uncultured Lachnospiraceae bacterium | reverse complement strand
GGCTGATTGCAGCATAGCCGCAGACGGATTTACTACTTCTTTTACTACCATTGAGAGGGAAAACCTAAAAGGTTTTGAGGGTATATGAGAACTTCTCCCCATATCTAAAATGCCGGGAAAGCCCGAAAATACGGGCTATACCGACATATAAGAACTTCTAAAGAGATAATCTAAATTCACCATAAATTTTTTATAAAAAAACATACGGTGGAAGGCTTGATTAAAATATGTTACGCTATACCATAAAGGAAATGGCAGTCTGGGAGAACTATTTCCTTCCAGAACGCAAAAAGAGATTATACCGAAAGATTTATGGATTATAGCAGAAAAATACCGGAATATTTATGGAATATGCCGGATAAAGGTGAATGGGAAAGCCGCCGAGAGGAAATCCTTATCGATGATATTATCCAAAAGAATCATATAAAAAAGGAAATGCAGTTACACATTTTGACATATCGCAGACTATGATAGATAAAGCAAAGGAATTGGCGGCAAAAGCAGGAGTTCTTGTATGCAGATTGAAACACAGAGATTGTTGATCCGTGATATAGAAACAGATGATGCGACACTATTTGCCATAATGGCGGCAGACGGAACTTTAAACGACTGTGGCTTTGACAAAGACTGCGGCAGTTGGATCGCAAAATGGATAACCGAGGCAAAAGATTTTGCACATAGAGATAATCCGAATATGGATTATCTGGCTTATTCTATAACCTTAAAAGATGAGGCTGCGGTCATTGGTTCTGTTGGTTGTTCCTATTATGAAGATCTCCGGGAAACAGGAATTGTCTATTTTGTCGGGGCGCAGTATAGAAACAATGGTTATGCTGTTGAAGCGGTTAAAGCATATACAGAATATTTTCTAAAGCATTATCATGCAAAAAGAATCATCGCTACTGTGAGGAATGAAAACATCCCCTCCTGGAAAGTGATTGAAAAGGCCGGATATCTCCTGAACACAAAAAGAATGTATAAAGATTTAAACGATGATAAAGAGGAATTGTATCGTTTTTACGAAATGAAAGATCATATCGAATGAAATCTTACCGAATAAATTTTTAAAACAGATCAATTATTTTTAGAAGAATTCCATGGATTTTTCTAAAATCGAAATAAATGCCAAGTTAATGGATTCAACACTTTTGTGCAGCTTTATGCCTCTTTTGAATAATCAATAATCGCAATTTCCTGCATAAGCTGTTTTGCTGTATTTACAAGAGATTCCACTTGCTCTGCAACCTCATCCGAATAATATTTCCCGCCACATTGCTCACACTCTTCACAAGGCACATTTTTGATGATGATAATACAGTTTTTATAATTGACCACATGAGTTGTCAAAGATGAAATTGTCGTCTTACATTTACAATACATACACATAATTACTGCCCCTTTCTAGTTTTTAAATCCTTTTCAAATTTATCAGTGCTTGGAAAATAAGCCGTTATAAAAAACAAATTATTGCTATCTGAACCGACAACAATATGCAATATGTCTATCTCTTTCGTATGTCCGAAAACAAGGCAGCTGGGGTAAGGAAAATCGTCTGGATAATCCTCTATGATTTCTCCTGTTTGCAGACAGAGCTTTAATCAGCAATGCTGATATCCCTTTACCGCAGGCACTCGCAGAGTGGAGATTTACAAACGTCAATTAAAAATATAGTCGCCCCACCTGTAAAACGGGTGGCTAGGGACGCGGGCTCTAAGTCCGCCCTACTTGGCTGCGTCTCAAGACGCTGGCTTTCTCTTTAAGACCATGGGAAGTCTACCTTTTGCAGCCTTCCCACATCTCCGTTCAAACCACATTGCTACCCTCTCGTTGCTGCGGGGCGTTTGTACTACTCAGCTCTGACCCTTAAAAAGGTCTTCTTATTCTTTCACACTGTTGTGGTTGTGATCTTACTAACCATTTTAGCGGACAGTTCCATTACGTGATGTTGTATCTGGTCATGGATACCCTTTGTAATCATGCCTCTTGCATGTAGGGAGATCGCTTTTTCTTCAAGGCCGGAGATATCCCTCTGGTATTTGGGGATGAATTTTGGCTCGAATTCGCCCTCTCGCTCTCTTGGGACATGGAATCCCTCTCATTCCCCATTTTATAACCTGTTTTTATCACCCCATTCACACATTCCGTCTAAAATAGGAATTAAAGATTTTCCACGCTCTGTTAAGCTATATTCTACCTTTGGCGGGATTTGTGGATATTCTTTTCTATGCACTAATTGGTCTGCTTCTAATTCTTTTAAAGTGGTACTTAA
>CAJTQG010000087.1 GCA_910578605.1 uncultured Lachnospiraceae bacterium | reverse complement strand
GTCCCTGCTGTTCCATTATTTTCAGAATAAAAAAGATCTGTATTTATACCTCTGGAAGAATATCAACAGGATATCAAATGAAATAGAGCTGAAGTATTATTACAAAGAAACGTCAGACTTCTTTGAGGCAATGACCCAGAAGGTTCTGGCAAGATGTGAGTTTATGAGAACGGCTCCCGATGAATATTTATTCTCATTACGGGCTCTTTTTGCGGAGAATCCGAAAATCAGGGAGGCAACCGGGAAGTCGTATGATAAAACATATGAGGATGCGGCGGACAGGATGCTGGGGGATCTGGACCTTTCCGTATTTCGGCCAGGCGTTGACGTAAGGATGCTGTTAGAGGAGATTGACAGCTATCTGATGCGCTGTGTCTGGCAAATGCTTTCCGCTGGGAAGTTGGACCCGGACGGCCTGGAAAAGGATTTTTTGAAAAGGGTCGGGCAATGGAGAACAGCATATTTGAAGTAAACTGTGCTGTCCAGTGGGGGAAATGGAGGAACCATGGCAGGAGATTCAAGAAAGTTTATAACAGCTTTAAAGGACAATGACCTTGCTGCTGTCAGAGAAGTGCCAAAAGCAGACCTGCACAACCATTTTGTCCTTGGGGGGAGCAGGACATATATATATGAGCAGAAGCAGATTCTCATTGAGCCGATCAAAAAGCCCCTGGCTTCCATGTGGGAAATGGATGGCTGGAACAGCAGATATATTGGTGAGAGATTCTCTGGCAGCAACATGCGCAAATTTCTTATAGAGGCAACTTTTGTCCAGGCAAAGCATGACGGCATTGCGATCTTGGAGATAGGGGAAGATGTCTGGGGGTTAAATGAGTTTTTCCATAATGACATTGTGGAACTGATAGAGACATTCCAGGAAATCAACGAGCGGATTGCGCCGGAGGTTTGCCTGCGGCTCCAGATCGGATTATCCAGGCATTGCCCTGTGGACTATCTGGAGGGCTGCCTGAAACATTTCTGGGGGCGCCCGGAATTCTACTCCATTGACTTGTATGGGGATGAACTGGCACAGCCGATTGAAAATTTTATCCCCATATACAGGAGAGCAAAAGAAGAGGGGCTTTGCCTAAAAGCCCACATTGGTGAGTGGGGAACAGCAGAGGACGTTGTTCGCGGCGTGGAGGCATTGCGGCTTGATGAAGTGCAGCATGGTATCGCGGCGGCGGAATCGGAGGAGGCCATACAGTTCCTAAAAGACAGGGGAATACGCCACAGGGGCAGGGCCACAAGGGATGATTCTCTGCCCGGCAGCCAGAATATTTTTAGCAGGGAAAAATGAATTTTATCTTGCAGAGGACATGATAACAGATGTTGAAAAGCATATGGTGGATGATGATTTGACTATTGAAAAAATCTGCAATTTTCTGCAGGACAAAAAGAAAAGGCCTATGGAAGCAGGGAGACTACAGGAAAGTTTAATAAATGCAGTAAATTTACAAGTTACACTATGCATAGACAAAATTGGCTAATGGAGGTGTGTTAATGAAATACGAAATAGCAAAAAAAGAAAACATTGAACAAATTTATCAATTGGTACAGAACACGATTAACGCTATTTATCCGTTATATTATCCTCAAGGAGTAGTTGAATTTTTTTGCGGGCTTCATTCAAAGGAAAACATTGCCACAGATATAGAAAATGGTTTTGTTAGAGTTTTGTTATCGGGTGATTGTTTAGTGGGAACAGGCAGCTGCAAGGAAAATCATATATCAAGACTATTTGTTGCTTCTGATTTTCAGAAAAAAGGATATGGCAGTTATATTATGCAATGTCTTGAAAAAGAAATATCTCTTAACAGCACGATTATTTACTTAGATGCTTCGCTTGCGGCAGCCTGTTTTTATGAGCATAGGGGATATAAAACCTTAAAGCATGAAGAATTATTTATCAATGGAAATGCAAGGTTAGCTTATGAAGTAATGGAGAAACGTATAGCAGTTCCGAATACAGATATTTTTTATGATGGAAAATACTTTATACCAAAGATGAATACTGAAAATGGTGAAGTGGATAATCAAACGCTTTTTTTATATCATCAAAATGAGAATATTTTATGGGCGGATTACTATGGCGGGGAAATAAAAAAAGGGAGTATAGTTGGAACGGTTGCTTTGAATGGAGAAATAGATTTTTATTATCAGCATATTAATTTGAGCGACCAGATAAGAATTGGGAAATGTCACAGTGTACCACAGATTTTAAGTGATGGCAGAATAGAACTGTCAGAACAATGGCAGTGGCTGAATGGCGATAAATCAAAAGGTTCGTCAATCATTATAGAAAAAACC
>CAJTQG010000086.1 GCA_910578605.1 uncultured Lachnospiraceae bacterium | reverse complement strand
CGCCAGCACCACACTATTCCGAACCAAAGAAACCAAAGACCAAAAGACAAGCATTATGGAAATGTGCATAACAGGCTATGGAATCATGGATAACTCTATTCACAGCACATGGAAAAGCTAAAGTGCAGCTTTCCCACGTCCTGCAAACAGAGTTACCCACAATTCCATGAGATAGCCAGTTATACACATTCCCACAATGCCGATGACTACGAAATCTCACACATTCATACATTCTTAAAAAATATTTTGTAAGGTTGACATTACACAAAAAAGTGATATACTATGTAGTAAGGTCAACCTTACAGAAAGGAGTTTGTTAATGAGAAATCGAATCAGAGAATTAAGAGAAGAAAAAGGAATGACCCAAGAACAATTAGGCGAAATGGTGGGAACATCAAGACAGGCAATTAACGCAATCGAAACAGAAAAGTTTGAACCATCTATTTGGCTTGCTTACGACATTTCAAAGGTATTCGGCTGCCCTATTGAAGATGTTTTTTTGTTTGAAGAAAGTCCAAGAAAATCAAGGGCTGATAGTAGCAGGAGGGATAATAATGGCAATAAGAAACATTCGGTATTATGATGACCCAATTTTGCGAAAAAGGTGCAAAGAAGTAAAAGTTATCAACGATAAAATCCGACAAATCCTTGATGATATGTTGGATACACTTCAACAGACCGAAAATGGTGCGGCTATAGCGGCAAATCAAGTAGGAATATTAAAACGTCTTGTTGTGATTGATTATGACGAGTGTTGTCTAAAGCTGGTAAACCCGTTAATCATAGGTTATAGTGGTATCCAAGAATGTAACGAAGCCTGCCTTAGTTTTCCTAATCGTTGCGTAAAAATAATTCGTCCTCAAAAGGTAACAATCCAAGCGCAAAATGAATACGGCGAAGAAATAATGATTACTGCTGAGGACGGACTTGCACAATGTTTTTGTCACGAATTAGAGCATTTAGACGGGGAGATATTTTTGGATAAAGCTATTGAAGAAATAGATATACAAGAGCTGTAAAACGGAAACAATAGATTGTAGTACCGTCTACAAAAAGTAACTATAAATCATGTAGCACTCTTTGTGGGAAAAGAGGGAATATTTTATGGTTTGTACAGAAACATACAAGGAGCATATCATGTATACTTTTAATGCTTTTTGTAAAGTAGTTATACGCTATGCAGCTATCAATGCGTGGCGTGAAAGAAACAGGAGGCAGAAAAAGGAAATATCCCTTGAATACCTCACAGAAGAAAAATTCTATCCCTTAAATACGTTAGATAGATATTTTACAGCACCTTATGAAGAATACCCAGTTACTATATGCAATCATACAGTAATCTTCACTAATGGAGAACTTGCTACTGTCCTGCAATCTTTACCGGAGAAAAAGAGAGAAATTATCTTCCTTTATTTTTTCGGACATTATACGCAACAAGAAATCGGTGAATTATATGGACGTTGCCGAAGTACAATATGGTATCACATACACAGTGCTTTGCAGATTTTACAAAAAGAAATGGAGGTGTTTTCAAATGGAGAAACCTAATCTTGTGCCTTACGAAACGATTATAAAAGCAACTAAAGGAGAGCCGGAAGCCGTGGACGAGGTTTTACGTCATTACAACAAACGAATTAGATATGCTTCCCTTGAAAACGGACATATCAATATAGATACCGAGGATAGTATAAGACAGCGACTTGTAGCTGCTCTATTCAAATTTCGCTTTGACTGTTGACTATACAAAGAGATTTCTTTAGAGGTTTATATATGAGTAAAGTTATAATGATGTGCGGAGTATGCGGTTCAGGGAAAACCACTTACTCAAAGCAGAAAGAAAAAGAAGGATATATTCGACTTTCGATAGATGAAGAAATGTGAAAAAAAGGAATTGATTACCCAGATAGCCAATACGAGGAACTATCAGAAAAAGTCGAGTTGACACTTCGTGAAAGATTATTAAAGCTAATTAAAGAAGGACAAAACATAGTGATTGATTTTAGCTTTTGGAGTAAAGAAAATCGTGATTTTTACAAAGCTATGATAGAAAAAGCTGGCGGTACGGTAGAACTTGTTTATATGAAAGCCAGCAAGGAAATTTTACGAAAAAGGTTAGACAAAAGAAACCTGTTTTTAAATGCCAATTCTCCATTTATAGTAACTAATGAAATATTAGAACACCATTATGAAGGCTTCCAAGAGCCGTGTGGAGAGGGCGAAATCATTATCTTACAAAAATAAACTAAATATACCCTTAATGTTGGTCATCAAAAGCAGTAAGTCTGAAAAAGATTTGCTGCTTTTTTATATGTTTTTTGTTCCCTTTTTCCGCCTATTCCGGCTTGCGTGGTTTTGTAAGGAATAGAGGGAAATTTCCGCAAATCACCGTCATTTTTGCTTTGCGTGGTGTTGTAGGT
>CAJTQG010000085.1 GCA_910578605.1 uncultured Lachnospiraceae bacterium | reverse complement strand
TTCCAAAGCTTATCCATCTCCTGTTGATTCTCACTTCTCGGCAAACATTGAAGACGACTTTCACTGATATCATTAGTAAAAAAATATCCCTTTCTTGCCATATGCACCGAACTAATTTCCCTTTTTGTGTCCAATATAATCCAATTTTCCAGCCATAATCTGTCAGCAAAATGCTCTACAATTAAAGGTAAAATATTACATTTAGGGCTAATTCTAGCTGACAATACACCTGTATCTAACTCCTCAAAACGCAAAAATTCTAAATAATAATGAGCCTCCCTAGCCACCTGCCTGTCCATCTCAAACACTCGCAGCACATCTTTATCCCCTAAAGCATCTAGTATCTTTTCCCCTATTTTAAATCCTTTTCTCATAAATTGATAAATAATCTGAGCTTTATCCTCCTCAACGGAAAGTGCAGCATGATAAATTTGCTCATAAACTCTCGGCGAAATTTTTCTTTTTACAGAACGCACTACCTTTTGTGCCACTTCCAAATCTGTTTCTACCTCTACATACTGTGCAAACAAAGACATTGTCTGGTATCCTGACACCTCTACTCTAGTATTGTTTATCCCATACTCCCAAGCCTTGTATATTGCCGTAAAAATCCCCTCCGGTGTGTCCTCACACAAATAAATCTTCTCAATCATTGGCCCCACCCACCTTTTGAAATTTCCTTTGCCGCTTTTGGCAATATGTTAAAACTATTGTCATCAAATAAAGATAATTGCTCATAGCTGTCATGATGTTCTAACTCATATACATTTCTGTTTTCTTCCCCAATCAGCGCATTTGTAATACTGTTTTCATTCCAAACAATTGGCACCATTGTCTTTCCTTTACATGTAATAAAGTATTGCGCACGTTTCAGTACAATTCCCAATTTTTTTAAATCTACAAAATCCAAATTTAATGTACGCCTTGCCTTTATTATTCTTTTAGCCGACTTAACACCAATACCTGGTACACGCAGAAGAGAATAATAGCCTGCCTTATTTATCTCTATAGGAAATTGTTCTAAATGTCTGAGCGCCCAATCACATTTTGGATCTAACAATACGTTAAAATTAGGTTTTTCCTTGGACAACAATTCCTTTGCCTCAAATCCATAGAACCGCATAAGCCAATCTGCCTGATATAGTCGATGCTCTCTCAGAAGCGGCGGACCCTGCTCATATTCTGGTAATTCCCCTTCATGATTCACATTAATAAAAGCAGAATAAAACACTCTCTTTAAATCAAATTCTCTGTACAGTCCTTGTGCTGTGCCAATAATGTCAAAATCCGTTTCTTTTGTTGCGCCAATTATCATCTGTGTGCTTTGTCCAGCAGGTGCAAAATCTGCCTTTTTGCATGAAGCAGGTAATTGTATGGATGGTTGCGAAAAATCATTATTTTGAATTGGTTTTTTCATGAAATCTTGCAGGGAAACACTCACATCATCTTTATATAGATTTTGGGCCTTATTTTCTTTATTGTCTTCCTGTATTTTATATATTTCTCGTTCCTTTAGGTGATAATTTTGTTCCCTCCCTGCGGATGGCAAAACAGATTGCTCTAGATATGCCCAATATCCATCATCCTGTGGTATTGCCAGCTGCTTGTTTTCTTTAATTTTTCTTTGTATCTGGCGCATTGGCGTAAAAATATTTTTATAGCTTTTGGATGGAGCTAAACTCTTAAGCCCCTCCTCTGTAGGCAATTCCAAATTCACACTCATTCTATCTGCATATCTTCCCGCTGCCTCAATAATACTCTCATGTGCTCCCGGGATTCCCTTTAAATGGATATAACCTCCAAAATGATACTTTTCCCGCAGAAGTATTACTGTCTGACACATCTGCTGCATTGTATAATCTGGATTACGCAATATACCAGAGCTTAAAAATAAACCTTCTATATAATTCCTTCTATAAAATTCAATTGTTAACTGACATACTTCCTCTGGTGTAAAGGTTGCCCGAACTACATCATTAGAGCTTCTATTGATACAATACTTACAATTATATACGCACTCATTGGTCAACAATATTTTTAATAAGGAAATACATCTTCCATCAGCTCCAAAGCTATGACATATTCCACAGCTCTTTGCATTTCCAATACCTTTTCCATTATTTTTTTTATTAACACCGCTGGATGTACAAGCTGCATCATATTTTGCTGCATCGGACAAAATAGTAAGCTTATCCATCAATGACATATTTTCTTGTATAACCATAACGATCCCTTCCTATACTTTGTAGCCTTTATTGATTATGTTTCAATATTAATTTCACCAAATTGATCTTTCATTATTTACAGTATAACATATTGGCTCAGAAAGAACAAGTGTTTGTCGAATATTTGTTCTGGTTTTTCCGAGAAATTCTTTAAACCAAATATTTATTTTTTCACTATTAAACTTTTCTGTTTTAAACATTAGAGTTCTAATAGTATATATATC
>CAJTQG010000084.1 GCA_910578605.1 uncultured Lachnospiraceae bacterium | reverse complement strand
GTCACTTTACAGGTTTGGCTCATACCGTTGGAAGCTTCTACTGTAATAGTAGCAGCACCTGCTTTCACACCAGTAACCGTTACTTTTCCATCAACCACTTTAACAGTTGCAATTTTTTCATCAGAGGATACAGCATTCTTAATGGTAGTTCCCTCTGGTACAGTAGTATTTGCCAATGTAATTTCACTAAATCCACCAGTATTTAAGGAAAGGGAAGTATTTGAAAGAACCAGTGTGTTTTTAACAGTTGCTATTGTTATATCATCGCTACTGTCACTCTTTGCAGTAAATGCTACATTTGCAATGGATTCTGTGGTGCTGTATCCATCTGCAAGTGTAACAGAATAGGTATATTCTGCATTAGGTGTCAAACCTTTTATAATTGCTTTGCCTTCTGCATTTGCTGTAGCAGTGAATATAGAAGTTTCGCCTTTTTTTACAGTTACAACAGAATCTTTTACTACATTGAAGGTAGTAGATGCTGTAGCACCTGTAATTCCTTTTGTATGAAATTCATCTACTTCTGCAGCATTTAAGGCACGATTGTATACTGTTACACCTTTTAGTGCTCCTTGAATATCTTTGTCAGCACTAAGACCAGCTCTTCCAATATAAATATGTTTTGCATTTTTAAATACAGATGCAAAATCATATAAACTCATATCTGTCTGCTGACATGCCAACACGCCATCTACATACATAGAAACACCTTTACTGTCAACTGTGAAAGTATAATTTTTATCTGTGTTGGTAGCATAGGATTTAAAACTATCCCAAGCAAATCCATTTTTACAGTTTGTTCCAGGAAATACATTATCTTTTCCAGCAAATGATACAAAACCAATGGTATTTCTAAAAATAAGAGTATTATCGCTGCTTATAAAATTTATTAAATCTGTCCAGTCACTTTCAGGTAACGTGGAAATATTTAATTTCATATTGATAGTCAATCCATTTTTAACACTAGCATTTTGCAAAATATCTTTATCCAATTCAACACCAGCAGTCTGAGAAGTTTCTGTTGTGGCAGATTGAATAGCTCCGTCTGTAATAGTTGAAGTTCCAAGAGCAGTAAGAGTATAACCACCCGAGGTGACAATTTTCTTTTCCGCATCAATGGCAGAGGTGGCAGTTGTCATGTCAGAATTTAATAGTAAACCAGAGGTTAAATCCACTGATTTTCTCACCAATGCTTCAGTAGCGGAGTATAAATCACTAGCAGCCTGATCAATGGCTGTTTGTTCTGCTGTACCATCCGCATATATAGAATTTGCGGAATCTAACTTTTCCTTTAATATAGAGACAGTTTCATCTGTATAAAGTTCTGTACGTATAGATTTTGCTGTTGTAATAGTAGTATTTAAATAGGTTTTATCCGTTTCCGCCGGTTTTATTCCTGTCGCAAGGTAATAAATTTCAGCAGCAGTTAATGCTTTATCATAAACAGCAAAATCATCAAAATATGCACAAACATCGCTGTCCCCCCATGTAAATAATTGATTACCTCCAAGAGAAACTTTTGTGCATACATCTACCATTTCATCTGTGGCGTCAGTATTTTTGAAAATATTAGCACAAAATTCACTTTCAGTGGACTGATAATTTACTCCGTCTACATAATAATCCATACTATTATCTGTGATAGATAAAGATACATAATGCCATTTACCATCACCTGCATCAGTATCAAGAGACATATAATTAGGCTTTGTCTGTTCACTAGCGTTAATTACACCCCATGCATTTAGATATGCACCGCCACGCTTATAGATTGCAAGACATGGCCAAGTATTTTCATTCTCATTCGCCTCAGTACCCACCTTCTGGATATTAAATAAGGAAGACCACTTAACAGAATCTGCAACATCACCTTTTACCCAAAAACAAATGCTCATTTCTTTTGTATTGTTATTGACAACTTGTTTTAACATATCTGAAGGTAAGGATAAATAATTTGTTCGGACACCAGGAGTTTGACCAACACCATTATTATAAACACCTTTATGTTCATCATCAGTTAATGTCTCCACCGACCCTAAAGTGCCTGTAATAGTTGCAGGTGCATTAGTAATGCTTCCTTTATTTGCTAATGGATCGCTTCCTTCAAAATCATAATAGTATAGAGGCTGTGGAATATTTATATTATTTCCAACCGTTTGAGGTTGACTATAATCTACTGTTTCAGCCACAGCGGAAACTAAATTACCAAATGCCAAAGTACCAGCCAATGCAATGGCAACGGTTCGCTTAAATAAGCTATTTTTTCTCATATAAATAAATTCCTCCTTTTTAAGCATTGCACCCTGTATGAAAGTATGTAAACCTACCAATCCCCCCTTTATCATTTTATCCTTTTCATACATTCGCAAATATGTTCCTTTGTGAAACAATACAGTCATATTTGCATTTATCACAAATTCACAAGTATCTTCTATATTATATAATAAATAAATTATTCGTGTCAAGAAATATGTATAAAGT
>CAJTQG010000083.1:2285-2569 GCA_910578605.1 uncultured Lachnospiraceae bacterium | reverse complement strand
ATATATTCCTTCAAAATCCTTTCATCTTTTAATAGAATATTTTTGAAGAGTGCTATTTTGAAAAGCCTTGCGTTTATTGTATTTTGGTTACATATAGATTGCCATTTTTCAGGCTCCTGATGCTGCCGTCCGGGTAGTAGCCGTACTCGGCTGTCACAGTTCCATTATCCGTTACTTTCTCGATTAAATCAAGTGCGTTGTAGGTATATTCCGTCACCTTTCCTGTCACATCGCGCTGGGTTGTTAAATTGCCGTTTAGGTCATAACCGTATGCAAGCAGCGTC
>CAJTQG010000083.1:0-2275 GCA_910578605.1 uncultured Lachnospiraceae bacterium | reverse complement strand
TCCCATCACATCATACTCGTATCTGTAATGCATTCCGGCGGATATTGCCGCTTTCATCAGTCCTTCCGGCGTATACTGGTAGGATTCCGACTCAGTCCCTTCCTTCACCCTGCGGTATAATAGTGCCCCGTACATGTTGAAGGTATACTGCGTCGTGATGCCGTTGCGGTCTGTCTTCTCCGCGACGCGACCCTCTTTGTCATACGAATAAAGCTCCTTCTCGCCCATCGGGTCAGTACATCATACTGCTCCCTTTGTACCGCCAAGTGGAAAAATGATATAAACCGATATTGTCACTATTGTTGATCTTATACTATTCCCCAGACCTTTTCCAAAGCATCCTTTTCCAAGGAACATAGTTTTTTCTCAAGAAGCTGCTCCCATCCGGTCTCTTTTTTCTGCAGAATTGACATTATCTCTTTTGCTGCATATAAATCTTTGTTAAATTCAGGATCATAGGGACCACCACATTGCTCTCTCTTTGAAAACAACCATTCCCCATCTGATATCCCTTTCTTCAGATATACTTCAGCCATATCATAATTTTTCAGCCAGATATTATTGTAACCCGCTGCATAAAAGCGTACCGCATCACAGGAAGAACCATATCTCAGGATATCATTTCTACCCTCTACACAAAGAATCTGGTAATCTTCAAAATCAGACTGTTCAAAATAGTCTATAATCTCCTCTCTTAACTGCGATTCAATAACATTTTCCCAGACTGATATAATTTCATCTGATTTGTAGTATTTTTCCTTTGATGTTCCCCTCTCTAGTTTCGTGTATACATTGGTGTCAATTCCAGTCTGCACCTTAGCATATTTTAGATATATCCTTTGCCCAGAGAAAAACCATCCATTTTGATACGTACAGGTCGGAACAACAACGATTTGTAAATACGTTTTCCCATAAAGGATTTCCTGATATACCGCCTGAACACAATGCTCCTTAACCCTTGTAAAGTATCTTGAACCGTTCGGATAAACCTGAAACCCATATGGTTTTAGCAATAATTTCAGTTGTTTTCGGAAAAAACTATTTGTCTGCTTATTTGTCCATATCTTTTCTTCATTTTCCATAGAATACTCCTTTAAAAAATTTCTGTTGTGGATTAGATTTACCCGGATTAAACTGCCAATGCGTGACACCTGGTATATTTTGATAGTTAGTTGTAGTACCTAATATATTATCCTGGTTTTGGTTCATCTGATCGAGTAAATATGTAGTTCCCTGAACTGTTGTTTTTCCCGTTTTTATATCGCCAATATAATAATTACTATTGTTTGCCTGGGAATTATTTTTATTATTTTCCTCAATTACCAAATCAACCCTCGATGAACCATTTCCTGCCACATCTCTGTTTCCATTAGAATAAAACAATATGATACGTGCAATTATATTTGGTATGTGCTAAAATTTGATTATCCATTATGGATACCTCCTGTTATTGTAGATTAGGTTGCCTAGACCCAAATCTATGATAGCATGGAGGTTTTATTTTTGGTACTTTAGGGATCGCTACTGCTCACTCCGTTCTCCCCAGCTCTGCTAGAGCGTGTTTGAAAAATCATTCCCGCCATCTATATAACGACGCCATAGCGTCGTATTCACCACTTTGCGTGATATTTGCACCGCATTCAGTCGACGTAGCCCGCTACGCCTCCTTCATTTGGCACAAATCTCCCACAAACTGTGACGTACATCTGACGGAAAGCATTTTTCAAACATGCTCTAGTACTCCATCCGGATTGTAACAATACTTTACATTATTGGAAAAATTTGCTATACTCCATTAAAAACGGTATTGGAGGACGCAGACATGCCACGTTATATTGTCACACTAACAAACGATGAAATACAGGAGCTGAAAGCATTAATACAAAAAGGCGGGAAAGGTTACCGCATAAAGCACGCACAAATACTGCTGAAGCTGGATCAAACGCCCGAAAACAAGGAATGGACGTATGACCGCATCAGGGATGCGTACGGAGCCTCCCGCAGAACCATTGCAGGCATTGCCCAGCGGTTTGTCATGGAGGGGATGGAAGCAGCCCTTGGAAGGAAAGAACAGAAAAACCGCCACCGTAAAGTAACAGGGGATGTGGAAGCCCGGATATGTGCCATAGCCTGTTCGGAACCGCCTGAAGGAGCCTCCCGCTGGACAATGCAGGCAATTGCGGATGAACTGATCCGCCTGGAAGTAGTCGATTACATTACAGACAGTACCGTTTGCGAAGTCATGAAAAAAACGAAATCAAGCCGTGGCTTGTAA
>CAJTQG010000082.1 GCA_910578605.1 uncultured Lachnospiraceae bacterium | reverse complement strand
CTTGCAAGGTTTCCATTACCAAATCAGGGTGTCGGGACAGTATTTCATTTAACTTGCTTTCTACTGATTTACCCACTTTTTCATATTCGGGTACGGACAAAGTTAAAGAAGCTGTTAAATCCATATCGCCCCACAACTTTTCTATGATTTCTTTTGGAAGATAAAAGCCCTCATTCATACTTTTTTCGGAAGTACCGGCAATTAAAACATCTGTGCTGTGTTCAATTCCATCGAACCATCGTAATGTCACTTTTTCTCCTATTGATGGGCAAGTATGATAGACTTCGTTCTGTACGCTTGTCCCTAATATAACCATAGCGTTTTGTTTCACCAATGTTTCGTATGTCCAATCGACAGGAAGCGTTTTCAAAATTTCCTCCTGATTATCAGGTGTAATCGGAATAATGGGAATTTCTAATTGTTCATCGTGATACTCAATAATGGCTGCGGTTCTCTCCGTAGTATAAATCTCTTTGACTTCCGGGATTTGTTGCAATTCTTCCATGAGTTCCTGTGAAAAAGGCGTATCAACTTGATACTCCGAAATGCCATACGGTTTCGGGTTGACTAATGTATTGTGGTTAATCGTAATATAATATTCTCCATCTTCCAAATTCCCCATTCTCGCAAAGGAATCTGGATTCCATGATGATATAAAAGTGGCTCCAACCATAAATAAAATCCCACCGATTGCAAGTGAGGCAATCATCAGATTGTGTTTTTTTCGATCCTGCTTTTCGCTTAATACAGCTAAAGAATACGGTGAGAGACGAATATGATTTTTCCTGTTCCGTGCTTTACTTTCTTTTAGTTCTGAATCATTTCCAACATATTTTGTTGCTTCAATGGGGGGAATTTTTGAAGCTATTTGTGCAGGCTTATATATGGAAATTTGTACGATGATAATGCCTAATATTATTGCGAAAATACTTGTAGCTATGGCATTGAGAATCGTTATCCCATTCGGCTCTAACAAATATGCAAATATGATACCTACTGCAATACCGGCAGGTATTCCGAACAGGCAGAAACGATACCCCTCTTTACGAATCATCCGCTTAATTTGTTTTTCTGTCATGCCAATAGTTTTGAGCTGTCCAATCTGCTGCACTTGATTTGATACCGAAAGGTAGAATACACTGTATATGACAATCCCACTTGAAAATGCAATAAAAAGCGTAGCTAAAAGAACACTTCCCATTCCTGATCCACTAATAAGTGAGGAACAGAATTTGCTATTAAAATAAAGTTGATTCCTACTTATGTCTTGCGATGAAGCAAGACGATATACTGTATTCTCAAAATCAACAAGTCCCATTTCTGTCGCACCATTTACACGAATCAAAGCACTATACGGAATATCAGATAATAACACGCCCCGTTCTGCATATGCCGGGGAGACATAAAAGTAATATGTTCCTGTTTCCACATTATCAGTAAAACCAGTAATGATAAAATCCTCTGTTTTACTCTCCGCCGTTGGTAAAGTGATGGTATCTCCTATATTTAGCTGATACCCCAGCTCTAATTGAACATTTTTATCAATTACAATTTCATTGTACTGTTCTGGACAGGTTCCACTGACTAATTCATAGGATTTTATAATTCCAAAACCAGTCGGCATATAAACCGCTTCAAATTTGATCCCATCCATCAGAAAACTATTACTATGCTTATAGGGTACAATATCTTCAAGTTCAGGTTCTTTTTTCAGAATTTCTATCTGTTCTGCTGTAAGCCCTCCGATGGTAACTTGCTGCATTTGATTCAAAATCTTTTGTTCGCTGATTTTGCTGCCTTGTTGGAATAAGGAGATTCCCACAATCAAACTAATTGCCAGCGCAATCGTCAAAACATTAAAAAAGCAAAAAATACGATTTGAAGATACATTGCGTTTTGCCAACTTTTTTGTAATGGCGCTGGTATCGTTCTCAAAAGGCCATGTCATAGTTGTATCACCTCCATATTTGATAAGGCTATTGTAAAACCCAAATGTCCGCGAAATGTTACAGCGGCCAAAAAATTTCATTGAAAATCGGGGTGAAATGTTACAGCGCTCGGACATTTCAAAAAAATTTACGGCGGGCAGCCGGAAATGGCCGTCCGCCGAAATATACTACATGATTTTTTAGATAGATTGATTGTGAAATAATTTCAATCCAATCACCACATCTATCATAAATTCCACAATGAGAATGATACTAATGGCAACATTGAAATTGAATAGGTTGTATAATCCGATATAGATTTCACAAGTAAGAAATACAACTTGCAGACACAAATTTAAGTATGTCACTAAATGTTCATTAGTTCTATTCCATAATCTAAACAGGAACATTGTAAAAATAGGTTTTCCCGCAAAAGCGAAAAGCACTGACAATACCGGCACTAAAAATACATAGTAAGAATCTACTGCATTGCTGGGGGATGTACCTACCCATTGAATTGCTATTTTATCAGGAACAACAAAAAATAAAACAATAGATAAAATAACATTGATTGTTAAAATGATTGTTGTTGCTTTGCAAAAATTGATTTTTTTCATGGTGTTTTCTCCTGTTATAAGTATGCTTTATTTTGTAGGCAGCATAATGGAAAATTCCGAACCCTTGCCCGGCTCCGAAACCACTTTGATGTAGCCGCCCTGCCGCGTTACGATCTCGCGGGCCAGATACAGGCCAATGCCCACGCCCTGCTGTTCGTGTACTTCTTCCTCACGATAGAAGCGCCGGAAGATGGCGGCCTGATTGCTTTCGGAAATGCCCTTGCCGGTGTCGGTCACTTTGATCTCCACATACATTTCCCACAATACCACCGACACAGCGA
>CAJTQG010000081.1 GCA_910578605.1 uncultured Lachnospiraceae bacterium | reverse complement strand
GCAAACCGCTATACATTGGTGTGGAGAGGGACAATCAATTACCATCTTGCAGGATTATTGGATACGATTGATTCGTTGTATCAGAAATATAATACATTTGGGGATGCCGGCAATGCTTATCCGCCTGCTGTCCTGCTATGTATGTGGTGTTGTGGCTGGTTTATTTGTTGGCATTAAGGATTCTCCAAAACCGTTATTTAATTTTGAGGGATTTTTACCGGGAGAAAGTCATGATATTGACCCAAACCTTTTCCTGCGTTTTTTGAAAAATTTGGGGAGAAATATAAAGGCAACTGGAGTTTATTTCCTGATTGGCATTTTGCTCTCTGCCCTTTTCCAGAGATATGTGCCAAGTGAGCAGTTTGCCGAACTTTTTGGGGCGCACAGGGGTTTTGGCGTCCTGCTGGCGGCAACGGTTGGTGTTCCGCTTTACGCCTGTGGCGGTGGAACGATTCCACTGTTGCAGGAGTGTGAGATGGTGTCAGGGATGAGCATGGGGAGTGCAGCGGCATTTATGGTAACAGGACCGGCTACAAAAATTACCAATCTGGGAGCATTAAAGATTGTGCTGGGAATCAAAAATTTTGTTATTTATCTTGTTTACGTTATGGCATTTTCCCTTGTAACAGGACTTTTAATCAATGTGGTTTTATAGTCAGTAAATAGCAAAGCAAAATAAGTGTAAAACAGTGTCATTGTCTTTGATATAACCGCAGGATGGAGGGATGGATATGGATAGTCAGAATACAGAAAAGAGGCAGGCAGAAAGAAACGGGATACAAACGATTGGGTATACAGATGACAACGGACGGTTTTGCCATTCCTCAATTCTTGGGAGGATCTTATCTGTGATATCGGATACCATTCCTTCACTTACTTCAAAGCCATAAATATCCTCTATCATTTCTGAAATCTGTCGTGTAGTCATTTCCTTTGCATACATTGCAATGATCTTGTCATCAATCGAAGAAATATCTTTTTGGCGCTTGGGCAGCACTTGGGGCTCAAAGGAACTCTGGCGATCCTGAGGCACATCTACCTCAAATTCGCCGTATTTAGTACGAACTGTCTTAGACTTTGTGCCATTGCGGTAGTTAGGCTCACCAGATCTTTCATAGCGGTCATAGCCAAGATGATTATCCATTTCAGTTTCAAGCAGATCTTGAATAGTTCCAGAAAGCAGATCTTTTAAGGCATCCTGAATATCATCTGCAGATTGGATATCATACTCCTGGGGTAGTCCCTGGATAAGATTTCTCTTTCCTTCGGTCATTGGTTTTGGTTTGTAAACTTCTTTTTTTCTGTTTGCCATAATAAAAGCCCTCCTATGATTTTAATATTTTATCATAGAAGACCTTTGTATGGTCTAATTTACAGAGTTTTTTTCACAGGCGGGGGTGCGGACAAAAACCTAGACTACTATAGGACTCCGAAAGGAGTTTTTATATGTATTCTCAAAAACAAAAATCAAGTGCATTAGAAGTATTTCACCAAACAAATTCTGTTTCTGAAACAATACGAATTTTGGGATATCCAACGAGAAGACAATTATATACATGGATAGCTGCAGAAAATATGGTGAAAAGAGAACGCAAACCGCTTCCCCGTTTTGCAAATCCCCCAGATCATCCAAGAAATCCTCCATTGGATGTTAAACTTGATGCAATTAGGCGTTGCTTTGAACATGGAGAAAATATAAAATATGTATCAGAAGATATTGGTTATAGCAGAGCCAGTATTTATCAATGGCGAAAGCGTTATCTAAAGGAAGGTACATTAGGTCTAATGAATAACAAAAATATTTCATCCGGGGAACTTAAGGAAGGGACTACACCAGTGGAATCAAGTGATTCATCCTCTCACGATATGGCAGAGCTTATGAACCAAATGCTCGAAATGCAAATGGAAATAGATATCCTTAAAGAAACGATTAATGTGTTAAAAAAAGACCCCGGCATCGATCAGACAGCTCTCAGCAACAGGGAGAAGGCGGTGATAATCGATGCCCTAAAGACTAAATACTCACTGCCACGATTATTGGAGAAACTTGATTTATCAAAAAGCAGTTATTACTATCAGGAAAAAGTTATGTCTCAACCGGACAAATATTTTTCCTTACGGATACGCATCAGGGAATTATTCACTGAAAATAAAAACAGATATGGTTACCGCAGAATACATGCACTGCTCAAACGTGAAGACACCATTGTTTCCGAAAAGATTGTCCGTAGGATAATGAATGAAGAAAATCTAGTGGTAAAAGCAAAAAGAACGGCTAAATATAATTCATATGCAGGCGAAGTAACACCATCTGTTCCAAATGAAATAAAAAGAGATTTTTGTGCGGAAAAGCCTAATAGTAAATGGTTGACTGATATTACTGAATTTGCCATTCCAGCGGGGAAAGTATACTTATCACTAATCGTGGAGTGTTTTGATGGATTATTAGTTTCATGGAGAATAGGTACATCCCCAGATTCCACCCTTGTAAATACGATGTTAGATGATGCTATCAGCCAATTATCCCCTGAGGAAAAGCCCATAATACATAGTGACAGAGGTATACACTATAGATGGACTGGCTGGATAGAAAGAATGGAGGAAGCCGGGCTTACAAGATCTATGTCAAAGAAAGGCTGCTCGCCAGATAATTCTGCATGTGAAGGAGTATTTGGAAGATTAAAAAATGAGATGTTTTATAACACCGACTGGACAGGTGTCAACCTCTCAGATTTTATGGATATATTAAATAATTATCTTGTGTGGTATAATGAAACCAGAATAAAAAAATCATTAGGATATATGAGTCCTATGGAGTACAGACGAAGTCTTGGGTTAGTAGCTTAGCCAGTCCAAGAAATCGTCCGCACCCCCCTTCAATAAAATGATGCTGTCAACATATTTTTTATTAACTGCATCAT
>CAJTQG010000080.1:1699-3284 GCA_910578605.1 uncultured Lachnospiraceae bacterium | reverse complement strand
CATAAGCAATAACATAAATCACTTTTTATTTTCTTCTTTCTTCTATAATCCTCTTTTTTATCCAGTCAAATTATTCTCTAACCACAGTTTCAATATACTACATCTCAGACTGTCGAAAAAGTCCAGAAAATGCTGGGCTTTTTTAATATTTTATTGTATAATTAGACGGGGTGAAGATTATGTTGAGCAAAGATAAGCAAGAACGTTCACAAATGGAATTTTTTAGTATAGAGGAATTTGTTCCACAAGAACATTTACTAAGAAAAATTGATTCTGCTGTAGATTTTACACATATATACAATATTGTATCAAATTTATATTGTTCTGATAACGGAAGACCAAGCATAGACCCAGTGGTCTTATTTAAAATGGTTATAATTCAGCATATATATGGAATTACATCATTAAGAAAAACAGCGGAAGAAGTAAAAATGAATGTTGCCTATCGTTGGTTTCTTGGCTATCTTATGAATGAGCAGACCCCTCATTTTTCAACAATAAGCTATAACTTTAAGCATAGGTTTACAGAAGATATTATTGAACATATATTTTATTGGATTTTAAATGAAATTGAAAAGGCAAATTTACTTTCACCAGAAGCTGTTTTTATAGACAGTACGCATATAAAGGCTAACGCTAATATTAAAAAGTATGTAAAAAAAGCAGTTCCCACAGCCGCAAAAAGATATGAAGAACAATTACTTCAGGAAATCAATGAAGATAGAGAAGATAATAATAAAAAACCATTCGACAGGGGTAAAAAGAAAGAAGACAAGATTATAAATCAATCTGTAACAGACCCTGACAGCGGAGTTTTCCACAAAGGAGAACATAAAAAATGTTTTGCGTATGAAGCACATACAGGCTGTGATAAAAATGGTTATATAATGGGAGTTGTTGTAACCGCGGGCAATGTACATGATAGCGCCGCATTTGACGATTTATATGATGAACTGACTGAACATTATAAAGATATAGAAACAATAGCTGCGGATGCTGGATATAAGACACCATGGATATGTAAAAGAATAATTGACGACGGAAGAGTTCCGTCATTACCATATAAAAGACCAATGGGACACAAAGAATTAATGAAACCAAACGAATATGTATATGATGAGTACTAAGATTGTGTAATTTGTCCTTATAATCAAGTATTAAGATACACAACAACTACAAGAGAAGGATACAGAGAATTTAAAAGTGAACTCTTTGTTTGCAAAAACTGCCCGAAACTAAGCCAATGTACTAATAGTAAAAGTTATCAAAAAATAGTAACAAAACATATATGGATGGATTATCTTGAATTGGCGGAAGATTACAGGCATACAAAAAAATATAAAGATTTGTATGAGAAACGCAAAGAAACAATAGAAAGAGTCTTTGCTGACGCAAAAGAAAAACACTCAATGAGATATACTCTTTACAGAGGTTTGACTCAAGTAAGCAAATGGGGCAAGCTTAAATTTGCGTGCATGAATTTAAAAAAGATGGCTCTTCATATACAAAAGAACCATCATCTTTTATGGATTTTTAAGATAATTCAGTATATTGAGGATGGGGAGTGTTTATTAAAGTGTGTAAA
>CAJTQG010000080.1:0-1689 GCA_910578605.1 uncultured Lachnospiraceae bacterium | reverse complement strand
GTTATAAGAGATAAATTAGGGTATACAGAATTTAACCCGCATACCCCAATTATTGAAATATTTTAAAAACTCGGGAGTGTTTCTTAAAGTGTGTAAATGGTATAATTATCCAAACAATAGGTAATAATATAATAAGCTTTTACCATACAACAGGATAAGGCAACGCAGGAGTGCGACCTGAGCGGTTGTATGGTTTTTGCACTGAAACAGATAGTATAACTGTCCGTTTTTTCTTATCCGTTTTAGGGAAAACAAAAGCGATAAACTCCGGGTGCGGGCAGAGCCCGCGGTTTTTCACTTATTTCAAAGCTGTCTTTATGCTGTGCGTATTCCTTTAAAACGTTCTTCAAAAAATATCATAAACTGCCCTAATATTTTGCCCCAATCACGCACGGAATTATACCATTTTTTACTTATTTCCTTTACAGAAAGGTAAATTGATTTTTTAAGTGAATCATCTCCCGGAAAATTAGTTTTGGTTTTGGTATACTTTCTGAGCATTCTGTGAAAGCCCTCTACTGCGTTTGTTGTATATATTAATCGGCGCATTTCTTCGGGATATTTGAAAAATCCGCATAAATCGCCCCAATTATTCTCCCATATCTTATATATCTGCGGATATTTTTTATCCCATTTTTCTTTAAATTCTTCCAGTGCAAATAATGCTGCTTCTTCATTTACCGCTGAGTATATCTTCTTTAAATCAGATGTTACAGCCTTCAAATCTTTGTATGATACATATTTTGTTGAATTTCTCAGCATATGAATAATACAAAGCTGATTTTCGGTTTTGGGAAATACTGCTGCCAAAGCGTTTCCAAACCCAGGAAGATTATCGTGACAAGCTATTAAAATATCTTTTACGCCTCTGTTTTTTAATTCATTGAATATTGTTGTCCAAAATGATGCACTTTCGCTGTCGCTTATCCATATTCCCAGAATATCTTTTTTGCCGTCAAGGTCGATTCCAAGCACACTGTATACACATTTATTGATTATCTTGCCGTCTTTTCTAACTTTATAATATATTCCGTCAAAAAATACAACCGGATATATTTCGCAAAGAGGTCTTGTCTGCCATTCAGTCAGTTCCGGCATAATTTTATCTGTAATACGGCTTATAAGGCTTGCTGAAGCTTCCACTCCATAGATATCCCTTATATGGTCTTCAATATCACGAACTGACATACCTTTCTGATACATTGCCAGAATTCGGGCTTCTATATCATCGGTTCGTGTCTGTCGTTTTTGTATTATCCTGGGTTCAAAAGTTCCTTTTCTGTCGCGAGGTACTGATATTTCGCTTTCGCCCCATTCACTTTTTATCACTTTTTTACCATAACCATTACGGTTGTTGCCGCTGTTATTTCCCAAAACACTGTTTTTTTCATAACCTAAGTGTTCATCCATTTCCGCTTCAAGTATTTTTTGAAGTGTTCCTGCAAACAGATTTTTGAGTTTTTCTGTAACATCGGCAGGAGTTTTACAATTTCCGCTTATTAACTCTACTAACTTCATTTCATCTTCATTCAACTGTATCATGGCTAATTTCTCCTTTTCTTTTTTAGGATATTATTACCATTTACACAGTTGAATATACGCTCTCAAAAACTCACTTCACATCAACGATAACTTTTTTATTTGCGTTATCATAATCAATATTAAGTATATCTTTCAAATCCCTTAACC
>CAJTQG010000079.1 GCA_910578605.1 uncultured Lachnospiraceae bacterium | reverse complement strand
GTATAATTGCCATTTTCCCATTCGGTGCAAGTTTGGAAAGCCCATTTAACACAAACAACTGCTGTCCGTCACTGATTTTAGGAAGTCCGGGTGCAAATCTGCCATGTTCTCCTCTTGCAGCTTCTTCTTCCACCCTTTTCTGTTCGCGTTTCCAGTCAATTCCAAAAGGTGGATTGGAAATACAGTAATCAAATGTAAAACCTTCAAACTGATCGTCTGACAAAGTATCTCCGAACCGCATATTGTCCGGATCGCCACCACGAATCATCATATCCGCTTTTGCAATCGCATAAGTAGACGGATTAAACTCCTGCCCAAAGCAAGTAACTTCTATATCGCTGTTCAAATCATGAATTCTCTCCTCCATACAGGAAAGCATCTGAGATGTTCCCATCGTCATATCATAAACTGTCATTCCGCCTGTGTCTAAATTGGCATCCGCAAGCAGCAAATCTGTCATAAGATAAATAATATCTCTGCTGGTAAAATGTGCTCCTGCTTCTTCTCCAAAGGACTCTGAAAAACGCCGTACTAAATCTTCAAAAATGTAACCACAATCTACAGCACTGATTTTGTCAGCACCCAAATATCCTTTTTCAGAATTAAACTCTTTGACAATAAGATACAGTGTATTACTCTCCACCATTCTTTTGATGATATTATCAAAATCAAACTTAGAAAGAACATCCTGCGCGTTTGCAGAGAAACCAGCTAAATAGTCTCTAAAGTTCGTTTCTATATTATCCGGATCAGCCAAAAGCGTCTCAAACGTAAATTTGCTTGTGTTATAAAACTGATAACCGGATGCTCTTGTCAAAAAACCATCAATGACCGCCAAATGCTTCACTTTTTCGTACTGCGCAAGCACATTATCATGAGTAGGCAATAAGCAATCATGAAATCTTTTCACTACTGTCATCGGTAAGATAACAAGACCATATTCATGCGGCTTGAACGGTCCACGGAGCATATCTGCCACATTCCAAATAACGGTAGCCTTTTCTGCAATATTTATTCCAACG
Source organism: uncultured Lachnospiraceae bacterium (assembly GCA_910578605.1). Classification (GTDB taxonomy): domain Bacteria; phylum Bacillota; class Clostridia; order Lachnospirales; family Lachnospiraceae; genus MGBC111451. The sequence continues at coordinate 2,391 of CAJTQG010000079.1, read as the reverse complement.
TCACTGATTTTATCGTTGCTCATCCCCATCAGCTTCCTCCTGTGTTTTTTTATAGTTTACCAAATCTGCAAAATCACAATCAAGTTTCTCACATATACGTTCCAGGACAGATAAATTCACAGACTCTCCATTTGTCATTTTTGCCATAGTACTAGAGCTTAGCCCCGTACTTTTACATAAATCGCCCTTTTTCATACCCTTATCAATCAATAACTTCCATAATCCGTTATAACTGATTGCCATAATATAGTTCCTCTTGCTTTCTACAAATCAGCATTTCATAATTCATGTTAAATCATAGCATCATTATACCAAATATGCAATTTGAATATTCAAATATTGTAATTTAAAAATCAAATATTCTTCTATTTCAATGCCTCAATCAAAAGATTTAATGTTACCGCTATTTCTTCATTTAATTTCTTTTCGCTTTCATTCCTAGCATGAATGTCCGCAATCTCATGAATGACATCTATAATGATATGTGCATCTTCTTTAGTCGGCTTATCTGCGCTTCCATTATTTAAGACCAATTGCACGGATTTTAAGAAAATTATAGTAATTGAATATCGATCCTCGTCAACATCAAAGTTATCTTTTATAAATTTGATTAAATATTCTGCTGATTTCAGCATTTGTGAAACTGTCAAATTGTCTTTTCCATTTGTAGCAAGAACTGTACTCCCCTGCAATTTCCCATGGGGAACTGTAAATAACTCCTTAATTCCTATTTTTTCCATAAGGTCTTGCGCACTTTTTTGCATCAGACTCCCTCCTTCGCCTTTCAAATCATCATAAATACATAATACTCTTTTTCCAATGATAAATCAGCATATATATGATAAAAAGTAGCAAGAACTTTTTTATTTTGTTCCTGCTACTTTTTGCTCACAAGCAATAAATAATTTCTTCCCTCACAATCTCCTCTGCCCTTACCCTAATGCTCCTGTGGTTTTCCAAATAGGATTTCCTCATTAATCCAAATTTCCTTAACTCTCCCTCCAGCTCCGGATCAGGAATTAAGTTCGGTATCAAATAATCTCCACATTTTTCGTAAGTCAAATTCATAATCTTTTCCTCTCTTCCCTATAGACTCATATCCTGTTTTTTATGTTGCTTTATCTCTTCCTGTTTATCTTTCTCAATCCCTAAATACTGCCTGATGTTCTTCAACTGCTTATCAGCTTCAACCGCCTCTTTTTCTGCTACCTGATATGTTTTCTTCAACTTTGCTTTTTGCACTGCCATTGCATCATATTCCGTCTGCATCTTTTCCACATCCAGCGAAGTTGTCTTTATCCCGTACCGCTTCAGCATATTTTCAGCGCCACCAAAGAGAATAATCTGTGTTTCATGGCTTCGGAAATAAGCATCCTGATCTTTTGCTTTTTCATATCCCTGCTGGTATTTCCTGTTTGCCACATACTGCTTCGCATATTTTAGGATTTCCGCTTTGGCTTTCATTTCATGTTCCAAATCTACGATTTCACTTCGTGCCGTTTTTGCTGTGGCATTTTTCTCTGCAATTTTCCGTTCCAGTTTCTCTACAGAACCGCCCTCCGCATAACTTGCCGCAGCAATCTTTAAATTCTGTATATCCGCCCAATGCTTTAGCGCACCATTCTCTTGAAACTTCTCCTTGTCTGTATCAATCAAAGTCAGCTTTGCATCCGGTCGCTTTGGAAATGGAAATTTCTTTTTTACAGGGAAATTTCCTTGTGCTTTTACACGTTTTTCAATTCTCTCTCTGATTGATTCTTTCGTATATCCCACACCGAAATTCTTTTCACTGACACGTGCAAAACGTGTCTGCCCTGAAGCAGAAAATGACAAATATTTCAGTGCTTTGTCTCCAAAAGTTTCTCCTTTTACCACATATCCTTTTGTCTGCATCCGGCTGATAAAATCTTCATAAGTGCGTTTGCAGTCATTGTATTTTTTATGTTCCACATTATCAACCGCACAAAAAATGATATGATTATGACAGTGTTCCTTGTCTACATGCGTTGCAATGACATAACTGTATTTATTTTCTAACAGCTTGTCCACAAGCTCTATTCCCACCTGATGAGCCGTATCAATCTTCCCATCTGTTTTCTCCGGATTGCAGATATATTTTAATGCTTTCTGTACGGTTGCTTTGACAGCATGGATTCGTGTGTACGCCATACCTGTTTCATCAGCTCCTTTACTTCTTCTATATCGTCCTGATAAGTGTTACCCGTAGAACTTATCCTTGCCGCTATCTGATTCAGGCTTTTGCTGATTCTGCTTAGATTGACATTGTAGTCATGCAGTTCCGAGTAATCTACAAAGTAAGTATATCCATATAAAATCAAATGCCGAAGATAATCGTTTTTGTTCCTGTACTCTGCATTTTTACATTTGGCA
>CAJTQG010000078.1 GCA_910578605.1 uncultured Lachnospiraceae bacterium | reverse complement strand
CACTTATAGGAGAAAAACCGGGGGTATGGCGGAACCATTTTCAAAAAGGTTTAGAAAATTTCTTGGAGCAGCCCGGTTTGTTCGCCCATCTCTATTATACGGTCAAATTGGCCATGACCGCAAAAATATGGCGATAATGCAAGATTAGGCCGTTCTGTTCTGAAAAATTGCAAAAATGCAAGATGAAATCAGAAGTGCAGAATGCACACTTGATTTTGGTGTAACGTGACCGACATTTCGCTCACGTTTCTGACAAGCGAATACCATCGTTCTCCCAAGTATATTATGGGCGAAATCTAAAAAAACAGGCTAATGGCATGACAGTCCCATTTCAAAAAACATGACACCGCCCCTCGGATATACTTCGAGCGACAAATTGTCGCTCGAAGTTGTGAGGATATTGGTATCACCCCCTCCCATAGCACCGTCATTCACCACAAACGAGCAGCCGCTATGTTGTATTAGGCGAAATCTCACATTCACCCTTTACAACATACATCTTTTGTACCTGTTAAAAGCTAGGTTCCGTGTGATTTTACCGAGGAATGTTGCCAACTGTTCAGGCCAATGGGTTGGCATGGAGTTCCAGGCGTTTAGATAGGTATCATTGACACATTCCTCTGCATCTTCTTCATTGTTTAAAATATTCCTTGCAATAGCTTTGCAGTAATGACCATATTTATCGGATGTTACTTTTATGGCTTGGTCATTCCTATCCCAATAGAGCTGGATTATGCCATTATCATCCATACAAATCCTCCTTCCACCTATATACACAACTTCTAGGCAAAAATCTGACACCTATTTTGAAAAAATTTTTTCTTATTATATCATACTGCCTACATGATATCATTAAAAATGGGCCAGAACAGTGTCTGGCCCATTTCAAAATCATTATTATCACACCACATTAGGGAATTGACCTTTGGTGTTAATGTCAAGCGGACGAGATTTTATGCTGTCATAGGATTCTTTGTAATCATCCCAACTGTCTGCAAGAGTACGTTTGAGTAGAATAACCCTTTCATCCAGTGATAAACCTTTATGTATCCATTGCCATGTAAACAAAGCCATGTATTGATTCAAATACTTTGTTGCTGGGATACGTTCTGCTGATTCTGGCATGAATTTTTCTATCTGTGAATGAATTCCATTGACATTTGCAAGATTATATCTGCCTTCAGTGTGCTTATCTGCTTTGATTTGAACATGACGAATATTTTCGCTCTTTGCCAAAATCGGATAGGCTGAATGACTGTCAGTAATTAGAGTGCTATCACTATCAAAATGCCCTGATAACAATTTTTTAACATCTTCTGTTTCTAATCTGCCAACAGAAACAGGTTTTGCTATTAAGTTCTTTTCATCATCCGCCGCAACAACAATACAGGCCTGTTCATTGCTGATTCCTCTTTTGTATCTCTTGGTGTTCTCCCGCAGTTCCTTTAAATAACCTGGTATTGATATTACCCTCGTCCATAGACCATGCTTTTTCAAATATTCCTCTTGATCTGCGTTGGAACAGTTATGCCTGGGAAATCTTTTCAATGTGAATATGAAAAACTCCGGGTCGCGTTTACCTTTAAATGATACAGTACAAAAACATTCATCACATTGCACTTCACCTTCAAATTTGAAATTATGTTTCCCCTCTGTATCTAATACACTATATTGCGCCATCATCCGTTGAAAAAGAATGTCCATGACCTTTAATTTGTGCTGTGCCGCTGTTGATCTACTGACATTCATCTTTTGAGCAAGATTCCCAATTGTTTGATTCTCTACAATCCCCACATATAAAGCTGCAAGTTGTGTATCTGACAGACGAGAGTTTTGGTCAAGTATATCTATGTCAGACGAAAATGTCTTACCACAATCCTTACAAATTATTCTTGGAGTACCCTTTTTAGACTTTCCATGCTTTTTAATCCTGATACTCCCACAGAATGGACAACTATCCGATGTTTTAATTTCCTTTTTCCCTTTACTTTCCGACCTTTTTGCTTGTGCCATGATTATCAGTTCATCCAGTTGGTCAGCTGTCAAACTATCAAGGCCACCCTTCAACGCTTCGTTGAAGAAGTCGGACATTGTAAAACCTCCTAATGCTATTAAATTGTTTGCACCCTCTGCGGTGCTTACCCTTCAACCATAGTCAAGACTTGCTAGAATCGCTTTTTTCTGCCGCTCGAGTGCCATCCTCCGATATTTGAGAGCTTTTTGTTGTAAGCGTTCCTCCTCCTTCAAGTATTCCTCCGCCATATCAAAATCAGATTGGAGTTGAAGTCTGTACTCGTCTTTATCACTTAATTCTGGTACAATATGCTCTTGTTCAGTTGCTACAGATCGTTTAGCGTATTCTGCGTTTTTAATTGCACTCGAAATAATTATTCCCAATAAACCAGTATGTTGATATTTTGCTTTCTTGGAATTACAAGTGTCTTTAATTTCATCCCATTCAGAATCCGCAATGATCTCTACACCCAATTTTTTGGCATAAGTTCTGGCATTGAATGTCACTTCGTTATTGGTAATGACAACGGGCTTTCCAATATTATTGTAAAATGCCGCTCCAGAATAAACCTCTTGAATTGGGCCCTTGCCCAAAGGCTTGTTGTAATACTTGCATTGAATGTAATATGAATATTTAACCCCTTGAATATTCACACTCGCTTCAATGTCAATACCTCCATCATTAGCTTTACCTACTCTGTTAGCTGTGAGTCCAGCCAGTCGAAGAAAGTCTACCGTTTTGTTTTCAAACTCTGTACCTGAATAGCAATTGTTAAAGACGATGTTCTCAGGAATGATGTTCGCCTGCATGATGTATGCCTCCTAAAAAAGTATTGAACTGTTTTTTAAGTTCAACACCACATAGAGGAAGTCAGTACAACACGCTATATGTTCCATTTGGTCGATGATGTATTAGGCCTTTTAACTGTTCAGCCCTCGAACAGAATGATTGATAATATAAGCGAACATGAGTAGCTGTCTTTTTCTACTCTCAAAATTCATTTCTTGAAATTCAGAACAATGACCAAAAACAAGATGGTGAAACTGTTTATTATAACGAAAGCCAAAAAGAGACTGTCCACCTATGGTGAGCAGTCTCTTTTTGCAGCTGTTGTATAATTATTGCATTGATATAAATATTTATTTAGAAGATTCTACCGGGAACACGAAGTCGAATTGGGACTTCTAAAATAGTTGCTTTATGCTATGTAAAGGAACGGATAGTTTGCTCAAAGTCTCTTGCGCTCTGACAGAGCCGCGTTACCTGCTGCCAGTTCCGGCAGACAACTGGAGCAAACTCTCTAAAAACTTTGGCGCTCTTTTTTTGGCGTGGAATCCGAACGTCGTGGTACGGTGCTCCCCTGAGAATGACTTGCTTCCAGGGGTCTTCAATAGACTCGACATTTTCTGGGCCGTCATATGCTGCTACGATCCAGGCTTCCAGACTGTCACAGGGAACCACAATAC
>CAJTQG010000077.1 GCA_910578605.1 uncultured Lachnospiraceae bacterium | reverse complement strand
AATATAATCTTATAAAATAAAGGAGAAGATTCAAAATGGATATTGGATTACGAATCAAAAAATTTAGAGAACAGCAAAAGATCTCTCAAGAAGAACTGGCTCTCCAAATATTTGTTTCAAGACAAACAATTTCAAACTGGGAAACAAATAAAAGTTGTCCTGATGTTAAAAGTTTAATCTTACTATCTAATATCTTCAATGTATCTTTAGATAATTTTATAAAAGAAGAGATAAAGGAGATGAGGGAAATTGTCGAAAAAGACACAATTAAAAAGTTTAATGTGATGAGTTATATTTTCCTGGCTGAATTGATTACTTTAGCAATAAGTGCTTATCCTTTATTCAGTATGGATGGGCAGACAGGAGTTCTTATTTGGCTGTGCTTATTTGCTGTAACATTTTATACAACAAGTAAGATTGAAAAGTTTAAAAAGAATCATGACATTCAAACTTATAAAGAAATTCTGGCATTTATTGATGGAAAACAATTAACTCACGATGAAACACAACAGGAAATAGGAAAAAGAAATTATCAAAAAATATTATACGCACTTTTAGCAGGTGTAATTGTACTTGTTGTATGTCTGGCTGAAATCTTTATCTGCCGGTACTTATTTCATTAAAAGGAGGAAGAAATATGGAATTTTGGATTATTATGTTTGTTTTTTTGGTTTTAGGCGGAACTTGTTCTTTAAAAGGCACATGGTGGGATAGAAAGAAAAAAGAAAAAAAAAAATAACCAAATATGGAATGTAATGTTGATTAAGCAGTTGGTCTTAGGATTGACTGCTTTTTCTATATTGAAAATGATCTCCTGTGATGGTCAGCAAAAAATTAATAAATTTTTAAGATTTTATGAAACTTTTTCGTAAGATTATGACTCTAATATATATAGGTAGTATAATGAGATAATAGCAGTTTTTTAGAGATATTTTAAAGATAAGCCTGTTATTATGAAATATAAACGAATGAAACAGCTTAGTGTAACTTGTTGTAAAAGGTGGGGAAAAGCGTGCAAGGCGGTGTACACAAGAGAAAGAAGGAAGTTGACCTGTGGGAGGTCGTTACGACTGACAGAACGATGACGCCAGGAAGCAGGTCAAGGCGGCAGGAAAGTACAAGAGCAGCTTCGGGCCGTTCGGCTAAACCATTGCAGATTATCGGACAGGATGAGAACATACGGCCGGCCAGACAGCGGCGTCCGGCGCAACCGGCCAGACAGGCCAGAGCCGTGCAGTCAGTCGGAAGAGAACAGTATAACCGCTCATCCGGGGCGGAGCAGTATAACAGACCGCTCAGACAGGAAAGGCCGGTCAGCCGGAGCAGACATCCACAGGCGTCCGGAATGCGGCAGTCCAGCCGGAGGAGCGGAGAATTGCAATATGGCAGAGCTGCCGAAGCCGGTCGTTACAGAACACAACCGGTCAGACAGAACAGGCAGGAGTATTCGCCGAAAGTACATAAGCGTCGAAGGGCAAGAAAGGCGCGGGCATATTTATATCGGAGCATGGCTTTTGGCATGGCGGTTTTTTGTGCAGTACTTGTTTTTTTGCTGGTCGGACTGGCATATAAGAGCGTACGGGAATGGAGAAACCGGGATATCGTTCCGGTAAGCAAGACGCCGGTTATCGAAGAGGAAGAAACAGCTGGTGTTGTGATGCCGAATATTACCTTGTCCTATCTGGATATCAATGAATACTCCAGACCCGGCACCAAACTTGAGGGAGTTAACAGCATTTTCGTGCATTATACGGCCAATGCCGGTACAAGCGCCGAACAGAACAGGAGTTATTTTTCCAATCTTGCGCAGACGCATGAGCGGTGGGCCAGCGCACATTTTATTATCGGGTGTGAGGGCGAGATCATACAGTGTATCCCGTTAGAGGAGCAGGCCTTTGGAGTAAAAACCAGAAATGATGACTCTATATCGATAGAATGCTGTTATCTGGAAAAAGATGGGGAGTTCACGCAGGCTACCTATAATACGCTGATACAGCTCCTGGCATGGCTGATACAGGAGTACAACCTGGAAACAGACGATATTCTGCGTCATTATGACTGCGGTGGGAAAAAATGCCCGCTTTATTATGTGGAAAATGAAGATGCCTGGAACAGACTGCGTGCGGATGTAGCGGCATATCTGGAGAAAAACAGTAAGGAATGAGCATAGAAGGACAGTGCGCGGAAGGGGTGCGGACTGTCCTTGATTTTCATATAAATCATTGACATTTTCCGCTGTACAATGTAAAATATAATCCGCAAGTTTGGGTGCAGGAATTCCCCAACCCTATCTGCAATGGAAAACTGCCCAGATAGCTCAGTTGGTAGAGCAGAGGACTGAAAATCCTCGTGTCACTGGTTCGATTCCGGTTCTGGGCACTTTAGGGAAGAAACCCTTATAAATTACTGCATTTGTGGTGGTTATAAGGGTTTTTTATTTCGTAGGATTTTCACTTACTTTTGCACTAATCCTATTGTCGCAAAAAGAGCGCAGAAAGTGAGGTTCCTATGGAAAAAATTACAATGTCTAAGAAGTCCAATCTGTCAATTCAAGAAGCGTTTGACCTGTTTATCAGGAAATGCAAAATCAAAAATCTAACGGGCTTATCAATTAGTTCCTATGAAAAGAAGATGGTACACTTTTATGAGTTCATAAATAAGAGTGAGCCGATCACAGCCGTTACAAAAGATACAGTGGACGATTATATACTATGGCTGAGAGAGAATACAGAAGCAAACGATATTACGTAAGTGTCAAATAAGATAGTGGATAGAAAAATAACCACCAGACCTCTATACTAAAAGGCAGTGGTTATCGACACCGTTCCTGTGCTATGGGATTCCACGGCAGATAATCATCTAAATATTCAGGATGTTCGAGAAAGGCACTCCCCGGCATATCTGACAGGATATATTTCAGATACTTCATTGGTGCAAGACCATTTGCCCTGGCCGTCTCTACCAATGTATAGATCCCGGCACTTGCGGATGCCCCCTTCGGACTTCCTGCAAACAGCCAGTTCTTTCTGCCGATCACAAATGGACGGATGCAGTTCTCAGCAAGTGAATTGCTGATCGAACAGTGGCCGTCTTCCAGATAATTAAAGAATTCCTGACGATGATTTAAGGCGTAATCAAACGCTTTGGACAGTTTGGATTTTGGCAGTTCTAAGGCACTATTTTTTTCAGCCCATGACCAAAAAGCCTCGAGAAGTGGTTTCTCGCGGATGAGACGCTCCTTTTTCTTTTGACCGGGCGGCAGACCATCCAGTTCCGCCTCCAGGTCAAACAGTTGATTCAGCCGAAAGATCGCTTCCGCAGGTCTTGATGCTTCAGGGGTATGGACATCCTTAGGAAGCGCATCCACAAAGGTCCGGCGCAGATGGGTATAACACAGACATCTTTTTACACCCAAAATCCCATTGTATCCGGAATAAGCATCGGTATGGATGCAGCCGTTATAGCCCTTCAGAAATGTTTCCGGATATTTTCCACCCCGTCCCGGCTGATACTCGAAATACCGGATGGGAGATTCTGCATCTTTGATGCTGCAGTAAACCCACATAAAAGAATCCGATGTATTCTTTCTCCCCGCTTCTTTCAGCACCTGTACAT
>CAJTQG010000076.1 GCA_910578605.1 uncultured Lachnospiraceae bacterium | reverse complement strand
TTTATATCCATTGCGCCTTCCTTTTTCATCAAAATAGAAATACTCCCATCTATCATATACTTTATTCAGTATATAAGTATCAGAAGACAGTCGATCATTAATTGAATACCAGCTCTGTGGTACTCCCATCTTATTCAAAATGTCTATTAAGCATGCCACATCCATATTATCTTACCTCGATACTTTTTATTATTCCTTTTTTCAACAGAACTTCTGCACTCACATTAGAACGGTATTGTATTCCCAACCCAATCTTTCCAAATGCAGGCGCTATTGTAGATGCCTCTACCTCAAACGGTTTTATTACCTCGAATACTCTATATTGAGTTAGATCTGCATCGTAGGGCAATGCTCTCATTTCCAAAGGAGCCCAACTGGAGAAAAATATTTACCACTCAATCTACCATATCTATTTCATCTCCTGTCAGACTCCCCTCCAGCGCCTTGACGGCCTTATCCATTCCATAAAACGCCACCCCGAACAGTCCGCCCATGAGGCCGCCGGTCAACGTGCTCCTGAGGAAGTCTCCCAGGTCAAAACTGTCACGCTTCGGCTGATCCGGGTCTCTCATATCATTGTCTTTCAGATATCTGCGCATCATTTCCCGCATTGCTGCTTTTTGTGGGCTTTTGTTTTTTCTTGCCATAATAAAACCTCCAGGCAGTGTAGTTTTATCTTACATCAGTCTGAAGGTTTACACAAACTTTAGGATACTCCTTACAATGCTTTTTTATACTGATACAGTTGGCTGACTTATAAGAACAGCCAGAAAATCAGCGGTATTTCTGGACTTTTTAGGGTCTTGGAATACCGCTGATTTTCTGGCTAAATTTACAAAACGGATTTTATTCAAAAATAATTTGCACGGTATTTTCATTCATACTTTTCTGCACTTCTTGAATGATTCTTTCTATTTGTTCTTTACTGATTTTCTCATTCTCATGTGGTGACTCCCATGCTTTCATAGTGTCCGTATACGCCACAAACCTTCTCCCTACAAGCATTTCTCCTTCCGCTTTAATAACATAACCATTTTCCAAATCAAACTTAACATAATTCATGCTACCTGTAATTTTCATTTACTCACCTCTCAAAAATAACATTCTCTATACCTGTTTTCGGGTCAATTGTTGTTATCTTTGTAACATTAGGATTATTCTTAAGACGTGGCAACTCGACATTTTCCCATATATTACCCGTTCTTAATTCTGAACCTATAACTGCTCGTATTTCTCCTGAAACCTGTTCAGCATATGCTCCAGATGCTAAATTCCATGCTTCCATTGTACTTGGATTATTAATATCCTATTCGGGCATAACAATATTTTGTGTTTCAATTGTAGACTCTAATGTAACTCCACCTCGACATTTAGCGATATTTGCTGCATGCCGCACCGCCTTAAGCACCTCTGCCGGAAGGGACATAGACGAGGATTCTGTTATATGTATGGAATATTCCTTTATGGAAATGTCCAGTCCCCGCTGCGCATCACTGCTGTTTTTTTCGTCCCCACGCAGAATCTCCGGCCTTACAGGAACGATCCGCCGTGGCAGGTCCTCCCCTGAGATGCCTTCAAGGCAGGCTTGCCTTACACGGCGGAGCCGGTAATAACAATTCGCTTTTGTGATCCCATGACAGGTACACTAGCTGACAATGCTCATACCGGCCGGGCGGCGCTGGCACTGTGTTTTTACTTAAACGCTTTCTCCCCCTTATACCCCTTGGTGCGTGCTGTTGTAACATGGGGTTTAGGGGAGTGTCAAGGAAAATGAAGACATAATTATTACATATTTTTGATGTATCTACTGGGTATTGCATCTGCCAACCATACTTTTTCATTGCCAAAGTAAAATTTTATTCCGTTGTTCCATGCTGTTTTTGCATCAATGATTAAAATACACGGCTTATCATCATGACGCTTTCCCACATTTTCAGCAGTTTCAATGTCCTGTGATAAATGAACATATTGCCTGCTTTGGGGTAATAAGCCATTTTTACTAATTGATTCTACAAATCGCCTTGCTGTACCATGATACAAAACATTCGGTGGCATTTTGTCTTCTTTTAAAATCTTCATTGGCATAGAATGTCCATAAAATGCCCTGATTTTCCCACCTGCAAGTTCATAGCGCTTCTTCTCAGATTTTTCAATCATCTCATTCAAATCTGCTTCACAAATGTTGCTCCATTTCTCGGTCCTATGTAATGCATCTAAAAGTTGCTCAACTGGAACCCAGCCTTCTTCATTCATTTCCAGTTCATATTCCCATGGTGCATGTCGCAAAGCATAAGAAATTTCTTTACTTAACCCTATATAATCCACGTTAATCCACTTCCTTTAAATCACAATCCCTATATCTTTTTCCACTTTTTTTCCCATCGACTTCAACAAGATAAAATGGTGTATTATCCTTAATATGCCAATTTACATCTAAAATTTGACCTACCAATGATTTATCAATTATTTCTACTTTATCTCCCACTTTATAAAGAGGTTTTTTGACTCTCTTATAAAATTTAGGATTGACTCGGAATGTTTTTTCTCCATACTTCAAGGTAATCATTCCTTCATGTGTCGAAATACATTGAAACACTTTGCCATTAGGCTGTAGTGCAAAAAAATCTTCTCTACAATCAGTAGCAACCATATCGTCATCAATTCCTTGAAAACACTGATATAATCCCCATGTATCTATGTAGTCCATAACCATCCTCCTTATCCTCCATATGGCAAATACCCTTTAAAATTTTGTGAAAAAATATTTTGAGGTAGATTACTAAATGCATTCTCTGCAATTCTTAAGCTCTCAACGCTAGGCTTAAAATGTCCACTGGCATTGTTTATACTATATATTTTTCCACCGCGAATTTCTACTATACCAGCTGCTTGTACTTGAGGATTGCTACCACCCACTAGTGTGGGATGTGGCATCCTTTGTCCTCCCCTTGTGCCTATTATAATATTTCCTTCCATATCAACGACATACATATATTGCCCATTCATATTTTTACTTCCCAAGTAATTGGAGCCTTCGCTTATATAGTCATTAATATCATGAGCAGTTGGATTCTTAACATATTCTCCATTTCGTAATACTCCCGCCGCTTCATCATCTGGAAACATAGTCGAATCTACTGAATATCTATGTCCTGAACCACCCCCACTCACTCCTTTCCTAACCGCCAACACCTCATCATAATCTATCTGCTCCAGCAGCAATCGCTCATCTACTTTCTGGATCGCTCTCAGTTCTTCCTGTGTCAGCCCTGCCGTACTGCCATCTTTAAGGAATTTCATATATCTTTCTAGTTCTTCCTCCGACATCGCCCCTAACAGGGATTCGTCAATATCTACCTCCTTTATAAATGCCTGCATCCCATCCGCATCCAGCTCCTTCACGATACTGCCGCCTGCGTCCTCAAATACATATTTCCCCGCCTTCACTGATACCGTACACCCAATCATCAGACTCGCTATGAATGTGATTCCTACAGGCAGCCCCAGTTCATCACACGCATACCCTACCGTATACGCCGACATATCCGCGACAGCATCTACCGCCCACATCTTCGCTAGTACCGTCACAGCTTCTTTTCCACTCATCTCTGCGAAGTTTAGCGCCATCGCTCCCTGTCCGAACGTCACCGCCCCAACCAGCGCGTTCACTAACTGCATCCCTCTCTCAAAGTCTGTCAGCTTCTCTCCCGTGATCAGGTCATGGCCCAGATACTCTCTATGAACGGCTTAATAATCGTGATATCCATTATTCCTGATACAAAGTTCCTTACTGGATGGTATTCCTTCAGTTTTGAAAAGATTTTTCCTCCCCCTTATACCCCCTGGGGGGGCATTGTAACATGGGCGTTTGAAGATCGTCAGGGGAAATGTTACAAAATTGTTACAAAAAGTTTTAATTATTAATTCTTTTTTCAGTTGGCCCTTACACATTTTCTATAACAACTCCCAAACAAGAATATTTTTTTAAAACCAAGCGTTTTTTACCTTCCACTTCCACTAGTAGAACATCTTCGCTTTTTCTTATTTCGAGCACATTATCAAACTCTCCTGCAAAAATGGTATTATCACTATATCTAACAGAAATATCAATTTTTTTTGCATAAGTATCAACTG
>CAJTQG010000075.1 GCA_910578605.1 uncultured Lachnospiraceae bacterium | reverse complement strand
ATTTAAAAGAGATTTTATCTGAAATGCTGTAAAAAAGCAAGATTAAAAAGTCCAGCCATCAAAAATAAAACGGTGGCTGGTATTTTTTTACTCTTGACATAAGAATGTATATTCGGTACAATTGCAAATATAGAACAAGTGTTCTGTAAATAATATCAAATTCTGTATTTGGCGATACAGTTATTTTAATGACAAGTAACTAATAACACACAGATTCAGAAATTCAGTTGGAGCGAAAATTGAATAATGTGAAAGGGGTAGGTATCTGAAGTTGGAGCAGTTTTTTTATTGGGACTGCTCTGAGTGTTGTTTTTGTACGCAAAATTAGGATGGATGGTGATGAAATGGAAAAGAATTGGTGAAAAAGTTAGTTAAAATTAGTGATGTAATAGGATTGCAAAAAGAGAAGTATTAGAAGTAGCGGTTTGCTGTGGATGAAATTTTTAAATTGCGGAGGGATGGATTTGGATAAAAACGGTAAAAAGAATAAGGCGATCAAAATTAAGAGTATACAGGCAAATAGCCTATATGCCGTAAATAATTATAATGAAGATACTGAGACAGAGAATGAAAACAAAAAGCCATATCTTGATTTAGGGGAGGCAGTGATAAACAACAGCTTGTTTTCAGATTATATGATGCACCATGCAGTAGCCGTTAATAAAAAAGGCAGAAGCAAAGATTTTGTTGTGCTGAAATTTGACTATGGCGTTAAAGGTGGGATGTCCGCAAAGGAATTAAGGGATTATTATTATGAGAATGGCGCAACTGTTGCATGGAATGTATATGAGAAGCCAATACATTATAAAATGCTCATGCGTAGCACTGGCAAAGCAAAGGAAGGGGCTTGTATCTTTATCCGTGAAAATCTGCATAGTACGGCATTGAAATATATCACAATGGATTTGTGGGACAAGATGCCATATGAGAATGCGGATATAGTCGGAATGTCGGCATATGCGCCATTAGTGACGGCAACTGCAATTGATTACATAAATATCCCGATTGAAAATATTTTGATTGTAAAAGACGAAGATGTGTATTCCATGGTAAATGCTGTTTCCGTAAAAGTAACAGATGTGCCATATGAGAAACAGGTTATTGATTGGGATGCAACAGAAAAACTTATTAATGTCTATAACCTTACGTTTTATAAAAAGAAGCGCAGGGAAAATCCAATGCTGGAATATATTAGGAAATCCAAATCTGCATTGGAAGGGTGTGGCATACTGGATCTTCCTGTGAAAACAAAGATTTACACAAAAGGGGAATGTTACGTTGACAGGATTGAAGGAAAATCAGAGGTTAAAAATGTTTTGTTTGATGGCATGGGCTGTATTGACGAATCCATATTCCCTAATAATATGGAAGGGTTCATATATTGCAGGAGCCATTTCTTTAAATCATGCCTGTTTAGGGGGAACATACAGGAATATTTCAAAGATTACTATAAGGACAGGTATGAAACAGCTACAGTGACGGATATGTTTGGCAATGTCTTTCTGGCGAAAGATATAAAAGTTATCATTACTGAGAACTCAATCAAGTGGATAAAATTCACGGATATTATGGGTGGCAGTGAAGAGGCAGCATATAAATACTATAAACAGTTTATGAAAAAGCATAAGGAAAGGTTTGCGATAGTAAAAACGGCACATGCAAGCAAATATGGCGATCTGCAAAGAAGCTCATATCAGATAAATAACAGTTACCCTTGCATTGATAAAATAGTTTTGGAAAGGATTGCAAAAGTGAGCATTGATTACTGCAATGCTTTGAAGTTAAGCCATAAAGCATTTATGGAACACTTATCAATCAATGCATCGAAGAGGTATAGCATTAATAATGTGCTGGTCGCTTTGGATGAATGGAATGATAATTTTAAATATACGGAATATTTCAAGGCAAAAAGGAATGGGATTATAAGCCGGTTTAAGAATGAAAGGTTAAAATTGGGAAAACTTTTGCAATATGGAGATAACCTCACAATTTGCGGAAATCCAGTTGCTTTGCTGATGAAGGTTACAGGACAGAATTTTCTGGCAGAACCATGTTTCAAGCAGATTGGCAATGGCATTCAATGTTATACCACAAGATTTAAGGATGGGGAAAGGCTTGCAGGATTCCGCTCTCCGCATAATGCACCAAATAATATAGTGCATTTAGTCAATACATATTCAGAGGAAATTCAGAGGTATTTTCCGAAATTGGGAAATAATGTGATTGTGATTAATGGCATTGGAACGGATGTGCAGAGCCGTTTAAATGGACAAGATCTGGACACAGATTCAATTTATGCCACAAACCAGCCTGATATTGTAAATATTGCAGAGGAAGCATATTTAAACTATCCAACTATTATTAATGACATTGGACGAAAGGGAAGCAGTGAATATAAAAAAGATATGGAATCTTTTGCAAAGATGGACAGTATAATTTCCTCATCACAATATGCTATTGGAGAAGCAAGCAATATCGCACAGTTAGCGTTAAGCTATTATTATGACGGTGGCAGTAAGAGTAAGGAATTGGAAGATGTATTTATCATATGCTCTGTTTTGGCGCAGGTTGCCATTGATTCTGCAAAACGTGTCTTTGACATCAATGTGAACCGTGAATTGTCAAGGCTGAGTAACCTTACATGTATGCAGCCGGAAGATGGGAAGAAATATCCGGTTTTTTATGCCAAGGTACAGGAACAAAAGATGAAAGGCAAAAAGAAGAAAAAAGCAATTGAAGAACCTGAAATAAAAGAATTTAACTGCCCTATGGAAATATTGTCTGATATCATTGAGGAGAATGTGATTGATTTAAGGAAATATAGAGAGTTGATACCATATACTTGTAATCTGAACACTGTTTTTAAATATAAGACCGACAGGAGCAGGGACAGCAAGCAATATAAGAAAGTAATTTCCATAGTACAGGAATATGACAGGGAAGTCAAGAAATTGGATAAAAGCAATGATGATTATGCGAAGGATTCATATAACCTGTTTGATAACTGTATGATAAAATTGAGGAATATTACCATAAACAAGAGTACCATGTATTCATTAATTGCTTATGCGTTTGCTAATAATGGTGATGTACGGGACAGGGTATTAACGGTACTGTATGACAAAGACCCTAAAAAGTTTCTGTCCTGTTTCAAAAAAACTGAAAAAAGTTCCGCTCAAAGTGCTGAAAGCATTGATTTTACTAATGTTTCATAATCTGAATATGAGAGAAGGGTTATGACCGAATCGTAAGTCCAGTAATGCCATTTTCTCAAAAAATATTCAAGAAAGATTTTGAATATCGTACTATGACGGCACAAGGGAGCTAATAGGGTGTGGAAAAGTCTATTAACTGAAAAAATCTTGTGCCAAACGCACACTGCTGCATAAGCAGTTTAACATAAATCCATCCAATTAAATAATGTAATCAGATTTCTACAGGTGTCACAGCTTGTAGAAGTCATCGTGCCACTCCACAGGCACGTAAAAACCACAACAAACACCAAAATCCTGGCATACTCCACAATATGCCAGGTCGCCCAGCCGATATATGGAGCCTCCACAACTCCTGGCTGGGCGTTAGTCGTGAAAAACATCATGAGAATATAGGTTTTGTGCTATCTGTACAAATATAGGATTAGAATATAGGTTCTTTTCGGTATGGTAATTTCCCAAGGATTGTGTATAATATAAGTAAGAAATCCAAGTGGTTTCTTTATCACGTATGAGTCCTGTGACTGTTCTGACAGGACGGTAAAATAAAAGTGACAGAGCGATGAGTTGAGTGACGGTTCTGACTCAACGGTAAAATAAAAATGACCGAGTGATGAACAGTGTGGGAGGGCAGGTTGCCTTCCCATTTTTAAGGAGGCGTTATGTAACCTAAAGATGATCCATTTGACTATCAGGTGTTGAGCTTAACGCAGCAATTCTATGCTGATTACCCAGATCCTCCATATAAGGAAATAGTGAGGAAGAGCAACAGACCCTATAATTGTTTGTTATTGCAGTCGCATTATGGATATTTCATGTGTATTCCGTATCGGAGCCATATCAACCATAAATATTCCTTTAAGTTTAAAAACAGCGTTCGTTCCAGAAGGGCAAGTTCAGGATTGGATAATAGCAAGATTATAATAGTTACAAATAGTGCATACATAGGAGAAACGGATGCAATTATAG
>CAJTQG010000074.1 GCA_910578605.1 uncultured Lachnospiraceae bacterium | reverse complement strand
GCAAGAGAGCGTGATTATTTAATGGATTTATGCCGGGAGCGTGGAATAGAGGTAGAAATCAAAGGAGATAAGCGCGATAATCTTACTCTGCCGGAATACAAAGCGGTAATGCGGAAAGTAGAGTGTCTTGAGGCAGAGGCGGAAAAGCTGGATAAGCAGAATGAAACTTTGGAGCAGTGTAATGAAAGTTTGCAGAAGCGGGCATCTGACCTGCATGGGCAAGTGCAGGAAATGGAAGCACATAACAATGAACTGATTTTGCAGGCACAGGAGCTTACGGAACAGATTGAGGAAGCCGAGGCGAAAGAAAAAGCGGCGCAGGAGGTTCTTGCCAAACATGATTTAAGGGCAGATACATATAAATTGATTTCAAAGGAAGTGGCGGCAGAAACAAAAAATATGAAAAGCGCTGCTGTTCCAGTGACCAATCTTTTTGGCAGTGAGGAATATGTCAAAGTGAAGAAAAGCGACTGGAATAAAATACTGGATGCTTTTAATAAGGCAGTATCAAGAAATCATCTTTTGGAAAAGTATGAGAAGAAGATAACTGTTTTGGAGAAAAGGATAGCTGTTCTTGCTGATCAGGTCGAAAAATTGAAACGGTTTGTGGCATCAAGAGGATTGGGAGAGGCATTTGTGGAATTTGTAAAATCACTTGCACCAAAGACAATGAAACAAAAGCTGGAAGATGCAAAGGTGGATGCGGTTGAACACAACCGTCAGAGAAAAAGTCAGCAGGTATTGCCGGAAAAGAATAAACGGTGGCAACAGGAAATGTAAATTTTATGTAAGGAGAGGAACAGACAATGAACATAACTTATGAAAAATGTGGAGATTATTTAATACCAAATTTAATACCCAATCCAGAGCCGGAAGGAGAATTAAGGAAATTTGGTTTGATGCGGAAATCTTATTTGAAGAACCATAGGAGAGGCATTTATTCAGGCTTGCTGCTATCCGGTGAATTAAAGAAACATCTACTCATGATACAGGAGCAGGCAGAGGAAAGATTTGATTTGCTGGTGGATCAGATGGCAAAGCAGGATGAAGTGACAGAACAATTAAAGGAACAGGATCAGATGCTTTGGGTGCAGAGAATGAATAGCATTAGGGCGAGGGCAGAGGAGATTATTTTAAATGAAATAATAAATCATTTATAGAGAAATATTTGCGGAACTAGAGGAGAGTAATAATAATTCCTTTGTTCACAAATTTTTTTTGGATAATGAATAAAAAGAACCAACATAGAAGCCTTTTATTTGCAGTCTAAGTAGGTTCTTTTTTTGTTAAGGAAAACAGAACAAGGTATAGAAATTGGAGATAATCTAGGAAACGATATAGAACAGAATGAGTGTTTCTTGACAAATATGCATCGAGATGATATAGTTACTATTATAGTGGTATCTAAAATTGAAACATAATTAATTAATGGGAGTTAATAGAAAAGAGGATAAAAATTAGAAAATTGCAGAATGAGAAAGGTTTGGGGTTTAGAAATGACTTTTAATATCGTATGTATGTCAGGCGATGGCATAGGTCCTGAAATTATTGCTGAAGCAAAAAGGGTTCTAAATAAAGTCGCCGAAAAGTATGGTCACAGCATTACATATAAGAATATTTTAATAGGCGGAGCTTCGATTGATGTATATGGAGAACCACTTACGGATGAGGCAATTGAGATTGCAAAGACTTCTGATGCTGTGTTATTAGGTTCTATTGGCGGAAATGCGGCAATATCACCTTGGTATAGAATAGCACCGGAATTAAGACCAGAGGCAGGATTATTAAAGTTAAGAAAGTCATTGAACTTATTTGCAAATCTTAGATCGGCATATCTCTATGAAGAATTGCAGGAGGCGTGTCCACTAAGGGAAAATGTTATAAGTGACGGTTTTGATATGGTGATTGTAAGAGAATTAACAGGTGGTCTTTATTTTGGTGAACGCAGTACAAAGGAAATGAATGGAATGATTACGGCGACAGATACTTTGTCGTATAACGAAAAGGAAATCCGGCGTATTGCTGTTAAGGGCTTTGAAACTGCAATGAAGCGCAAGAAAAAAGTCACAAGTGTAGATAAAGTAAATGTATTGGATTCTTCAAGGTTATGGAGGAAAGTTGTTGAGGAAGTTGCAATGGATTATCCGGAAGTTACATTAGAGCATATGATTGTTGATAACTGTGCGATGCAGCTTATAAAAAATCCGAAACAGTTTGACGTTATACTCACTGAAAATATGTTTGGTGACATTTTATCAGATGAAGCAAGTATGATTACGGGTTCTATTGGAATGCTTCCGTCAGCAAGTTTGAATGATACAAAATTTGGGGTATATGAACCAAGCGGCGGTTCTGCTCCGGATATAGCAGGAAAAGGAATAGCCAATCCGATAGCAACAATATTAAGCGCAGCAATGATGCTCCGCTATTCTTTTGGTTTAGAGAAAGAATCAAAGGCTGTTGAAGCTGCGGTGAAACAAATTCTGAAAGAAGGTTATCGTACGGTTGATATCATGCCACAAGATAAAAGTCGATGTAGGTTTTTAAAGCAGGTTGGTACAGAAGATATGGGGCGTTCGATTACAGAATACATTTAGGGATTTGTTATGTTGATGCGACAGCGTTTTGAAAAAAATGAAAGGAAAGAATAGAAAATGAAAGATACGATGCTTGATAAGTTACAAAAGTTTGGTTTAAATCTTTACGAGGCAAAGGCATATTCCAGTCTGTTAAAAATTGGAACGGCAAATGCTTACAAAATCAGTAAAGAATCCGGCATACCAAGAGCAAGGATCTATGATGTTTTAGAATCCATTACGAAACTTGGCTTAGCTATGGTAGAAGAAAGCAGTGATAATGTAAAAATTTATACTCCTGTACCAAGTAAAATATTTTTGGAGCGGATAAAAAAGGAGTGGGAAAGTGATTATGAAGAAGTAAAAAGCGATCTTCATGATTTGGAGGCAGAGGAAAAAAAGCAGGAGATTTATGTTTTTACTGTCAAAGGGAAAGAGAATATAACTGCTTATTGCAGACAGTTAATAAAAGAAGCAAGTCAGTACGTTATGATTTCCATGTGGAGTCAGATGTATGAATTACTTTTGCTGGAACTGGAAGAATGTAAAAACCGGGGATGTAATGTGCTGGGAATCAGTCATGACATTGATAATCCAATGGAGGGAATTGAGAAGCATTTTGGCGGTAAAACACATAATATGCCGGAAAATATGCATTGGTTTGTTCTTTCGGCAGATGGGAAAAAGTTGTTATACGGATATTCTGTTGAAATAGAAAAAGATGCTTTTTATACAGAAGATACGAGTCATATTTATTTGATGGAAGATTACATTTTGCATGATATGGTGGTGAATCATTTTATAGAAAGTGAAGAAGACAGGAGTAAAATGGTTCGCATCATGCAGGAAATTGTCAGTAAAGTAAATAGGTAGCACATTGCTGCCGTTTATAATAAATTTAATTTATGGGAGGTCATATCAATGGCAAGAATCTATTATGAACAGGATTGTAACCTTCAGGTATTATCAGGAAAGAAAGTTGCGATCATAGGCTATGGAAGTCAAGGTCATGCGCATGCACTTAACTTGCATGAAAGCGGTGTGGATGTTATTGTTGGTCTGTATCAGGGCAGCAAATCTTGGGCAAAAGCTGAAGCGGCTGGTTTATCGGTCGTTACAGCGGCAGAAGCTGCTAAGGCAGCAGATATTATTATGATGCTGGTCAACGATGAAAAACAGGCAGATCTGTATAAAGAATCAATTGAACCTAATCTTACAGAGGGAAAGGCTTTGGTATTTGCACATGGATTTGTGATACATTATGGCTTGATTGTGCCGCCGCCTTTTGTGGATGTATTTTTAATCGCGCCTAAAGGTCCCGGTCATACAGTCAGGAGCCAGTTTTTGGAAGGAAAAGGGGTTCCATGCCTGATTGCAATTCATCAGGATGCATCAGGAAAAGCGAGGGAAACTGCACTTGCCTATGCCCTTGGAATTGGAGGCGCAAGAGCCGGAGTAATAGAGACTTCATTTAAAGAGGAAACGGAAACAGACCTTTTTGGAGAGCAAGCGGTACTTTGTGGCGGTGTTTCCGCATTGATCAAAGCTGGATTTGAAGTTTTAGTTGAAGCAGGTTATCAGCCGGAGATGGCGTATTTTGAATGTTGTCATGAAATGAAACTGATTGTAGATCTTATCAATAGGGGCGGATTGACTATGATGCGGTATTCTGTCAGTGATACAGCGGAATATGGCGATTACATAACAGGTGAGAAGATTATCACTGATGAAACAAGGAAAGCGATGAAAGGTATTCTCAAAGATGTTCAGGAAGGAAAGTTTGCCAAGGACTGGCTTCTTGAGAATCAGGCGGGGAGAACCTACTTCAACGCGAAAAAGCAGATTGAATCAGAACATGAGATTGAAAAGGTTGGGGCAGAACTTAGAGGC
>CAJTQG010000073.1 GCA_910578605.1 uncultured Lachnospiraceae bacterium | reverse complement strand
TTTCTATATAGCTTCTTCATAACGATTTCTTTATGATGACTTCTTATACACTTATACACTTATAAACTTAACAAAACATAAATATCTCTAAATAAACGTAAGTGCCATACCTGTTATATTTCAAAAACAACCACTATTGCAAATCTGTTGAAAATAAAATAGACGCTTCCTATAATAATTGCAAGAAAGAGTCAAAATCAGGCGGACACAATGCAAGTTGAAGTGAAAATCGACAATTCCTGTAATAAACCTAAAGTTATTATTTTAACATCATCCATATCAGAAAATATAAACGGCTTAGTGATGAAACTATCAAAAAATATTTTTCCAATTATTTTAGGTAGTAACGATGAAAAAATTCAAGTGATAGAACAATCTGATTAAATTAGAATTTATGTAGGCAACATTACGGTGTACACCGTTACTAGTAAAAGAGAATATATTTTACACTTAAGACTTTATGAGCAGAACAAAGATTAAATCCTCATCTATTTGTTCCCATTTTAAATTCAAAAATTATTAATTTGAAAAAAGTTGATGGTTTTCATTTAAGCTTTACTGAAACCATCTGTATCAAATTATCAAAAAGAACTATAATATATGTCCCAAGATGATATGCCTCAAAAATCAATAATTCTTAGGAATATAAGGTAATGATGATGAAAAAGAAAATATTTGTTTGAAATGTCTTAGGCTTTCCCATTGGATTGGCAATCAGCTAGTTAATAATAATGGTTAATAATGATGTAATTTGTCTCATATGGGCGAATGGATAGTATTCCCCAGAAAAAAATAGCTGTTGCAGCTGCGTTTTAGCTGAATGCTGAATGAATAGAATGTGAGGCAGCAGTAATTTTATAAACTTCATTAGGAAACCCCCTGAAATCAGTCTTTTCTGGACATATGGATTGAAGCCAATGTAATAGATAAAAGAGGCCGCCACTGTATGAATTCATAATCTGCCATTTCTATCCTACCATTCATATAATGATGTAATAATCTAGAAGAAGAATCCTATAAGTGAAAGCCTCTTTTTTATTTATATAATTGTATAGCAATTAATTTGTGCAGTTCATTTGTGCAATTAATTTGTGTAGTTTATTTTTATAGTCCATTTGTGTAGTTAATTGAATTGAACTTACTGTTACTATGTTACTGCGTTACTGTTTTATTGTGTTACCTTCACAGCTGTATTATCAAATTGAGTTACTGTGCCGCCCCGTCCATTTAATGTATAAATACCTTTAATTTGAGTATTTCCGGTAATGGCAAATGTTCCTGAATATAATTCCTGCCCCTGGGCATCCGTAATCATTAAGAATACCTGTTTGTCTGCCTGATTCACGGTTGCTTCCATATGACACCATGTACCAGCAGGAATTTTTACTGTTTTCTCTGCATCCTTGTTAATCACAAATGTATCTGCACTCATGCCTGTAGCCCGCAAATCCACAATACATTCACTTTCTGAAATGCTATTGCTTGCAGCCAAGGTTCCATTGCTTTGACTTACCAGTGCAATCTGGGTAGTCGGCTGACCTGAACCACTATATGTTGCTGTTGCCACTGCAAAATCTGTTTCTATCACATAGGTGGAAGTTAAGCTTGATGCTGCAAGATTAAAATTCTGCAATCCACTTCTTGGACCACTACCTGTGGATGTAAACTTAGCAAATGAGTTCTTTGCATCTGTCATAATCTCTGCTGTCAGCGCTCCATGTGTCGTCCAGCCTGCGGCATCCGTCTTAATTCCTGCTGCCTCGTAATCCTGTGTGTATATGGAACTTAACTTTAATTCACCTACCCGAATTTTAAATGTTCTCTCTATTGTTCCATACTTTGCTGTTAACGTTACTTCCACAAGACCTTCTGGAATAGTCACAGCACCTGTAGCCGGATTAATTACCTCAGGATTGCTGGATGTCCATGTAATAGCATTCCCTTCAATGGAGGTAGTAGGCAATGTCAGTGTAGTATCTGCAGTAATCACCGTCGGCAATACAATTTCATACGCTGGAATCAGCACCTGATACGCTTTTGACTCTGTTTTTGTTCCTCGTTTTATGGTAGCTGTCAATGTTACCGTTGTATCACTGTCTAACCTTTTTACTGATGCCTTGCTGCCATCTATCTTGATAGCCTGTATATGATTGGATGCCCATGAAATATCAGAGCCGCCAACGCCCAATATAGGTAGTGTAAAATCAACTTCTGATTTTGCAGGTACCATTATGTTCGTCTTATCCCAATTGGCCGCCTCACTGTCTGTCATCGTTACCTTAGTTCCCGTAATATTGACTCTGTTCGCCCCCAATGCTGTAAATACAATCGTTTTATCTAAACTAGAAACATAACCGTTTGTTCCATCCTCCTCATACTGCTCCAATACTGCTCCCTTATAAACAGTACCATCTATTGTAATAGCAATATCTTTGCCATTGAGCTCCCATGTACCTTTTATCTCTCCTGTTGTACCTCCTACAATAGTGCCATCCCCATTTAGACGAAGAGGAACACTGACATTGTAATTGTAATCCCCAACATAGGTGGTAGTGTTTTGCCTGTGCATAATAAATTCATAATTGCCGGTCACCGCTTCCTTAGAATAGCTAGAAGCTATGGTTTCTCCATGATACTCAAAGGGAGCCATCACAAGCCATCCATCTGTATTGACAAACATTTGATGTATCTTTACCATATGAGAACCTGGATTTGGTGAGTTATCAGAAAATTTATTGTGATATACTAAATACAATTTTCCATCTTTATCTGCCAGGGCGGAATTGCCTCCCATGGAAGTATGAGCATAATGCATAAAGGAATATTTATAATTGTAGCACATTACATTTCCGCCGCCTACAGTGGCATCTATTCCACTGGCATCCACAAATGGTCCATCTGGATTTTCTGAGCGCCACATAGACATTGTGTAATTGCCGGAGCCTCTCAATATACCTGATGAAGTCCACAGATAGTAATAATAACCAGTAGATGACTTACTGCAAGGCACCTTTAAAATATAAGGACCTTCCCCTGCCTTATTGGTAATTCTCTTGCCAAAATAAGGGTCGCTCTCCCCCTCCTTCAGCTCATAATTGTAGGCTTTATCTCTAAGTCCTGTCTTTGGATTTAATTTTAGTACCCGAATACCTCCATAACAGGTAAAGGAACCATAAGTCATATATAGATTACCGTCATGTCCGTAAAATGGAGCTGGGTCTATGGCATCTGGAAAGTTATTTTTATAGTAGGCAGAACCGGCACTTCCTGATTCATTAACATCATAATATCTCTCAGGCACCTGGCTGACATTAGTCAATCCCAGCGCGGATACTATATTGGTCTTATTCAATGTAGTCTTGTTAAAATCCGCACACACAATAATACCTTTGTATTCATAAGGACCTGTTGGTTTATCCGAAGAAAACATAGCGATTACTGTCTTAAATCCATCTGCCGCTGCACATGTATACATGCAGTATTTCTTCATACTTGTATTATAAATCATGTCCGCTGCCCACACACTGGCTATATTTTGATTGCCGGTATAGTCAAATAATGGCTTTAATTCATTGATCCCATTTTTAAACAAATTCACCCCTGAGGTGGTGTTCGTCCATGCCTGTAAATCTGTAGACACTGCCATGGCAACACCTGTTCCAATGGTATAATATTTATTGGAATTAGGGTCCCTGAAAATAGAAGGATCATGTACCGGAACCGTGGATTTTCTCACATTTATCCTACACTGGGCTTTTCTTCCGTTAGCAGCCTTTGCCGTAATCACCGCTTTTCCTGTTGTCAGACCTGTCACTACACCATTGGCATTTACCTTCGCAACTGTTGCATCAGAACTGGACCATGTAACCTTTTGCTCAGCCAAAGCAGGCAACACAGTTGATTTTAATGTAATAGTTGGATATGGCATGTTTCCTGTCTTTGTCAAAGTCTTATTCGTTCCGTCCAATGTAATACTGGAAACAGAAGGTCTTGCTGCTACTTTAACTGAAATGGTTTTGCTTAGAAACTTATTGTCATATGTTTTCTTTAAACTTTTCACGGTTATTTTTACCGTACCGATCTTATTAAAGCTGTTAGCTGTCACAACACCCTTTGACGAAACAGAAGCCAATGTTTTGTCACTTGATGTAAAAACAACACTTTTAGACGGTATCAACCCTGAAATACCAGCCGTCACAATAGCTGTTTTTCCGCTGCCTGCTCCATTATAAATGACAGACTTATTCGTCCTCACTGTCAGCTTAGGCGCCGTATATTTTTTTACCGTCAATTTTATTTTCTTTTTTACTTTTTTATTGCTCTTAGATGTAACAATAATAGTAGCTTTTCCTGCCTTTTTTGCTGTCACCTTTCCCTTCGAGGACACAGATGCCACCTTTTTATTCAAGGACTTATATTTCACCTTTTTTGACGCCTTCCCTGGTGTCACCTTCACTTTTAATGTAGTAGTCTTTAATTTCTTTGGCCCCCCAACATACAATGTTTTTGATTTCCCTAAAACCTTGCTAGACGGTGTCACCTTTAAAGATTTCACCTTTGCAGCCCCATCCACATTGATAGGTGTTAAATTTAACATTCCAATCATAACAGCCGACGCTGCAAACAACACTCCAACTCTGGATAATAATTTTGTCTTTTTCATCCTATTCCTCCTTTCATTTCAACCCTCTTTTCACTTTTCTTATAAAATATTTTATCTTTATGTTTTGTATTAAAT
>CAJTQG010000072.1 GCA_910578605.1 uncultured Lachnospiraceae bacterium | reverse complement strand
ATGGAAAGAGAGATTCAAGGTAAGCAGACAGAGATGGACAGCATATTGTTAAAAGAAAATGCAGAAAAATGCAGAAAAAAATAATATAATAATCTACTTCCTTCCCTAAAAGGAAATTATTTATTAAATCCAATACTTTTTTCCAAACAATTAAATTAGCAATACTTGGTAAAGATGAAAAAATACCTATTGAACAGGTTAGCACAAAATATTTTCTTGACGATCTCCATAATATAATTAATGTTGATTTAAAGGCAGCAAGCTTTTTTCTTTTTTCACTTATCATTGAATTAACCTCGCTATTCGTTTGTATAGCAATAACATTTTGATTATAGGCTATGATATAAGAAAGGGGGAGTCACTAAATGATTTCACGAGTAACTTCCCCCCTTCTTTCCCTTTTTCTGATTTTCAGAAAAAGAGTTGCCTATGGAACATCTCATTACGCAAGAGCCCAGTGCTTGTCAGCAACAGCTTCTGAGTAATTAGCATTACCATTTGTGTCGCCGACACATGAAGCGTAGCAACCATCGTAGGAAGCAGCATAAGCAATAACACTGTTCACAGTGTTAGTATTGGATGCACATCTACATCCACACAAATGCGCTGCAGCCTGCTCATTGAGTTCCTCCTTCAAATAAGGATTTACCTTTTTAAACATACCGTCCACCTCCTTCTTTTGAATCTATTATCACTAAATTAGTTTAATTAATTTAGAATAATGACATCTTTACTTTATTTCATATTTATTTAGTACTTCCAGTTTCTGAGGATTGTTCTCCAAAATTTCATGATATAATGAAAACTGCTTTTTCAAATGATTTCTTGCTTCAGCACAATGTAAGTGTGCATTGTCTGATATACCACTTTCCGTCATTCTGTCTGCATAACAGAACGGACACATTTTGGCAGCCCAGCAATTGGCACAATATTTTATAGATTTATCGCTGTATTCATAATAGTACTTTGACATTATGGTATTTATATCAATTCCACTATTGACATTTCCAATTTTAGGGGATTTATTGATTCTCTCACATACATACATATCCCCTTCGGTATCTATATACAATCTTCTAGTTCCCGGTATGCAACAAGCATTCATTGGTATAACACCTGAAGCCACTTCTGTCAGTGTACGATTATGCACCGTGATTAGTGAGTCCACTATACCACGAGCTTTAATCTCTTCTAGATTTTCACATTCACGTGCTATATCTGCCATCCATTCCCACATGGAGCTATCACCATTATTAGGTATTAATGCATCATATTCCTTTGGAATTGTTCCACTGGTAGGATATGTAATGATATATGTAGAATTTTTTGTTATTTTGCAAAACTCATTAAGAAGCATATCAATTGCTTCTAATTTTTCTCTTTTATAAGGAACCATGTATACAGCATTAAAATTTATAGTTACAGAAGGCTGCTCAACTTGTGTCAATGCTTCTTTTAAAAATTTTAATCCTCTTACAACATCACGATATGTTCCTTCTCCACCAGCATAAACCCGATTCATATTATGTATTTCTTCCGGTCCATCAATACTACACACAATATGTAAATTAGGAATACGAACTAAATACTCAGCCTTTTCCTTTGTCATTAAAGTTAGGTTTGTTGTAAAACCAAAATGCAACTCTTTTTCTGTTATGTTTTTTGTTGCATAATCAATAGCATATTTCATAGAATCAAAAGCTATTAGAGGTTCTCCCCCATAAAATGATATAAAGACTTGGTCATCACCATTTTCCCGTAAATAATCTATAGCCTTTGTAATAGTTTCATTCTTCATTTTTTTTGAGTTAAATTCCCTAAACCCTTTTTCAGAAGAACTATATATACAATATTTACACCTAAGATTGCATGCACCTGTTAATTCCAGTATTAGTTGTTTGCAATTTGATTTTCTCTCCTGTTCTTTCATGTCAATAAATTCTTGACAATACAATTTATTGCTTTCAGTTCCCTTTAGCAAGTCCTCTTTTTCAATGTACGCCATTACTTCCGGTACATTTAGGTCATTTTTATCAGCAATATCTTGTAGCTGAGCAGGTGTATTATCGCAAAATAATAAGTGTAATAAAAAAATTTCCAATGCTTTATCTATTATAAATACTTTCCCTGTTCCACTATCAAAAAAATACGTATTATGTATTGTAGTAAAAATCATTCCAATAGATTCAATTGAGTTATTACTTTTATACACTGCCAATCGTTTCATCAGTTTTTCAAGAGTTAATTTTTCTTTATCAGAATACATAGCAACCTCCTACAAAATGAATAAATGTCTTATCAATCTCAAAATACATCAAATCGTACGATTTTTTTCATTTATGTAATAAATACGATTGTGTACGTAGAAATTCCCAACAATAAAAATTTTCTAAATATAATGATTCCTATCTAACAAAAGCTTTTCAACACTTTGTATAATTGTATAAATGGTTACATGCATGGTTATATTAAATTCTACCCTGAATGGTTATATTTAAGATATAAAATAACAGCCAGAGGTGGATACCATGTTCAGAATTGATAATGCTTTCTCAAGAGCAAATGTACCAAAAACTATTCGTTTTACAGAAGAATTGGACACGAAATTGTCTGCACTTGCAAAGGGAGAACATATTTCCTTTAATGAACTGGTACTGCGCTGCTGTCAGTATGCACTTGATAATTATGAAGGAAATATAGACTTCAAAACTGAGGGGAAAGATACGGATGATTAACATAGCTATATGTGACGATGATGTGTCAATGACAGCCACTATCGAGGAATTGCTTTATAAAACAGCGAAAGAACAGGGCATAAAGATAAACTGTGCTGTCTTTTTTGATGGTTTCACCCTTGTGGAAAATATCCGGCAGGGAACTTACTATGACCTAATATATCTTGATATCGAAATGCGTAAGGTTAACGGAATCAGTGCCGCAGAGCTGATAAGAAGCATGGAAATCCCGGCACTGATTGTTTATGTTTCCAGTTACGAAAAATACCTGAAGGAACTGTTTAATACGGAACCCTTCCGTTTCCTTTCAAAACCTATTGATGGAAACAGATTCCGTTCCGTCTTTATGGATGCATATAAGCGTGTCAGGCAGAAATCAGAATATTTCTCTTTTACCTACAATAAAGAATTTATAAAGGTTCCGCTGGGCAGGATTTACTATTTTGAAAGCTGTAACAGGGTAATCTATATCCATGCGGTAAGAAATGTGAGAGCTGAAAATACAGAATCAGATGAGATGGAATACAGGTTTTACGGAAAGATAAATGACGT
The DNA here is from genome assembly GCA_910578605.1 of uncultured Lachnospiraceae bacterium. Lineage (GTDB taxonomy): Bacteria > Bacillota > Clostridia > Lachnospirales > Lachnospiraceae > MGBC111451. The sequence goes on along the minus strand of CAJTQG010000072.1, from coordinate 1,585 downwards.
GGAAAAACAGCTCTCTGACACCAATGTACGCTTTATAAGGATACACCAGTCCTATCTTGTGAATTTTGACTATATAAAAAGCATGAATTTTACCAATGTGACCATGTCTGACGGGGCAATGCTCCAGATCAGCGAGGATAAGCAGAAAAAAGTTCGTAGTCAGTTCTGTGCAATGGCTGGTATGGAGGTGCCGGACAATGGTTGAATACAGTCTGCTGAACATCCTTATGGTACTTTTTTCCACGCAGGTTGTCAGTACATATCTGGGCGCTTTTGGTAATCATAAGAAAAACCACAGTATTGCCGGGGTCCTGGTGTGGGGAGCATATATCCTTTACGAGTGCTGGGTAATGGAATCTAATGCTAACAAGCCACTTTTTATCCTCATCATAAATATTTTCCTGATATTCATTATTTATAAGTCCTTATATCAAATCAACAATAAGGAGGCTCTGTTCCGTGCTGGCATTCTAGATACTCTCTGGATGCTTGCGGAAGTGGCGACAAACTATGTGCTTGGAAAGACGGGAGTAGCCGCAATGTCTTATGGCTTTATCGTTGGAAATGTCATTTCAAAGCTCATCATGTATATATCAGTACACATCCTAAAACGTTGCCGGAAAAGTGATTCCCTGACATACATTTCCTATAAATACTGGGTTCGTCTTTTCTTTATTCCTTTAGTCACGATTTATGTCATACATAATACCTTTTACCTGACGTGTCAGAATCAAAGGAATGTTTTCTTTCTGATAACCACCATACTCATGATCCTGGTAAACTATGTTACCTTTGACGTATATGACAAGCTGGGAAGCCAGCAGGAAACAGAAAAAAGAAACCTTGCCTATGAACAGCAGATAGCTCTGTGCAACAAACAGGCGGCAGAAAGGGAAACAGCCTATCAGGAGACAAGAAGGGTAAGGCATGATCTCAACGGGTATCTGGTGGATCTGAAGGCTGCCATACAGTCCGGTAAACTCAAAGAAGCTGAAAAAAAGATTGATACCATACTGGAGAATAACCAGATTTACAGGAATGAAGTGTCCCGCAGCGGGAACCTTGTCATAGACTCTCTTATCAACTATAAATATTCCCTGACTCAAAAAGAAGGGATTGACATGAAATGCTATGTGTTTGTACCGGAACAGATGCCCTTTGATGGAGCGGATCTGTGCATCATACTGGGGAACCTTCTTGATAATGCCATGGAAGCGGTAGGCAGCCTTCCAGAGGGACAGAGACACATGGAAGTATCCGTGTCACAGGTAAAAGGAAGCCTTAGCATCATAGTGCAGAACCCTTATGAGGGGAAAATCACGAGGAATGGAAGCGGGCAGATACTGACAAATAAGCAGGACAGCTCAAACCATGGGATAGGGCTGTCATCCGTGCAGCGAAGTGTGGATAAATACAACGGGGAACTGCTGACGGAGTATGGGGAAGGGATGTTCAAGGCGACAGTACTGCTGTATCCGCCGGAAAACTTACATGATGACTCCTAATTTCTACATAACCACGAAGAGCTATCATATTTTTTTGTATAATTATATAAGTTTAATACTTCAACGTATTAAAACATAAC
>CAJTQG010000071.1 GCA_910578605.1 uncultured Lachnospiraceae bacterium | reverse complement strand
CTTTATCAAGCAAGCTTGAACAGCCTGTTTTGTATAAATCTGCATGGCTCTGAATAGTTACATGTTATTTATGTTTCAGCAATAAAATAATAGTTCATTAGAAAGGAAAAAATACAAATATGATAAAAGAGAGATTAAATACGATTATCCGCAAATACTGTGACGAGGAAAATAAACAAAAGCAAAGCTTTGAGGGCATGCATTTGATTGATGACCTTCATATGGATTCTGTAGACCTGATGCAGATTATTGTAGATGCAGAAAAGGAATTTGCCATAGAATTTGACTTGGAGGAATGTGGAATAGAAATACTGTGTAAATATGATGAGATGGTGAAATATATAGAAAGAAAATGCTCCTGAAAATTCAATTCAATGAGGAAGTGAAGAAAGGAAAACAGAGGATGAAGGAAAGAAATTACAATGATTTTTTAGAAGAAGCATACAATAGTATTCCTGCATATGTCCAAATGAAGAAAGAGGAAGACGAGATATACCCCATATTAGACAGAACATGGCTTTTGCAAAATTCACAGTCCGTATTGTCGCCCCAAGGACATGCGTTATTTTATCAAAATAAGCTGATGCATGGACGAACCTCAGGTTCTACAGGAACTTATATGGATATTTATTGGAAGCCGGAGGATTATAAAAAATCCATGCTGGGATTATGGTGGTATCGCTATCATTATTACGGAATATTGCCAAAGGATAAGTTATGTTATTTTTTCACGATACAAAAAGATAATGACAAGATGGGGGAGCAAAACCAAGGGGAAAATAGAGAGGAAATTAAAAAGGAAACGGAACTAGGTTTTTCTAAATCCAATTTGACAAAAGAGAGAATACATGAGATTTATGAAAAAATGCGTGAATTTCAACCTAAATGGCTTCTTCTGCAGCCAAGTATTGCCCTGCTTTTGTGTGAGTGTATAGATTATTATAATCTAAAATCTTTAGATAGTGTAAGTTACATAGAATTGTCAGGAGAAATGCTGACGGATAAGATCAGAAATGAAATCAGAAGGCATTTTCACTGTGCCATAGCCAATCAATATGGCGCCAATGAATTTAATTCCATAGCCTATGAGTGTCCTTATGGAAAGCTGCACATTATGAGAGACAATGTGATAGTGGAGAGCGAAAGATTAACAGGGCAGGAGGAAGAACTGATTATTACTACAAAAACAAACACGGTAATGCCGTTGATTCGCTATCGGATAGGAGATTACGGAAAAGTCAAACATCAAAAGAATAAGTGTTGTCCGTGTAAAAATACATCACCTATATTAGAGCTTACTTTAGGACGGTCAAATGACTACATCATTTGTGAAAACGGAGAAAAAATCAATGCCTATGTATTTATCAGGGCAATGGATTATGTAAATAATTATACAGATGGTATTGTGAAACAATTTCAGATTGTTCAAAAGGATTATCAAAGATTTGAAGTGAAGGTAGTGTTGGAGGAGGAATGTGACACGCAAATGCTGACGGAATTATTTGGTGAGGCAGTGATGGAAAATCGTTTAAAAGAAGCCCAATATCATTTTCGGTTTTATGACAGACTTCTGCCGGAGGATAGAACCGGAAAGCTTGCATGTTTCATAAGCGAGAAAGCATAGCAATAAATGCAATCATAAATCCAAATAGCAATTCTACAAAAAATTGAAATCAATATAGGCAAAATAAAATGGAAAAATAACCAATTTACAAAGCAAGGAAAGGATAAAGGAAAAAATGAAGAAAACAAAAGAAACAAAAACAATGATGAGTAAAAAAGGGATAAAGAATGCAAAAAGGCTTATTGCTGTATGTGTTGCGGTTTTAGTAGTACTCACACCGAATATTGGTTTTGGTATATTGGCGGCGGAAAATCCTAAGGAGAATGCCTACCCTGCAATACAGGCGGCAAACATACAATATCATAATGGTGTTACTCATGTATCTGGAAGAGAGGAAGAATCCTCAAATCTGCCTAAGCTGCAGGATGCTATTATGAGTATATTATATGCAAGCAAAAATATACAGCAATATAATGAGTATCATTATGGAGGAAATGAATTTGCCAATGAGGGAGATATTTATTCAAAAGCCAATATTGCATTACAATGTGGAAATATCACACTAAGTAATGTAATGATGGCGGAGGGCAGTATAGATATCAATTGTACCAGTATTAACACGGATGCCATAACAATTCTTTATTCCAAAAGAGGGGACATTCATATTAACACAGGAGATGCTTGCTTTAAAGGAATCATATATGCACCCAATGGTACTATCACCTTAAATGGGCAATCTGTAAAAGTGGAAGGTATGCTTATTGCAAAAAATCTCATTACCAGTACAGGAAAATTTACATGCACAGCAATTTATACAGTAAACCAGTTATATCAAACTTTTATACAAGTGAGAAATGATACGATATTAGATACGGATATAGAAATAGACAATCAAGTATTTCAGGTAGAATATGAAAGCAATAAGCAGATGGAAAATATAGATATCTATGTTAGATATGATGAGGAGGAAGAATTTACTTTTTTGAAGACGCTGGATACAACTCATCCTGAATTTACAATAGACAAAGATTATACCTATATGGATATTGCCTTTACAGGAAGCACTATATTAGGGGAGATGGTAAAATCAAATGCACACAGCTTTTGCATCAATGAGGGAAATATTGAATACTACTCCAGCGATTTGGACGGGGACGGAATACAGGATGTGGAGGAGAGATGGACAACGAATACAAACCCAAAGAGTGCAGATACCGACGGGGATGGATTTACTGATTATGAGGAATGCTTTGAATTGGGAACAAGCCCCACGGAATACACGGAGGATGGAGACTTTGACAATGATGGAGTAACAAATAGCGAAGAATTAAAGAACAAAACCAATCCCCATTTGGCTGATTCTGATTTTGACGGAATTACAGACAAAGAAGATTCCAATCCTATGCAGTATGAAGGGAATCAAGTCATATTAGATGAATATAAGGATTGGATTGGTGAATATGATAAGGTGACAACTATTGTAACAGAAGATGACAGACTGCAGAAAAATATATGCGACCCGGTGAACAGCAAAATAAAATGTGCAGGAAAGGGAGAGGCTGTTATTCATTATGTCTATGACAGAGACGGAAAAGTAACGGCAGAAATAGCAGGAAACGGTGATGAGTATCGAATCAATTTATATGAATACAGCAAAGACGGCAATATAGAAACTCTTGTCAACAATAATGACATCTATCAAATGGAATATGATGAATCAGGGGACATGCAGTCGGTATCTGTCAATCAGGCAACGCTGATAGATTACAATGAGGAAGAGAATAAGCTTACCTATGGAAATCAGGATGTGATATCTTTAGATACAGAAGAAGGGGAAGCAAAAAAATACTGTAATGACCTGTGCACAGCAGAGTATACATTGGACGAGGACAATATAGTGACCAGTTACCTTGACACATTAAGCGGAACTTTATATACCTATGAGTATGACAAGGAATGCAGAATCAAATCCGTCCATACCAATAATGGATTTTCGGCAGTATATGATTATCAGGAAAATAAAACCCATATAACCTACTCTGATGGTATGCATGTGTGGGAGCAATGCATAGATAATGACAGTACAACAGTAAATCTTTTGTCCCAGGCAGTCTATACAAGGGAAGAAAAGAATGATAATATGTATTGTCAAATTCAGAATAAAGATAAAATCATTCAGAATACAAAATATGTATATAACAAAGAAAATCAAATTGTTCGGATTCAATATCAAAATGGTGATATATTGGATTATACCTACAATACAGCAGGACAAATTACCCAAATCAGACAAAATGGAGAAATAACAGTTATTTACGATTATATGGACAACGGTCAATTATTTAAGGAATGCAGCAAAATTACGGGTTATACCAGTGAATACTATTATGATATGTACAATAATCTTTTAAAAACAGTGCAATACTCCAATAAAAACAACGATAATACGAAAGTAGGATTGCAAGGAAAACAGGAGAAAATAATCAACATCTATTCATATGAGTCAAATCTTTGGAATGATGTATTGACAAGCTATAACGGAAACTATATTGAATATGATGCCAATGGAAATCCGGTTACATACTATGATGGCTCCTCCATGCAGTGGCAGGGAACAAAGCTTTGCGGTATAGAAAAAGATAATCAAAAAATCACCTATACTTATAATGATGATGGCATGAGAATATACAAAAATGTAAATGGTATACAAACCCACTATCTAGTGGAGGGCAAGGACATTATTGCTGAGACGACAGATGGGGAAAGCATTTGGTATATGTATGATAATAAAAGTGAAATTCTTGGTTTCCTTTATCAGGATAAGGCTTATTATTATGAGAAAAATGTACAGAAGGATGTGCTGCGGATTGTAGACGAGGAAGGGGATGTTGTTTGCGGTTATACTTATGATGCATGGGGAAACATTGTACAGACGGAAGGAGATAAAAACATTGCACAGTTAAATCCAATTCGATATCGAAGTTATTATCAAGATAAGGAAACAGGTTATTTTTATTTGCAGACACGATATTATGACAGCAATACAGGACGGTTTATTAATGCGGACGACTTGGCGCGAATCAATGTGGGAGATATGGATTTCAATCTGTATGCCTACTGTGGGAACGACCCGATAGCCCTGTACGATCCTCAGGGAAGAGCCGCTGTTTCTGTAGCAATGTTTTCCATAAAACAATTTAAAAGTGAAAATAATAATGTAAAAACACTCATTGGCAAGCATTTCAAAGAAACTACTTTTTACCAGAAAGTAGGAGATGAATACAAGGACTTTACAGCATGGTGGAATGGACTAGGAACAAAGAGAGATTTGGCTATTATAAATTCCCATGCGAATCCTGACATATTATCCACTAAAGATAAAATACTGTTAAGCAAGGAACAAATCAAATTTTTGAAAAAGAAAAATATAAAACTATTAGTTGTGTTAGGGTGCAATGCAGGACATTTTTCACATGATAAATGTATAGCAAGATATTTTGCCAACAAAGTAACTGGAAAAGTCATTGCAAGTGATGGAACTGTGGAGGCAAATGGCATCAACTTGTGGCCTGGATATTATGGATTTGTATCAACAGATAAAGGTGATGATAATGCATTTATAGATTTATGTCCAAATGGAGACAAAAGAAAAAATTATGGCTGGCTTGTATATGTTGGTGCTGGGAACGGAAATGGTAATAGTTTGGTAAGAATATACTATGCAGTAGACAGCAGAGGCATTAAAAAGCTTACGGTATTAGCAATGTGTAACCTGATAGACAATGGTGGTGCTTATTTAAACAGATATAAATAAGAAAGTAAAGAGAGGAAAAATCCATGAAAGGGAAAAGAAAGAGATATATTATATTATCCATTATTATTATAGCAATACTGGCGGGAGGGCTATATTATCTTGTTTCCAACAGATGGTTTGGAAATAAGCTGGAGCGAACGATTGCGAAAATACATACAATTGGGAAGCTGAAGGGAGAATTTAATAAGACTGACTTGTATTATCATTATT
>CAJTQG010000070.1 GCA_910578605.1 uncultured Lachnospiraceae bacterium | reverse complement strand
AACGATTGCGTTTTTATTTCTATATAAAAATTTAAAAAGTTTAAAAAATTTTCACAAATAGCCACTTGAATAATGGGTAGACTAAACGTATAATATGATATCAGAGTTAAAAGGTCAGTTTTGCCTTTACGGCAGGACTGCTAGCAGTTATTTTTGAATGGAATAGAATCGGCTTGGAAATGGATGTAGACTTGCCTGTTTTTGTTTGGGAAATGGATTCGCCGGTGAGCAAGAAAAGCCAGAAGAAAGGAAAATATATGAATAATAACGGAACAAATGGAAATAAGCCAGGAGGGCAGGAAGGACCGAAAAAAAATCCTACTGTTATCATACTGATTGTGGCAGCTGTCATTACTCTTTTGGGAATTAGTTTGATGTCCTCGATGGTGGAGAACGCAACTTCAAAAGAAATCAGCTATGATGAATTTATTCAGCTAATAGAAAAGAAAGAAGTAAAAAGTGTTGAGATAAATAATTCAGGAAAGATTATTATCACGCCGGCTAATTCTGATAAGGCACCCATCCCTATTACTTACTGGACTACCCAGATGAATGATGGGGATTTGGTGAATCGGCTGTTAAAGGCAGATATTTCCTTTAAGCATTCCGCAAGTGATTCCAACTCCAAGATTTTGGATTTCTTTTTAGTTTGGATTTTGCCCTTTGCCTTAATTTATCTATTGATGGGGTTAGTGTTTAGAAGAGTTTCAAAGAGCGGCGGCATGATGGGAAATGTAGGAAAAGCCAACGCTAAGGTTTATGTAGAAAAAGAAACAGGAGTTACCTTTAAAGATGTAGCAGGACAGGAGGAGGCGAAGGAATCTCTTCGTGAGATTGTAGATTTTCTTCACAATCCAGGAAAATATGGCAAGATTGGAGCAAAGCTGCCCAAGGGTGCACTGCTTGTCGGTCCCCCGGGAACAGGTAAAACATTACTGGCAAAGGCTGTTGCAGGTGAGGCAAAGGTTCCCTTTTTCTCCCTGTCAGGTTCGGATTTTGTAGAAATGTTTGTGGGAGTGGGGGCATCCCGCGTCCGTGATTTATTTAAACAAGCACAGCAGTCGGCGCCTTGTATTATTTTTATTGATGAGATTGATGCCATCGGAAAGAGCCGTGATTCTAGGTATGGCGGCGGCAATGACGAGAGGGAACAGACATTAAATCAGCTTTTATCCGAGATGGACGGCTTTGATACATCTAAGGGACTGCTTATTCTTGCGGCAACCAACAGGCCGGAGGTACTAGACAAGGCGTTACTGCGTCCGGGAAGATTTGACAGAAGGATTATTGTGGACAAGCCGGATTTGAAGGGGCGTCTGGAGACGCTGAAGGTACATTCTAAAAATGTAACTTTGGATGAGACGGTTGATTTGGATGCTATAGCCCTGGCAACATCAGGGGCGGTAGGTTCTGATTTGGCTAATATGATAAATGAGGCGGCTATCAATGCAGTGAAAAATGGCAGGCATGCCATCTCCCAGGAGGATTTGTTTGAGTCTGTGGAGGTAGTGATTGCTGGTAAAGAGAAAAAAGACAGGATTTTAAGTGAGAAGGAAAAGAGAACAGTAGCTTATCACGAGGTGGGACATGCTTTAGTAACCGCCTTGGAGAAAAATGCAGAGCCAGTGCAGAAAATTACAATTGTACCTAGGACAATGGGAGCCTTGGGCTATGTGATGCAGGTGCCGGAGGAAGAAAAGTATTTGATGAGCAAGGAGGAGCTGCTGGCAAGGATTGTTACCTTGTTGGGGGGCAGGGCATCAGAGGAACTGGTATTTCAATCTGTCACTACTGGAGCATCCAACGATATGGAAAAGGCTACAGAGTTGGCTAGGGCTATGATTACCCGATATGGAATGTCAGAGCAGTTTGGTTTGATGAGCCTAGAGACGGTGGAGGACCCATATTTAAATGGAAGAACGGCACTGAACTGCAGTGATTCCACTGCAGCCCAAGTGGACGTGGAAGTGAAAGAGCTTTTGAAGAACTGCTATGAGAAGGCAAAAAAGCTGATAAGTGAAAACAGGGAAGCACTGGATAGAATAGCAGAATTTTTGTTTGAGAAGGAAACTATTACGGGACAGCAATTTATGGAAATTTTCCGCAGGGCAACTGGTATCCCTGAGGAGAAAAAGCAGGATGAAGAAAGTGCTAAGCCTTAAATTTCAGGAGTTTTCTGGTATAGAGTAAAAGAAAGAATAATGGAAGAATAAAGGAAGAAGCAGAGAAAATGAAAAAGATTTTCTCTGTTTTTCTATATTTATGGTTGAGTGTTGTATTGAATTCTGATAGAATAAGGAACGAAATCATTGTGAGCGTTGAAGGGAAAGTAAAGGTTGAAAGAAATATATGATAAAGAAAGGATAGTATGTACACTGCCCGTTCTTTCAACTATTGGGGCAGTATCACAAGCAGTCTTGTGATATGCATGGGTATAAAAATGAAAGAAATTTTGCAAGGGATAGCAGGCGAGGAACGGGTTTGGGAGAAGGAGAGCATGGCAAGGCACACCACATTTGGCGCCGGAGGTGAGGCGAAGTATTATGTGGTGGCAGAGGATGTTGACGTATTGCGGCAGCTTCTTCAGGCGGTGGCAAAGGAAAAGCTCTCTTTTTTTGTGATTGGAAATGGAAGCAATCTTTTAGTGTCTGATGATGGTTATGACGGAGTAGTGATAGAACTGGGTGATGGATTTAAACAAGTGAAGGCAACGGATGGCAAATTAAAAGCGGGGGCAGGAGTGATGCTATCGAGAGCGGCAGGGGCAGCACGGGAAAACGGAATGAAGGGAATGGAGTTTGCATCTGGCATTCCAGGAACAGTAGGCGGCGCCGTTGTGATGAACGCAGGGGCTTACGGAGGAGAGATAAAGGATATTATAGTCAATGCTACAGTGCTGAATCGGTATGGAGAGATCATAACATTGACAAAGGAAGCTTTGGATTTATCATATCGTCACAGTGTTATACCAGAGCAGGGGTATATTGTGCTGGAGGCGGAATTCTCCTTGCAGGGAGGAGATAAGGAGGAGATTGGAGCGCTGATGCGGGAGTATAACCAACGCCGCAAAGAAAAGCAACCGTTAGAGTATCCAAGCGCTGGAAGTACCTTTAAGCGTCCGGAAGGGTATTATGCCGGTAAATTGATTCAGGACAGCGGGCTTGCCGGTTATTCTGTAGGCGGTGCCCAGGTATCCAAAAAGCATTGTGGCTTTGTAATTAATGAAAATCATGCTACAGCGTCAGATATTATACGGTTAATTAAAGATGTGCAGCGTATTGTGCTTGAAAAACAGGGGGTGAAGCTGCAGCCGGAGGTTAAGATAATAGGAGAGAAGAGCAATTCATAAGCGTGGAGGCAAGATATGCAGTTTGTAATTGTAACGGGAATGTCAGGGGCAGGGAAAAGCTCTGTGTTGAAAATGTTGGAGGACAGCGGATATTTTTGTGTGGATAATTTGCCGATTCCATTGATTTCCAAATTTACAGAGATGACTAGAATGCCTCAAAGTCAAGTGAAGCAGGTGGCCTTGGGTGTGGATATTCGCAGCGGTTCTTCTCTGCAGGAATTAGACGAGATGATTTCCCATTTAAAAAAAGAAAAGATTGATTTGAAAATATTGTTTTTAGATGCATCAGATCAAATATTAGTAAAAAGATTTAAGGAGACAAGGCGAGCTCATCCTCTCACTATGCATGGAAGAGTGGAGGACGGCATTCGCACCGAGAGGGAGGCGCTGCAGTTTTTGAGAAGAAGCGCAGACTTTATTTTGGATACAAGCAATTTGTTAATTAGGGAACTGCGACAGGAAATAGAGCGTATATTTCTTGGGGAGGAGCAGTACAATAATCTATTTATTACTATTTTATCTTTTGGTTTTAAGTATGGCATTCCAACAGATTCCGATTTGGTATTTGATGTTCGTTTTATGCCAAACCCCTACTATGATTTAACATTGCGTCCTTTGACAGGAAATGATATTCCTATACAAGAGTTTGTTATGTCATCGGAGGTATCTCACGAGTTTTTGAGAAAGTTAGAGGACATGATTAAATTTTTGATACCCAATTATATTGCGGAGGGGAAAAATCAGCTTGTGATAAGTGTGGGGTGCACAGGGGGTAAACACCGCTCGGTTACGATTGCCAACAGGCTTTACGAGATGCTTGCCGCACAGGGAGGCTATGGTGTGAAGGTGGAGCACAGAGATATAGAAAGGTAGAGGCTATGTCATTTTCAAAGGAAGTAAAGGAAGAATTATCCCGTCAGATGACCCCAGCAAGACATTGCCAGATTGCAGAAATAGCGGCTATTATTAGCTTTTGCGGGAACGTATGCATATCGTCTCATGATAGGTATTCCATAAAAATCCATACAGAAAAATTGTCTGTTGCAAGAAAATGCTTTACATTAGTGAAAAAAACATTTAATATATATACTGAAATTTCCATAAGACAGAATGCATATTTGAAAAAAAGCAAGACATATACTATATTTATCAAACGTCATGAGGATGCACTCCGAATTTTGCAGGCAACAAAGCTGCTTGACGAGAAGCATAACGTGGAGGAAAATCTTTCTATAGTGGATAATGTGGTGATTATGCAGTCCTGCTGTAAACGTGCATTTATCAGAGGAGCATTTCTGGCGGCTGGTTCCATCAGCACACCCCAGAAATTTTACCATTTTGAGATTGTATGTCAATCTATGGAAAAGGCAAAACAGCTTCAGGGAATCATTCAGACGTTTAACATAGACGCAAAAATTGTAGTGCGTAAAAAGTATTATGTTGTATACATCAAGGAAGGGTCAGGAATTGTTGAGATACTCAATGTGATGGAAGCGCATGTGGCGTTGATGAACCTGGAAAATGTGCGTATTTTAAAGGAAATGCGCAATTTTGTCAATCGTCAGGTCAACTGTGAAACTGCCAACTTAAATAAGACGATTTCAGCAGCAGTAAAACAGATAGAGGATATTCGGTATATTGAGGAAAATGCCGGACTGTCCAGTCTTCCGGAAAATCTGGAAGAGATTGCCAGAGTGCGCTTGGAAAATTCCCAGGCTTCACTTAAGGAGTTGGGAACAATGTTGAGTCCGCCGGTTGGAAAATCCGGTGTGAACCATAGGTTAAGAAAGTTAAGTGAGATCGCAGAGAAAATGCGGCAAGACAAGGAGGAACATGAATTATGGTAACGAAGAGCATGACAATTGAATTACAGACAGGTTTGGAAGCAAGACCAGTGGCTGTGCTAGTACAGGTGGCCAGTCAGTTTGAAAGCTCTATTTACGTGGAACATGATAACATGAAAGTAAATGCGAAAAGTATTATGGGGATGATGACACTAGGTCTGGCGGCAGGAACCCAGGTGACGGTTTCAGCTGAGGGAGACGATGAGGTAGATGCTATCAGTAAAATTGAAGAATACTTGAGCAGTAAACAATAAATTTGGCTGTGCTGTAGAAGTGCAGCTATTGAAAATAATCCGGATTCACATACCGGACGAAAGCGGAGGCTTGGCCTTCGCTTTCTTAAATTATAAGGGAACTACATGCTTTAGTAGGCATGGGAGTTTTATAGGAAAGATTACCTCTGGTGTTCTTAAGAATAAAAAAGGGAAATATTGACAGATTATGTAAGCAGTACTATAATGAAAAACATAAATCGTGCAATGGATACAACGGCAAACATGTGAAAACACATGGACGCAAAGCTAGGAGTCTAAGGGGGGATATATAACCTACGATAGTTCGGCTGCAAAGAAGTTTTTTCTTGGCAGTCTTTTTTGTGTGAAAAAAGTAAAGGAGAGTAGGAGGGAAAGCTGTTAACAAGAAAGAAAGCAAAAGGAAAAACAAGGAGTGTGATTTATCAATAAAAATTCGGGAGGTACATAAGCAATGCAATTATTTGCAAAGAGCACAAAAAGTGAAAAAAACGAAAACAAAAAGCAAAGCAAAAAAACAAATCAAAAGAGAACTGCCACAATGGTGGCAATGACAATTCTGCTGAGTGTCAGCACCAGTGTGCAGGCATATGCGGCAGGCACTGGGTATACGCTTTTAAGCAGACTCTCGGCAGGCAGTGATTATCCCGCCGTGGAAGGACTTGCCATAGAAAAAGGGCAGGCATATGTTTTAAAATATGGGG
>CAJTQG010000069.1 GCA_910578605.1 uncultured Lachnospiraceae bacterium | reverse complement strand
TAACAATAAAAATAATAACAACAATAATAACAAGAATCAAAATACGAAGAACAATAAGGCTCCTAAGCCTCAGGAACAGCAAAAACAACAGCCGAAGGAAGAGGAAATCAAGGTGATTAAGATTCCAGAAGCGGTTACAATCAAAGAGCTGGCAGATAAAATGAAGATTCAGCCTGCTGCTCTGATTAAAAAATTGTTTTTACAGGGAAAAATCGTAACAATCAATACAGAGGTAGACTTTGAGGAGGCAGAAGAGATTGCCATTGAGTATGAGATTATTGTGGAAAAAGAAGAAAAGGTGGATGTGATCGAGGAGATGCTCCGGGAGGATGAGGAGGATGAAAAACTGATGATTACAAGGCCTCCGGTTATCTGTGTAATGGGGCATGTAGATCATGGAAAAACCTCCCTGTTAGATGCCATTCGTGAGACAAATGTAATTGCCAAGGAGGCAGGGGGCATTACTCAGCATATTGGTGCCTATGTAGTGGAATGCAACGGGGAAAAGATTACCTTTTTAGACACCCCAGGACATGAGGCGTTTACTGCTATGCGTATGCGCGGAGCAAAGTCTACAGATATTGCTATATTGGTTGTGGCTGCAGACGATGGAGTGATGCCGCAGACTGTGGAGGCGATTAACCATGCAAAGGCGGCCAACATACCAATTATTGTTGCCATCAATAAAATTGATAAGCCAAGTGCCAATATTGACAGAGTAAAACAAGAATTATCAGAATATGAATTGGTGCCGGAGGATTGGGGTGGTTCCACCATTTTTGTTCCTGTGTCTGCCCACACGAAGGAAGGAATTGACGAGCTGCTGGAGATGATTTTGCTTGAAGCAGAAGTGCAGGAGTTAAAGGCAAATCCTAACCGAAAGGCAAGAGGCTTGGTGATTGAGGCAAAGCTGGAGAAGGGACGAGGCTCCGTTGCCAATATATTAGTACAGAAGGGAACTTTGCATATAGGAGATCCTATTGCTGCCGGCTCCCACTATGGAAAAGTTCGCGCAATGATAGATGATAAGGGTAGAAAGGTTAAGGAGGCAGGCCCGTCCACACCTGTTGAAATATTAGGATTAAACGGTGTGCCTAATGCCGGAGAAATTTTTGTGGGAACCGAGAATGAAAAAGAGGCGAGAAGCTTTGCGGACACCTTTATTTCAGAAGGAAGAGCTAAATTGCTGGAAGGTGCAAAGGCAAAAGCAAAAATGTCTTTGGATGATATATTTACTCAGATTCAGGCTGGAGATTTAAAAGAATTAAATATTATTGTAAAGGCGGATGTGCAGGGCTCCGTGGAGGCGGTAAAGCAAAGTCTTGTGAAGCTGTCTAATGATGAGGTAGTGGTAAAGATTATCCATGGAGGCGTTGGCGCTATAAATGAATCGGATGTCAGTCTGGCATCTGCAAGTAATGCCATTATAATTGGATTTAATATCCGCCCTGACAATATGGCAAAGGAATATGCTGACAGAGAGGATGTGGATATCCGCCTCTATAAAGTAATTTATCAGGCGATTGAAGATGTGGAGGCTGCCATGAAAGGTATGCTTGATCCGATTTTTGAGGAGAAGGTTATCGGTCATGCTCAAGTTCGACAGTTGTTTAAAGCTTCCGGAGTCGGTACCATTGCAGGCTCCTATGTATTAGATGGCACATTCCAGAGAAATTGTAGTGTGAGAATTACTAGAGATGGAGAACAGATTTTTGAGGGAGCACTGGCTTCTCTGAAAAGATTTAAAGATGATGTGAAGGAAGTAAAAGCAGGTTATGAATGTGGTCTTGTTTTTGAAGGCTTTAATGATTTGCAGGAGGATGATGTGGTTGAGGCATACATCATGGTTGAGGTTCCTAGATAAGCAAGAGCAGATTTTGGCTACTATGCCAGCAAGTTTGAAAGGTTGAAAATGAGAAAAAATAGTATTAAAAATACCCGTATTAACGGGGAAGTGCAAAAAGAATTAAGTAATATTATTCGCAATGAGATAAAGGATCCAAGAATTTCTCCAATGACCAGTGTGGTGAGTGTGGAAGTTACACCGGATTTAAAATATTGTAAGGCTTATATCAGTGTACTAGGAGATGAACAGCAGCAAAAGGATACAATAGATGGTCTAAAAAGTGCGGAGGGATTTATCCGCAAACAGTTGGCACATTCCATCAATTTGCGCAATACTCCCCAGTTGACTTTTATAGCAGACCAATCCATTGAATATGGAATTCATATGTCGCATATGATAGATGAGGTCAATAAAAAGAATCAAGAAATGGGGACGAGTGCGCAGGAACATAGTAAGCCCAATGATGGTGAACAGGAAGCCCCACTTCTTGAATAGGAGGTATGTGGATGGAAAAAATAGAAAAAATAATTGCAGGAAAAAAGAAAATAGGATTGGCAGGTCATATGAAGCCTGACGGAGATTGTGTAGGTGCATGTACGGCTTTGTATACTTACCTGACACAAAATTACAAACAGCTTTCTGTAAAAATGTATTTAGAGCATGTGCCGGAAACTTTTGCCTACCTGAAAAATGTGGACAAAATTGAAACATACAATGCAATGTCAGGGCAGGAGGAGGAGTTTGATTTATTTATTGCTCTCGACTCTAGCGACTTAGAACGTCTGGGTAATGCCATTCCTCTTTTTCAGAGTGCCAAGGAGACAGTGTGTATTGACCATCATATCAGTAATGTAAAGTATGCCCAATATAATTATGTGGAAGCTACAGCTAGTTCTACTTGTGAGGTACTTTATGAAATGCTAGAGGAGGATAAGGTCGATTATAATATTGCCATGTCGCTGTATACAGGAATGATTCATGATTCCGGCGTATTTAAGTACTCTAATACATCCGCTAGAACAATGGAAATAGGAGGAAAGCTGATAGAAAAGGGGATTCCTTTTACGAAAATCATAGATGAGTCTTTTTATGAGAGGACTTATCTGCAAAATCAAATTCTTGGCAGAACATTGCTAGAGAGCGTACTGTTTTTAGGAGGAAAATGTATCTTTTCTGCTGTGAGGAAGCCTGAGATTGAATTTTATCAGATAACGAATCAAGATACTCACGGGATTGTAGAGCAGCTGCGAAATACAAGAGGCGTAGAATGTGCTATTTTTCTGTATGAGGTAGAAGATTTAACATTTAAGGTCAGTATGCGCTCTAACGATATTGTAGATGTCAGCAAAATTGCTCTGTACTTTGGAGGCGGAGGCCATGTGAAAGCAGCTGGTTGTACTATGACAGGAACAATGCATGATGTGGTAAACAATCTGGCAAAGCATATTGAAGCCCAGTTAAAGGAAGCAGGAGTGCTGGCGTAGATGGATGGAATCATAAATGTTTACAAGGAAAAGGGCTGGACTTCCTTTGATGTGGTGGCAAAGCTGCGCCGTGTGCTTGGAGAGAAAAAAATAGGACACACAGGAACTTTGGACCCGGATGCTACCGGAGTGCTGCCTGTCTGTGTTGGAAAAGCTACAAAAGTATGTGAGCTGCTCACTGAGAAAGAAAAATCCTATCGTACAGTGATGCTTCTCGGAAAGACAACGGATACCCAAGACATTAGCGGCAAGGTGCTGCAGGAGAAAGAGATTGGGAATGATATTACACCTGAAAAAATACGATTGGTTATGGAGAACTTTGTGGGGGAATATATGCAGACACCACCAATGTTCTCAGCTTTGAAAGTGAATGGAAAAAAATTGTATGAGTTGGCAAGAGAAGGAAAAACCATAGAGAGGAAGCCTAGAAAAGTGATTTTCTATGAGATTACAGTGGAAAAAATAGAACTTCCCTGTGTTGTATTTCAGGTTACCTGCTCGAAAGGTACATATATTAGAACACTATGTGAAGACATTGGCAATCAACTTGGGTGCGGCGGATGTATGCAGGAGTTGGAGAGAACCAGCTCGGGAATATTTTCACTAGAGGAAAGCAAAACAATAGACCAGATTCAAGAGTTTGTTGACAATAATAAAATAGCTGATATTTTAATACCTGTTGACAGTATTTTCCCTCATTTGATGGGAGTAAAGCTGCCTAGTAAATTTGACAAATTGCTTCACAATGGAAATTGTATTTCCTATGATTGTATGAAACAGGCAAGAGAGACAGAGGCTGTTCAAAAAGCTGCTCTGTTGGAGACAAGAATAAGAATATATGACAGCCAAGATGCTTTTATTGGAATATATGAAAATCAAAAAGAACGAAAAATGTTTCAGCCGTTGAAAATATTTTATGGAAAGTAAATGATTTTGCATCAATGAAAGTTCTTGTATCAATGTAAGCAAGAAAGCAGGTTTTACAAATTTTCTTTTGACTTAATTGAAAGATGGAATTGGATTAGAAATGGAGATAGCAACAGCAATGAAAATTCTAGAGGATGTTTCCGGATATGACGGAGGAAAAAGTATCATTACCTTAGGAAAATTTGATGGGCTGCACAGAGGACACAGTAAATTGTTTCAGGCAATGCATAACAAAAAACAAATGTGTGCATCCTCTATTCATACAGTAGCCGTAACCTTTGACAGAGCGCCTGGAAATTTACTTTTAGAGAATAGGCAGGAATATATTTTTTCTAAGGAAGAAAAATATTTGATTTACGAAAAAGAAAAAACAGATTATGTGTTGGAAATTCCCCTCACAAAAGAATTTTTGAGCCAGGAACCAGAGGATTTTGTAAAAAATTATCTGGTAAAAGGACTACATGCCGCCCATATAATTGTAGGCAGTGATTTTCGTTTTGGAAAAGACCGAGGAGGAGATGTGAAGCTGCTGCAGCGCATGGGAGCAGAGTTTGGTTTTTCATTGCAGGTGGAGGAAAAAGTAGAGTATGATGGGAGAGAGGTGAGCAGTACATTTATTCGTGAGGAAATCCGTCGAGGAAATCTCAATCATGTAAATGAAATGTTAGGTTATCCCTATTTTCTGCTTGGTGAGGTGATACATGGAAATGCATTTGGAAGAACAATAGGAGTGCCCACAATCAATATGCTGATACCACAGGGAAAGGTTATGTTTCCAAACGGTGTATTTGCAACTGGTGTGATGATAGAGGACAAGCTTTATCGGGGCATGACAAATGTTGGTGTAAAGCCTTCAGTGGGTAAGGGAAATCCCTTAAGTGCAGAAACTTTTATTTTGAATTTTTCGGGGGATTTGTACGGGAAAATTTGCAAAGTTGAATTTTATGAATTTTTGAGAAAGGAAAAAAAGTTTAATTCTATAGAGGAATTAAAAGAGCAAATTGCGAAGGATGTGCAGACGGCATCCGGAGAGGATAAATGGTGTTAGTTATGAACTATATGGAAATGATATTAGGATTAGTGGCAGGTCTTGGTTTCTTCCTATATGGAATGAAGCTGATGAGTGACGGCTTGGAAAAAGTAGCTGGTGCTAAAATGCAGAGTGTTTTGGAGATGTGCACCAAAAATCGTTTTATCGGTGTAATAGTAGGTTTTATATTCACTGCAATTATTCAGTCATCTAGTGCCACTACAGTAATGATCGTCAGTTTTGTAAATTCAGGTTTAATGACGTTAACCCAGGCCGTGGGACCAATAATGGGTGCCAATATTGGTACTACCATCACAGGACAATTGGTTGCATTGGAATTAGATGCCATAGCCCCGTTTTTTATTATTCTAGGTGTCATTATGATGATGTTTTCTAAGAAGCAATTTATTCAAAAGATTGGGGAGGTGGTTCTTGGATTTGGAATATTATTCTTTGGCATGGGCTACATGAAGGAAGCAATGAGCGATATGAAGGATTCCCAGAGAGTGGTTGATTTTATCCAGTCGGTAAAAAATCCTTTTGTGTTGATTTTGGCAGGTCTTGTGATTACTACTATGCTGCAGAGCTCCTCTGCAACTATTGGTATTATGATTGGTATGGCATCGGCATCTCTTCTTGGAAATGATTTGGTTGTCATATTCTATATGATGTTGGGAATTAATATCGGTACATGTACCTCAGCTATTCTTGCCAGTTTAACAGGTAAGAAGGAGGCGAAGCGGGCTGCCATGATTCATTTCTTGTTTAATGTGCTAGGGGCAGTTGTTATGTTTCCCATTATTGCCCTTTTTGGTGAGAAGTTAGAGAGTATAATGTATGCTGTTTCCGGCGGAAGAATGGCAAGTGCAGTGGCTAATATCAATACATTTGTTAAAGTATTTCAAGTTTTAATATTCTTTCCTTTTGCAAAGGGAATTGTGCGGTTGGCGGAAATGGTTATTCCGGGTAAAGATGAGAAGGAGGCTGGCTTTGAATGTAAATTTATCAGCATGGCTGCCATCACACCGGCATCTGGTATTGCTGTCATCAACGAGATTAAGAGAATGGGAAAGTTGGCCAGCAACAATTTAAAGTTGTCCTTTGAGGCATTGATGTACGGAAATGAGGAGGGAATCCAGAAGGTTTTAAATACGGAGGCGGAGATTGACTTTTTGAGCAAGGAGATTACGGATTACTTAGTAAGAATGAACCATGAGGGAATGCCAATCTCCACAGAAAATCATATTGATGGTTATTTTCATGTAGTGAGTGATATAGAGAGAATCGGAGACCATGCGGAAAACCTAGTGGAATTTGCCCAGACAAAAATTCAGGATAAGATAGAGTTCAGCAATACTGGAGTAGAGCAGGCTCAGGAAATGTTTGATAAGGTAGTGCGCACGGTAGATTATGCCTTGTATACTTTTACTAATCAGACAGAGGAGCATCTGCAGGAGATAGTGAAGCTGGAAAATGAGGTGGACAGACTGGAAAAGAAACTGCAGAATGCTCATGTAAAGCGCATTACAGAAAATAAATGTTCCCCTAAATCTGCGATCTACGCAGATATGGTGACAAATTTGGAGAGGGTATCCGACCATGCTACCAATATTGCTTTTGCTATTTATGACCAGGAGCAATATGAGATGGAAGGATAATGACAACGAAATGAAGCTATTTGTTAAAAGCAGTTAGGGGTAATAGCTATTTGACTGTGGCAACTTATATTTTTATATAAAAGGCTGGAGAACACTTTAGATGAAAAAGTGTTACTTACAGCCTTTTTCTTATATAGTATATAGA
>CAJTQG010000068.1:2448-7253 GCA_910578605.1 uncultured Lachnospiraceae bacterium | reverse complement strand
TTCTTGAGCTGCTCAACGAGCTGGTGGCAGTTGATGTAGTAGGTAGAGAATCGGTGCTGCGCAGCTACAAGACCTAAAGCTGAAGCAAGATGGGCTTTGCCCACACCCGGCGGTCCCAGGAAAACTACATTCTCACCGTTTTCCACAAAACGCATGGTAGCCAATTCGTCAATCTGGCGCTTATCAATGGAGGGCTGGAAGGAAAAATCAAAGCCGTCCAAAGTCTTCTTAATGGGAAAACCGGACATCTGGATCTGTTTCTCATAAGCACGTCTGCGTTTGGATTTTGCTTCTTCAGCGAAAATATGATCCAAAACATCCACGACATTTAATTTCTCCGCCACCGCCCGTTCCAGATAGTTGTCCAGAATCTCCAGGGTGTTCTTCAGTTTGAGGCTTTCCAGGTTCTCCCTAAGCCTGTCCATGGTCAATTCATTCATACAGCACCTCATCATATCTGGACAGGTCAGAAGGCTTCAAGGGAAAATCAATGGCTTTGTCCTGTTCTAAGAGTACATTTTCTGCGTCCATCGTCTGTTTCAAGGTGAGGCGTCTGTAGTGCTGCGGATTGACAACCATATCCTTTTTCTGATACGATATCCGGTGCAGGGCGATCTGTTTTCCCTCATAGTAGGCGGCCAGCATACTGTCGAGGGTTACGACTGCCACATCTTTGCCAATGTACTCCGCTGGCACGGAGTAATGATTCCCGGCATATGAGATGAGGCAGTCTTTTTGTACCCGGCGCAGGTTGATTTTATCTATGATGTACTCCCGGCGCAGAGGGCTCAGTCTTTCTGCTTTCAACCGTTCAAAGGGGATTTCATTGGTGGTGGCGTGAGCCTTTCCATTGGCTTTGTTACACCATGCCAGGGCCTGCCCATTGAGGTCTGAAAGACTTTCATATCTGATCCCGGCCATGAAATTATCCCGTACAAACTGCACCGTCCGTTCCACCTTGCCTTTTGTCTGTCCCCTATAGGGCCGGCATAGGATGGGCTTAAAGCCGTAAAAGCCTGCGAAGCCCTCAAATTGTCGGTTTAAAGTGGAGTCCTCCTGTTCCAGGAGACGTTTGATAACCACCTGTTTCATGTTGTCGTAGAGGATTTCTTCCGGATACCCTCCAAAGTAGCGGAATGCGCTCTGATGGCACCGGATCAATGTATTTGTACTCATATCTGTCACAAATTCGATGTAACGCATCCGGGAATAACCCAGTATCATAAGGAAGCAGTACAGCTTTTTCCACTTCCCGTCTTCATATACCAGATGATCCTCGAAGAAACCCCAGCCCATCTGCCCCTGTTTCCCTGGAATGGTTCCAAAACGTACTGTTGCCTTTTCATCCAGATCCATTTTCTTTCCCCGGACATATTCCTTTACGATGCTATACTTTCCGTCAAGTCCCTGTTCCTGTAGTTTCTCCAGTATCCGTACCGCTGAATAGGGTGCTTCCTCCAGCCACTGGTCTATCTGCTGCTTGTAGGCATCCAGTTTGGTTGGCTTTGGTTCTGTCAGCGTGAACTGTGGCTTATGGGGTGACTGTGCATACCGCTTTGATGTCCGGGGATCCATGTGGTATTTTTTCCCAAGCTCCACATAACTCATCCCTTTCTGTCTGTCATTTCGTATGTCCATCCAAGTTTCTCATCTCATTTTCCGGCACCCTTCCCGGACATTTTTTGTCCTATCAGGAGTCTATTTTTTTTCTTCCCCTCCGCCATAAATCTACATTTTTTCCTCGGCGTTTTCTTACATTTTATCATCGGCGCTAACAGTCGGAGCAGATAAAGGAAAACAATAATACAATCCGCAATCTGACCGGGGAATATAAGAAGATAGAGCCGGATTGCCGGGAGGGAGTGCGGGCGCAGTTGGAGCGCATGAAAGAACTTTGCAAAGAGCGGAATAATCTGTATGAGAAGCAAAATGACTTGAAAGGACAGAAATGGAAGATTGAGAAGTCGTTGGAACGATAAGAAATGTGGGGCATGGCGGTCACTATGCCCTATATTTTTGTGGTAAATGGAGAGCGGAAGTGATATAATCAAATTTATTAACAACTGGAAAGTAGTTTGTGAGGTGGTTTACATGGTGGAAAAAAATATTCGCAATATATTTTTAGAATATCCAGAAGTTATTTATGGATTTACAAGTATTGCATATAGTGAATATGCAAGTACATATAAATCTGCATTAGTATTTGCAGTACCTTATGGGGAACAGCTTACAATCGAAACATATTCTGAAGAAAAGTTTGAAAAGGGTATTCAAGATGCAAAAACAGTACTGGAAAAAATTTTAACACAACTGCAAAAAATGCTTGATAAATATAAAGTGAAATATTATATTCCTCCTGTAGCACAAAACAACGAGATAGATTTGATAGCACCTTTTTCTTTCAAGTTTGCGGCAGTAAATGCCGGATTAGGCTGGATTGGAAAAAATGATGTCGTTATTACAGAAAAATATGGACCAAGAGTAAGACTATCTGTAATTTTAATAAATGAGAAATTTGTTTATGGTAACAAAATCTTAAAGAGTAATTGTCCTGAAAATTGTAAAAAATGTGTTGATGTTTGTCCACATAAAGCATTGCATGATGAGCAATGGAATATCAACTCATTAAGAAGTGATATAATAGATTATCAGTTATGTAATAAAAAGAGAAGTATCTATATTAAAACGCATGGGAGAAAAAATGCCTGCGGTCTTTGCATGGCTGCGTGCCCGTTTGGAACGTAAAATAAATAAGAATTTGCAGGAGAATAACGTGGAAAAGAGAATATTAGTGTGGGAACCATGTTTCTTTATGTTTTTTGGTTTGTTTCATTTACATAGAATATGGGGACTGATAGATAGAAATTCTTATGCCGCCTTTTGGATTGGTGTATTGGAAAGTAGGGGGTTATTCTATTTTATATTAATGGGAATACTTGCTATACTCTGCATTTTAGGAATGATTACATTTGTGCGAAACCGATGTAACAACTACTGGTGGAGATGGATATATTTATTTGGTGGTATTTATGTACTGTTTGATTTATTTGCGATTGTGACTGGATTAAAATTTTGGAACAAACTTTTGATGTGGATGTTTGATGTGAACTCAATTTACTGGAATTTTGTATGGATGTTTTTTGTAGTGCTCGGTGGTTTTACCTTTGTATTAGGCGTGAAGCTGTTGATACAAAGAAATAGAACGGTCAAAAATGGTCGGGAGGAATAAAGAAAAATGAATTGTAAAATAAGAAAATGGAAATTATCAGACGCAAAAGATTTAGCGATAGCTCTTTCTAATAGAAAAGTACAAGATAATCTTCGGGACGGATTACCATATCCCTATACAGAGCAAGACGGAGCGGACTATATTTCTGCTATGCTTTCCGCAAATGAAGATGAAACTTTTGCGTTTGCAATTACAGTAGATGACAAGGTAGTGGGGAGCATTGGCGTTTTTCGACAGGAAAATATTCATAGACAGACTGCCGAGTTGGGATATTATATTGCCGAGAAATACTGGGGTAAAGGTATCATGACCGAAGCAGTAACGCAAATTTGCGAACATGTTTTTGAAAAAAGTGATATTATCCGTATTTATGCAGAGCCATTTGCATATAACGAAGCGTCTTGCAGAGTGCTTGAAAAAGCGGGATTCCAGTATGAGGGTACATTGAGGAGCAATGCTGTAAAAAATGGTAAAGTTATTGACATGAAGATGTATTCTCTACTGAGAATGGAAATATAACTTCGTGTATATGGTATAGTGGTGGTAGCGAAAAATTTTTCTTTCTTATTGATTATATATACATGGTGCTAGCACCATGTAATTCAATGCAGTTAAGGGAAAGGTAGTAATGTGGTAGTTCACAATATCAAACGGATTGCCACATTTTTGTGGAAAAATAGGCGGTTATGTGGTAATATATAGGTGCAAAGATAAAAACACAACGCAAGCTAAACTTGCAGAACTGGTAGGTAGTCCAGTCGCACCAGTATGGTTGGTGTAAGTAGCCCTCCCTCCTTAGGGTCGTCCGTTCTTTGTTCAGTACAATTATGTTAAGGAGGAATTGTCATGGACAAAGTATCGGGAAAGCTGACAGTATTTTTTGAAGAACCCTTTTGGGTGGGAGTGTTTGAACGTGTATCAGAAGGAAAGTTATCCGTGTGTAAGGTTACATTTGGGGCAGAACCCAAAGACTATGAGGTATATGACTTCGTTTTGAAAAATTACTATCGGTTAAGATTTAGTCCGGCTGTGGCAACTGATGTAAAAGAAGCTGGTCGCAATCCTAAACGGGTACAGCGTGAAGTGCAAAAACAGGTACAGAATATCGGGATAGGAACAAAATCACAACAGGTTTTGAAATTACAGCAGGAGCAGTTGAAAACTGAACGTAAGATTGTGAACCGGGAACAGCGGGAAGCAGAAAAACAACGGCAGTTTGAATTGAAACAGCAGAAAAGGAAGGAGAAGCATAGGGGCAGGTAATCTCCCCCATGATGTAATGTAATTGATAGAATTAACAAATGTGGACTTATAAGAAAGGAAATAGAATGGCAAGAAATATAAGTGAAATGGAAAGTGGAGAAAAAATAAGATTTTGTAAACCTAAAAGTTATGAATTTATTAAGGCATTAAAACCCGGTGGAACTGGAAAAACGATATTAATGCAGGATACTACCATAAATGAAAAATTTGTGTGTAAGAAGTATGATCCAGAACAAAAAGAGTATGAGGAAGAATTTTATACTCGTTTTGTTGATGAAATAAAGATAATGTATTCGGTATATAATAACAATAT
>CAJTQG010000068.1:0-2438 GCA_910578605.1 uncultured Lachnospiraceae bacterium | reverse complement strand
GATATATTATAATGGAATATATTGAAGGTAGAGATATAGACGACTATTTTCAATTTGAAGAGGGAGAACATATTAATTCAGTATTTGTCCAGATTGTTAATGCTTTTGCATACTTGGAGAAAAACAAGATTTTGCATAGAGATGTGAGGGCAGGAAATGTACTTATTGATAATTCGGGAACTGTAAAAATAATTGATTTTGGATTTGGAAAGAGATTTAATGCAGATGAGTCTAATGAGCAAGCAAGTATCTTGCTTAACTGGCCGGCTTCTCAAATACCGGGAGAAATATGGAAAGAAGTATACAACGTAAAAACAGAGATTTTTTATGTTGGATATTTAATAAAGAATCTGATTGAAAAATATGAGATTGATTGCTTTAAGTATTCTATATTGCTAGAAAAAATGATTACCGTTAATCCTGATAATCGAGTAGACTCATTTGAATTAATACAAAAAGAAATTGCAGAACAAACTTTTGAAAATATTAATTTCACCCACTCTGAAAAAACTGTTTATCAATCTTTTGCAACTGATTTTTGTGGTGCCCTTTGTAAAATTAAAGATAGTCTTATTGTGGAAAGGGATAGTGCTGTGATAATCGAAAGATTGAGAACGGTTTTAAGGGATAATGCTTTAGAAAAATATATTTCTCAAGAAGAAAGTTTGATTTCTTGCTTTATAAAGTCAAATTACACATACTATAAAAAAGATATTTTAGTAGAGAATGTAAGACAATTTTATGATTTTTTTGTAAAGCAGCCAAACGCATTAAAGGAAGTTGTTTTGAATAATTTGTATGGAAGAGTGAGCAATATTCCAGTTATTGATAGTACTTACGATGAATTACCGTTTAACTGATTTTTTGCTAGACAGAGTTGTTTACATGGTGCTAGCACCATGTAGATATGGCAGTCAAGGAGAAAATCTGTGATACCTGTATGATACTTGTTTGCTCTGAAACTGTAAATACGGCGTAAAATATGAATATTATAGCTATGAAAATCCTTAAAAAGCAATCAAATATTTAACAATTATGTTATGGTTATAGGGAGTTCGAGTAACGGATAAAATCCCGGAAATGCTGATAAAATGGGCGTTTCCGGGATTGCTTTATGTCGGTTGGCTCTAAAATGGCTCTAATTGTTTTCGGAAGCGTTATTCTCCGAGTAGTAATGGAACGCTTTTACGATATAATCAGAAGTCCCTTTTTTATATTTGCTGTCAGTCATGTTTTTTATATAATCGCTTGAATATATGTCGATAAGAACATTGATATAGGGTTCATCGAGGGATGTATCAGCGCAGTTTTTCTGTATAAACTGTAATAGCTCGTGTACAATAGATTGTATCTTAGGCGAAGAAACATCTTCTGACAAGTCGGCAGTTAGTCTGCCATATAGTATATCAGTTTGTCTTCCAATTTCTTTCACTTCCTCTGTTAATTGTGTTTCCATGAATTCAGAGAAATGTTCTAAATTATGTTTCATGGCTTCGGTGTATTTTTCAATACTGCCGAATTGTTTAATGGCAAGTTTGGCTATTTCAGATTCATTATCTCTGACTTTCTGAATGCACATATCAAAATCTTCAATACTTCCAAAGTACTTGATAACATCATCAGTGCTGTTATTTTTAAAATCCTCTAACGCGGTAATGTAATCAGACAGGTCAAATTCTTTAAAACTCATACATTGATATCCTTTCTCTAAGCGGCTAAGAAGCTGTATAAGTCTGTCTGTCCGATTGCGTTTCAGCAGAAGCAGTTCTTTTTGTCTTTTGAAAGCCTTGATTTTGTCAAAGTTGGGTTTTTGCAGAATTTCTTTAATCTCTTTCAGTTTAAATCCCAATTCCTTAAAAAACAGGATTTGTTGTAGCTTTTGCAAGGCTTCATCATCATATAGGCGATAGCCGGATTCGGTCAATTCGCTTGGCTTTAACAATCCAATTTCGTCATAGTATTGTAGTGTTCGTGTGCTTATGCCTGTTAATTCTGCAACTTGGCTTATGGTTCGCATTCTTATCAGCTCCTTAAATTTGTGAAGAAGCAAGACAGAGATTGCTGGCTTATATCTATTCTGCTCCTATGAGAAAAGAATACAGTATCACGTTACGTGGAAGTCAATACTTTTTGCTCAAAAATTTTTTCATTCATTTTCGGGATAAATTTTTACAGATATACCTCTAACCCCCTTTTTGACAATTTTGCTATCGTCAAGAATACTCTGCTTAACAGCGTCTAAATCCTTTGAGAGTGCTTCAATCGCCCGTTGGTGTTCTTCTTCTGACGAGAAGCGTTCCGTATCATTCAAAAGGTTCTCCTGCAATTCTCTTGCTTTCATGTATACGCCTAATTTATGATTGAGCAGGGAGTTTTTAAAGGATATTTTGATTGTAGAGGGATTGAAACTTCCGTCCTCGTATCTCTCTGCTTCAAAG
>CAJTQG010000067.1 GCA_910578605.1 uncultured Lachnospiraceae bacterium | reverse complement strand
GGTCATTTTTGGTGTAAGATACTTTACAACAAAATGACCAATAGTCATTTTTGTATAATTTAAATTTTATGTAAGGAGTGTGAAGGGAATGGTTACAATTGGTAAATGGATTACCAAACATAAAAACATTATTTTAATGTTTGCCCTACTTTTATTGATTCCGGCAGGAATTGGTTATATCAACACAAGAGTGAATTATGACCTGTTAAGTTATTTGCCGGATACACTAGAGACTGTTGACGGACAGGATATTATGGTAGATGAATTTGGCATGGGCGCTTTCTCCATGATTATTGTGGAAGATATGCCCATGAAGGATGTAGCGAAACTGGAAAAGGATTTGGAGAATTTAGAACATGTGACAGATGTTTTGTGGTATGACGATGCTCTGGATGTTTCCGTCCCAATAGAGATGATGCCATCGGATTTAAGAGATGCATTTTTCAACAAAGAAGCGACAATGATGGTGGCACTGTTTGACAATACAACATCCGCAGACGAGACAATGGATACCATCAAGGAGATTCGCAGGATGGTAGGCAAAAATGTATTTGCCAGCGGTATGGCGGGAGTAGTAACAGATATTAAAGATTTGGCAATGTCAGAAATGCCGATTTATATAGGAATTGCCGCAATAATGTCCTTGTTGGTATTGTTTATTGCTATGGATTCCTTTGTGACGCCATTGATTTTCTTATTCAACATTGGAATGTCCATTGTTTATAATTTGGGAAGTAATTTCTTTATGGGAGAGATTTCCTATATTACACAGGCCTTGGCGGCGGTTTTACAGTTAGCGGTTACAATGGATTATTCCATCTTCCTTCTGGAAAGCTATGAGGCAAACAAAATAAGATATGACGGAGATAAGCAGCGGGCAATGGCTCACGCCATTGGAAATACATTTAAGTCTGTGACAAGCAGCTCCGTTACAACAGTGGCAGGTTTTGTAGCGCTGTGCTTTATGACATTTAAGTTAGGAGCTAATCTTGGCATTGTTATGTCAAAGGGTGTAGTGATTGGAGTGATTACATGTGTAACAGTGCTTCCTGCTATGATATTGACTCTTGATAAGTGGATTGAAAAGACGTCGCACCCATCAATTATACCGAATTTAGACAAATTATCTCACGGCATTATAAAGGGGCGCTATGTAACTGTAATTATTTTCTTGATTTTATTAGTTCCAGCAATATACGGAAATCATCATTATGACATTTATTATAATATTGACCAGTCCCTTCCGAGGGATATCCCAAGTGCAGTTGCAAACGACAAATTAAAAGAAAAATTTGATATGAGCAACGTTCACTTAATATTGTTAAAGGATGGAATGACATCCAAGGAAAAAAGCAGAATGGATGAGAAAATTGAAAATGTGGACGGTGTGAAATGGGTGATAGGAATAGATTCACTGGTGGGAGTAAATATTCCAAATGAAATGATACCCAAGGACATTAGGGAAATGCTCTCCAATGGGAATTATGAATTGCAGTTTGTAGGTTCTGATTATTCCTCAGCTACAGATCAGGTAAATGCCCAGTTAGCAGAAATAAATGATATTGTAAAGGGATATCAAAAGGATGGCATGGTGATTGGGGAAGCGCCGTTAATGAAAGATTTACAGGATGTCACAGATGTGGACTTAAAGATGGTGAATTTTGTTTCCATAGCCGCAATATTTCTTATTATTTTATTAACCTTTAAATCTATTTCTATACCTATTATTCTTGTGGCAGTGATAGAGTTTGCCATTGCCTGCAATATGGCAGTTCCATGTTATATGCATGATTCGCTGGCATTTGTGGCAAGTATTGTAATAGGAACGATTCAGTTGGGGGCAACAGTAGATTATGCCATTCTTATGACCAACCGGTATCACAAGGAGAGAACAGTAGGTGGCAAGGATAAGAAAACAGCCATCGGTATTGCCCATAAAACATCCATTAAATCAATTATAATCAGTGGATTTTGTTTCTTTGCAACTACATTTGGCGTGGCGGCGTACTCTAAAGTAGATATGATAGGAAGTATTTGCATGCTGCTGGCTAGAGGAGCAGTTATCAGTATGGTGGTGGTTATCTGTCTCCTTCCAGCAATGCTTTGGATATTTGACGGTGTCATTATACGCACCTCCATGGATATGGTGAAGGCAAAGGTATGTCAGAGAGATAAAGAAGAGATAAGAGAAGAAAAGGTAAAAAATGTTATCAATAAAAATGAGTTCAAGGAAGAGAAAGGAGTATTACTATGAGAAAATGGAATAAAAGATATTTAAAGAAAGCATGTAAAACAGGAATAAGCAGCTTGATGCTGGTGGCTTTACTTGTTGGATGTACAGGATGTTCAGGAATACAGTGGAGCAATGATGCAGATGCGGATGTAATAGAACAGAGTGTAACACAGGGTGATGAGAAAAACACAGGGGATGGAACATCAGAGACAAATCAGGAATCACAGCAGACAGATAATAAGGATTTGCCATCCAACGAGGAAGCATGGGGGAAAGTGTTCAAGGAAGAGACGGTTTATGCTACATTGAAGTCAGATGGCAGAACGGATAAAATCATTGTATCCAATTGGCTTAAAAATTCTGCAAACGCAGGGGTTGTTTCAGATATGTCTTCTCTGAAGGATATTGTCAATACAAAAGGGGATGAAACATTTACTCAGAACAAAGAAGAATTAAGCTGGGAGACTTCAAACGAGGATATATACTATCAGGGAACGAGTCAGGAAAAGCTGCCGGTTGGAATTTCGATTGAATATGAACTGGATGGAAAGAAGGTGAAACCGGCTGATATAGTAGGAAAAAGCGGAAAATTAGTGATGAGGATTCAGTACAGCAATTCCTCTAAATCAAATGTTAAAATCAATGATAAGTCGGAGAAAATATTTACTCCTTTTGTGATGATAACAGGAATGATACTTCCAGTAGAAAAGTTTACAAATGTAACCATTGATCACGGTCAGATTGTTTCAGAGGGGGATAATGACATTGTAGTGGCATATGGTATGCCGGGATTGAAGGAAAGTCTGGCATTAGATGATTTGGAGCTGAGCAAAGATATTGATTTGGATACAGATAAAATAAATGAAAAGCTGACAGATACTGTTGAGATTACTGCTGATGTGAAAGATTTTTCCATGGGCTCCACTTACACGGTGGCATCATCAGAGTTATTTAAGAATATGGATATCACCAATGTGGAGGATGCAGAGGACATTCAGGATAAAATGGATGAAATCATTGATGCATCTACAAAGCTGATGAACGGCAGTAAAGACTTAAAGGATGGCTTAAACACCTTAAATAATAATTTCAAAGATTACTCTAATGCCATTGATACTGTGAATGAGGGAGTAAAAACTTTAGATGAAGGGGCAAAAGAGCTGAAAAAGGGTACAACGAAATATACCAAAGGTGTAGATACTTTATTAAATGGGGTAAACAGGTATACTAGGGGAGCAAGTCAGCTTGGAAAGGGAGTAAAACAGTATATTGGCGGTGTGGATACTATGGTGGATGGTATCAACACATTGAATAAGTCAACATCCCAGCTGCCCAAGCAATATAGTACCTTTAGCAAGGGTGTTAAAAAATTTGTCAGCTCTGTCACTGAGCTTTTGTCTGATAACAATATGAAAAGCATGACACAAGGTGTGCAGAATTTAAAGGACGGGGTATTGCAGGTCAATGAAGGATTAAAGGCTGTACAGGGAGGTATTGCAGTTATCAATGCAAATGCGTCAAAATTGAAAAGGACAGATGAGTTAGACCAGTGTGTGGCAGGTTTAAAACAGATGCAGACAATGTATAATCAAATGGCAGATGCAGCAGGTAGTGCAGAGGAGAAAACACAGTACACCCAGATGGCAGCAGCGGTGACAGGAGCCATTCAATATATAGAGGGAGGAGAGCAGCTTGCAGCAGGTATCGATGCTGCTACAAACGGAACTGCAGACGGAGAGGGTGACAAAGACGGCGCTGGGGATTTGGCAATAGCTATTGCCAAACTTCAGGCAGCAACAGACACAAAAACCTCAGATACAAATTTATATACAGGTGCCAATGCATTGTTAAAGAGCACTCAGAAAATGTCAGGTTACGCAAAACAGCTGCGGGATAGCTCCTCAGATTTGTTGGATGGAAATAAAAAAATAGAAACAGGTATTACAAAAATATCTAAGGCAATTACTAAGTTAAAAGAGGGAGCTAAGAAAATTACCGATAACAATAAGAATTTGACAGATGGTGCAGATGCTATTATTGAGAATACAGATACTATCCAGAAGAACGGGGATCAGCTTATGAAAAATAGTCCTACTCTGCGGAAGGCAACAAAGTCCTTGAGCGGCGGTACCCAAGATTTGGCATCAGGATTAAGCAAATTAGTGGAAAGTACAGAAATAGTATCAAAGGGTATTGGTAAATTAACCAATGGTTCCATTGATTTAAGTGACGGCATGAAAAAATTTGATGAGGATGCTATTCAAAAATTGACAGATACGATAAATGAATTAAGAGACAGCATGCAGGAATTGACAGACCGTGTAAAAGGAATTCATAATGCTTCTAAAGAATATAAGAGCTATTCCGGTTTGTCAAAGGATATGGATGGCAGCGTGAAGTTTATCATGTCAACAGAGGAAGTGAAATAACAAAATTAAATTTAACAGCTGAAGTCAAAACAGAAAAGTAGACAAATTAGTAAATCATATTGTAAAATAGAATAGAAATCAGTTATTTTTGAAGGAGTAAAGTGTTTTGAAATTATTACTCTGGCTATTAAATGTAAGAAAAAGTCATGATATTTAATAGCCAGAGTAATTTAATTTACATCAAGATTAGGAGAAATTAATTTGAGCAAAATAGATGAAAAAAAGAAATTAAAAAAAGAAACTTTGCTAAGCTCTGCATTTGAGTTGTTTACCGAAAAGGGAATTAATAACACTTCCATCTCGGATATAGTAAAGCATGCCAAAATGGCTAAGGGTACTTTTTATTTATATTTTAAGGATAAGTTTGATATTAGGGACAGGCTGATTGCCAGGCAGGCAAGTATTTTATTTGAGAAGGCCAGCATAGAAATAGAAAAACGAAATTGGAATACCTTAGAGGACAGAATCGTTGCTTTAATAGATAATATTATCAATCAGCTGCAGGAAAATCCTATTATTTTAAGGTTTATATCCAAAAATTTGAGTTGGGCAGTTTTTTCCAGTATTCAGATTGAAGAGTTGGACAATAGAAATTGCATGGATATTTTTCAGGATTTGCTGAAGGAATCAGGCAGAAGGTTTCGCAATGAGAATTTAATGATATTTATGATTGTTGAATTGGTTAACGCAACATGTTATAATGCGATTTTGATAGGACAACCATCTACAATGGAGGAATTGAAGCCGGAATTGATTACAGCTGTCTGCAATATAATTGGGCAGTTTGAATGCAAATAAAAAATTAAGTTGACAAATCAGAGCTACATTCGCAAAATAGCTGTAAAGCAGCTTACCTTTTGCTCATGAATGGCTTTACCATATAGATTAAAAAACAATCCTTATCAAGCAAGTTTGAACAGTCTGTTTTGTATAAATTTGCATGGCTTTGAATAGTTAAAAAGCGAAAGGAGAAATGAGGAGTAGGATGAAAAGATTGCAGGAATTAGCTAGAAATTGGCATATTGAATTATCAGAAAAACAACTAGAACAATTTCAGATTTATTATGAATATTTATTAGAAGTCAATCAAGTTATGAATTTAACAGCTATTACCCAAAAGGATGAGGTGATATGGAAACATTTTTTAGACAGCCTCTCTATTGTACAGGCAGTAGATTTAAAAAGTATGAAATATTTGATAGATGTGGGAACAGGGGCAGGATTTCCTGGAATTCCTTTGAAGATAGCTTTTCCCCATCTTCATGTTACTTTGATGGATTCATTAAATAAAAGAGTAAAGTTTTTAAATGAAACGGGAAATAAACTTGGTTTGGACAATATGATTGCTATACACAGCAGAGCAGAAGAGTTAGGTAAAAATAAGGAACATAGAGAGAAGTATGATTTGTGTGTTTCTAGAGCAGTGGCCAATCTTTCCGTTTTATCAGAATATTGTCTGCCATTTGTGAAGATAGATGGATATTTTGTGTCTTATAAAGGAAATAATATA
This sequence comes from uncultured Lachnospiraceae bacterium, assembly GCA_910578605.1. GTDB lineage: Bacteria > Bacillota > Clostridia > Lachnospirales > Lachnospiraceae > MGBC111451. The sequence goes on along the minus strand of CAJTQG010000067.1, from coordinate 1,379 downwards.
GAAGAGGAGAGCAGGGGGGCCTCCTGTGCTATTGAAAAATTGGGGGGCAAAATAGAAAAGCAGATAGGGTTTACTCTTCCTGAAAGTGATATAGAGAGGACTTTTATACAAATAAAAAAGGTAAGGCAGACACCTGGCAAATATCCAAGGAAAGCTGGATTGCCTGCAAAGGAGCCTTTATAATGTTTATAATGGGAATGATTAAATTAAGGGCCAAGTGGACATCAAGCAGCTCCATTTGACCCTTAAATTAACTTAGAAGGATTTGACTATTTACTTAAAAATTTTTCACAGGCTTGCAGGAAATTTTCTGGTTGTTCAATTTGAGGATAATGTTTGCAGTTGTCAATAAACTCATAAGTAATGGCATGATTTACTTTTTTATATTCAGATGAGGTAATCAGTGCATTGTATTCAAATTCTCCAAATATACAATGGACAGGAATATCCGTTTTTAAGGAGCGCTCAACAGGAAAATTAACATATTTTCCTATCAGGCTGGCAAAGAGATATTTTGCACTTGTCCCCTTTTTATGGGCAGCAATATAATACATCTTTGGAAATTTGATGGAAATAAACTCAGGAGTCAAAAAGGAAGACTTCATAAATTCATTATTATAGTACCCCTCACAATTACAAATATTAAAGAGCAATGTACCAATAATAGGAAATTCAATTAACTTCTTTAAAAACTTTGAACGTGAATCTGGAATCTGATTGGTAAGCTTTATGGATGGAGGATTGACAAGCAGTATTTTCTTAATGTTATGTTCTTTTGTTAAGGTGGAAGTTAAAGGTATGGTGGAGGATAGGCCGCTGGCAATGACATCTGTTTCTTTGCCGATAATATCTTTGATGAAATCTTGAATACATTCCACAAAGATAAAATTGGTGTAAGTCATAAACAGTTTATCTGATTTTCCGCATCCAGGTAAATCTATTGTGTATACTTCATAGTTTTTTGATAATTCTGTTAAAATATATTTCCATTCTAAATCAAAGCTTCCGCAAGTTAAATCGTGGATTAATAGAACAGGTGAGCCACTTCCCTGTTTGGTATAAGAGATATCCCCAAATCTCCATTTGTAGGTGTATTCATTATCTTTTGTCAAGAAACTTAGTTTATCTGTGATTGAAAAAATAGTGCGATTTACAGCATGCATAGTTGCTGCAGTGAGGGAAAGAAAAAGCGTTGTTTTTAATAATCTATTTTTACTCATATTTCATATATCCTTTCTGTTTTATTATTTTCATATATTATTACTGCATTTTATTTTATCTTGTAGAAAAGCATATATAGATGGAATTAAGATAAAATGTTGTTCTTTTTAATAGATAGTTATTTTATATATGTTCTATTATATTCTATAGGGTTACAC
>CAJTQG010000066.1 GCA_910578605.1 uncultured Lachnospiraceae bacterium | reverse complement strand
TTATTATGAAGATTTAACATTAAAGGAGATTAGTAAAGTGCTTGAGGTTTCAGAATCCAGAGTTTCACAGCTGCACACAAAGGCATTGCAGAAAATGAAAACAAAATTATCAAACGTAAGTGGTTTTCATTTTGATATTTAGGGAAGGAGAGAAAAGTGTATGCAGAGAAATGGATATTTCCAATTTGGGAAAATAGGAAGTAAGCTGGTGCTCTATGTCTATCCTCCAGAAGATGGCGGGGAACCGGTCAATCAAGATGAGTTAATACATTATTTGGATGTAAACAAAATTGAACATTATAATTTAAAAGAGGTAAGTGATGCTACAAAAAATACAAGGACAAAATCCACAGTAATTCTAGAAGGAAATACTATTTTTGCATTTGGTGAGAGAGTGGAAGTTCGTATATCGGCAGATCGTATGTATGCATTTCTTCGCTTCTATCCTCCTATTGAAGGTGAAGGCGGAAAGCAGTTAACAAAGGCAGATATATTGGAGGCATTAAGTAAAAATGGTGTTTCTTATGGGGTAAAGGATGAGATAATCGACAGGTGGATGAAGACAAAGATTTATTGCACTAACATTCCCATTGCTAAGGGCACGCCAGCTGTTAATGGAAAGGATGCAGTAATTACTTATCATTTCAATACAAATAGAAAGGCAAAGCCTAGGTTAAATGAGGATGGAACGGTAGATTTTCATCAGTTGGACAATATCGGTCATGTGAAAAAGGGGGAGGCGTTGGCAACTCTTACTCCGGAAGATCCAGGTATACCTGGTGTGGATGTGTTTGGCAATGAATTAAAGCCAGTTAAGGTGAGCAAGAAAAAGTTAAAATATGGCAAGCATATTTCCTTGTCAGAGGATGGGCTGCAGATTATTTCTGATGTAAATGGTCATGCCACGCTGGAGGATGACAAGGTTTTTGTGTCAGATATTTTTGAAGTCCCAGCGGATGTGGACAATTCTACAGGAGATATTGAATATGAAGGAAATGTCTATGTAAAAGGTAATGTGAGAAGTGGGTTTAAAATTACTGCCAGCGGAAATGTAGAAGTAGATGGAGTAGTGGAAGGTGCACAAATTATTTCTGGGGGACAAATTGTGTTAAAGCGGGGCATTCAGGGAATGGGAAAAGGCTTGCTAGACGCCAAGGGAAATATTATCGCCAAGTTTATAGAAAGTGCCAATGTAGTTACAGATGGCTATGTTGAGACGGATTCCATTATTAATAGCGATGTTTCTGCCAGAACCGAAATTCAGGTGAGGGGAAAAAAAGCTATTATTATCGGAGGAAAGACTAGGGCTGGAAAGTTGATTGAAGCTGGAAATATTGGCTCGCCCTCTGGAACAAATACCATAGTGGAGGTAGGAACAGATCCATCTTCTCAGAAGAAATTAAATGAAATGAGAAATGAACTCAATGAGATGACAAGTGAGAAGGGGCAGTTGGATAAAATTGTAGATATGCTTCGCAAGAAACAGGATTTAGGTAAGCTTGATCAGGAAAAAATAAGCCTATTGCAAAATACGACAAAACGAATTATAATGTTAGGTGTGCAAATTAGTGAGATGGAAAAGCAATATCATGAACTAGAAAGTGAGCTTCATGAAAATGTGAATGCTGTGATTAAAGTTCATAAGACAGCATACAGCGGGACAAAAGTGATTGTATGTGGTGAATATATGCTGGTACAAAAAAATTATATGCACTGCCGTTTTATAAAAATGAGGGGTGAGGTGTTCTCATCGCCGTTATAACAGATACACATAGTCATTTATAATCAGTTAAGAGGTTAAAAATTGCCAGAATGGAGGTTGGTGAATTATGAATCCATTAATGATGCAGGGAATTGTACAGAGAACACCAGATTATTCTCAATTAAAACAGCAGGAGGATGTGCGTTCACAGACTCTCGAGGCCAGTACAGTGTATCGGCAGGAAAAAGAAACCAAACTCCATCATGAGCAGGTTGTGAAGAAGGAAAATGCAGATAAAAAGGAAAATAAATTTGATGCCAAGGAAAAGGGCAACGGAACCTATTATGGTCAGTCAAACAAAAAAAAGAATAAGGAACAGAAGGATGGAAGCGTAACAAAGAAAAGTACAGGCGGTTTTGATATGAAGATTTAAGCTTGTAGAAGCCTCTATTTATTTTTATTCATTTATGTTTTTTATGTTTTGGAAAATACGCGCCGGTAAGGAGGAAAATCATTTATTGGCCATAGTAAAAAGCTGATGATATGCTTTTTATGTTTGGCAGAGCGGATAAATGAACAGATATGACAGGATTAGAGATATGTTTAGTAATCATCGGCTTGATTGTTGTTGCGTGCAGTTATTTGTTTGCGGAAGGACTGCAGAGCAAAGACAAAAAAGAAGTGGAAAAGATGATACAGGGAGAAGATAAAAAAATAGCTGGTGTAGATGTGGCGGCCATTACAGAAGAGGTAGTAAGACAGCAGGTAGATATAGCTGTGGATGATGTGCTAGACGAGGCAGTGGAGAAGACAGAGATTGTTCTAGATAAGCTTACCAATGAAAAAATTATGGCTGTAAATGAGTATTCAGATGGAGTGTTAGGTGAGATTAACAAAAATCACAATGAAGTAATGTTTCTTTATAATATGTTAAATGATAAAGAAAAGACCATTAAGGATACAGTGAGAGAGGTGGAGGCTGTAAAGAGAAGTGTGAAGCAGATTGGCACAGCAAAAGGCAGTGAAAAGCTTTTGAATATGACTTCCGACAGCTATGCTTCCGGTGTTCCATTAGAGGAAGCAGAAAAAGATGAGTTAAAGAAAATTATGGAAAACGACTTCCCAGAACCAATGTTAGAGGAGGAGAACAGAGGAAATCACAATGAAGAAATATTAAATCTGTTCCAGCAGGGATTGAGTAATTTGGAGATTGCTAAGCAGCTAGGCTTAGGCATGGGAGAGGTTCGTTTAGTAATTGACTTATATAGAGATAGAATATAGAATATTAGGAGCTGTGGCATATAATGCAACAGCCCTTTCTTTCAATATTGTTTTGCTTATTAATATCGCAAAGTCTTGCGATATCCATGGATAGATATGCACAGATATAAGGTGGAAAATGAAAGCTATCAACTTGCAAGTTTTGTGCTACGCAAAAACTTGAATATTAGCTGCTCCTAAAAATAGTCGTAGCATGGAGGCTGAAAAATGAAGTTAAAATATTATTTGCGCGGTTTGGGAATGGGAATTTTATTTGCTACAATTATAATGGCAATTGCGTTTTCCAGCCGTTTAACAGACAAAGAAGTAGAGAAGAGAGCTAGAGATATGGGTATGGTGTATCATGAAGAGACATCAAAAAAATTAGTAAAGGACGAGCAGTCACAAGATGAGAAAAGTGAGTCCGGCTCAAAGAATGAAACTACTTCCACGGAAGATAATACAAAGAATTCTGAAATAAAGGATACAGACAATAAGCTTTCTTTGGAAGCTAAAGATAAATCTGAAAAAGAAACAACATCAAAAAGGCAAGAAACAACTACGAAAAAAGAAACGAAAGCTGCCACTAAAAAAGCAACTTCGAAAGCAAAGGAAACAACAAATAAGAAGGAAGAAACAACAAAAAAACCGGAGGAAAAAAAGACTTTTCAGATTTCTCCAGGCATGAGTTCAAATGTCCTAGCAGAAAACTTAGAAAGATTAGGAATTGTCAAAAATGCGGGAGAATTTAATTCTTACCTTGAGTCTAATGGATATGCCAGCAGGTTGGTAGTGGGGGATTATTCCATATCTGGTTCTGTTTCCTATGAAACTCTTGCAAAATTAGTTACAAATTAGTATTACAAATTTAGTGATATATTAGAAAAAAAGACTTGTCAGGGAGTCTTTTTTTTGTTAAAATATAGAAGTTGTGTATTAACACACAGAAACAAATATAGGATTCACGTAGACGGATTCCGGCAATGGTGTCATAAATTTATTCTTTTTGGCAGTAATATAATTGGCAGTATATGTATAATTATATAAAATTGTACAGGTATGGTTAGGATGACTATATTGTATGAGAGCAATTATTACTTATGGTAAGGGATAATTTTAAGATGAAAGCAGGAAGAGGAAGTCTGCGGAAGAAAAAACCAAATGGAGGTAAGAAGATGAGTGTTATTTCAATGAAGCAGTTATTAGAGGCAGGTGTACATTTTGGACATCAGACAAGAAGATGGAATCCTAAAATGGCAGAGTACATCTACACAGAGAGAAATGGTATTTATATCATTGATTTACAGAAGTCTGTAGGTAAAGTAGATGAGGCTTACAAGGCAGTTTCTGATGTAGCAAATGATGGAGGTGTGATTCTCTTTGTTGGTACAAAGAAGCAGGCTCAAGATGCAATTAAAACAGAAGCTGAGAGATGTGGTATGTACTATGTAAATGAGAGATGGTTAGGCGGTATGCTCACAAACTTCAAAACCATCAAATCCAGAATTAAGAGATTAAAGGAAATTGAGACAATGGCTGAGGATGGTACATTTGATGTGCTTCCTAAAAAAGAAGTTATTGAAATTAAAAAAGAATGGGAAAAATTAGAGAAGAATTTAGGCGGAATTAAAGATATGCCAAAGCTGCCAGATGCAATTTTTGTAGTAGATCCTAAGAAGGAAAGAATTTGTATTCAGGAAGCTCACACTTTAGGTATTCCTTTAATTGGTATCGCTGATACTAACTGTGATCCAGAGGAATTAGATTATGTAATTCCTGGTAATGATGATGCTATCCGTGCTGTAAAATTAATTGTATCTAAGATGGCAGATGCAGTAATTGAGGCAAATCAGGGTGCTACAGCAGAAGATGCAGAAGGTATGGAAGAGGAAGTACAGGTAGCAGCAGCTGAATAATGTATAATTTGATTTCCCGCGATATATGATTTTTGCTTATATCACGGGAAATTTCTAAAAAGAGATATAAGTCTAAAGAGGCAATAATGATATATGTGTATTTTGCATACAAAGAAATGACTTGTTAAAAGTTAAAATATGTAATGTGACTATGCATGTTTTGTATCTATAAATAAAATTGTTTCTACAATAAAACCTGTAAAAATAAAGTGTTTTAATAAAGTATTTTATTTAAAAAGTAATAATATAAAAAGTAATAATTTAAAATTAATAGTATTAAATCAACATTAGGATAAAAGTATATCGTGAATTAAATATGGAATATTTAGGAGGAATTATAACATGGAAATTAAAGCAGCTATGGTAAAAGAGTTAAGAGAAATGACAGGTGCTGGTGTAATGGCTTGTAAAAACGCTCTGGTTGAGACAGATGGTGATATGGATAAGGCTATTGAATTGTTGAGAGAAAAAGGACAGGCTACCGCTGTAAAGAAGGCAGGAAGAATTGCAGCAGAGGGTATTGTATACGCTGTTGTTAAGGAAGATAAAACTGCAGCTATTGTAGAAGTAAATAGTGAAACTGATTTTGTAGCTAAAAATGATAAATTTAGAAGCTTTGTGGCAGATGTGGCAGAACAGGTTTTAACTTCTGACGCAAAGAATGTGGAAGAATTAAGCGAGGAGAAATGGATAAAGGATGCATCTAAAACTGTAAAGGAAGAATTAGTAAGCCAAATTGCTGTAATCGGCGAAAATATGAATATCCGCAGATTTGCAAAAATCAATACAGATGGTGTAGTAGTTCCTTATATTCACGGTGGTGGAAGAATCGGTGTTGTAGTGGAGGCTGCTACTGATGTAATCAATGACCAAGTAAAAGAGGCATTAAAGAATATAGCAATGCAGATTGCTGCTTTAAATGCAAAATATGTTAGCAGAGATGAAGTAAGCGAAGAGTTTATTGCACATGAAAAAGAAATCTTGTTGGCTCAGATTAAAAATGATCCTCAGGAAGCAAATAAGCCAGAGAAAGTTATTGAAGGTATGGTTAACGGACGTATCAATAAGGAAATGAAAGAAATCTGTTTGTTGGATCAAGTATATGTTAAGGCAGAAGACGGAAAGCAGTCTGTAGCAAAATATTTAGAGCAGGTATCTAAGGAAGTAGGCGGAACAGTAAGTATTAAGCAGTTTGTACGCTTTGAAACAGGCGAAGGAATTGAAAAGAAGGAAGAAGATTTTGCTGCTGAGGTTGCAAAGCAGATGAATCAGTAAACTTCTGAGAAGAATTGATTTACGAACCCCTGAAAATCCCATAGAATGGGCATTTTCAGGGGTTTTTTGCGTTCTTGTGAGAGGTTCATAACTTATCGTAAATTACCGTATTTTGAGTGCCAATTTGGGGGATTTTTGGGGGAAGAGTTGGGGGAAAGGGTATCCCCCAAATGGTGTGTGAAAGTTTGCCTCGTTCTTTTCGTAAAAGGGGAGAAGTTTGCTTGGTGTTTCTGACCGGGAATTTTCGTAGATTTTTCCCAAATGACGTTGGAGGTTATAAGTTGTCGCATCTTATCAGGAGGGGATTAGATAGATAATGGAAGTTGCTGGTTGATGTATGGTTGGGATTGAATTATAATATTTAGGAAAGAGAACAATGTTGTTGGAAATTGTGTATCTTTATAAAATATGAACGAGGAGGCATTGTTATTGAAAAATAAATGGGAGTTATTATGCACAGATAAAATTATTCGTATATTGATTAGTGACAATGCTGATTGTCAAACGGAAGAATACAGATTAGGTTTACCTTATTTAAGAGGTCAAGATATTTGTTCATTATCAACAAGGTTTGGATTCCCGATTGTTTATAAAGAGGATGATTTAGGCTGTAAATCCAGATGTGAAATGTTTAAAGCCTTTCTGTTAAATATGATTAAACGTGAAATGGTGTCCAATGTTTTAGCATATATGTTTTCAATGACACAGTTTGATTATTTGACAGAGTTGGGTGATAGAGATAGTATTCAAGAGGCATATAATAAGGCATATATTTGGGCATTGGATGCCATTAATGCTAATTTGTTTTTAGGAAAACATGAATTAAAGGTTGTTAATGAGAAATTTTATCTTGTTGAGTTTCAAAAAGACATACAAATAGAAGCTCCTGTTTTTAATATTGTGAATTTGGAATATATACACAGCTTAAGAACAAGATGTACTGAGGATTTATCCAATGGAAATTATGATAGCGTAATTACAAAGTCAAGAACATTGATGGAGGAAGTTTTCTTATATGTTTTGGAAAATGAAGAAGTTGATGTTAAGATGAATGGTGATTTGACGCAGTATTATGGGAAGATAAAAGAGAAGTATGGGCTGAACCAAAGTAGAGATATTGATAACAGAATCAATAGTTTATTTAGTGGTTTGGAAAGAATAGTAAGGGCGATTGCTGAATTAAGGAATAAAACCAGTGATAGTCATGGAGCAGGTCAAAAGCGATATGCAATAAGGGAGCATGAAGCAAGGCTTGTTATGAATTCTGCTATTACCATATGCGAATATATTTTGTCCATTTACAAAAATAATCAATAAATTTTACATAGCCGATTGATTTTCAAAACGAGAATCAGTCGGTTTTTTTATTGCCCAAAACCCATACATAGCCATTCTGTATTATGCAGAGTGGCTATTAAATTTTTCAGGAAAGGAGGTAAACCGTGATGTCTAAATGTAAGGTAATCGCCCTTGCAAACCAGAAAGGCGGAACGGGCAAGACCACGACTGCCGTAAACTTAGGGATAGGGCTTGCAAATGAGGGAAAGAGGGTGCTGCTTGTGGACGCCGATCCGCAGGGGGACTTG
>CAJTQG010000065.1 GCA_910578605.1 uncultured Lachnospiraceae bacterium | reverse complement strand
CCAGAGATACCTAAGGCGGTAAAAAAATTAAGGAAGTTTTAAAGATGAGTATTCAGATTGAGCAACTGTCAGAAGAAGAGCGAGAGGAAATCATAAATTATGGTATTAGAAGAAGTATAGTTATATCTATAAGCACCATAGTTACAATAATGGCGGGGTATCTGTTGGGTATAGTATGGCAAAGTATATTTTTTTTATTTTGCTTTAGTGCATTAAGAAAATATGCAGGTGGGTATCATGCGGATACTCCCATAAGATGCTATTTTCTTTCTTTCATTACTCTGTTTATCGCATTGATGGGAATTAAAATATTACAATGTGATGATAATGTAGGAATTTAGAAACACAAAAGATATTGTAATTCTTTTTTTTGGAGGAGAACCTTTAATAAATTTTGAAGTAATAAAGCGTTCGGTGGGGTATTGTAAAGAAAAAGATATATTATATAATAAAAAAACTCATTATAGCATAACAACTAATGGAACAATTACGGACGATGAAATAGTACAGTTTTTAAGAGAAAATAATTTTTTAGTGCAGGTTAGTATAGATGGAATAGAAAGTGTAACTAATGCAAATCGGTTTGATATTCATAGAAGAGGTGCGTATTCTAGAATACTTGAAGGTGCAAAAGCCTTACAAGATAAGATGGTTGTAGGAGCAAGGGGTACAATTACACCTGCTGGTTTGAATGTTAGTGAAAATGTTACACATTTGTTGGAGGAAGGATTTGCATATGTACATTTGGCACCAGCAAATAATATGTTAAAGGAAAATGATTTTGAAAAAATAATCGAAAATTATTTTTTATATTGCGAAGAGTTTGAAAAATTATTATTAGAGCATAAATATAAAGAGTGTATTGCAAGACATAATCTATATAGTATTTTAAGAGAAATTCATGAAGGAAAGAAGAGAAATGTTTATTGTGCAGCAGGTTTTAAAGCAATATCTATAGATATTGATGGATATATATATCCATGTCATCGATTTGTGGGTGATAAGGAGTTTTGCATGGGGGATGTTTCCACTAATGTATTTGAACATGATGTGATATATAATCAATTATATAAAATTCCGGAAAAATGTAAATATTGTATATGTCAGTCTATATGCTCTGGAGGATGTATGCATGATAATCTTTTGTTAATGAAAAATATAAATATACCGGCAGAATGTAATTGCAAATTGCAAAAGTTTTTAACGGAACAAGCATTAAAAATATATATTTCTTTAACTGATATAGACAAAAAGTATTTGTTTGGGGAGGAAAGTTGCTATGGCGGATAATTATATTTTGGAAATGGAGAATGTCGATAAAATATATGGTTCGGGGGATAGTGAGGTAAAGGCACTGAATCATGTAAGTTTTTCAGTACACAAAGGGGAATTTATTGCTATTATAGGTGAATCGGGTTCTGGAAAAAGTACTTTACTTAATATTGTAGGGATGTTAGACAGACCGACCAACGGAAAAATAGTAATTGATGGGATAGAACAAAGAGAGATGACACTGGATCAGCAAGCAGTATTTAGAAGAGAAAACATAGGTTTTATTTTTCAATCCTTTAATTTGATTCAGGAATTAACCGTTGAGGAAAATATAATTTTTCCCATTTCATTAGGGCATAATAAGCCGGATAGAAAGAAAATAGATAGTATTATAAATAAATTGGGACTGGAGAAAAGGAAACAGCATTTTCCATCACAGTTATCGGGCGGGCAGCAGCAAAGAGTGGCGATAGGCAGGGCATTGGCAACAGAGCCGAAATTGATATTAGCAGATGAACCGACAGGCAATTTGGATAGCAAAAATAGTCAGGAGGTTATTAAAATATTGTGGGAAATATCAAAAGAATATGGCAGAACAGTTTTGCTAATTACTCATAATCATGATATTGCCAAAGTAGCAGATAGAATACTGTATGTAAAGGATGGTTGTGTTAGTGAAAGAAGATAAGTGGAAGAATAATTATTTAGAAATCATATATAAATATTATCGTATGCATAAAAAGAAAACAACTATTACAGTGGCATGTATTGCGGCGGCTATTTGCATGATTACAACGGTATTTAGTTTGGCGGATATTGGAATAGATGTTGAAATACAGGCCGTCAAGAACATCTATGGAAACTATCATATGAAAGTGGAAAATCTTTCTTTTGAAATTACTGATATAGAAAAAATAGAAGGAATAAGTCATGCAGGCTGGTTGGTTGAGTTACCAACAGGAGAATTGAAAGAGAAAGAGTGCAGGATACTATGCGGAGATGCGGATATCATACAGCAGTTTGATGTCAGACTTTTAGAAGGACAATATGCAAAGACCGGAGAAGAGGTTGTTATTGATAAAAAGGTTAAGAAGGATTATGCTTTGAAGGTAGGAGATGTCCTGCCAGTTAGGTTGGAAGGAAAGACGTATAACCTGGACATTGTAGGGGTATGCGATACCTTTTCTTCCCTTACAGCAAGAGATGTGTATGGTCTTTTGTTGTCTGTAGAAGGCGGAAGGATACTGGGAAATAGTTGTGGGGATTATTATATTACATGTCAAAATGTGGAAGAAATCGATGAAGTAAAATGTAAACTTATAGAAGAGTATCATTTGGAAGAAAACAGAATACAGTTAAATGAAATATTGTTGGCAGTTATGGGAAAGGGGAAATCTGTCTTAGCCGCTAATTTATATTTGATAGCGGGTATTTTATTTTGTCTTGTATTTCTTGTAAGTATTCTGATGATTACAAATTGCTTGAATATAAGTGTTCATGAGAAAAAGCAATTATATGGCTTACTTAGGTGTATAGGAGCAGATTCAAAACAATTAAGAAGATGTGTGCAGAAAGAAGGAAAAATACTATGGTGTCATAGTATACCCGCAGGGATTGGGAGCGGGGTGGTTTTGACATGGTGCTGTTTATTATTGCTACGACTTCTTAATAAAGATATGTTTGAAAATATTTTTGTGTTTCAAGTCAGTATAGCAGGGATTGTGATTGGAATATTTACTGGTTTGGCAGCAGTTATGATAGCGACAGTGAGTCCGGTAAGATATGTATGCAGTATTCCGCCATTAACAGCGATAAATGAAGAAACTTATCAGAAAGATATAAAATGCCGAAAAAAAAGAAGGACGATAAAAATTCCAGTAGAATTACTAATTAGCCTTAGACAGACAGGAAGCAATAGAAAATCACTTGGGCTTATGATAGCTTCTTTTGCAATGAATATTGTTTTGATTTTTGCTTTTTCTGTTATGATTAACTTTATTTATGAAGGTTCATATTTTACAAAGCCATATAATCCGGATGCCTCTATTTATAATAAAGAAGGTAAGTACTATATTCATGATGAAGTAAAGTGGAAAATAGAAGAAATAAGTGGTGTAGAAAGTGTTGTTGGACGTAAAGTAAACAATGCAGAATTGGAAAAAAATGGAAATGTATTTTCTACGTTGCTTGTATCATATGACAAACAGCAATTTGAATGGATAGAAAGCAAAATAATTTCTGGGAAATTAAATATAGGCAGGTTATTAGAAGGAGAAGAAATATTAGTTGATGAAGAAAGTGGTTTAGAAGTAGGAGATGAGGTACTGATTAAAGGTAATGGAGGCAATACAATAGCGTGTGTAGTAGGAGGAGTATTAAGGAATTTTCCATATGATTCGGCTGACAGTGTGAGATGCCTGCTTGCAGAAGCATTGTTTCAACAGGTAGTAGGAAATATGGATTATTCCATACTGGATATAAGATTTAGTAAGGGAAATGAGGAAGTATGGGAATTAATGACTAAAATTATACCAGAAAAATTTAGTATATTTGATTACCGACAAAAAAAAGAAGAAAGCAAAAACCAATTTTTAACAATGGCAGTCTTTGTATATGGATTTTGTGGAACTATCATAGCGGTAACTATCTTTAATATTATAAATTGTATGAGCATAAGTGTTTGGAATAATATGAAAAAGTATGGGATGATTTGTGCTGTAGGTGGGACGACAAAACAATGTAAAAAGATAGTAATACTGGAGGCTCTATTATATGCATGTGGAGGTGGGGCGTTAGGAATAGCAATTGGTGTACCTTTACATTATTATCTTTATAGTCATCTAGTTGCTAAGTATTTTAATACCGTATGGAGATTACCTGTTGAAATGATAATTACAATTATTGGAATTACTATATTTACAGCAATTGTATCATCACTGATGCCTTTGCAAAAAGTTAAGGAAATTAACATAATAGAAATAATTCGACAAGTATAGAGAGGAATACAATGAAAAAGAAAATAAGACTGTTGACATTTGTAATATGCATATGGATGATAATCGGATTTAATATTGAGGCTATGGCAGCAAATAATGCTTTAGCAATACAAGTAAATGATGATTTTGGTGAACTGATAAAGATTATTATTGAAATTAAATCGAAAAATCCAGAAAAGGGAAATGAAGAAATAGAAACGCTTATAGTAAGACAGGTTTCTATGAGAAGAGATAGTGGTGTAAGTAATATTTGGAATTCTCTAACGGATACAGAAAAAAAATTAGTCATTAGATATCCACTTGATGCATTAAAAGTAAATACAGCCAAAAATATTGCAACTACACAGACAGAAAAAAAGTTTGGTTATAATGGGCTTGGTGATAGGAGTGATGCATTTAGACATGGTATGTGGAATGCAGAAATGGTTATATTAATCGGAAGTGAGAAAGCAGAAATGTTTGCAACGGCTCACGAGGATAAGGATATTACGGGTTTGGAGGTAGATGGGCATACTAAATTAGAACATAAAAATATGGACATACATAATAATGCAGAAGGTAGAATTATTGGGGAAAATAATAAAACAGCAAGCGAAGAACAGCTAGCAGAAATAATTTATAATGCTGTATATGATGAAAATACTAATTTTATTTGGCTTAATAATTAATTACTAAACTCAAATGAATATTCTTGCTTCAAGAAACCTCCATTCCGGAATTTTGGAAACCGGTGTTCCGGACGCGGAAACCGCCATTGATTGGCTTGATTGTCCTGCATCAGAAATGGAATTCTGGTCAAGTCCGAAGCCGTTTTACGGTGCGTTAGCAGGCTTTACAAGAATGGAATTTCTGATAGTCTATGGAAGCCAATCAAAGCAGAGCAATCGGTTAAATTAAGAGTTTACGATTATAAAAGTTTAAAAACACACTTGACAACACGTCCCTGAGGCTACCAGCCTGCGCATGATAAGGCGGTTCAAATAGTGGTCGAAATCCAGCTCCCCAAGGATATGAAGTTCCCGCTCTTTCTCATAAAATTCTGCCCTGAGTTCCTGATAGGTCAGTATCCGGAAGGCGAGGCTGGACCAGAGAAGCAGTTCATGGGCGTCCAGTGCGCAGTCACGTCCGCCCGCAGTGACAAGGGGAAGACCTTTTTCCGTTAAACGGTAATTTCCTATGGCAGTGTAAAGTGTCAGCATATCGTATCCTCCTTTTTTCGTCAGGCTGTCAGTTTTTCTTCCCGCAGCATTCTTGTTGCTTTGGAGATCCATGCGGCCACATGGTTTGGCGGTGCGCCGTAGCGGGCGGCAATCTCCACACCGGTATGTCCCCTGCATTTGAGCGCCAGTGCCTCGATACCTTTCCTTGTGGTGCCGGAGCAGCGTTTTCCTGTTTCATCGAGGAAGATAAAAATATCCGCATCCGACAGTGCATGGTAATTCTGGTCGGGAAAGGTTTCCGCAAAGGTCAGCTCTGATCCGGCTGCCTGCGGTGCATCCATATATTCCAGTGGTTTCTGTGCCCTGGTGATTTTCCTGCAGTGGGAGATCAGGCGGTTTTTGATGACAATGCCAGCAAAGGTGGGGAAGGCAGCGCCGCCGTCCTCCCGGTATTTCTGGGCGGCATGGCAGAGCGCCTCGCAGCCGATCTGGTAGAGGTCATCATATCCCAGTCCCTGTACGGTTTCATTGACGGAAACCGTTCCCAGTACCGTACCCCGCACAAGATAGAGGTGCTTTTCCACCAGTTCCCGCTCCTGTATGCTCATTGCTGCCATAGTATCACCCCTTCCTTTTTTGTATGACAAAGTATTTTGCCGGTCTAACAGGCAATTTTTACATGGTTGTTCTGCAGTACCCTGCGGCATTCATCCTTCAGACGGTCGCAGCGGTAATCGGAAAACTGTCCGATGTGTGCTTCCGAACTGGGCAGGCAGAAAATGTCCTGCATCCAGCGGTAGGCATCTTTCCGGGAGAGGATGCCGTATTTCCAGATGGCATCAAACAGCCGGTGTGTTTCAATCCTTTTATGCCGCAGGTCCCCGTTGGCAAGCGTACCCTTGGGACGCATGGTTCCGGCATGGACGCCCACATAGGCATCACATTCCGGGTATCCGGCGCAGACATAGAGGTATTCATCCAGTGCTTTTTCTTTATAGACATAGGATGCTTTCCTGAGTACGGCGTTTTTCCCGCAGTAGGGGCATCTCATCTTTGCCGGTGTATTATTTCGTTTCATGGCTGCATCCTCCCTTCGTATGGTTTTGCGTATGGATTAAGTATCCTATAAGTACATTGTAGAGAAAAACCGGCACTTTTCCCATAGTTTGGGCGTTGGTTTTTAAGTCATTTGCGAGTAATTACAAGGGAAAGACCCCCAAATCCCATTACGGGACAGGGGGCCTGTTCATCAAATGCAGGATCTGCTGGATAGGACAGTCTCTTGAAGACGGGGTGGCAAGCTCGATCCATTTGCTGTAAAGCCGGATGAAGCACCGGCTGTCCATGACACAGGGAAAGTCTGTCCGGTCAATGGTGGTTCCCATAAAGGCTTCCGCGTCCGAGACCGGAAACAGAACCGGGCGGCAGTCATGCCCCGGAATAAACAGGAAATCCCCGCATCCGGATTCCTTCTGGTAATTGCAGGTACAGGAGACATACACGGCGTTGCGGTAGTTTCCCTCGGTTGCTTCAAAGAAGCTGGCAATGGTAGCATAGCTGACGCTCAACACAGGATCAGTCATAAGTCACCTCCCTCAAGGATCTGTCTTGGCGTCAACCGAATAATCCTTCAATCTCCCTGGTGATACGGGGGATGACGGTATCGTTGAAGATGAGTGTCAGGGCGGCTAACAGCAGTGCGCCCAGTACAACAGCGATGATGATCTTGACGCCATCCGAAATGTAAAAGTCGCCTGCCTCATTCTTCAAAATGCTCCTGGTACGGATAGCGGCACACGCTGCCTTGGTCTTTAATGTCTGGATTGCTTTACGCATAGTTCTTTTTTCTCCTTTTCGCTCTGATGATAATGAATGTTGTTGCCGCCGCTGCCGCATAGATGAGCAGGGCGGGGAGTGATACTAACTTTTTCATAAGGTTCCTCCATATGATTGTGCTGGTTTACGGGTTCAGTGTGTAAAGAAATTCTAGGCGGTCAAAGTACGCCCTCCAAGAATTTACACACGGAAGAATGCCAAGTGCGGGCATTCTTCTTGAGACTTGGTTTCAATGCTATAGGCACCACCTCCTTTCCGGGCGGATACAGGGACTGCGGCTGCTGTTTTGCTGGTATTCCTAAAAGAAGGCGCCCAGTGAGCCGACCACCTCCACGGAGAGGACGACTACATAGATTAAGAGGATACAGAAAAGCATCATCATGGAATATTTCTGCATCTGCTTCGGGCGTTTCCCTGCCTCTTTCTTCAGGTTGTTCTGCTCGATCTGGCGCATGTCAAATACCAGCATCTTAAAATACATCTGCTGGTCATCCCCGCGCAGCGTTCCGATCAGTTCGCGCACAATGTCTGAGAGCATGGTGCTGCCCACACGGTTCTGGAAGTGGAGCAGGGCATTTTCGTAGTTGCCCGTTCGCATGTCCGCCACGGTGGTATCCAGCTCCTGCCCCAGATGCGGACCGGCAATCCGGCGGTAGGAGGTCAGGAGTTTTAAGACATCCCTGTCCGTGGCGAGTCCCTGCT
>CAJTQG010000064.1 GCA_910578605.1 uncultured Lachnospiraceae bacterium | reverse complement strand
AAGTTATGCGCAGTAACTAACGCAGAAATGAGGATTATTATGGAAAATAATAACAATAATGCCATTGATCGGGGAAATTTATTTGTCTTTGTAAGAAATATGCAGAATATCCCTATTGAAAATGCAAATATTCAAATTACTTATACTGGCAATCCCACCACCCAGCTTGAACAGCTGCAGACCAACTCCCAAGGCCAGACAGATACCATTTCACTACCTACCCCTCCTGTGGAATGGAGCCTAGACGAAAACAATATCAATCAGCCATATTCGGAATACAATGTACGTGTGGACGCAGAAGGCTATGAGCCTGTAGAAATATCCGGAATTGAACTCTTGTCGGGCACTACCGCCCAGCAGGAAATTCGGCTGGAATCTGCACAGACCGGTGAAACAGGGGAAGACTATGTTATCGGTCCTCACACTCTCTACGGAGAATATCCGCCCAAAATTGCAGAAAGTGAAATTAAACCAGTAAACGAAACAGGGGAAATTGTGCTGAGCCGTGTAGTTGTTCCAGAATTTGTCGTTGTACACAATGGTGCACCTTCGGATTCCACGGCCAAGGATTACTATGTACCATACCGAGATTATATTAAAAATGTAGCTTCAAGCGAAATCTATGCCACATGGCCAGACAGCACCATTACAGCAAATGTGCTTGCCATAATGTCATTCACCTTAAATCGTGTATATACAGAGTGGTATCGAAACAAGGGCTACGATTTTACCATTACCTCCTCCACCGCCTACGACCACAAATGGATACCAAACAGAAACATTTTCAGCGAGATTTCCCTTGTGGTAGATGAAATATTTGACCAATTTTTGTCCCGCCCAAATGTAAAACAGCCCATTCTTACTCAGTATTGTGACGGAAAACGGGTAAGCTGCCCAAATTGGATGACACAGTGGGGCTCTAAAGCATTAGGAGAACAAGGCTATTCTCCTATTGAAATTCTCCGTAATTTTTACGGAAGTGATATGTACATTAACACGGCACAACAAATATCAGGTATTCCTGCTTCCTGGCCAGGATATAATTTAGATATAGGGGCGTCTGGCAACAAAGTTATGCAGATGCAGGAACAGTTAAATACTATTGCTAATGTATACTCCAAAATTCCCACCATAGATGCGGACGGCATCTATGGCCCAAGAACAAAGGAAGCTGTGAGAGCCTTTCAAAGTGTTTTTGGATTGCCCCAGACAGGAATCGTAGATTTTAGAACATGGTACAAAATCTCACAAATTTATGTGGGAATCACTCGAATTGCAGAATTAAACTAAACAGACCGCCATGAACTATCATTTTTGTAAATTAAACTTTTAAATTCATGCAAAATTCATGTCAGCGCAGACTAGAGATAATGAAAAATCCATCTACCGTCTGCTGCTGAACATGAATTTAACTGTATAATTATGAGATTATGATAAAATCAATTTTTCCAATTCTTCCACTGTATCAACAATATAATCTGCCCCTGCTTCCTCCAGCTCCCCATGCTCTGCAAAACCAAACCTCACTCCTATACAGGGAACACCACATTTTTGGGCACCGATAATATCATGCTTTCTATCACCTACCATAATCACATGGGCTAAATCCTTCTGTGTCAATTCTAATCGTTTCAATGCTTCTTTCATCACATCTGCTTTCTCATCTCTTGAACCATCCAGCGTACTTCCGCATATCACATCAAAATAAGGCAGCAGTTGAAATTTTTCTAATATGCGCATTGTGTATACTTCCGGCTTGGATGTGGCAACTGCCAATTTTTTCCCATGCTCCTTCAGATGTGACAGCATTGGTATAATACCAGAAATAACTTTATTTTCAAATAATCCAACTTCTCCAAAACGTTCCCTATACTTTTCAATCGCTTTTTTTGTGTCCTCCTCATTCATATGATAGTAATTATGAAATGTATAATATAAAGGCGGACCGATATGTTTTTTTAATTCCTCCAAGCTTTCAGGCGCCATGTGAAAAGCCTTGAGAGCATATTGAATACATTTGGTAATTCCTTCCTGTGGATCTGTCAAGGTGCCATCTAAATCAAATAATATATAAGAGTACATATTTTCTATGATTTCCTTCCATTTTTGTCAATTGTCAAATGTTACATTTTTACTCATTGTTTACATTGGTGTCATTTTATCATAACACATGAAAATTGACAAATATTAGTTTTCATCTTATAAAATCTGTTCTTTTTTTTATAATAACATGTGTAGATGCTATGGTAAAAGATTAAAATGCCGTTCATGCTTGCATGATAAGACTTTTGAACTTGAGTATGAATGAAGAACATTATTAGGAAAGGTGTTTGAAAATGGGCTGCTTTACACGAAAATGGTTGCGAATTTTATATCGTATGCTTGCTATCCTTTTATGCGGATACGGAATTTCACGTCATTTTCAGTGGAATAATTTGGATTACAATATTCACATGTTTTCCTTTTTTACGATTCAATGCAATATCTTATGCTTTATTACCTTTTCGTTACTTTTTTTGCAGGATTTTGGATATTTCCCCAACAAAAGCTTTTCTTTACTTAGAGGAATGGCACTGAGCACAATCATCTTAAC
Source organism: uncultured Lachnospiraceae bacterium (assembly GCA_910578605.1). Lineage (GTDB taxonomy): Bacteria > Bacillota > Clostridia > Lachnospirales > Lachnospiraceae > MGBC111451. Next base: position 7,591 of record CAJTQG010000064.1, on the reverse strand, counting down.
CAACCTATCCTATCACTTTTTTATGCACCCCCTTAAAGGTGAGTGGGGATTTTCTTTTTGGAGCGACTTATCTACAAAGGATATTTTTGTCCACTATCTGGTGCCCTTTTTTATGATTTTTGACTGGCTATTTTGGCAAAAAAAGGGAAGCTTTCAAAAAGAAATGATATTTCTGTGGCTGCTCTTTCCCTTTTCTTATTTTTCGGGAAGTATGGTAAGGGCTGCCTGCCACCCTGATTATAGCTTTTCTTCATCCACAGGAAGATTCCCTTACGAATTTCTCAACATGGATATTTTAGGCGTGGGAACTGTATTATTATATGCAGCTGGGCTTGGTTTACTATTTGTTACACTGTCATATATCCTATACCGCACAGATTCTTTTTTGTCTTAAAACATTGTTGAATAAAACTATAAATTATGTTCATAATAGTAACAAAATTAATTTATCTGTTGGATTGGCAATCAAATTCAATGAAAAAACAAAGAAGAAATGAGGATATTATGGCAAAAAAAGTTAAAAAATTAGATTTGGAAAAACTAACCGAGGAAGAAAAATTAAAATATGAGGTAGCTGAAGAATTAGGTTTATTAAACCGGGTATTAGAGCAGGGATGGCGTTCCCTTAGCGCTAAGGAAACCGGCAGAATAGGCGGCATTGTTTCAAAACGCAAACAAAAAAATCCCCAAGATGCCCTAAATGAAACGTAAGCTTAAAGAGCTGCCATGTTAATATGCCCCATCTAAAACAACAAGTAAAACACTAAAACTTGTTATTTAGAAGGGGCATACTTTATGTCCCACAAAAAACTATTAACAACATAATATTATATTTTTCATTATATTTATTATCATTTCTACATTTTCCGGAATTATTATCTTTTTCATCTTTGAGCAAACTTCATCAAAAAAACATGTATATCTAGCAGAAAAACAAAAAAGCTTACCCCTTTTTATCCCTCACAATAATGCTGAAAATATTTTTCTCTCAATGGCTGATATGAGCCTCTTGGCAAATGAATTTTCTTTTTGTTGTCCATCTCAATATTTTTAGCATTTAAGCTCTCAATATGTTCTAAATTTACAATATAAGCAACCCCAACTCTGACGAACTCCTGATAGTGTGAAAGGATTTCGTATAAATCTGCCATAGTCATGCGAAGCATACACTTGCTGCTGTCTGCCATATAAAGACATTGTGTCTTACCTTGAGCCTCACAATATAAAATATCGTTGACTGCTACTCGCTGAATTCTCTTTTCAATACGCAAAAGTATATACTTTCTGCGCTCCTGCACCTTTTCAAAAATTCTATCTAACACTGGAAACAATGCATGCTCTGTTACAGGCTTTATCAAATATTGTGTTGCCTCCACTCCAAATGCCTCTAATGCATGTTCTCTAGACACAGTAAGAAAAACAATCTGGCCTTTGTTTCCCATCTTCCGCAATTCCTTAGCAACATCTATTCCCATTTTTTCCGGCATATAAATATCCATAAGGACAATATCCGGCATATACTCTTTATCCCTCACCCTTTCCAACAATTTATCTGCCTTTTCAAAGGTTTCCACCATAAATTCCAGTTCTGAATGCCTTCTTTCATACTCCTTCAGCATCTGTTCTGTTTTATTTAATTCTTCTTTCTCGTCATCACAGAGAGCTATTTGATACATCTCCCACACCTCTTTCGTTTTTTCGTTTAAACTCTAAACGATGCCACCGTCTGATTTAAAAGTTCACTCAACTGAAATAGTTCTTCCATCTGGTTTACAACAGACTGGGAATTTTCATTGGAATCCGCTGCAGATTTTTCCACATTTCCCATAAAATCTGCTATTTCCCCAACTAACCCCGTGATGGCAGCTATAGATTCATTGATTTTTGTCATGCAGATTGTCATTTCCTGAGAGAACGCGCCCAAATCACCGGAAATATCATTGTAAAACGCTGCATCCTTTTGGTAAACCTCCGCCAGCTCTGTCATTCCTCTATAGTCCTCCATAACCTTTCCATTCATAAATTCCAAAAGCTTTCTAGAACTCTCAGATAAAAATGCCACATTTTGTACTACCCCGTCTGTCACATGGCGTATCTTATCCACTGCCTCTCTGGAATGATCCGCCAGCTCTCTAATTTCCTGGGCAACAACCGCAAAACCTTTTCCTGCCTCACCTGCTCTTGCTGCTTCAATAGAAGCATTTAACGCCAGCAAATTGGTCTGTGAACTGATGGCAAGTATCTCCTCGGTCAATGTGTGTATCTCCCGCACTTTCTGGCTGTCAGTGATTGCTTTTTCCAAATCACCTCTTGTGCTCTGATAAAGCGCAATAGCCTCACCTGCCGACTTTTGAGAATTTTCATGCTGTTCTCCCGCTCTGTCCATAATACTGTCGGACTGTTCTACTGCTTCTAATGCTTTTCCTGCCACATTCTTTATGGCAATGTCTAGTTCCTGCCCATTATACCGAATATCTTCTGTCAGCTTGCGGGCCTCTATTGTCTGTTCCATAATCTGCTTCACTAATTGTGAAATACCTGATATATCCTGACTCAAAGCTGTCATTTTAGAAGAAGTACCCTGAGCAATTGTGCTTATATTTCCCGCTTCCTGTTTTGTATTTAAAATAATCTCTCTAATCTGCTGTCTAACTTCTGTCGTTGCAGTTCTAATCTGTTCCGTCTCATTTTTATATTGTACCGGAATTGACTTATCAATAACCGTATTTTCCGAAAAATCTCCTGATGCAAATTGCTTGAGCATCTGAATTGGCGCCAACATCTTTCCAATCAGTCCTGCCATAAACAGTGTCACCAATACAATGATAACCAGTGCCAGAACAATTGCCACCACAATCATAGCTACAAGTGATTTTATCACATTGGCAGCAGGCACTACCACCCCCAATTTCCAACTGCTTCCCTCTATTTCAGAGGCACCAAAATAGCTTACACTTCCATCATAATCTTTCAGTCTCCTCACATCATGATCTGTTCCCTCTATCATATCCCTAAGCTCAGGAATAATATCTGTCACAGCAACCCCGCTGTCTTCTGTAGGCTCATATTCCTTGTTTTCATGTGCAATGTAATGACCGCTGTTGTCTACTAAAAAGCCGTATACTCCCTCCTCATAGCTGATACTTCCTGTCAAATCTGTCACTGTGCCAAGAGTCACGTCTAAGCCAATCACACCTGCCAGCTCATCCTCTATAAAAATAGGGGCTGCTATCGTAGTACACATTTGATTGGTTAACACATCCCAGTAAGGGTCCGTGACAATCACCTTTTTCTCCTGTGCCGCCTGTTTATACCAGCCACGCTCTACCGGATTGTATCCTTCAGGTATCTCGGCTTCCCTGTTAGATTGGATAAACCTCCCATCCTTAGTTCCGCAGTATAAATTCAAAAGCTCTTCCCTGTTTCTTGCGTGCACATCCACTACCGCCTGAACAAAAGCTGTATCTATTCCACCACCGGCTTCTATACTGTCCGCAGCACCATCCGCAAGCATTTTTTCATTTTCAATCCATGTATTGATTTCCTCTGCATATTTGTCTGCATTTAATTGTAAGGCTTGTGTTTGATGACCAATCATTCTTTTTCCTGCAACAGCGACAATCCCCACTGTAGTCATAACAATACTTGCCACTACAATACCGATTACACTAACCGTAAGTCTTCCCTTAATTGTCCTAAACAAAATTACACCTCGTTTCATTTTGTGTACTGCATCGCTCATTCTTAGCTAAATAACACAGGATAATTTATCAGTCTGCAAGGTGGAGAAATATGATGTAGTGACAGAGCTGAGCCAATCATTTTAAAGATAAGTACAACAAAAGGAATTCAGACATGTTATTTGACGAAATATAAGCAACACAGTACACTGGCATTCACAATTTTTTTGTATTCTCTTTCATCCGCAATCTTTTTATTGACAAATCGACAAAAAAGAATAACTATCATCAAAAACATTCCTTCTGCCCCACATCGTATTTTATTATATCAAAAAAAAATTATTTTAGGGCCAATTGGAATAAACTGTATTATTTTTGGCATGCTTTGTTTTGCACATTGTGCTCCTATATTTTTCCTATGATTATATTATAATATTATCTCATCCTAAAGAAAAAACTGCTTTTTATTCATTTCCCAATGGATTGTCAGTCCATTGTTATCATCATTCACTCTGCTCTGCCTGTACTTCTCTCTCCTGACTAACCTCCTCCACTGTATCCAGCACTGATTCTATGTCCTTTCCTAAATAGGAGGGAAGCTCCATACCTGCCTGTTTAAACAGTTCATTAAGAGGCGGTACTGATTTAGCCATACCTGCTAAAAAGTTAGCTGTTGTTGGCACGTTATCTCCCTGTCCTCCCATAGAATCCCAGACAGTAACCTTGTCAATCTTAATGTTTTTAATTGCTTCCACCTGAATTTTCATCAGCTCTTCTAATTTATCTGCAATCATCAAGCGAACAGCAGCGTCTGCATCTCCTCCTGCAGCCTTCACCAATTCCCGCATACCTTCCGCCTGCTTAGAGAGCATCTCCTGCATACCCTTTGCCTGAGCTTCCATCTTAGCATATATAGCATCCGCCTCGCCCTTTGCCTTGCGGCGAATGACTTCCGCCTCCGCTTCTGCCTCTATCTCTGCCTGTTCCTTCTCAATCTGGGCCTTAATGATAACATCTGCCTGCTGGGTAGCACGTTCCAATTCGGCACGAGTCAGCTCCGCTGACTTTTGCGCTTCATATGCCTCCTCCTTTGCTCTTGCCGCCTGCACAGCCTCCGCTGCCGTAGCAATTTTTAATGCCTCTGCTTCTTTTTCTCTTCTGGCAGCTTCGGACTGTGCCACTGCTACCTTTGCATCATTCTCACCCTTTATAGCGTCTGCATCTGCTGCAGATACTTGAATTCTTTGATCTCTTCTGGCATTTGCCTGACCGATTTCACCATCTCGGTCTTTCTCAGCTACACTTTTCTTTGCATCATTTATTGCCTTGGCAGCCGCCTCTTTTCCCAACGCTTCAATATATCCACTCTCATCATTGATATCTGTCACATTTACATTAATTAAACGAAGACCAATTTTCTTTAACTCAATTTCTACGTTATTAGAAACTGCCAAAAGGAATTTATCCCTGTCGGAATTAATTTCCTCAATATCCATAGTGGCAATTACAAGTCGAAGCTGACCAAGTATAATATCCTTAGCCAGTTCCTGTATCTCCACCATCTTTAACCCTAACAAACGTTCTGCTGCATTCTGCATCACACCTGGCTCTGTAGATATGCCGACGGTAAATCGAGATGGAACATCCACGCGAATATTTTGCTTAGAAAGTGCATTCCTCAAATCCACATTGATGGAAATCGGTGTCAAATCCATATATTGATAAGACTGAATAACCGGAACAATAAATGCCGCTCCGCCGTGAATACACCTTGCTGTCTTTGTCTGTCCGTTCTTATCACTTCCCACTTTACCGTAGATAACTAACACCTTATCGGAAGGACATTTGCGATATCTAGAAAGAATACCCGCCAACAACACAAATAAAATAATTACTGCCACACAAATAGCAATCAATACCTCTGGACCCATAACTTTTCCTCCTTTTCTGCTTTCACTTTACATCTTTTCTTTTATATAAAATATTTAAATCATTTGCTGTTTTTTAAGTTAGTCTCATAATGCTTAACTATTCCTTTTCCACAATAATACAATCTCCTTCTATATCTATTACTCGAACTGCCTCTCCCGTCTTAATGGGTTCTTCAGTGTTGTTTAATGCATCAAATTCTAAAAAGCTTCCCTGCACTGTTATATTTACTTTGCCGGTTCCCTCTCCCTTAGCAGGCACTGTCAAATAAACTCTGCCCACCTCCCCCAATGCATTATGCAGATTCAACGTACCGCTCTGGGTCATACGGGAAGACAGTTGCAAAATCTTTGCCACCAAAAACATTGCCCCGATGCCAAACACCATTCCTATGACAATGGCCAAGCTGCTCTTTCCACTACCATGTAAAATAATAATGGAGCTCCACCCAAAAATACAAAGAAATGCTACCACTCCCTGCACAGTAAAAAAATGCATGCTTCCTACATCTGATACCGGACTTGTATCCCCTATGTTAATGTCACTCACATCTGAATCGAATGATATATCATGGGATACATCCATGTCAAAATCAATACCTGATGTGTCAGATACATTCATTCCGCCATCATGGTCAAAACCACAGAATATAAGAATAGTCTGCAGTAAAAGAATCAACGTAGACGGAATTGCAATACAGTATAATATTTGTTCCATTGTTGTTAAACCATTCCACCATACTTCCATAACATCCCTCCTAAATAATTTGTCGCATTTCGTCATGTAAATTAAATTTACCTTAATACTAGCATTTTATTTTATTATTGTCAAATAATTCTTGCACTTTTTTTGTTTATCTGTTATATTAACACTAAGAAAGTAAATTTTATTTACCGAAAAAATATATATGAAAGGAGGGCGCATATGGATCAAATCAAATTAGGCAAACGTATTCGGGAAGCTAGATTAGCAAAAAAAATGACACAGAGCGAAGTTGTGGGAACTTTTATTACTCGCAATATGCTTAGTCAAATTGAAAGCGGAAGTGCCTCTCCCTCCATCAAAACATTAGAATATCTGTCCAAGGTACTAGAAATATCTCTTCCTGAGCTGATGGCAGAGGAAGAACCAACCAATGACAGCACACAAGTAACGGCGGCTCTAGACACTGCCTGTGCCAGCGCAGAACAAAGTTTTAAAGAACCAATTGTATTTCCTGACTTGCAAAAGCTTCCTGCATCCAATAAGCAGCATAGCTTTGTAACAGATTCCTATCTTCTCTTAAAACAGCATTTTCTGCAGGAAAATCACAAGGAGATTCCTATCTTAATTGAAGAGTATCTACAAGAGTCACATCCATTTTATGATGAGGGATGTGCTATTTATGCACGAAGCTGCCTGATACTTGGATTAAAAGCCTACGAAGCTAAAGAATACCGCCAGGGGATGCACTTTGCCAAGGAAGCAAGCCATTACGCTCAACTAGGATGTCTTGCCAGCAGAGATATTAAAACCCAGGCATTGTTATTGCTAGATTCCATTACAGAAAAAATGTAAAAATGCCATTTATGAATGGATATTCATAAACAGCATCACTAAAACCAATATATAATGATTTATTAATCTGATATTCTCTTGTTCTTCAATGGTAAAAATATATGCCCTTATCTCCTTTTATTTTCAAACAACATTATGTTTCCATTTGTATATTAGTGCCGCCTTGTACAGCTTTCCCCTCCAAGCACTAATATACAATGGAAACCATAACCTATCATACTAACTCTTGCAAATTCACTTTGAAATTCCTCTTATCTAATTTGTAAATACCTTTTCTCGATACTTTATTTCATTTTATACTCCCTACTCTCCCAATATTTCAAATGTTACTCTATATGCAAACATCAGTATGATCCACTAAAATAAAAATATAACTAATTATCAATTTTTACCCTCCACTTTAATTTCTTTAAATCTCCTATCTT
>CAJTQG010000063.1 GCA_910578605.1 uncultured Lachnospiraceae bacterium | reverse complement strand
GCACATTCTTTCCCTGATTGCTTTTATCTTGTTTATTTTTATTTTGATTCATTTGTTCTTGCTGCTTCTTTTTCTCACCCTGGTTTCCCATATGTTTTTTTTCTGATTTTGGAGACTGTTTTTCTCCGTTTCCCTTCTGATTTTTTTGTCCATTTTGCGGCTGTGTATTTTTGTCATCCAGCTTTTCCTGTTTTTCCGGCTGTTTTTCAGTGTTTGCCTTCAAAGCTGTAGACAGTGAAGCAAAATGCTCCTCCACCATCTTGGCATCCTTTTCATCTAAGCCACTCATATGACTTTTTCCTTCTATTCCTTTTTCTCCTAGAAATTTCAAAATATCATTATTGTCTTTACCTATTTTTTTTGCTAATTCATAAATTCTTATTTTTGCCATACTTAATCCTCCATTCTAATCCTCGGACAACTGTTTTTTCAATGCGTTGGCAAATCCTACATCCGTCACTGCCAGACTGGCGCGAAACTGTTTTCCGATACAATGCCCTAAGGTTTCCTTTTCACTATGAACATACACTGGTACTTCATAGTAGCTACACATGTTGCGAAACATTTTTTTTGTATTGTCTGATGCATCTTTGGCCACAAGAACAAGACATGCCTTTCCTTCCTTAACGGCCTTTTCTACTGAAAATTCACCGCTGACAACCCTGCCTGCCTTCTGTGCAATCCCTAGCAACGATAACACTTTATCCTTTGGCATCTCCTTCACTCCAATCTGCTTGCGGATTTACTCGCTAATTTGATTTGACAGCTGCTCATATACTTCAGTGGGAATGGCTGTTTTTAATGCTCTCTCCAATCCTTTTGACTTTGTTGCCGTCTCTAAGCACTGTAAATTAGGACAAATATATGCACCTCTGCCATTTTGTTTACCTGTTTTATCCAATACAATTGCATTCTCTGTAGTTTTGATGATTCTTATCATCTCTTTTTTACTTTTCATCTCTCCACAGCCAATACATTTTCTTAATGGAACCTTTTTGCCTGCTGCCATTATTTCTCATCCATTTCTTGGTTTTCTTCATTATTCTGTGTTCGATTGCGGTTACGATTCCTATTTTTATTTCTCTGCATAGCCTCCACCTGAGACTCACTCTTAATATCTATCTTAAATCCTGTTAGTCTAGCTGCTAGTCTTGCATTTTGCCCTTCTCTTCCGATAGCCAGAGATAATTGATAATCCGGCACCACCACTCTTGCGCTCTTCGTCTCATCATTTGCCACTACCGACACTACCTTTGCAGGACTTAATGCATTTTCAATTAACACTGCCGGGTCTTCACTCCAACGGATAATATCTATTTTCTCACCTCGAAGCTCCTTTACAACAGCGCTTACTCTAGAACCATTGTTTCCTACACAAGCCCCAACGGGGTCTACACTTCTGTGATGAGACAACACTGCCATTTTAGTGCGGGAACCTGGTTCTCTTGAAATACTTTTTATCTCCACAGCACCGTCCTGAATCTCCACTACCTCGGCCTCAAATAAACGCTTTACCAAATCAGGATGTTTTCTGGATACCATTACTCTAGGCCCCTTAGAAGTATCCTTCACTTCCAATATATAAAGCTTAATTCTCTCTGTAGGCTTAAAGGTTTCTGTGCTTACCTGCTCACTCTCCATGAGCACAGCATCTACTTTTCCAAGATTGATGCTGACATTTTTCCCATTTACTCTCTGCACAATACCTGTCACAATATCATTTTCTTTTTCATAATACTGGTCATACAGTACCCTTCGCTCTTCCTCGCGAATCTTCTGTAAAATAATATTTTTGGCATTTGTGGTAGCAATGCGGCCAAACTCTTTTGATTCCACCTTTACATTTACAACATCACCTACTGTGTATTTCTTGCTGATTTTCCAAGCGTCCTCCAAAGAAATCTCAACAGCCTTATCCTCCACAGTCTCCACAACCGTCTTCTCAGCCAGAACCTCAAAATCACCTGTTTCTCTATCAATATTCACCTTCACATTATCTGCTTTTCCAAAATGGTTTTTGTAGGCGGTAATCAAAGAATTTTCAATTGCCTCTAGCAGTACATCTTTGCTAATATCTTTTTCCTTCTCCAATACATCCAACGCTTCCATCAGTTCTCTGTTCATTTTTCTAAATTCCTCCTTTTTATTCTAAAACCTACTAAATCAATTCAGCACCAATATAAATAGAAATGTACAAACTTCCTAGACGGCTCAAGCTATTCATAGAAATCAAATGATAATCGAATCAGCGCAATCTCACTTCTCTGAAATACCAAATCACTGTGATCTTCCATATTAATGGTTATTGTTTCTTTATCATATGCCTTCAATACACCAGTAAAATCCTTTTGTCCTTCTAAAGCCCGATATAACTTAATATCAACTGCCTCTCCTATGCTTCTGTCAAAATCCTTATCCTTTTTTAATGGTCTCCCAAGACCTGGTGAGCTTACCTCCAATATATAAGAATCCTCCACATAATCTTCTTCATCAAGCTTAGCTCCCAGCGCACGATTGACAATCTCACAATCATCCACTGTAATTCCTCCTGGCTTGTCAATGTAAGCTCTTAAATACCAATTACTTCCTTCCTTTACATATTCCACATCTACCAGTTCAAATCCATTCTCCTCTATAATAGGAAGAATCAGCTGTTCTGTTTTCTTTTCATATTCCTCTCTTTTTGACATTCTTTCAACCTTTCCGCAATTTGAAGCTTGCCATGCTTTTTCAAATATTTAATAGTTTATATTTCATGATGTTGAGTGTAATCATTTTTTCTCAACTGATATTGGTTTATAGAATGCATAGAAAAAGTGGGCTTCATCAGCCCACTTTTATCCTACAACATTATCATTAGGTTTAAGTATAACACTATCATTTTAAAAAAGCAAGTATTTTATTCCTCTTCTTTTCTCTTTGGTCCAAACACTTTAAACAACACTAACACTACCACTGCCGCCCCAATTAAACCAATATAAAATTTTGTCTTAAAAGAATCTCCCGTTTTCGGAGAGTTTGTCAAGAGATTAGACGTTTTGTCTTCCTCCTTATCAGAAACCTTTTTCTTGTTAAAAGGCTTCTCCTCTACAGACCATCCGTTTTGCTCCGCCTCCTCATCCGTCATATACTCATCCTTATAGTCCACCTGGGCTGTTTCATCTGCCCCCACTGTCACAATCGCCTCTGTATCATCATAGTCCTCATCATCCTCTTTTGTCTGTCCAGATGCACTCACTGTAGAGGAAACACTAGTTAAAACATATCCATCAATATCTGTCACTATCTCCTCAATATGGTAAACTTCATTACCATTTACCGTTAACCTTAAAAAGTATTTGTCTTGTTCTTTGTCATATTTAAAATCCTTCAGAGTATATATTTTAGATTTTGCAGTGCTAAGATTTGTGACCATAAATTCCAGTGCTCCTTCTGCCTCCTCCTTTGTCACTGCTCCCTGAATGGTTTTTGTGAGGACAATCTCTGCCTTTACAATTTCAGACCCATCTGTTGGCTTCACAAACAAACTGTCATCCCTTCCTGTGTTTTTATTTCCTTCGGTCTGTGAGCTTCCCTCATCTCCGGTATTCGGTGTGTAAGAAGGTTTCCCTGATCCGCTGCCATTTCCCTCACCGGAGTCATCATTCTCTTCTCCCACATCCGGAGTGTTATTACCCTGATTTTTTGTCGTATTTTCCTCCGAAGAACCATCATTATTTTCACCGCCTGTATTTGGCTTCTTCGTTGTTCCATCGCCAAATTGCTCTGTAGTCTTATCCTCTGTTCCATCATCCGGTTTTAAATGGGAGGTAGACTCTTCTTTATTCGTAGTAGACTCATTTTCTTTATCTGAGGTAGATTCGCCCTCACCAGAAGTAGGCTTCTCACCCTGGTCTGTGCTAGTCTCCTCCTCTCCCTCGTCTGGATTTTTCGGATCGGCTTCCTTGTTTTGGTAATAAATCATAGCACCTGTATAAAATTGCTCAATCTTCATTCCGTCTGGCAGAGGATTGGGTAAATTCACATCTGCGGACCCCTTAATAACAAAGTAGTAAGCCTGTGTGCTTTTTTCAAATCCATCAGGTGCCTTTGTCTCCACCAATTTATATACAATATCATAGCGCAGTCCATCTATTGTCACCGTTCCGTTTTCTGGTATCTCTATATTTTCCAGATAGATTTTGTCATCTGTAAATGTATTTGCCGCTGGATTGTATTTCATTGCTGTCAGTTTAAATTCTGCACCTGGCAAAGCTGTCATCTGCTCGCCGTTATTCCAATATTTATAAACCGTTATAGCACCATTTAAAGCATTAATGGCAATAGTTGGAGTAAGGGCAACCGTTTTCATACTAACCTTATCCTGTGTCTGATCAGAGGAATATCCTTTCAGCTTTACTTGATTATAAGAATTTTCTTCCGTGAAAGATTCATTTTTGCTTTCATCCTGGTTAACATATAAATTTGTTTTTGCACTGTATTGTATTCTAATATATGTCTCATCAGGAATCCTCATGGTAAAGCTGTTGCTCTGGGGATTATATTTGAAGAAATATTCTTTCCCCTGCTCCATCACTCTCCAGTTGTTATTTTGAAAAGCAGATACTGTAATATCTGTTGCGTTCAATATTAAAGCATCTCCCATAGTATCTGTTAATTCTAACCAATCTGATTCATCCAAATCATATCCATACTGGTTCACTTCTATGAAATACAAAATATTGGGGGCTGTAAGCTTATCATATCGATACGTCTTTTTAATCACGTCCTTTGGATGCAGCTTAACTGTTGCGGCATCCACACCAATATCCTGCCCTTTGAACTCACCCGTTACATGATTCTGGAAACTGACCTCTCCTTTTTTTATCAGTTGTTGTATATCTTTTACTTGTGTAGAATATTTTAATACAATGGTATACCATTGTCCCTGGGACAAAGTGGATTTCACTTGCTGAAGCTTCTGCATAAAAGCTTCATTCACTTTAATGTTAAATCCAACCGTCCCATCTGTATTTTTCTTGTAGCTCACACACTCACTAATATCTGCTTGATTCCATGTCATATCTCCCCAAACCTGTTTGCCCATAATTACAGCGGAAACACTGTTATCAGCTAATTCCATATTTTCCGGAAGCTTATCTGTAAAATTAAATACATCATTGAGCTTTACAGAATCCAATTTAGAAATATTTGTCTGAACCTCCCACACTGCTCCATCCTGCTTTTCATTGGCATAGCCATTCTTAATCACCAGTTTGTTTGCATCTTCCCAGGATGCACTTCCAACGGAGCTTCCTGTATTTCCAAGATTATCCTTATAAGTTGCCGTCACCTTGTTTGTATATTCTTTACCATTAATATTTTCATCTGTAATAGTTGAGGTACAAATCATTTTAATGGTCTTTCCCCTGTTGGTTCTGTTAATATAGGCATCTGCAAATTTTAATTTCCACCCGCACCATATACTGTAGCATTCCTCCACCACATCCTGGCGAATACATTTTCCATCCTTCACTACCTCCACTCTCTCATTTCCCTTTACAATGGTAATAGAGTCCATGGAAGCACTGTGATTTCCACTGTTTGGATAATAGGTAATTGTATTATCCTCCAACTCCACATTGGTCAGGCCGCCGCTTGGCACATCCAAATCAATCTCCCATGTTAATTTCTTTGTTTCTGAATCATAGGTAATATGTTTTTTCTGTACTAAGCTTTCAATTCCTGGAGTTGTCACGTTCGTGTCAGCAGACCATATCCCGTAATTTTTTCCAAAGTCAACATTCACCTTATTATTCAAAACAACAGGTGACACCGTATCCTTCAATTTTTCATCCACTTGGGTAGTGTATGTATATGAATACACACCATTTGACTCTGTAAAGTCTCCCGCTTTCAAATCAATCTCCCCTGACTGTCCGTTTACCGTAAGCCCCTTACCCAATATATCTTTAATATTTTGTATATCTGCCTTTGACAAATCACCTACATAAATTGAAATCGTCCACTCTACTGTATTGGTATCCTTATTGTATTGACCGCTTTTGGACACATATGGCTTTGATATATTAGGATACACTGCCCAGGATTCACTTGTTTTCGGCGTATCCTTTGAGGTTTTATATTCCGCCTTTATGGTATTTCTGTATTTTCCATCATAGACATTTTCACTTGCTTTGTAAATATCTCCATTCACCTTCATCTTGTATGTAAAGGAAACAGAAGTGCTGTCTAATTCTGTCAAAGCCATCTCTAAATCCTTGAGGGTTGGATATCTTTTACCATTCATAGTAATATCGGTAATACTTCCCTTCTCTATGCCTGAGCCGCAGTTATCTGTCAGCTTAATATTGGTAACCTTTCCGTTTGCTGTAAGGGTAACCTTGTATTCCTGTATTACTTGGTTGCTGGCCTTTTCATATTCTGCCTTTCCTGCTGTCTCCTTCTGAATATAAAGAGAACTCTCCGCTGGCTTATATTTTATATTGACATCAACAAAGGTTTCTGCAACACCTATCTCCTCCTTCCCCATATCCTCATTGCCGGTCTGTGTTACATTCACTTTACCTTTAATATTGGCATAACCGCTAATCTCACTTCTGCCGAGAAAGGCATCATCCAATGTAATATATATCATACCGTTTTTAATGACATACACTCCCACTTTGCGGTTGGCCTCATCCATCAACGGCGCTTCAGGATAATCTACAATCTCCATCCCCTTTGCCTTCAAATCAATATTGTACTCTTTTTGTCTGTCTACATTATGGATATCATACTGAAAAGATATATCAACCTTTGCTCCATCGTTGATTTCCATATTTTCTACAAGCTCCTGCCCATCAATCTTTATAGAAAAATCTCTTAATTTGAGACCTTTATTTTGAATCTGCTCATCTGCTGACGAATGAAACGGTATTGTAAACCCCAAAATCACTAACACTCCTACAACCAAAACGATTGCCAGCCAATTTTTTTTCATTTTATGAACCACTTTCATTTCATTCTCCTTTCCGAACTTGCTTCATAACTTTGCTAAGCTTTGCTTATTTTTATCTTACAGTTCTTGCTCCACTTGCCGTATATCTTTTCACCTGTTGAATCAAGCTTATATGCCCTTGCGCGCACATAATAGGTTTTTCCTTTCTTTAACTTTGTCAAAGTCATTTTCACCGAAGCAGTTATCCTTTTTTTTGCAGACTTATACTTTTTGTTACTTGCATAGGATACTTGATATCCATGAACGCCTGTTATCTTCTTGATTGCTACAGACAGCTTGCTGTTCTTCTCATTTCTCACTTTGCCTAGCTTTACTTGCTTTACTGTAACCTTCTTCCACTTTGCCTGCAATGTAATGTTGGCTGTAACTGGTTTGGAAAAATTGTATTTTTTCTTTCCCTGATACCATCCGGCAAACAAATATTTTTTACGTGAAAATCTTTTGGGCGGGGCTACCTTCTTGCCAGCTGTCACTTTCCGCTTAACAGCCTTAGCGCCAGTTTTGGGCTGAAAGGTAACTATATACTGTTTTACGTTTGTGTGATCCCCTGTGCTGCTTCCTGGTCCCTTATTTGTTCCCGTGTCGCCTGTATTGTTATCTGGTCCCTTGTTATACTTTACCGTATATGTAATATTGGTCAATTTAACCTTTTCTCCTGTCAAATGTACTTTCACGGTATCTCCGTAACCATATACATTTTTAACCGAATTGCTAAAATGATAAGTTTTTCCGTTCAAAGCCTTTATGTTATAATCAACAGAAATTGTCTCACCCTTTCTTACTGCAGTCACAATAACTTCCGCATCTGACATAGCCTCCTGCCACTCTCTATCCGCTGCATCATTGCCAAAAGTACTTCCTACACCTGTCCAGTTGGCATTTACATCGGCAGGTGTCTTACCCCCATTGGGTCCCCAGCCATCTGCCCACCAGCCCCATGCATCCGCTCTCACAGTCAAAAAACCTCTGCCTGTTGTACCTGCGCTCACTTTGTCGCTGTAAAATTCTATGGCAAAATTATTATAATTTGCTCCTTCTGTTCCTTTATTATGGAATCCATAGACAATCTCAAAATCTCCTGTCAATATCTCATCTCCAGAATTAGAAGAGAAAGCAGCTCCCACCGTCAATTCTTTTTTTGTGTTGGAATTACCTCCATTTCCGTCTCCTGAGCCTGTGTTATCCCCTGGTCCTAAATTTCCTTCTGGAGAAAATACAATATTAGATAAATTAACCTGTTCCCCCGTCAAATGCACTTTTAGACTCTTACCAAAGCCGTAAACATTTTCTACTGTATTTGTAAAATAATAAAGATTTCCATTGGCTGACTTTATATCAAAGCTCACTTTAATCGTCTCACCTGTTCTTGCGGCAGTGACAATAACTTCTGCATCTGACATAGCCTCCTGCCACTCTCCATCTGCCGCATCATTGCCAAAAGCACTTCCTACACCTGTCCAGTTGGCATTTACATCAGCAGGCGTCTTACCCCCAACCACAGTCCAACCATCTGCCCACCAGCCAAATGCATCCGCCCTCAATGTCAGATATCCCTTTCCTGTATTACCTGTGCTTACCGTATCGCTGTAAAACTCAATGGCAAAATTATTAAAATTTGCTCCCACTGTTCCTTCATTGCGAAACATATAACTAATGCAAAAATCACCTGTCAGTAATTCATCCCCGCTGTCGGCTGAAAACGCATCCCCCACAATCAACTCTCCCTTTGTGTCTGCCAATGCTGTAATCACACTAGAAATCACCATTACAATCACAGCAAAAGCAATTGTCAAGCATTTCTCTTTTTTCATAAACAACCTCCATTTCGTCCCCGATATGGGCAACTAAAATAGTAATGAAAGTTTTTGACTATCATTGCTTTTTTTAATGCATATTATCAGAAAAAACAAACTGAAAACAAAATTAGTAAGTTATTCTGCCATTTCATCCACCTAGTACTTTTGTACCTATTCATTATATATAAGCTTAACTCAATTACCATAAGCTGTCAATTCATTCAGCTATATAATTTAAAAAATAAACAAATTTTTATTTCAGATAATGTCAATTTTGGCGCTTTCCACAGTATTTTATATGTATCACTTGAAAACAAGGCTAATTCATGGTAAAATTGTAATATGTTGTGCTTAAATCTATGCAAATATTTCTAAAAATATACAAAGAGAGGTTACTGTTTATGAGATTGATTACCAGATCTGATTTTGACGGCTTGGCCTGTGCCGTATTCTTAAAAGAAGCAGGTATTATTGATCACTGGAAATTTGCACATCCAAAAGACCTTCAAGATGGATTAGTGGAAGTAACTGAAGATGATTGTCTTGCCAATGTTCCTTTTGTGGAAGGCTGCGGACTTTGGTTTGACCACCATTCCAGTGAGGCCGAGAGAAATGCATACAAAGGAAAATACATAGGTGACAGTCGCACCAGTCCCAGCTGTGCACATATTGTCTATGACTATTATGGCGGAAAGGAACGCTTTCCTGGATTTGAGGATTTATTGGAGGGAGTAGATAAGGTAGATTCCGCTAATCTCACCATAGATGAAATATTAAATCCTTCCGGCTGGGTCTTATTAGGCTTTGTCATGGATCCTAGAACCGGTCTTGGACGTTTTCGGGAATTTAGAATTTCTAACTATCAGTTGATGGAGCATTTGATTGACTACTGCCGCACAATGACAATAGATGAGATAATGGCTCTGCCTGATGTTGCAGAGCGAGTAGAGCTTTACATGGAACAGTCCGAAAAGTTCAAAGCCATGGTGATGGAGCACACAAAAGTTTATGATCAAATTATTGTCAGTGATTTAAGAGGGGTTGACCCTATATATACCGGCAACCGCTTTATGATATATAGTATGTTTCCTGAAGCTAACATTTCTGTGTGGATTGTATCGGGACGCGGCGGTCAAGGCTGTTCTGCAGCAGTTGGCTACAGTGTACTAAACCGTACAAGCAACATCAATGTTGGTGAACTGATGTTAAAATATGGCGGCGGCGGCCATAGAGCTGTGGGCACCTGCCAATTCACCAACGAAACAATGGACGAAAAGCTAGAATCCTTAATTAAAGAAATGATTGCCTTAAATAAAGCATAAGTTGTTTTATCTTTCATTCCTGCTATTCTTTTCATTGAGTTTTTCAATTCGCTTAAAATAAAATAATGATAAATAATTTGGTAAAGATAGCTGAATAACCCCCATAAGAATTTTCTAAATACTATTCTTATGGGGGTTCTAATATTAAATATTCATTTTATTATAAATACATTTCACTTATTCTTCTAACTGAGCATCCTCAAAGGAATTATTATATTCCTCATAGGAAATCTCCTCCACGTCTGCCTGCTCCACCAAAAACGCATAACATTTATTCATCAGACAAACCTTTCCGATTTCCTCCTTTGTAAAATATTCTATAAATTCTTCTTTGGATTCAAAACCGTTGTCTTCATAGTTCTCCTCAATGTACTGGTTGTACTCATCCTCAGTCAATTTTATATTTTCTTCTTTTAAGATAGAAGCCAACACAAGCTTTCCTTTTATACTAAGCTGTATCTCTTCATCTAAATCCTCTTGCGTCATGCCAGCAAACTCTAAATATTCCTCCAAACTCATGCCAAACATCTCCGCTGAGCCTTCATATTCGGACTGTATCTCTGAATTACTCTCATCATAAAGCTCAGGATACTTTTCAATCAGTTCATTATATTTCACTAATTTGGCATTGTTGAGAACAATCTCATATAAATCACTGTTTACCTGCTCCTCAGCCTCATCCAAAAGGTAGGATAATTCCTCCTGTCGGATCTTCTCCTTCCACTCAGCAATTGTATTACAACCATCCACCTTCTCTTTTACAAATTCGTCTGTCAGCTTCGGTGTATATGTGCATTCCTGTATTTTATTCACTGTAACAGTGAATACTACATCCTTTCCTGCGTAATCCTCATCCTGATAATCCTTTGGATATTTTAATTTCAGCTCTGTTTTTTTACCCTTTTTCAACCCAACCAAAGCTTTCTCAAAATCATCAAAAAATTCTCCTGAACCCACTACAATATCATAATCCTGTGCCGAAGCATTATCGTCTACTTTTCCATCAATTTTTCCTTCAAAATCAATATTAAGCAAATCACCATTTTTTACTGCCCTATCCATCTCTTTATATTCCTTGTAATCATCCAGATAATACTCTAGGGCATCCTGTACCGTTTCATCATCCACATCATTAATGGTAGGCACACCTTTTTTAACTGATATTCCCTTATAATCACCTAATTCAATATAATCTAAGTATTGATTATAAGTGCTCATATCCACATCCACTATTTTTTCCTGATTCTCTTCCTTCTTTTCCTTTACCTTCTTTGCATTGTGTTTAATTAAAATATATCCGCAGGCAGCAATTGCCTCTATTGCTAACACAATACATACTCCTAATAAAACTCTTTTTAATGATTCCTTCATAACCATTTCCTTTCTTGTAAATTCCATTTACAGCATTAGACACATTAGACATTATTTGTTTTTTCCATCTTCTAAGTCAAATCTTCTAAGTGAAAAATACACTGTAAATTTTTAAATTTAATATCTAAAACCATTTTATAAATATAAATGATATTAGTATATATTAAGT
>CAJTQG010000062.1 GCA_910578605.1 uncultured Lachnospiraceae bacterium | reverse complement strand
TTAGAAAAACATAATGAACTAATAAAAACAATTAGAACATAATGAATGGAGTATATTATGATCAACATGTTACAATCTAAATGGAATGAAATATTATCTACCTTAAAAAGGGAACATGAAATTTCCGATGTTTCCTTTAATCTTTGGCTGTTGCCTCTTAAAATTCATTCTGTGGAAGATGATTTAATCACTATACTAGTTCCCGAAGAAAATCTGGGACTTAATTACATTAAGAAAAAATATTATGCTCCACTGCGAGTTACCATTGAGGAAGTGACTGGACATGCATTCGAGCTGGAATTTATTCTTCCTCACCAGGTTAAGGAAAATACTCACAACATTTCCTCCAAAAAGGAAGATTCCTACCTGCAGTCCCGCTTAATGGAAGCAAACTTAAATTCAAAATATACCTTTGACAGCTTTGTGGTTGGCAGCAACAACAATTTTGCATACGCCGCTTCCCTTGCCGTAGCTGAATCTCCAGGAGAAGTGTACAACCCTCTATTTCTGTACGGAGGAGCTGGACTAGGAAAAACTCATTTAATGCAATCTATTGCCCGTTTTGTTATTGAGCATAATCCTGATGCAAAAGTTTTGTATGTGACAAGTGAAGCATTTACCAATGAACTGATAAATGTAATTCGAAACGAAAATCAGACGGCCATCACAGAATTTCGCAATAAATATAGAAATATTGATATCCTTTTAATAGATGATATACAATTTATAATAGGAAAGGACCGCTCTCAAGAAGAATTTTTTCACACCTTCAATACTTTGTATGGCGCTAAAAAGCAGGTTATTATATCCTCCGATAAAGCGCCAAAGAATTTTGAGACATTGGACGAGCGTTATCGTTCTCGTTTCGAGATGGGATTGACAGTGGACATTTCCCCTCCTGATTATGAAACACGTATGGCAATCCTTCGCAAAAAATCAGAGCTGGAAGGATATTCTATAGATGATAAAGTATTTCAATACATTGCCACCAATATTAAATCAAACATCAGGGAATTAGAAGGCGCCATCACAAAGGTTGTTGCCTTTTCCAAGCTGTCTACCAACAAGCAGGTAGATGTAGATTTTGCTGCCGAGGTGCTAAAAGATATTATATCTCCAGATGAAAATGTAGAGGTGACGCCAAGTTCCATTATCAAAATAGTGTCAGACCACTTCAATTTAACGCCTGATGATTTGGCCAGCAAGAAAAAAAGCCAGAATATTGCCTATCCAAGACAGCTTGCCATGTACCTATGCCGTGAATTGACAGAGACATCCTTTGAAATGATTGGAACAATATTGGGAAATAGAGATCACTCCACAGTAATGTACGCCTATGACAAAATTGCTGCAGAGCTGAAAAATTCTGATTCCACCAAAAATGTAATTGAAGTCTTAACAAAGAAGATAAATCCTTCTTAAAATATAAACATTTTATTGTTTTATCCTATATTACTTGTGGATAACTTTGCACTTTTTATTCACTTATGTCCATTTTCACCTGTTAAATAACTGTGCAAAGCCTGTGAGGGAATTTTTTACTGCTTTTTTTATACACAGCTATCCCCCACCCTTTTCCCATTGTCTGCACATAGTTATTATGTGCTCTATACATTAAATTTTGGGCTTCAGAGAGGTTCTTAACATTTTCACAAGCCTTATTATTACTATTACTGATTATTTTTATAAATATATATATGACAGCACATCTTGAAAGGAGTTTTAGGCACATGAAACTAATCTGTTCAAAATCAGACCTTCTAAATGGGGTAAATATTGTACTGAAGGCTGTTCCGTCAAAGACAACAATGACTATTTTAGAATGTATATTGATTGACGCTTCAGCTGATGAAATAAAATTTACAGCAAATGATATGGAATTAGGTATTGAGACAAAAATAAAAGGGGAAATACTTGAAAGAGGCATTATCGCAATCAATGCTAAAATATTTTCCGAGATTATTCGTAAATTGCCGGATAATGATGTGGTTTTAGAGACCGATGAAAAGCTACAAATGAAAATTACATGTGAAAAAGCAAAATTTCATATATCAGGAAAAGAGGGAGATGATTTTTCTTATTTACCTCTCATAGAAAAAGAAAAGTTTATTTACTTATCTCAATTTACATTAAAAGAAACAATACGCCAGACAATATTTTCCATTGCGGATAACGAGAACAACAAACTCATGACAGGTGAACTGTTTGAGGTAGAAGGAAATACATTAAAGGTAGTTTCCCTAGACGGTCATCGCATATCCATCCGCAAGGTAGAATTGAAAGAGGAATTTGAGCCAATGAAAGTGGTAGTTCCGGGAAAAACTCTCAATGAGGTGAGCAAGATTCTATCTGGAAATATGGATGCAGAAGTAAGAATATTTTTTACCGGCAATCATATCGTGTTTGAGTTTGATGATACGATAGTAGTTTCCAGATTGATAGAGGGCGAATACTTTAAGATAGACCAGATGCTCTCTAGTGATTATGAGACAAAGGTTGTAATTAACAAAAGAGAATTTTTAGATTGTATAGACAGGGCAACACTTATGATTAAAGAGGGGGATAAAAAGCCTATTATTATCAATATTACAGATGGAGATATGGAATTAAAGATTCAATCTGTAGTGGGTTCCATGAATGAAAATATTGATATTGAGAAAAGCGGAAAGGATATTATGATTGGATTTAATCCTAAGTTCTTAATTGAAGCTTTGAAGGTAATTGATGAGGAAAATATCAATATTTATTTGGTTAATGCAAAGGCTCCTTGTTTTATAAGAGATGAGCAGGATAATTATATTTATTTGATTTTGCCTGTCAATTTTAACGTAGCAGGAAATGCATAATTTTATTATTATTTGAACTGATTTTAAAAACAGGAGTGTGGATGTTATGGAGACAATTCAGTTAAGAGAGGATTTCATTAAATTGGGACAGGCTTTGAAGGCGGCCAATCTAGTGGCTTCCGGTGCACAGGCAAAGGAGATTATATTAGATGGCTTGGTTTTGGTGAACGGAGAGGTTTGTCTGCAGAGGGGAAAAAAGCTGGTAGATGGAGATATTGTTTCTTTTGAGGGGAAAAAAATTCAGATTGTAGGTTAAACACAGGGAAATGCAGGTCAGAAATTATGGTGATACAATCCTTAGAATTAGCAAACTACAGAAATTATAATATATTGTCAGTACATCTAGATGAGAGTACCAATATATTTTATGGACAGAATGCACAGGGAAAGACAAATATACTAGAATCTATCTATGTGGGAAGCACTACAAAATCTCATAGAACAAGTAAGGATAAGGAACTGCTTCGATTTGGGCAGGAGGAAGCTCACATTAAGATGATCATTAAGAAGAAGGAAGTCCCTTATCGGATTGATATGCACTTAAAGAAAAATCGCTCCAAGGGTATTGCAGTCAATGGAATACCAATTCGAAAAGTAAGTGAGATGTTTGGTATTGTAAATGTTATATTTTTCTCACCGGAGGATTTGAATATAATAAAAAGCGGACCTGGGGAGAGAAGAAAATTTATTGATATGGAGCTTTGT
Source organism: uncultured Lachnospiraceae bacterium (assembly GCA_910578605.1). Taxonomy (GTDB): domain Bacteria; phylum Bacillota; class Clostridia; order Lachnospirales; family Lachnospiraceae; genus MGBC111451. Next base: position 8,446 of record CAJTQG010000062.1, on the reverse strand, counting down.
CAGTTAGACAAGGTGTATGTTCATGATTTACTTAACTATAATAAGGTTTTGAGGCATAGAAATAAGCTGCTTAAGGATTTGTATGTGAAGCCGGAACTTTTGGATACATTGGATGTATGGGATTTACAATTGGCAGAATATGGGTATAAAGTGAGCAAAAGAAGGGAAGAATTTATCAGTCAGGTAAATGAAACAATATTGCCCATACATAAAAATCTTTCCAGCCAGAGGGAGGAATTAAAGCTTGTGTATGAGCCATGCTCTGTCAGCAGTCAGGAGGAGTTTCTCTTAGAGCTAAAAAGAAATAGAGAGAGAGATTGCCGTTTAAAAAGTACAAGCGCAGGGCCTCACAGAGATGATGTGAGATTTGAGATAGGAGAATTGGATGTAAGGTGTTTTGGAAGCCAGGGACAACAGAGAACATGTGCATTGTCTCTCAAGCTAGCTGAGATAGAGCTAGTTAAAAAATTGATAAACGATACCCCCATATTATTATTGGATGATGTTTTAAGTGAATTAGACAGCTCAAGGCAAAATCATCTTTTAAATGAGATTGGAAATATTCAGACCTTGATTACATGTACCGGTTTGGACGAGTTTGTTCAAAATCGTTTTCAGATAAATAAAGTTTTTCAAGTGGAGGATGGAAGAATTTATCCCCGGCAGGAGAGTTCAAATAGGAGAGTTCATCTTGGCGGTTACAATCATGATATAGAATGAGGAAAGGACAGGTAAATAGGATGAGCAACAGTTCATATGGAGCGAATCAAATACAGATATTAGAGGGCTTGGAAGCTGTCAGAAAAAGGCCGGGTATGTATATTGGAAGTACCTCAGCAAAAGGTTTGCATCATTTAGTTTATGAAATTGTAGATAATTCGGTGGATGAAGCACTAGCGGGATACTGTAGTGTAATTGATGTACAAATTAATAAAGACAATTCGATTAGAGTGTTAGATAACGGAAGAGGAATACCAATTGGAATCAATGAAAAATCCGGACTTCCAGCGGTGGAGGTAGTATTTACTATTTTGCATGCTGGCGGTAAGTTCGGTGGAGGAGGTTACAAGGTTTCCGGCGGACTTCACGGTGTGGGTGCTTCTGTTGTAAATGCTTTGTCTCAGTGGCTTGAGGTAAGAGTGTACAGTGATGGTAAAATCTATCAGCAGCGCTATGAGAGAGGAAATGTATGCTATCCTTTAAAGGTGATAGGAGATTGTGAGCTGGATAAGACAGGAACAGAAGTAGTCTTTTTGCCGGATGATAAGATTTTTGAGGAGACTGCTTTTGATTATGATATTTTGCGCAAGCGTCTTCGTGAAATGGCATTTTTGACAAAAAATTTAAAAATTATACTTCGGGATGCCAGAGAGGAAAAGCGGGAGGAAGCCTTTCACTATGAGGGTGGAATCAAAGAATTTGTAGAGTATTTAAACAGAGGAAAGCAGTCATTGTATGAGTCTGTGATTTACTGTGAAGGCAGCAGGGAGGATGTGTATGTGGAGGTTGCCCTGCAGCACAATGACAGCTACATTGAAAATACCTACAGCTTCGTCAATAATATTAACACTCCTGAGGGAGGTACCCATTTGGAGGGATTTAAGCGGGCTCTCACAAAGACGTTTAACGACTATGCCAGAAAGAATAAATTGTTAAAGGAAAATGAAGTCAACCTTACTGGTGAAGATATCAGGGAAGGTTTGACAGCTATTATCAGCATTAAATTAGGGGAGCCTCAGTTTGAAGGCCAGACAAAACAAAAGCTGGGCAACAGTGAGGCCAGAGCTGCAGTGGACAGCGTAGTGAGTGAGCAGCTGACCATTTTCCTGGAATTAAATCCTTCTGTGGCAAAGCAAATCTGTGAGAAGGCTGTTTTGGCTCAAAGGGCCAGGGATGCGGCGAGAAAGGCAAGGGATTTGACAAGGAGAAAGACTGCCTTGGATTCCACAAGTCTGCCTGGAAAGTTAGCCGACTGTTCCAACAAAGACCCTGAGAAATGTGAAATTTATATAGTGGAGGGAGATTCGGCAGGTGGTTCCGCCAAGACTGCCCGCTCAAGAGACACCCAGGCTATTTTACCTCTCAGGGGTAAGATTTTGAATGTGGAGAAGGCGCGACTAGACAGAATATTGGGAAATGCTGAGATACGTGCTATGATAACTGCATTCGGAACAGGAATACATGAGGACTTTGATATTTCAAAATTAAGATATCATAAAATTATCATTATGACAGATGCAGATGTGGATGGAGCTCATATTTCCACGTTGCTGCTTACATTTTTTTACCGATTTATGCCGGAGCTGATTAAACAAGGATTTGTGTATTTGGCGCAGCCGCCTTTATACCAAATAACAAAAAATAAAAAGGTTTGGTATGCTTACAGTGACGAGGAGTTAAATGATATTCTGACAGAAATAGGGCGGGATGGAAATAATAAAATCCAGCGCTACAAAGGTTTGGGCGAGATGGATGCCCAGCAGCTGTGGGATACAACTATGGACCCGGAGAAGAGAGTTTTGCTGAAGGTTATGATTGACGAGGAAACCCAGTCCGAGATTGATATGACCTTTACAACACTGATGGGCGACCAAGTGGAGCCAAGGCGTGAATTTATAGAAGCAAATGCTAAATTTGTGTCCAATCTGGATATTTATTAAAATAGAGGAGGAAACCTTAGTATGGATGAAAATATCTTTGACAAAGTTCATGAAGTGGACTTGAAGAAGACAATGGAAAAATCCTACATAGATTATGCGATGAGTGTGATAGCATCCAGAGCATTGCCTGATGTAAGGGATGGATTAAAGCCGGTACAGAGAAGAATACTATTTTCCATGATAGAATTAAATAATGGGCCGGACAAACCACATCGTAAATGTGCGCGTATTGTGGGTGATACTATGGGTAAATATCATCCCCATGGTGACAGCTCCATTTATGGCGCTTTAGTAAATTTGGCTCAGGAATGGTCCACTCGTTATCCTCTTGTGGATGGACATGGAAATTTTGGTTCTGTGGACGGTGACGGCGCCGCCGCTATGCGTTATACGGAGGCAAGGCTCAGCAAGCTCTCCATGGAGATGTTAGCTGACATCAATAAAGACACAGTAGATTTTGTTCCTAACTTCGATGAGACGGAGAAGGAACCAACAGTGCTGCCATCCCGCTACCCTAATCTATTAGTAAACGGAACAAACGGTATTGCGGTAGGTATGGCAACTAATATTCCTCCTCACAACCTGCGGGAAGTTATCAGCGCTGTAGTAAAAATTATTGATAACCAGATTTATGAGGACAGAGAGACAGAGTTAGAGGAAATATTAGAAATTATTAAAGGGCCGGATTTTCCCACAGGCGGTGTGATATTAGGAACGAGAGGGATTCAGGAGGCTTATCGGACAGGTCGAGGCAAAATCAAGGTTCGGGCGGTTTCTAATATTGAGCCAATGGAAAACGGTAAAAATAGAATTATTGTCACTGAGATTCCATTTATGGTCAATAAAGCCAGACTTATTGAAAATATAGCAAATTTAGTAAAAGATAAAAAAATAGATGGTATTACCAATTTGACAGATGAGTCCAACAAGGATGGTATGAGAATTGTAATTGAGCTGAGAAGAGATGTGAATCCCAATATTATCTTAAATCAATTACATAAGCATACCCAGATGCAGGATACTTTTGGTGTAATTATGCTGGCTCTTGTGAACAATGAACCAAAAGTGCTGAATTTACATCAGATGCTTGACAATTATCTTCTGCATCAAAAAGACGTGGTTACAAGAAGAACAAAGTATGAACTTAACAAGGCGGAGGAGAGAGCCCATATTTTGGAGGGCTTGATGATTGCCTTAGACCATATTGATGAAGTAATTCGTATTATCCGCGGTTCCCGCACTACAGTGGATGCCAAGGAAGGTTTGATTGATGCTTTTGAACTGACAGATAAGCAGGCTCAGGCCATTGTAGATATGCGTCTGAGAGCTCTTACAGGCTTGGAGAGAGAAAAGTTAGAAGCAGAATATAAGGAGCTTCAGGAAACAATCAAAGAGTTGAGAGCAATTTTAGCTGATGAAAAGAAATTGTTAGGTGTAATTAGAGAAGAAATTTTGATTATCAGAGAAAAGTATGGAGATGACAGAAGAACCTCCATCGGCTTTGATGAGTTTGATATTAGCGCAGAGGACTTAATACCGGTTGAAAATACAGTAATTGCCATGACAAGGCTTGGATATATCAAGAGAATGACAACTGATAATTTCAAGAGTCAAAATAGAGGTGGCAAAGGTATTAAGGGAATGCAGACAATAGAGGATGATTACATTGAGGATTTGTTGATGGCAACAACTCATCACTATATTATGTTCTTTACTAGCATTGGAAAGGTATATCGTCTGAAGGCATATGAGATTCCAGAGGCGGGAAGAACCGCAAGGGGAACTGCCATTATCAATTTACTTCAGCTGTTGCCGGAGGAAAAGATTACCGCTGTTATACCTATTCGCGAGTATGATGAAAACAAATATTTAATGATGGCAACACAAAACGGATTGGTAAAGAAAACATCCATTAAAGAATATGCTAACATTAGAAAAACAGGTATTCAAGGTATATTGCTTCGTGAGGACGACGAATTAATCGAGGTAAAGGTAACAGATAATACGAAGGAGATTCTGTTAGTTACCAGGTTTGGCCAATGTATTAAATTTAAAGAAACCGATGTGCGAAAAACAGGACGCAAGTCTATGGGTGTAATCGGAATGAATTTAGATGATAATGACAAGGTAGTGGCAATGCAGATGAATACTCAGGGAGATGATATGTTGTTCGTATCGGAAAAGGGTATGGGTAAACGTACTTCCATAGAGGAATTTAATGTGCAGCACCGAGGAGGAAAAGGGGTTAAGTGTTACAAAATCACAGAAAAAACAGGAAATGTTGTGGGAGCAAAGGCTGTAACTCCAGAGCATGAAATTATGATGATTACAAATGAGGGAATTATTATTCAGCTCTATGCCAATGATATTTCCAAGGTGGGAAGAATTACATCTGGTGTGAAGCTTATAAACTTAGATGAAGGTGTTAAGGTGGCAAGTATTGCTAAAGTAAGACAGGAGATTCCTTCTGATGAGACGCAAGATAATCAGGAATTACAAGAAAATGAAGATGTTCAGGCTCAGGCAGGACAGGATATTAAGTCTGATGAACAGCATCAGCCTAATGTGAATAAAGAGGTACAGGAAAACAAAAATGACATTGCAGTTCAAGGCAACAATATGCCTGCAGCGGACAGCGGAATAGATAAGCTGCTTGAGAGAGCAGAGGAAGACAAAAAACTTCAAGAAAATCAACAGGAAGATAATTAAAGATTCAAATAGGGGCTGTCACATTAAATGGCCAATGGGGCAGCCTCTAAAATAGTAAAATCATCGGAGGAATAAAGAAACAAAATTGAAGGAGAATTTACCGTGAAGGAAAAGCTGAAATTATTTATGCAAAGAGGGGGGCTTACACTGCTGATTGGTTTTTTGGCGGTAGGCGCTTATTTGTTTATATTAGATGTTGCCAATCAATATTTTGATAAAAACGTAACGAATAGTCTATATATCAGTGTGAATGAAAATGGTGAGTTGTCCGTCAATTATTCAAAAACAGATGAAGAAATCTATGTGTGTTGGGAGACAGACGGCGGGAATATTAAGCCTGTGGAACAAAATTCTGAGTTTCAGGAGCAGTACAAGGAAGATAATAAATGGTATCAGGCTTATGCTAAGGTGCATGATAAAGTAAAGTGGGACAGTATGGATGCCGACGGCAATCAATATACAACTGCAAATGTCAGAGCTTTAATTTACCAAAAATCGGAACAGGAAGAAAAAAATCAATATTATCTGGGAGATTTTGTGAAGGATTTGACAATTACCATTACGGTTAAGGATGGAAAAGTAGAAAAAGCGGAGGATAGGTATTTCAGTAACCCCATTAGAAAAGGTGAGGAGGAAAGCTGGAATCAAATCTATATAGTAGACAGGACAGAGAACACATACACCTTGCGTTATAGAACCAGCGAGAATTTAAGTAAAAAGGATAATGACAAAATCTATGTACTCTGTTGGGAAAATGATGAAAACATAATGGCAGAAACAGATATTATAGAGGGTAGTATTCCCAATTTCAGTTACATATTAGAAGAAAATGAGTCCTTAACGGATAGATTAAATACAGTAAATACAGTTACTCTGGATTTTAAAGATACTAATTTTAAGGAGGCAAATATAGCAGCCTTTTTAGTGGACTCTGAAAAATATAAATCATATCAACAGGAAGATAAGGAATATATTGCCAAAGCAGCACTGGCAAAGTAATATACTTTGTTATTAATGAAAACTTTCATTCTTGGGGATGCCATAAAAGGTGATATGTAATCTTGTTATCAATCCTTTGTGTCTGTTTTGCCAGCATAGTCGGAAGGTTGAAAGAAATGTTAAAAGATATAAAGAATTTATAAAGAAAGGAAATTATGCTTACTGCGCCTTCTTTTAGCCTATTTTTTAAGAAAATAGAAGGTTTGTAACATATACTTTCTGTTGCACGAGCAGTAACACAAGCTTGCTTGTGATATGCATAGGTATAAAAATGAGAAATATCAGTGTGGAAGAAATTACAAAAAATATAAAAGAAATGTGTATAGAGGCAAATCATTTTTTATCAAAGGATATGAGGGATGCTTTAAAGAAAGCTGAAAATAATGAGGAATCCCCATTAGGAAAACAAATTTTACAGCAGTTAGAGGATAATCTTGAGATTGCGGGAAAAGAAATGATACCAATTTGTCAGGATACAGGAATGGCGGTTATTTTTATTCAGATAGGACAGGAAGTACATTTTGAAGGAGGAAATCTGGAAACAGCCATTAACCAGGGAGTTCGTCAAGGCTATACAGAAGGATTTCTCCGAAAATCAGTGGTGGATGATCCTATTATTAGAAATAATACAAAGGATAATACTCCGGCTGTGATACATTATGAGATAATAGAAGGAGATCAGGTTACCATCACAATAGCACCTAAAGGTTTTGGAAGTGAAAATATGAGCAGAATATTTATGCTGAAACCAGCAGATGGAATAGATGGTGTAAAAAATGCTGTGGTTCAAGCTGTAAAGGAGGCAGGGCCTAATGCCTGTCCACCTATTGTAGTTGGAGTGGGGATTGGAGGAACCTTTGAGAAATGTGCACTCTTATCAAAAAAAGCATTGACAAGAAATGTAAATGAACACTCTCATATTCCATATGTGAAAGAATTGGAAGAAGAATTGTTAGAGAAAATAAACAAATCTGGTATTGGACCGGGAGGCTTAGGAGGAACACAGACAGCATTGGCAGTGAATATTGAGACATATCCAACGCACATAGCAGGTCTTCCTGTGGCAGTGAATATGTGCTGTCATGTTAACAGACATGTAACAAGAGTAATATAGAAGAAAAGATTAGTTGAACGTAAATGGAATGACGTCAGCTTGTTGAAGCATTGCTGATTTATGTGTAGTATGAATTATAGCAAGTGTAGAAAGCAACACAGGAATGGAGATTATAATGGAAAAATACATACAGGCACCTTTGGTGGAAAGTGAAATAAAAGATTTACAGGCCGGGGATTATGTTTATATTACCGGAAAAATATATACGGCTAGAGATGCTGCTCATAAGCGAATGGATGAGACATTAAAGAATGAAGAAAAATTGCCAATGGATTTAAAAAATAATGTTATTTATTATATGGGTCCATCCCCCGCTAGAGAGGGAAAGGTGATTGGTTCAGCTGGGCCTACAACAGCAAGCAGAATGGATAAATATACTCCTACACTTCTTGATTTGGGATTAAAGGGAATGATAGGAAAGGGAAAGCGCACAGAGGATGTAAGGCAGGCTGTAGTCAGGAATAATGCCATATATTTTGCGGCAGTGGGCGGAGCTGGTGCTCTGCTGTCAAAATGTATCAAGGAAAGTAAAGTGATTGCCTATGATGATTTGGGAACTGAGGCAATAAGAGAGCTGCAGGTAGAAAAATTGCCAGTTGTCGTGGTAATTGATAGTAAAGGAAATAATTTGTATGAAACAGCAATAAATGAGTATAATAGAGAAAGATGATAACCAATATAACAATTATAATATTAACCAATACAATTAAAAATATTGTATCAGAATATTGTAAAGAAAAGGGAAAAACAAAAATACCAATATTATAATTATATAACGAAAAGAAAGATAGATGGAAAAAAATATCAAAAATGGAAAAAGCAATTGACAATGACTTGTTTTTTTGATATTATATGTCTTGCGTTGTAGGCGCAGTTAAATGAATACTATATGTAAATTCAGGCTCAGGAGAAATACTCAAGTGGCTGAAGAGGCGCCCCTGCTAAGGGTGTAGGTCGGGTGACC
>CAJTQG010000061.1:339-12509 GCA_910578605.1 uncultured Lachnospiraceae bacterium | reverse complement strand
TATCCCCCCCCCTTAGACTCCTAGCTTTGCGTCCATGTGTTTTCACATGTTTGCCTTTCTATCCATTGCACGATTTATGTTTTTCATTATATAGCTGCATACAAAATCTGTCAATATTTTCCTTTTTTAGTTTGTTCAGTTCAGTTACTGAGTTTGTTGCAATTTACGTCATATTTACGTACTGATTTGGGATAGCAGATTACGCTGGTATTGTACAAATCCACAATCTGCTGCTGGAATTTCAAAGTGTAAGATTTTTGATAAAAATTTTCTGGTATTCTCTTTCTAGTCGTGTTATATTGAAAAAGGTAAATAGAGAATAATAATTGAGTCAATACACTTGGAAAAGGAGATGGATGGCTTGGAAAAGAAAACAAAGGATTTGATACGAGGATTGTTTTTGATTGTTTTATTCTATTGCATTGTGATGAAATTGGATTTAGTCAGGCGCATACTGGGAATGATATACTCTGCCGCTGCCCCCTTGATTTATGGATGTATGGTGGCATTTGTGCTGAATTTGATTGTGAATTTTTTGGAAAAAGGAATGAAGGGCAAGCTTTGGAACAATAGAGCCGTGAAGCGCGGTGTGTCCATCACCGTTTCCATTGTACTGCTGGTGGGGATAATCACCATACTTTGTATGTGTCTTGTGCCAGAGGTGGTGAACAGCACACGCCAGTTGGGAGAAAGAGTGCCTGTTTTGATGGAGCAGGCTTTGGAATTTGGAGAGCGGCACTTAGGAGTGCCGGAAAATGCAATAGAAAAAATAAAGGATATTAAGATAAGCGGGGACATGCTGGAACAGATGGTTGGCTTGATTGAAAATCAATCGGTGATGGCGGCAATTAGAAAGGGCGGAAGCTTTGTAACTAATTTTATTACTGTTTTGGCGGATTTTGGAATTGGCTTTTTCTTTGCGTTTTATCTGTTAATGAGAAAAGAGGAGTTGGCCAGCCAGGCAGTTCGCCTGATAAAAGTTTACTTACCCCGCAAAATGGGTGAAAAGGTACTGCACCTGGCAAAAATGACAAATCAAGTATATGCGGGCTTTATCTCCGGTCAATGTGTGGATGCTATTATCTTAGGAATGATGATGACATTGGTTATGTTGATATTCCGATTGTCCTACCCTGTTTTAATTGGAGTGATTGTGGCGGTAACGGCTTTGGTGCCGGTAGTGGGAGCATTTATCGGTTGTATTGTTGGAATGTTTCTTTTGTTTATAGAATCACCAGTTGGCGCTGTGACGTTTTTAGTATTATTTTTGGTGATACAGCAGATAGACAATAAGTTAATCTATCCCCATGTGGTTGGAAGCGCTGTAGGACTTCCGTCTATATGGATATTTGCCGCTATAATAGTAGGAGGTAAAATATCTGGTGTGGCTGGAATGTTTTTAGGGATACCCTTTGCGGCTCTGCTGTACACCTTGATTAAGGAGGATGTACACAGGAGGGAAGGACAGCGGTCTTGACAGAACGGTAAATCTATAGTATGTTATTACACAGAGTTTGACGGCAAAGGTCATGCGAAGGGGTACACCACCTTGGGTGTAGCTTTCTTCGCGTGACCTTTTATGTATAGGGGATGGAATAGATTTCCTCTGGCAAAATTAGTTGCGGCAAGGCAGAAAATGGGAGGCATAGATAAAGTAACAATTGGGCCTTCTGGCTAAACAGCTATATAGAATATTGGCAATGAGAAAGGGAAGGTGACATATGGTATATTTGAATGGAAAGCAGATGGAATATACACAGGATAAGAGTGTGGGGGCATTTTTGGAGGAGGAGGGATTTCACATTGCCCGCATTGCAGTGGAGCTGAATGGAGAAATATTGCCAAAAGCACAATATGGGGACACAATACTGCAGCAGGGTGATAAGCTGGAGGTTGTGCATTTTGTAGGAGGAGGACAGTGTTAGGACAGATGGAAGAGACTTCTAATAGGGAGAACATTTCAAAAGAGGAGCTGGACAGAGCCATGGACGCCCGTTTTTCCCCTGAGATTCACAGAAAATTAAACAGGGCATCTATAGTGATAGTAGGGCTTGGAGGCTTAGGTTCTCATATTGCCATTATGCTGGCAAGAAGCGGTGTAGGGCATATTCATTTAATTGATTTTGACAAGGTGGATGCTACGAATTTAAACAGGCAGGCATATAAGATTGCTGATTTGGGGAAATATAAGACCATTGCCTTAAAAGAACATTTAATGGAAATCAATCCCTATTTGGATATTTCATATGATACGATAAAGGTGACGCAAGAAAATATACTCTCTCTATTGGATGGGTATGGGATTGTGTGTGAAGCTATGGACAATCCGGAATATAAAGCAATGCTTGTCAATACTTTATTAGAAAATAAACCTGAAATTAAAATTGTGGCGGGCTCTGGCATGGCAGGCTATGACAGCAGCAATAAAATCAAGACCAATCGGGTAATGAAAAACTTATATTTGTGCGGGGATGGTGAGAATGACGCCTATGACGGGATTGGGCTTATGGCAGGAAGAGTGGGTATATGCGCAGGACATCAGGCGAATATGATTGTAAGATTGGTATTAGGGCTGGAGAATGTGTAGGCAATGAGGGAGGGGGTTATGGCAGATGAACCTTTATGATATAGATATATAGAAACAGAAAAATGGAAAAACAGTTTAATAATGAAAATAAATAAATGAATAAAAAAGGATATGTGAAGTTAAAAAAATATGAAGCAAAAATATGAAGTAAAAATATGAAGTAAAAAAACATGGAGTTAAGAAAATATAGAAATGAAAAACAGATAAGGAGCAGAAATATGTTTAGTGAAAATAAAGAAAATCAGGATAAGAAGGATAAAGATTTGCTGGTGATTGGGGGACATGAATTTTCCTCAAGGTTTATATTAGGCTCAGGAAAATATAATGTGGAATTGATTCAGGCGGCAATCAAGCAGGCGGGTGCACAGATTATCACTTTGGCACTGCGGCGCGCCAACAGTGACGGGGAGGCAAATATATTGGATTTTATCCCGGAGGGAATTACCTTGCTTCCCAATACATCAGGGGCAAGGGATGCCAAGGAGGCAGTGAGGATTGCCAGGCTTTCTAGAGAACTAGGATGTGGAGATTTTGTTAAGATAGAGGTAATTCGGGATTCCAAATATTTGCTGCCGGATAATTATGAAACCATTAAAGCCACAGAGATTTTGGCAAAAGAGGGATTTGTGGTGATGCCCTATATGTATCCTGACTTAAATGCTGCCAGAGATTTGGCGAATGCAGGTGCAGCCACCATTATGCCTTTGGCGGCTCCCATTGGTTCCAACAAAGGCTTATGTACAAGAGAATTTATTCAGATTTTAATTGATGAGATTGATTTGCCCATTATAGTGGATGCCGGTATTGGCTGTCCTTCCCAGGCATGTGAGGCTATGGAGATGGGGGCGGCGGCGGTGATGGCCAATACAGCTATTGCCACAGCGGGAAATATACCAGCTATGGCCCAGGCGTTTAAAAAAGCAATAGAGGCGGGCAGAAGCGCCTATCTGGCAGGAATGGGAAGAGTGCTGACCCAGGGAGGGAGCGCATCCTCCCCTCTTACCGGATTTTTAAATGAATAGTTTAGATTGATTTAGACAAAGCATTTCAGTTGTTAATTGAATGGGATAAATGGCATTCAAATTTTGAAAGGGAGGCTTCATTTATGGAACAAGTAAGTCATATGGAATACCTGGAGGAAATGGAACAGATTGATTCCACAGTAATGGAACAAGTAATAGAAGCGATGGAGGGCTATGATTACAGCAAATATACAAGGCAGGATGTGGAAGCTGCCCTGAGTCATGATAGCTGCAGCATTGAGGATTTTGGGGCGCTGCTCTCCCCTGCAGCCCAGGATTATATAGAGGAGATGGCAAGGAAAGCAACACTGGAGACAAGAAAGCATTTTGGAAATTCCGTATACTTATTTACCCCTATTTACATTTCTAATTACTGTGAGAATTTGTGTGTATATTGTGGTTTTAACTGTCAGAATAAGATTAAGCGGGCGAAACTGGATACACAGGAAATGGAGAGGGAGATGGAGGCAATCGCCAAGTCTGGTCTGGAGGAAATTCTTATTTTGACAGGTGAGAGCAGAAAAATGTCCGATGTAAAATATATTGGGCAGGCATGTAAAATTGCCCATCAGTATTTTAAAAATGTAGGAATCGAAGTATATCCTATGAACAGCGATGAGTACGCCTATTTGCGTCAGTGCGGTGCAGATTATGTGACGGTGTTTCAGGAGACATACAATTCCGACAAATATGAGACACTGCACTTGGCGGGCCATAAAAGATGCTTCCCTTACAGAATCAATGCACAGGAGAGGGCATTGATGGGAGGAATGCGGGGCGTTGCCTTTGCTGCGCTTCTTGGATTGGATGATTTTAGAAAGGATGCCTTTGCCACGGGAATCCATGCCTATCTCATTCAAAGAAAATATCCCCATGCGGAGATTTCCTTTTCCTGTCCTAGACTTCGGCCTATTATCAATAATGATAAAATCAATCCAAAGGATGTCCATGAAAAGCAGCTGCTGCAGATTATGTGCGCATACCGTATATTTATGCCTTTTGCGGGAATGACCATTTCCACCAGAGAGCGGGCAGGATTTCGGGATAATGTGATTGGTTTGGCCGCCACGAAAATTTCTGCAGGAGTCAGCACTGGAATCGGCGGACACGGGGAAGAAGAGGAGAAGGGAGACGACCAGTTTGAAATCTCCGATGGCAGAAATGTGGAGGAGGTAGTAGCTGCCATCAAGGAGAGAGGTTTGCAGCCGGTTATGAACGATTATGTGTTTGTATAAGCGTATAGCCATCTCAAACAGAGGTTTGACTGATATACCTTTGTGGGAGCAGGTAAAGAGGATAGGCCGCTCAGGAGAAATTCCCGATTTGTTCATTTTGCGGGAGAAGGATTTAGAGGAGAAGGAATACAAAAGGCTGGCGGAAAAGGTAATGAAAAGCTGCAGGGAATGTGGCATCTCCTTTGGGGTGAACACCTATATACAGGCAGCACTGGAGCTGGGCTGTGAAAATATACATCTTCCGTATCCCATGTTTGTAGAAAGACAGAAGGAATGCACTTGCTTTTCTATGGTGGGCGTGTCGGTTCACTCTGTGGAGGAGGCAAGGTATGTGGAGCAGCAGGGGGGAGCTTACGTGATAGCAGGACATATTTTTGAGACGGACTGTAAGAGAGGCGTTCCGGCAAGAGGGCTTTCCTTTCTTCGCAAAATATGTGCAGAGGTAAATATACCTGTGTATGCCATAGGGGGAATCAAGAGAGAAAATGAAAGCCTTGCCATAGAAGCCGGAGCTAGGGGCGTATGTAAAATGTCGGAATATATGCAGCTTTAAAAGTAAGCTTTGGAAAGGGAATGTCAGGGTTATCTCACTTTACCTTTTGCCCACCCTACCCTTTTTCCGTCCAAGAGGAATTGCTTCATATTTCGCTGCAGCGATGTGTTTTCAGATAGTTCCTTCAAGGCTCCTTTTTCTCCTGGATAAACCCAATCTAACACTGCCATGCTTTCATAGTCCACACTCTCTACTTCAAATAAGCTCTGGAAGTACAATATATTGGATGTCTGGGGCAGCAATTGTTTTAATGCAGGAGATAACATCCATGATTCACAGTGCCAAGGAGCATTTTCCCATTCTGGAAAATGAGTGTGCAGGAAGCTTTTGTATTCTAAGAAGGAAGCGTGAATATTTTTTGGGGTGATACATGCGTCCGACGGTATGTGAATCGAGATTTGTTTTGTCTGGTTCTCTATAAATTCATACTCTAACGCACCGATGCGAAATTCTTGCAAGGCAAGCTGCCTTGGAAACCACCATGCCCAAGTAAAGGAATAACAGCCATGGATTTTTTTGTGTTCTAATAAAAAACGGGTGCAAAATTTCATAGTCTGAATAAAAATGGAAGTGTCAATTCCCATTTTCTCATACCTTTTGTATGTGATGCAGGCACAGTCCAGCAATTCTGACAGTATGTAAAATCCAAAAGGGTCGTCGCCGATTTTTTCTTGGATTTCATGAATAGCCCCATCCCAATGACTGCGTTCTGTTAATCGGCATAACAGTTCATCTGTTATCACCGTTTTCTGTGAATTTTTATAACCGAGTATCTCTGCTTTTACCTCTGTGGGAATCTCTAATAAATTGCATAAATGCTCTAATGTCATTTGCTTTTTCCTCCAAATATAATAGTCTTTTTTATTTTTCTTTGTTTGATATCGTTATTAACCGAAGACTAAACAGTGAGTAAAATTATAGCATATCATTTGGGGCTTGTCATTTGTTTTGTCCACTCCTCCTTTTCATTGACAGAAAATTAAAACTATAGTATCGTATTACACAGAGTTTTACACGAACGTTATAAGAAGGAGAAAAGAGATGGTATCAAAAGTAATTTTATTAATTGTGTTTTTTGCAATTATGGTTTTGGTTGGAATTTATTCTAGGAAGCATGCAACTAATGTGAATGATTTTGTTTTGGGTGGGAGAAGCGTGGGCCCTTGGCTGACTGCCTTTGCCTATGGAACCTCCTATTTCAGTGCAGTTGTGTTTGTAGGATATGCAGGTCAGTTTGGATACAAGTATGGTATGGCCTCCACATGGATTGGTATTGGGAATGCACTGATAGGTTCTCTGCTTGCTTGGGTAATTTTGGGAAGGAGAACCCGCATTATGAGTAATCATCTATCCTCCGCCACTATGCCAGATTTTTTTGGAAAAAGATATGACAGCAAAGCCTTGCGTGTAGCAGCTTCTGCCATTGCTTTTATTTTTTTGATTCCCTACACGGCATCGGTGTACAATGGTTTATCCAGATTGTTCGGTATGGCGTTTGACATCCCATATGCAGTATGTGTTATTGTGATGGCTGTGCTTACTGGAGTATATGTAATCTTAGGCGGTTATATGGCGACGGCTATTAATGATTTTATACAGGGAATTATAATGCTTGGAGGTATTATCGCTGTAATTGGAGCAGTGTTAAATGGTCAGGGAGGCTTTATACATGCAGTGCAAAAGTTAGCAGAATTAGAGAGTGATGTTCCCCTGACAATGGGACAGAAGGGAGCCTTCACTTCCTTTGTGGGACCAGATCCGCTGAATCTGTTAGGCGTTGTAATCTTGACATCTCTTGGAACATGGGGATTGCCACAGATGATACATAAGTTTTATGCTATCAAGGACGAGAAATCTATCCAGTCAGGAACCATTATCTCTACTTTTTTTGCTATTGTAGTGTCTGGCGGCTGTTATTTTCTAGGAGGATTTGGGCGTCTGTTTGACAGTGAGGCAATTCACACTCCAAAGGGTATTGCATTTGATGCGATTATCCCAAGTATGCTGGCAACCTTGCCGGATATTTTGGTGGGTGTGGTGATTGTGCTGGTGTTGTCAGCTTCTATGTCAACCTTATCATCGCTTGTATTAACATCCAGTTCTACTTTGACATTAGATTTTTTAAAGGATAATATTATTAAAAATATGAATGATAAAAAACAACTGCTTTGCATGCGCATTTTGCTGGTATTTTTTATCGTGTTATCTGTCATTATTGCACTTGATCCTCCAACCTTTATTGCTCAGCTTATGGGAATCTCATGGGGAGCTTTGGCAGGTGCCTTTTTGGCTCCGTTTCTGTACGGTTTATATTGGAAGGGTGTGACAAAAGCAGCGGTATGGGCGAGCTTTGTCAGCGGTGTAGGTATTACAGTGTCCAATATGTTTATAGGATTTATTAAGTCTCCAATCAATGCTGGAGCCATTGCTATGATTGCCGGTCTGATTGTGGTTCCGATTGTCAGTCTGATTTCACCAAAGATGAAGAAAGAGCAGGTGGAGGATATATTTGAATGTCTAGAGGAGACAGCGATGGTGGAGATGAAAACAGCGCTTCCAAGTGAAAAGACATCAAAAAAGACAAAATAAAATAGGAACAATAAAATAATAAAAACATTAATTTACAGAAATAAGGGATTAGCGGAGAATACCCATTATATAATGAGGAAGATAGAATATAGTTAATTTTTTTGAGGAAAAGGCAACAAATATAATAAAGGACTAAAAAAATACCATAGCAAAAAAATTAGTGAAAATAATATCTATCTGAAAACGATTAAAGAAAATCAAAATTTTAAAAACATTTTAAAAGATTATGGGATTTCATGGGAGGTTAAGGAATGAGAAAAAGCAAGATAAGCAGGAAAAAGTGAAAGCTACATTGAGTACAGATGAAATTACAGCTGTATCTTATGGAGAAATATATTCCATACAAAAAAAAGAAAACGGTATATGGATATTTTCATATAGAATCATGAGAAACCAATAAATGAGAACGTCAATAAAGGGGCGGTCAGGAAATGGATAGTCCTAAATAAGGGCAGATAAGGCTTATATGAGCCTTATCTGCCCTTAAAGTTTTTATTATATGAAGTTTGTCCTATACAATAAAAAACATAAAGAAAAAGATGGTTAACGACAGCTACTTTTTCTCCTGTTTCATGTTATAATGGGACTATGTTAACCAATGAACATTATAATAACTTTTTGATTTAAGAGCGGCTTGTCTGATTGAGAAAGGATGAAGTGAAGAATCATGAAAAAGAAAATAATAGGATGGATATGTTTGATGTTAGGTATCGTTGTTGTTGTGGGAGTTGCTTTTTTTGCTGGAAAATCTGCAGGTATAAAGGAAAAGGGGAAGAATGTAACAAAAGAAGAAAAGCGGGGGGTTGAAAAAGAAGGGGAAGCTGGCACAACAGAGCAAGAGAAACAAAAGGAGTCCATGTCCATGGCAGAAGAACAGAACACAGAAACACAAGAGCAGACAGAAGTTCCTAAGGAAGTGGTTATTTCATATAAGTGCAGCAATACATGGGAGCAGGAAAATATGATTTGTACCCAGATTGACGTGACAATTGTAAATGAAACAAAAGAGGAAGCCAAGGATTGGAAAGCGGTTCTCACGATACCGGAAAAAAGTAAAATACTGCAAAGCTGGAATGCAGAATTGACAGTTTCAGGAACTACTTTAACAGCAAAGGGAGTGGAATATAACAACAGCATACCAGCTGAAAGTAATATCACCTATGGATTTATTATTCAGACGAGAGAAACATTTGTACCCATAAAGAGCATGGTAAAAGTGGGGGATAAACAATATGAAATGGCACCCCAAGGATTTCATAAGCAGGAGGCAGGAGAGAAAACAACAGAAGAACATAAAACAATAGAAGAGACAACAGAAAGTCAGATGGGAATAGAACAGACAACAGAGGCGGGAGAGGGAGTCATGGCTGTAAGTAATCCGATAAAAGCCCATGGGAAATTATCCGTAAAGGGAACTACCCTTACAGATGCAAAGGGAAAGCCTTTTCGCCTGAAGGGTATCAGTACCCATGGAATTGCATGGTTTCCTCAATATATTAGCAGGGAGAGTTTTGCTTCCCTGAAAAAGTTGTTTGGCATTAACGCTGTTCGTTTGGCTTTGTATTCTGATCCCAATGCCGGTTATACGAAAGAGCTTCATAAAAAAGTAAGGGATGGAGTGGAGGTAGCGACAAAAGAGGGGATGTATGTGATTATTGACTGGCATATTTTAAGTGACGGTAATCCAAACATATACAAAGAACAGGCGAAAGAATTTTTTAAGGAGATGGCGCAGGCATACAAAAATCAGGATAATATTATATATGAAATATGTAATGAGCCAAATGGAGGCGCAGCATGGGAGAATGATATTAAACCTTATGCAGTAGAGTTGATAAGTATCATTCGCAAGATAGATAAGGATGCCGTGATTATTGTGGGAACACCAAATTGGTCCCAGGATGTGGACATTGTTGCCCAGTCTCCGATTACAGGGGAGAAGAATATTATGTATGCCCTTCATTTCTATGCAGCCACTCATAAGGAAGATTTGCGCAGTAAAGGGGAGGCGGCATTGAAAAAGGGTTTGCCATTGTTTGTCAGTGAGTTTAGTATATGTGAGGCTTCGGGAAATGGAAATTTAGATTACAATTCTGCAGACGCATGGGCAGCTTTTTGTAAATCAAACAATATTAGCATGATGGCATGGAATTTAAGCAATAAGGCGGAAGCCTCCTCCCTGTTAAAACCATCCTGCAGTAAAGTAAACAGTTATCAGGAAAGTGATTTGTCTGATGCCGGTCTATGGTTTAAAAATTTAAGATAAAAAATAGTAGAATTTTTCTCTCCCGTACAAGCTGATTTTAGGTCGGTTGAGGAATTGAAAAATGCCGGGAAGCCGCATAAACACTACGTTTTTGCATGCTCTCGGCGTTCTTTTTATTCCCTGTTTTTGTGGTGCTTTTTGGGGGAATGGTGCCCAAATCCCACGCGGGGATATAAGGGGCTATAAAAAGCAGTAAAAAGATATGCCCGTTAAAGCTCTAAATCGCTGCTTTTTTTCTTTGCCTTGCCCTTTGTCTTTTTCGGCTCGGCTTTCTCTGCTTTCAGCGGCTCGGTTTTCCCTACCGCGTCATGGTATGCGTCAAGGACTTCTTTCTTCCGTTCAAGCCGCACGTCCACATAACGCGCTGTGACTGCTTCAAAGTTCATAGACAGTCCGAGCGATATGCCGATACCCGCAAGCGTGTGTCCCAAGACTTCGCCCACTGTGTAGAAGTCGCCCGTCAGTTGGTGTATATTTGTAGCCGCCGTATGCCGTAAATTATGGAAACGGATATGCGGCATTTTCAAATCTTCAAGCAGCTTTCCAAACTGTGAAGATACCCACGCCGCAGAGATAGGCGCGCTGTCCGGCTTTGCAACAACAAGGTCATTGTCATAGTAAGGCTTTCCGTCCTTTGCCGCCTGTTCTTTCTGTGCCTCCTGCATGGCAAGCTGTTTGAGGAAAAAGGGGCGGGCAAGCTCTGTGATAGGCATCTTTCGCCCGTTGGATTTCGGCGGTGCCATTTCCTCAATGACTTTTGTTTTCGGCGGCACCTTAAAGGGGAGCAGCCCGGACCTCCGGATTCCGTCATCGGTAAAGTGCCGGATATTGGTAAAGCCGTTTTTCCGTGCGTAGTCCTCTAAAATCCGCTTTTGATTCTCAATGCTTACGGATTCCCCGGCTCGCTCATCGTCATGGGAGAGTCTTTCGTATAGGGCGGTGAGTTTGTCTTTCTCTGTCTGCTTCTTCATGGTGTGTAACCTCCTTTCTTTGAGGGTGCGCGCTTCCCTATAACCTTATTATACTTATCTGTTCGGGTCTGTGACAATATACGAAGTCGGGAAATCCTTTGACGTACACTGCATGACCGACGGCTTGACGAAAAAGCGGGTTTTAGCCGCTGCCGGAACCGCCGATTACAAGAATGTTTTTGTTTCTTGCATATTTTGGCTGCTTCGGGCGGCTGCTCATGGTGAGCCGTTCCGTCTGCGTAAGCGGGATATTGTTCTCAAATACGGGGTCTATGTACGGCTTTATGTCCTCCGGCTTTCCCCATGAAGCGTTTTGTCAAGTGCTTTTTTGAGTTATTGACGCAAAACTTTTCAGCGCGGCGGTAAACGGGCAGGAAGAACGGGCGCAAAATGAGCCTGTGGACGGTTAGAAGTCGTTTTTGTGGGTAGATAGTATAAAACCCTTACCCTGTGAATTCTCGCGTCTGCAACGCCTTAAAAATCAAGCCTTTTCAAGCCCTATTGCGTAACACTCCATTCTGTTCTTTGGGAGAGGTCGGGGGAGCGGGGGCAGAGCCACGGCAAAAATCCAGCCAGTCATACTACTCGTCCCTTGACGGTCTGGATAGTCGGAACGGACGTAGAACGGGGATTGTTTTCAGCGGAGAGATGTGCTATACTTCGGTCGGCATACTAATAACAAATCGGGATTGGAGGTATATCCTTTATGGAGGATTTAGTAAATCTTGTGACTTTAGCAGACGGAAGCAAAATTATTCTACAGGATGAGGATGACATTTCATTGTCTTTAATTTCAAATGATGGGACAAAAGATATATTTCAATTCCCATATCATTCTGGTGGTTATGGTGGTGGTTCATTATTGCTATCACCGTCTGAAAGATATGTGATTTTTTCTTACTTTTCGGGTGAGAGTGAAGAAGGGTTTGTATTACTTGAAATTGTGA
>CAJTQG010000061.1:0-329 GCA_910578605.1 uncultured Lachnospiraceae bacterium | reverse complement strand
CTGATTATTTTTATGGAGAAGATGCCAACTACGGTTTTGCAGATAACGAAAAAATTTTGATTCAGACTTTTCGTATAGGTTCATGGTATATAGAAGATGCGAAAACTGATGAAAGCGGGGATATGTATTACACATTTGGAGAATTAAATCTGCTTAATCTTGAAACCTTGAATCTGGATAGGCACACAATTCTCGTTTATCCCTCTGATGATTGGAAAGAAGAAAAAACAGATGTTGGTACATTTTTGTTTACTGATATAGCAGATGGAATGTTGAGTGTAGAAATGCCGTGGGGAAACGAAATTTTTCAGTATCCATTGCAAGAAACT
>CAJTQG010000060.1:14613-14824 GCA_910578605.1 uncultured Lachnospiraceae bacterium | reverse complement strand
TTTTTCTATAGCACTCATTTTTTCATTCACTTTGTAAATATAGCTGTTATTGTTTTTGTTATTCCAAAAGGTAACATACAAGTATCCTTTATACATGCAGATACCCTGATTGAACTCCTCACCTTCCTCTTCCTTTAGCATAAACATGCAGATTTCCTTTACCTTTGTCCCATTAATCTGTACAAGATGAAATTCTGTCCGTTTATCTTCT
>CAJTQG010000060.1:0-14563 GCA_910578605.1 uncultured Lachnospiraceae bacterium | reverse complement strand
CAGGCAATGGAGCCAACATCATAATTTGTTTTAATTGTCTCAATCTTTTTTACATCTCCACTCAATGGCATGCGTTTAATAGAGTCCCCCATAGTTGCAATATATAATTTTTTGTCCGCTTTTCTGTATGTCATATCATTTCCGTGACCCAACGGTAATGATATGACATTCTTTTTTGCATCTTTTAATTGTGTTAACCCTGTTTTCTCACCGTAAAAATACGTACAGTCGTTATTTCCCCCACTTTTTAAAATATATGCCTGCCCTTTTTCTATGGCAAGCCCTTCCACAGCGGGATAATCACCGCCTGCCGAGATTCTGCTCAAAAGCGTGTATGCAGTGCCCGCCGCATATGCCTGCATGCCTGTGCCCACACTCAAAATGAATGTCATTGCCATCACTATGACAGTTTTTCTTCGACTTGTTCTTTTGTTTTCTTCTTTATTTCTGTTTTTTACATTTTTTGTACTGCTTGCAAATAATTGCATTGTTAAGTACCTCCCTGATTTTTATTTATAAATCACACTCCTATCTTTTTCTTCCGTTTTTTATTATCTTTTTCGTAAATTTGTGCGTCTCCTACGGAGAATTTTTGTTGTATAAGACAAATTTTCCTACACAACAAAAAAGACTGCCAAGAAAAACTTTCTTGCAGCCGAACTATCAATAGGTTATGTATTCCCCCCTTAGACTCCTAGCTTTGCGTCCACGCGTTTTCACATGTTTGCCATTATACCTTCTATAGATTGTGTAACTTATGGTGCTTATCATAACACCACTTACATAATCTGTCAATATTTCCCTTTTCCTACAAGAAAATCTTTGTTGCAACTTTTCAAGGTAAATACAACTCTCTATTGCAGTAAATCTAAAAACATGATGCTGCATTTACCTTAAATATTCATCTATTTGTTCTGTCATTGAAAATGCTTTCCACTTCCCTTACATTTTTCCACATCATGAGCCGATACCTGAACTTTTTCTCTATATCTTATCCCATTGTACATACAAAACAACTCCTCATCCCCCTTTTCCAGCTTATTTTTTTCTTCCAGCTCATCATAAATTTCCCATGCTGTCTTTTGATAGGTAAACTCCACATCCCTTTTGCTATGTTTCTTCACACTTTTATAATAAAGATATCGGATTCTCTCCTGATTATCCATATTCTTCCATTTTTTATACTTTGGTTTTCGCCATTTGCCAATCAGTCCCGATGCAATAGAGTTCACCTGTTCTTCATAACCTTTAATTTCTACCGTTCCCCCACCCCTTACGGTATTTTGTGTCATATGAAAAAAGAAATCAAACACTCTGCTGATTGTGTTGCCAACAAACATCATAGTGCGAAACAGAATATCTTTCCATTTCTCCAGAGGACTTCCCTCCCCCAAATAAAAGCACTGCCACAATATGCCGAGAAAGCATACAAGCCTCATCCAGCTAAAAATTTCTTTTTTTATAGTCTGCTGCCCGGCAGCCAGAAAAAGGAAATGGCATAGAACTGCCATAATACACAGTACCAATATTCTTACCAGAACTTCCCCTGCACCTTTCCCAAACAGCCATCTTTTTAAATGTTTTCTCATAAAAGCCCTCATCTCTGCGCCGCTATGCCTATCTGTTCTTTATGTTGTTCCATGTATCAGCCCGCTTTTTAGTTATACAAGCCATACGTTTCCTTATTACACAATGTCTTGCAGCATTATCAAATGCACCCCGTTGTTCATGCCAGTCAGCACCTCCATATTTCTCTCCACCGCCTCATCTACATAGGAAGTGATAAAATAGCATTCTGTCTGTGTCATATACTCTCTGATATCCATCTCCACTATGGACGCAAAAGAATTGCCGTATATAGGACGTATCATGGCCATTTCCCTCAAAACCTCCAAATATTGAAGTCTTCCCCCCGCCATTGGAAACCGCACATACATATCTCCGTTTATCATCTGACTGTTGGCTCGAAACCCCACCTCATTCCCCTGATGAATGGACTGCACAAACAGATAGGAGGCAATAGACAAGGCGCCTTCCATCATTTCTTCAAACCGCCCTAACTCTATATAAGAATCTTGCATTTGAAAATTTACATATATCATAACCCTGCGTCCCATCATATAGTCAAATTGATTCACCATCAGCTCCCCCCGCCTTGCTGTTGCCTTATAGTTAATTCTCCTAAAAGCGTCCGTGCTTCTGTACTCCCGCACCCCCGCAAAAGAAAAAACATCCTCCATAACTGGAAGCAGGGAAGCATCGCTGTACTGCAAATACTGGTTTATTCCCTTTTCTTCCTTAATACTCAACTCCTTTGGATAGATATACAGTTGGGCCTTGCTGTCCAAAAATACGTCCATGCCTGCAAATTCCACCTTAGCTGTCTGCAGCTTATAGAAGCCCCGTTTTTGACATTTTGCTCTATGGCATCTCTTGATGCGGGTAAAGGGAAGCACAACTGGAAAACGACTGATAAAATGCTGGATTTCCTCCTCACTCTCCACTCCCTCCAGACGAATTTTGGAGGTGACGTAGCTCTCCACACATATTTGAAACATAGGAAATACCGAGTGATTGGACAATTCCTCATACATAAATATTTCCTGTCCTTCAAAAGCGCCCTCCTGGGAAAAGTATCTTTTGTATCTCAGCCTATTTACACTCACCGTCTTTGCCACATAAAACAAAACTGTTCCAACAGCAACCAAACTTAACATTGCCAGCAGCGCCATTACCAGATAAAACACCCAATCCATCCGAATCATGTTTTCACCATGTATATCACAAGTTTGCTTGTGATTCTGCCCTCTCAACAAAAAGTACACTGCACGAACTTTTTATTTCCTTAAATAGGCAAGTTGAAAAAAGGGCAATACACATAATATCCTTTCTTTATCATATATTTCTCTTAACCTTCCAGACATGCCGGCAAAGGTGACACAGTCTATTTATAAAAAATGATGCTTTTTATTTTTATGGTAACTCAAAAAGGCTTCACTGTTCCCCGAAATCTTCTGTAGGCACCTTCTGCTTATCCAATATTTCCATGATGATTTCCTGTTCTCTGCCTGGCTTTAATCTCTCACTGTTTTTCAGTACAAGGCGGTGTGCCAACGCATAGCCCGCCCCCTCCTTCACATCATCTGGCAGCACATAATCCCTGCCTGCCATAAATGCAAGAGCCTTTGCCAACTGCATCAGCGCCAGACCACCTCTGCTGCTCACTCCCAGCACTACACTTTCATGCTCTCTTGTTGCCTCCAACAGCTTTGCAATATAATACAAAATATCATCATGCACCTGCACTTTTTCTACTTGGCTAATCACTTGACAAATTGCCTGTGAGTTGGTGACTGGCTGCAGTAATTGCAGAACATTTCCGCCCCCATGAGTTTTCAAAATATCAACTGTCTCCTTTGTACTTGGATAATCCATTGTGATTCGGACAAGAAACCTATCTATCTGAGCCTCCGGCAAAGGAAACACTCCCTGGGTATCTACGGGATTCTGGGTGGCAATCACCATAAAGGGAGATGGCAGCTCATAGGTAGTGCCATCCACACTAACTTGCTTTTCCTCCATTGCCTCCAACAGTCCTGCCTGAGTTTTCGGAGTCGCCCTGTTGATTTCATCCGCTATTAAAATGTTGGTGAAAACTGGTCCCTGCACAAACTCAAACTCTGATTTCTTCATATTAAAATAATTGATTCCTGTTATATCCGATGGCAGCAAATCTGGTGTCAACTGAATTCTTGTGCTAATGCCGTCAATGGAGCGAGCCAATGCTTTGGCAAGCATAGTTTTTCCGCTTCCTGGCACATCCTCCAACAGTACATGCCCCCCGGCAAACATGGAAGCAATCACTAGCTTCACCACCTGGGACTTCCCGATAATCACTTTCTCTACATTTTCCATTATATTCTCTGCAATTGCCTTCATACCGTTTCCTTCCTGATGCTGCCTTATTTCTATTTTCTATATTTGCGCAATACAGCTGCCATTCCTACATTTCTATTTTTTGATACTTAAAAACGTAGTGGATAGTAATCCATTATTCTGCACAGTCATCATTGTACTATCTGTACTAGTCCAAATACAGAATCCCTTTTCCTATTTTATCAGCTTCTTCCTTTCCCTGATACAGACTCACCAACTCCAAGGCCAGAGGAATACAAGTTCCCATACCTCTGCTTGTAGTTATATTTCCGTCTGTCACTACTTTCTCCATCAACACCTGTGCCCCCTTTAGTTTATCCTCAAATCCAGGGTAGCATACCGCTTTTTTCCCCTCCAGCAGTCCATTTTCTCCTAACACGGAAGGAGCTGCACATACTGCTGCCACTCTTCTGTTGCTTTGTGAAAATTTTTTTATCTGCTCTTTCACCCCAGCATGTTTTCCTAAATTTAGAGTTCCTGGCATCCCTCCCGGCAAAAATATACAATCATATTGATCAAAATTCACCTCTCCCCACAGATAATCCGCCTCCACACATATTTTATGAGCACCTGTCACTTGGAGTTTGTCCATCACCGACACAATAGACACCTGCATATTAGCCCTGCGCAGAATATCAACTACTGTGAGCATCTCCACCTCTTCAAATCCATCCGCCATACATGCACATACCTTAATCATTCTCAATCCATCCTTTCATTCCATTTATTGTTTTTCTTTGCTTATTCCTTACTTCCCTTATTTTTTACTTTACTTATTTCTTACTTTACTTATTTCTTACTTTACTTATTTTTTACTCTATTTATTTCTTAAATTAAATTGATATATAGTTGAAACTTGTCTTACAATACTTTATAAGTGTTTACAGAAAACTCTTGAAAGCACTTTCAATCAAGAAACAAGGGGCATCCCCTATATCACTTTATTACGATACCTTTGCAGAACATATAACAGTATACTTCACTATGGTTTTGAAGATTCAGAAAATCCATATCATTTTCCCTACCTGTTATCCACCTTCTCTGGATACATATCATGCTCGCTCAATCTCTTAAAAGCCACTTCCTCCCATTTTGTACCTTTTTTTCCATAATTGCAGTAAGGGTCAATAGAAATACCTCCTCTTGGAGTAAACTTCCCCCAGACTTCAATATATTTCGGCTCCATCAAGCGAATCAAATCTTCCATAATAATGTTGATGCAATCCTCATGAAAATCTCCGTGATTGCGGAAACTAAACAAATATAACTTTAAGGATTTGCTCTCCACCATTTTTACATCCGGCACATAGGAAATAGTGATTGCAGCAAAATCCGGCTGTCCCGTTATCGGACATAGACTGGTAAACTCAGGGCAATTAAATTTCACAAAATAATCATGGTCCGTATGCTTATTCAAAAAAGTCTCCAACAGCCCAGGTGCATAGTCTGTAGGATATTCTATTTTTTGATTTCCAAGCAGTGTAATGTCACCCATTTCTTCCTTCTCTCTCATTGTAACCTTCTTCCTTTCCTTTTCACTCTCACATAATTTCAAATCTATATTCTTTTCTATACTTTTTATCTTTATTTAAATAAATGTTTTTAACATCATCTTTTTTATTATAATTTGCTCTATACTTCTGTTATAATGCAGGATCCTGCACTCCGTTGCTCTCAAAGGCTGCCCTTCTATCTATACAGGTTCCACATTTTCCACATGGCTTACTGCCCCCCTCATAGCAACTCCATGTCAAATGATAGGGCACTTCCAGACTAAGGCCCTTTTTCACCACTTGAGACTTTGGCATACCTACAAAAGGAACATGAATTTTCACCTGTCTTCCGCTTCCCTCATACACCGCTTTATTCATGGCCTCTACAAATTCTTCGCTGCAGTCTGGATATGCGTTTCCCGCTGCATCATCGCTGTGAGCACCATAGTAAATTATCTGGCACTCTTTAGAAAGCGCAATACTAGCAGCTGCAGACAAAAACAATCCATTGCGAAAGGGCACATATGTAGAAACCGGCTTTCCCTTTGTTTCCTCCAATTGCCCTGCATAGGTTTCCTTTGGAATTTCCCGTTCAGAATGGCTTAGCAGGGAACAATCACTGTAGACAAACATATTGGATAAATCCAATTGAATATACTCCACACCATAATATTTTGTGACTGCCTTGGCAGCCTCTATTTCCTTATCATGCTTTTGCCCGTAATAAATAGAAAGCGCCGTCACATTCTCTCTTCCATACTCCTGCACACACATTCCAAGACAAGTGGTACTGTCCACCCCTCCGCTCACTAACACTAATGCTCTATTTATTTCTTCACTCATATTGTTCACTTCCTCCTAGTTCTCCCTGATTCCAACGGATTGCTTCATTAAGGTCAAAACTGCTTTCGTGGAAGCACCAGCAATCTTTCACCTTTTAAACCTTGTATCATATATTTTGTAGTCTTGCAAGAAGCATGGCATCTGTCTCAAATTTCCCCCGAAGTGTCATAGTAACAGTTTTTGCAGATTGATTTCTTATACCTCTTGCCCGCATACAGCTGTGATTTCCGCTTATCAACACTGCAACATCTTTGGTTCCTGTAACCATCTCCATAATCTGAGCAATATCTGCCCCGATTCTCTCTTGAAGCTGCAGACGCTTTCCAACCATCTGGGCAATCCTGGCAATTTTACTCAAGCCAATCACTTTTC
Organism: uncultured Lachnospiraceae bacterium; assembly: GCA_910578605.1. GTDB lineage: Bacteria > Bacillota > Clostridia > Lachnospirales > Lachnospiraceae > MGBC111451. The sequence continues at coordinate 7,919 of CAJTQG010000060.1, read as the reverse complement.
CTTTCGGCAAGTATGCCACTGTCACATACATATCGTACATCAATGCCAGATGATGCTCACAATAACTAAAAATTTCAATATCCTTCACTACTACCATATCCCCATGGTCGTCTGTATAATCCTTCTCCTCAAAAGTTTTGCCAAACATTTCCCCAATCTCCTCATTGGTGTAAAGCATCCCCTCAAACACTTCCTCATACATCCTTGCCACCCTCTGTGGTGTCTCACAAAGTCCCTCTCTGTCCGGATCATCTCCCAACGCTATTAGAATACCTCTAATATGCTCCTGAATTGCCTGGGTATCTATTTTTTTTACACCCTTTTTGCTGTTTGAATCTATTTCTTTTCTATCTTTCCCTTTGTCGTCTATCGACTTAATATCTATTTCTGTTTTCATTTCTTTGTCTTCTTTCTCTCATTCATTTAAAATTTTCAACCTTTATTCTTTTATACTTATTTTCCTCTTGCATTCGGCTCCCAAATCATTTTGTGAAGCTGCAGCTGCAGGTTCACCCCATTTAACCTTTCCTTTTTCATAAACTCAACAATCTCATCCCCCGACAACTTACCAAATACCGGACTTAAATACACTGCCGTTCTTCCAATCAATTGGTATTCCTCTATAATCTGTTTTGCCCTCTTTAAGTCTTCCATACCGCCGCACACAAATTTTACAGTATCCTTTTCATCTACCAATTGAAAATTGGGCATATACATATATTTTTCCATGCCGCTTCTAGGAAGTTTATAATCCACTGTCATAGATGGAGCTCTGCTTCGCATCTTTATGCTGCTAATATCCACAGCTCCGTTTGTCTCTATTTCTACCTGAATGTGCTCTAGCTCTTCTAAGGCTTCTAACAGGCTCTCCAAGCCTTCTGCTAAAAGAGGCTCCCCCCCTGTAATGGTTACATTTTGGACACCGCTCTGTCTCACATAAGACTGAAGCTGTCTGACAGTCATCCATGTTCCTTCTTCTCCTGGTACTCTTGCCCATGCTGTGTCACAGTAACTGCAATGTAAATTACATCCAATGAAGCGAATAAACACCGCAAGCTGCCCTGCCTTCCTTCCCTCACCATTAATACTGGTAAATATCTCTCCAATCAACAATTTTTCCATATTTTACCATACCTCAAGCAAAACGCTTGCTTTTTATCCTTTCCATATGATTTTTACTCTCTGTATGATGCGCAATTATTTGGTGTTTCATATACTGTAGCACATATTACCTGGTATCCCCTCTCCTTCACTCTATCATAAAAATACTTTGCAAAGTTTTCTGCTGTTGGCCTAAATTCTACCTCCACCATAGCGAAGCCTTCCCCCTGCAACGCTTCATAAGTAGCAGGCTTCAATGTTCCCTTTTCTATAATTAGCATATGATCAAATTCTTGTGCTATCCCCTTCACATCCTTTTTTAATTGTCCAAAATCTACAATCATGCCTCGGCACTGCCCTTGTTCATCTAAGCATTCTCTTCCTATCTGTACTAAAATCTGCCATCTATGACCATGTATATTTCTACATTTTCCTTCATAACCATATAAAAAATGGGCGGCATCAAAACTTGCCTTCGTCTCTAAACAATACATATCCTCTCTCTCTTTCCTCTTTCATCCTTTTTCTAAGTAATCACCGACTGTATAGGCAATTCAAGTATTGCTTTCTTTCATAGTAAATAAAACAAAAACTGCTACAGAAATGCCCGCACCTCCATAGCAGTTATCTAACTACATAGCCAATAACGAAAAGCTTGTCCTAGTTTTGTTTATAGACAGGATGGTACGAGCGAACTGTCTTTCATTGTCATTTAGTTTTATTTTATTGTTATCTATATTTTTTATTTCTATCTACATTTCGTGTCCATTATATACATTTTCCCAATAAAATTCAACTAAGAATTCCATTTTGCCATTTCATTTATGTGAATTTATTTTTAAAATTAAATTTTGCAGTTAAAATTCTGTCAGTAAATTCATAATTTCTTCCTTGCTAATACTGCTGTTAGAAATATTTTCGCCGGAAATTACATCTTCCACTAACTGCTTTTTTCTCTCCTGCAATTCAATAATTCTCTCCTCAATCGTATGCTTAGTCACTAGCTGTATTACCGTGACTACATGCCTCTGCCCAATTCTATGCGCCCTGTCCGTGGCTTGATTCTGAACTGCCACATTCCACCACGGATCAAAGTGAATCACCACATCTGCTGCTGTCAAGTTCAAACCAGTCCCCCTTGCTTTCAAGGAAATTAAAAACACATTTGCCTCTCCCCCCTGAAAGGAATCCACCATCTCTTTTCTTTCCTCTTTTGTATTTTTGCCCGTCAGCAGCAAAGTGGATATCCCCCTTTTCTCCAGTTGTCCTTGCAGCATCCTTAGCATTGTGGCAAATTGGGAGAATACTAATATTTTAGAGCCTCCCTCCACTGCCCCCTCCACTCTATTCAAAAACAATTCTACCTTTCCTGAACCTCCTCTGTAATCCTCATAGCACAGTGCAGGTTCACAACAAATCTGCCTTAATCTTGTTAGCTCAGAGAGAATCTGAAATTTATCCTGTTTAAACTGAGATTCTGTTTTATTGTCAATCTCCTGCTTAAGACGCAGGTACCTAGCATAATATAATTCCTTCTGCTCATCTGTCATATTGGTATACACTACCTCCTCAAGCTTTTCCGGCAAATCATCCAGCACATCCCTCTTTCTTCTTCTCAAAATAAAAGGAGAAATCAGCCCCTTTAGCCGCTCCAATGCACTTTCATCCTTGTTATGCACAATTGGCTGTTCTATCTCCACCTTAAACCTTGGATAGGAATATAAAAATCCCGGCATGACAAAGTCAAAGATACTCCACAAATCACTGAGACGATTTTCGATAGGCGTCCCTGTCAAGGCAAATCTATGACTTGCTCTCACTGCCTTTACCGCCTTTGACACAAGAGTATTATTATTTTTAATAAATTGGGCCTCATCAATAATCATATTCTCGAAAAAAAGCTGCTCATAAACTTCCATATCACGTTTTAGTAAATCATAGGAGGTTACCACTATTGTCTCCTCCCCAATCCTTTTTAACAGTTCTCTCCTCTCCTCCTGATTTCCCAGTATAACAAGGCAATGCATGTCCGGCGCAAATCTTTGTATTTCATTTTCCCAGTTGTACACTAAAGAAGCAGGACATACAATCAAGCTTTTCTTTTTTTGTCTGCAAAGCCAGCAAATCATCTGTAAAGTTTTTCCAAGTCCCATATCATCTGCCAAAATCCCTCCGAAACCATACTCCGACAATCGGCACACCCACTCATAACCTTTTTTTTGATAATTTCTCAGTTTCGCTTGAATCCCTTTTGGCACTACAAAATTTTTCTCCTCTGTCTCTTCCAGATTTTTCAGCATCTGGCGAAATTCCTGGCTGTAATGTAAATGTTCCCTATACTCCTCTTTTTCCATTAAATCGTTGAGGAAAAATATCCGGTACTTCGGAAGCTGTATCTTTCCCTTTGCCAACGCCCCAAGAGAGATTCCCAGCCCACTTCTCATCTCATCCAAGATTTTTATTTTATCCCCAAATCTCATAAAATCTCCTGATTTCAAGCGGACAAATTTTTTCTTCTGCTGATATGCACTCAAAATCTCCAATATCTGATTTTCATCCATCCCCTCAAGCTGGACGTCTAATTCTAACAGGTCTCCAGATATTCTAACCCCTGCACTGACATCGGATACATCCTGTATCTTAATTTTACTGATTTCATCCGGCACAAAAACTGCACCCAGCCTTTCCAATTTCTCTAACCCCTCCTGAAGCAATAAAAAAAGCTGCTCTTGAGTCTCAATCACATATTCATAGGAGCCCTTCTCATTAATCAGTACGCTAAAATATTGTTCCAGCTCATGGACAGCCTCCATCTCCTTCCACATATCCCGATATCGTCTTGTCTCTTCATAGACATCGCATATATCATAGCGCATCACTCCGTACAAACACTCTCCCCTGCAAGTAATTGTTCCACCATCATCCTGCTCCAAATAAAAGCGAAGCTTACACTCCTCCACCTTAAAGCTTGAAAAAGTAGTACCTCCTATCTCCTGGATATGAAAATATTTTTTCAGAGGTGCATAAAAAGATGTATAAAATGCGGAATAGTCCTCCTCACTTAAAAACATTCCATTTTTTGCTGTAATATATCTGCCAAATCCAGAGTGAAATTCCGACTGCACTAATTTTAAAAAAGGCATTACTATATTTTGATATTCCTCAGAGACAATATATAAAATATAATTGCTTTCCACTATATCCCTGTCTGCGCCGTTATAATAAGAAAATTCCTCTATCTGAATTGTGACGCCTCCTTGATTTTGAATAATGCTCAAAGTTAATTTGGGATCCCTTTTCAAAATCAAATATCTCTGTCTATCCATCACAATGTACTTTCCTATATTCATCTCACAAAGCTTTTGGGCATACAGGGGAAGAAGCTGCAAATTTCTCACATTTTCACGAGCATGGGTAAGATAGGCGTAAGAATCTGCCATACCTTGATTCTTTCCACATTCTATTACCAACTGTAAAAGCTCCTGCGCTTCCTTGGCAAATGCATTTTTATTGTGATAAAAGGTTAAAAATTTTCCGTATGAATATTTTTTTCCTTCTATCACATTCTCTATAAATTCCTGCATTCCCTTCACTACATATTTTTTCTGATTTCCAACTTTCAAAGCAATGTCCAGCTTATGTTTTGCTCTGTTAGACGTTAGTTCAAAATCTAACTCAATTCTTCCATGTTTTGTATCTGCCCATCTTCCCATTTCCTGTTGATTATATTTATTCAGAACCTTTTGCATTAAATGTGATGTTTTGGCTGTGGAGTATTCTCTGGATAATCTGATTTTTCCAAAATCACTATTGCTGCCCCCAGGCTTTACCATAGGCTTAATTCCATTTAGCTCCTGCTCTAGCTGTACATTTACATAGGCGAAAGCCACTGCCGCACAATGCTTACATATCTCCTGGCTGGATTGAAAATCCTGACACTCACATTGGTACCTTGCAATTTTTTCCTCCTTATTTTGCAAATCCAACTCCATTTGCACATGATATGCTTCTTTTATTTTACCTTTCACATTAGATTCTAACAGTATTTTCCCTTCCCTCTCCTCCACCTCAAAATCAAACACCTTCTTGGAGGCATATAAACTTTTCCCTCTGAAGAATTTTGTTCTATCACATTTTTTTAAAATATCTTCTGTCTTAAAAATCATGTCCTATCCCTTCCTAATTTCTTTTTGCTTATGTACTATTTATGGGAAAAATTATAACACACTCTTGTTCCCGGGCATAGAGTGATGTCTCGACAAAATTCGACATTTTGAAGAAAATCTACATTTATAGCATTATCATTTTGATTTATTTTATAACTTATAAAACTTACAGACAAGTCAAATCAATTTTGAATTGACAATTGTACACAGTAATGATAAAATACTTATGCATTTATTAGACTACATTTTTATAGTAGTCATTATATTTCATTATGCGGATGTGGCGGAACTGGCAGACGCGCTAGACTTAGGATCTAGTGTCCCCGACGTGCAGGTTCGATTCCTGTCATCCGCATTTTTTATTGCATCTTTTTCACTTCTTTTTACATATTATTCTCAAATCTTTTTTGCCAAATCATTGAAATATGCACATTTTCCTCACTCTTTTTTATCTCAATCCTTTTTATTTCATACTCTTCTCTTGACCTTATTTAACATAGTAGAAATCTCTATTGCCATTTCCTGTAAAATGACCGATATATATAATATAGTACCATGGTACTATTTCATTTTATAAATTGTATGTGATGCACGGAGGCAAAGCATTTTAAATAAAGTGGGCTGAGCACTCACTTTATCGTCAAGGAGGAGATCGTTATGAAGGGAATAGAGAGTATTCAAAAAATCGTTCCTATTCAGCATGTTGTACGCACTAATGATCCTCGCCACAATCGCTCTTCATCTAATCCTACTACTATTTACACCGACATAAAATCCTTTGAACACATGATGGAAGAGACAATGTCAGGAAATTCTAGTGTACAGGAAAGTCCCAACACTCCGGTGTTAAGTAATTACGACAAAAATGCATGTGAAGTTTTTTACTATATGCATCGTAGAACGGATTTTAAATGTTAGCGGCGTACACAACACTTAAAGCGATGGAAAGAAATTTGCCATCGCTTTTTTTTGACTTATATGTTATACTTATATGTTGTATTTGTATATATTTAATTTTTATATATTATTTATTTTTATTTGTATATATTATTTATCAAAAGCTATATTTTAATAGTAAATTTATGTATGATATTGATATGTTCTAAAACCGTGAAGCATTTTTGGGAATTCTCATACTGCTATTGTACTGTGAAAGCCTTACACTTAACTCACTAAGTCAATTGACTTTCCTCTATGACAATGCCGACAGTGCCCCAATAGCACTGTCAAAAGCATGATTATCCTTTATTTACATAATTTTTACATAATTTGATGGGAATCAAAAACTTCATTAATAAAATGCTTCATTAGCAAAGGAGAAAGAGTAATGCACCAGATTTTTTCTTATTTTACACAGAGAAACGCTTTCATTAAGGTTGACTATCCTAATTTAAGAAGAGCACATTTTTCTTCACTTGTCATTGCCTGCCTCTGTCCAATTACTGCACTTTTTCTCTATTTTGCCGCCCCCTCCACTATTCAAATCTATGGCTATAGTTTGATAAGTCTGTTTGCTTTTTCTATTTTGTATCCTATCATCATACGTGAGACCATTAAGGAAAAATCCTCTAAAAAGCGAAAATATTATCGCTTACAATCTTACATTGATTTTTCTATTACTTTTTGTATATTGTTTTATATAGCAATGCTCACTATCATTCATTACGAAAATATTGTCGGTTATGCTATTGCATTAATATATCTAGCTCTCGTTCCAGTGTTTCCCCTTCATTTTCATAAAATATTGCTAGTATTTCACATTCTTATGACAATCTTTGTATACTTCTTATTCTCAAAGAATATGCTGTTTATCCCACTGATGGCAGGATTATATAGTATATATATCCTAGTCTCCCTATGGAAATATTATCGAATTTCACTGTATTTACAATATTGGGAGCAAAAACACAGTTTAAAAGATAACAAATCAAAGGATAAGATTACAAATTTAGCGACAACTGCAGGCTTAATGCATAAAGGAAAAAAAATATGGAGACTGGCAAAAAAACAAAATTCCCTTGCCGCCGCCATTGTAATACAGATTGACTCCTTAGAGGAATACAGTCAATTACATGGACAGGAGGCGGTTATTTTACTTCTTCAAAATATGGCACACATAATGAAGGAAACAACAAAAACCCAATGCAGCATCTTAGCACACCCAAGCGAAAACCAATTTATAGCATTTTTATTTGACATAGACAAAAACGGCATTTATTTAACTGCAAAAAAAATCAAACAAAATTTTGACAAACTTTACAATACAAAAAAACAACCTAACTCCCATGCCATCACCGTTACAGCTGGTATCTCCATTGCCAAAACTTCCGCCTCTAAGGCCTCCATGAAAGGCTTGCTGCAAAAAGGATATGAAAGCCTTCATTTTGCCCTTATTCATTCCGGAAACTGCATTGCTCACTACACTAATATTCTATAATTTCTCTCACCCATTAGGGAAATAACTTCTTGTCTTGGAAAAACCTTTCTATACAACAAAAAAGCAACTATTTATTTTATAAAAATAGCTGCCTTTATATGCATGAAACTTCTTTGAACTTATCATTGTTATCCATTTATATATTAAGGATGAAATCATAAATGAGACACCGGGGATTCGAACCCCGGACAACTTGATTAAAAGTCAAGTGCTCT
>CAJTQG010000059.1 GCA_910578605.1 uncultured Lachnospiraceae bacterium | reverse complement strand
AGATAAAGGTTAGTCTTTAAAAAACACAAAAAAAACATATTCATTTTGACAATTATATGATAAAATAGTAAACTGTGTCAGTATGTTAAACTAGTGATTTGTGTGTAAATATAAGGTGCAATAAATGCAATAAAAAGGAAATGCAATGATAATAGTAGAATATACAGATGAAAAATCTTAAATAAGGAATTTGTGTACATGAAAAATAGGTACATACCTATAAAAGAAGGAGGTTTATTCGATGATTGAAGTGAATAATTTAGTGAAAAAATATGGCAGTCATGTTGCTGTAGATCACTTAAGTTTCAACATTGAAAAAGGAAAAATTTATGGCTTTCTAGGACCAAACGGTGCCGGAAAATCTACAACCATGAATATGATTACAGGCTATATATCTGCCACAGAGGGATCTGTTCTCATAAATGGTCATGATATTTTTGAGGAACCGGAGGAGGCAAAGAAATCCATTGGTTATCTGCCGGAGCTGCCGCCTTTATATATGGATATGACTCCTAGAGAATATCTTGATTTTGCAGCACATCTAAAAGGAATTGCCCGCAGAAAACGAAATAAAATGGTAGAGGAAGTTATTGAACTGACTAAAATAGAAGATGTGGCAGACCGCTTAATACGGAATTTGTCAAAGGGATACAGACAGCGTGTAGGCTTGGCCCAGGCGGTGCTTGGTTATCCTGAAATTCTTATTTTGGACGAGCCCACTGTAGGCTTGGACCCTACACAGATTATTGAAATTCGTGACTTGATTAAGAAATTGAGCAAGCATCACACAGTCATATTGAGTTCCCATATATTGTCAGAGGTACAGGCAATATGTGATCAGGTTTTGATTATTGCCCATGGAAAGCTTGTTGCTCTGGACACACCGGACAACTTAGAAAAGCATGTATCTGGTTCTAACACATTAGAGCTGACGGTGAAGGCTCAGGATTATAAGGTGAAATCTATACTAAATAAAATCCCTGAGGTTCGCAAAGTAGAAACCCATGTGTCAACAGATGAGGGCTGCACGGATGTATTAGTGACAACTAAAATGGAGGAGGATATTAGAGAAAAGCTGTTTTGCGAGTTTGCAAACGCCAATTGTCCTATTTTAAGTATGACCACCTCCAATATGTCCTTGGAGGATGTATTCCTGAAGGTGACAGAAGGAAAAAATACAGACAGAAGAACCTATGACAAGAGCGCTGTGCCTATGCACTTGAGAAAGGAGTCAAAATAAATGTTAGCCATTTATAAACGTGAATTAAAATCTTATTTTCAATCTATGATTGGATATGTGTTTATTGCATTCTTTTTGTTGATTATAGGATTTGTGTTTTCCTACATTAATATACAGCAAGGAACACCGTTTATTGGATATACCTTGCAGTACGCATATGTGACTGTAGTATTTATGATATTAGTGCCGATTATCACCATGAAAATATTGGCAGACGAAAGGCGTCTTAAGACGGACCAGCTGTTGTTTACCGCTCCTATTACCGTGACAAAAATAGTGATGGGTAAGTTTTTGGCAGTGGTAACAGTATTTTGTATACCCATGGTTGTAGTTGCCTTCTATCCGTTTTTCCTTACGGTATTTGGTGATGTGCCTCTGCCATCCTCCTATGTGGCAGTGCTTGGATTTTTTTTGATGGGGCTGGCTTATCTTTCCATTGGATTGTTTGTTTCCTCTCTGACTGAAAGCCAGATTATATCTGCTGTGGGAACCTTTGGAATTTTACTTATTTCTTTTACTATGAGTTCTCTCACTAAAATTATATCATCAGCAGCAATTGCAAGCTTTATTGCCCTGCTTGCCATAACAGCTGTTCTCGTATTAGTTTACTATATGATGACAAAAGATAAAAAATATACTGTCATATTGTTTGTGATTGCGGAGGGTGTGATTAGTATAATATATGCGGTGAAATCCTCCTGGTTTGAAAGCCTGATTCAGAAAATAATGATGGTGCTTTCCTTAAACGACCATTTTGAGAAGTTTGTTGGCGGTATTTTTGATTTGACAGCGGTTGTCTATTACATTAGTGTGATTGGATTTTTCTTGTTTTTGACAGTGCAGTCAATTCAGAAGAGAAGATGGAGTTAGGAGGAATAAGCTGTGAGTGAAGAAAAGAATATAAAAACAGTTAAAGAAGAGGAAAAGATAGAGAAAAGGAAAAAAGAAAAGAAAAAGGTTAAAAATAATAATGATAAAAGGACAAGAAGCCGCAGTTTAGTCAGCGGAAATTACAGTATGGCCATTACTATAGTGTTTCTTGCCATTTTAGTGCTTATTAATGTGATTGTCTGCACGATTCCTCCCAAGTATACACAGTTTGACGTGAGCGCTACCGATGTATTTACTTTGACAGATACTACAAAGGAATTTTTAAAGACATTAGATGAAGATATTACATTTTATGAGATAGCAGAAATTCAAAATGAAAACGATTATGTGAAAAATGTTGTCCAAGCATATGTGAATGAAAGCAAGCATATTAAATTTGAGAGAATTGACCCTGCCCTTCAGCCGGAATTTTTGGAGAATTTAAAGGTTTCTGTAAATCAGGGTAGTATTATTGTGAAGAAGGGTGACAGATTTAAAGCATGTGAGATTACAGGAATGTTCTTAGAGGAAAAAGATACAGATAGTTCCTCTGGCAACTCAAACCAAGAGGAGGAAACACAAGATAAGGTGAACCGTATTGATATTGAGGGACAGCTCACAGGCGCCATTGCCTATGTCAATGTAGAGACTCTGCCGGTTGCCTATCAGCTCACTGGTCATGAGGAGGGAAGCATAGGCTCTAATCAATTATTGGAAATCAACAAACAGGCAATGGATGTAAAGACTTTGAACCTTCAGGAGGAGGGCAAGCTGCCGGAGGATATAGCAATGCTGATTATCAATGGCATGCAGTCCGATTTCACAGATGAGGAGTACAATGTAATAAAGGCTTATTTGGAAGAGGGAGGGCGGTTGCTTTGGCTGACAAGCAATAGTTATCCTGGGGAGACAGATATGAGCAATTATCATAAGCTGATGAGAGAGTATGGGGTGGACACAAAAGAATGTGCTGTGATTGAGCAGGATACTGCCTATATGAAAGATTCCAGCAGACCAATGGAAATCTATCCCGTTTTAAAGAGACATCCCATTACCAACCCCGCCAATGATGCCGAGCTGAAGGCAATGTTTGCCATGGCGGATGCCATTGAAATATTGGAGGATTCACAGAGAGAGGGATTAGAGATAGAATCCGTGATTCAATCATCCTCAAGCGCCTACGCAAAGAAAAAAGGCTCCTCAGTCATGGCAAAATTGGTAACAGACGAGGAGGGTGTGTTCCACTTAGGAGTTGCCATTACTGACAAAAAGACCAATGAGAAAACAGCTAAAATTGCATTGATTTCTACCTATACCATTACTGCCGATACCTATGATGAGATGGTAAATGGAGGAGACACCCAGATTTTAATTGGTGCCTTAAGTTGGCTTGCGGACCAGGAAGTGAAGACGGAGGTTCCGATAAAAAATCTGTATCCGGCTGATTTAGTTCTGACACAAAAACAGATTACCCGCACTACAGTTGTGGTAGTAATTATTTTACCGGTAGTGATTCTTGCATATGGTCTGATTGTAATGATTCGCAGAAGAAAGAGTTGATAGTGATGAAGAAGAAAAAGACAAGAACCCTGTTGTGTGGGGTTGGAGCGCTGGTTGTATTGGTAACGGCCTTACTTATTGTACTCCGGCTTCCAAAGACACAGGAAGAAAAATATGAGGAGGGAAATTTTACAATTCTTTCCTTGAAAAGTGAAAAAATAGTAGAGTTTACTATAGAAAATGAAAAAAATCAGCAGCCAGTCACCTTTACTTACCAATCTGACAGTGGATGGAGCTACACAGCTGATAAGGATTTTAAGATGAATCAAAATCTAGTAAAAAGCGCCATGAATGTCCTTTCTAAGTTATCCTCCTCCAGAAAGCTTTCAGATATTGGTGATAGGTTGGATAAATATGGATTACAGAAACCTCAGGTTCGTTTGAGCCTGACCGATTCTGACAACAACCATCAAGTGTTGCTGCTGGGTAATCCAAATGAGGTGACAGGGGGGTATTATATGATGGTGGAGGGGGACGACTGCGCTTATATGGTGGACGGCGATTTTGCCAGTGCATTTGGAAACGATGTTTACAATTTTGGTTTGGTGGAGGAGATGCCTGGGATATCCTTCAGCAATTTGACAGATATGCGGGTGGAGCGCAAGGACTATAATTTCCATATGTTTAAAGATGAGAACGGCAATCAATTAAATGAGTCGGGATATGCAAAATGGTTTATCGATGAGCCCCTTAAGCAGTTGATGGGGTGTGATTCCAACTATGTGAAGGAAGGGCTGGAGTCCATCACAGGAATGACTTTTGCCAAGATGGTAGATTACAAGGCAGATAAGAAGGAGCTTCAGGAATATGGTTTGGACAATCCGGTAATCATTACATTGAAATATAAGGAACCGCTTAACATGGAGGAAACAAACTCGGAGCTGGAATTAAAATACGAAGAGAAAATATTGGAGGTTCTTGTTGGAAAAGAATACAAGGAAGATGAGTCAAACGGCAGTTATTACTACTGCAAAGTGGTTCATTACAATGGTATAAAACGAGAGGATTCAGGGGCGGTTGGATTGATTGACACGGAGGCGATTACCGCAGCCATGAATTTGAATTCACTAGATTATGTGTATCCTCAAATTGCACTTCCTGTACTTGACACGGTTGATAAAATAGAAGTGTTTAAGGATGAGAAAAAAGTGATTGAATATGAAATCTCCAAAACAAAAGCAATTTCCCAAAATAAAACATCCCAGACACAAAAGGTAACAAAGGAATTAGAAGCCTTGGAGGGAAATAATGGAACGGCGGGCAATGTGATAACCGCAAACCAGGATGAGTACGATTTTACTTTTCATGCCAATGGAGTGGAGATGGGGGAGAAGGACTTCAAGGAAGACTATCAAAAGTTAGTGAGTTTAAGATTGGAAAAGTTTTATTTAGAGGACAAGAAAATAGATGATTCCAAGCCGGCGTATACGATTGTTTATCATCGGAGTGAAGGCATAAAAACTATTACTGTAAAGTTCCACCCATATAACAATTCATATTATGCCGTGGAAAAAAACGGGGTGATACAAATTTTGTCTAACAAAGCAGCGGTCAATGATATTTTTGAAAATTTAAAAGCATTGAATTTAAAATAAAATGAAACATATTGTTCATTTGCTTTTACTAAAAAATTGAATAAAAAAAACTCCTTTTGAACATATTAAATTTAGAGAGTTATCTCTGAAAAATATCAAAAGGAGTTTTTTATTATGAAAAAATTTAGAAAATTAGCATTCGCATTACTTATTGCAGCAATGGCAGTAGGTGCTGCTGCCTGTTCTTCTAAAAAAGATGATAACAAGGAGACAAGCAGCAAGGTGGAAGATTCCAAAAAAGATAATGTAGATGACGACACAAAAGCTACAGATAATGACAGGGACAATGATAACGGAACAAACGATACCAACAATGCTGCAGACAGAAACAATGGAGATGGTGTTGCAGATGATTTGGTAAATGATGTAGTGGACGGTGCAAAGGATGTGGGAGATGCAGTAGGAGACGGTATTAAGGACGGAGCAGACGCATTGACAGGCGATAACAGTAACGGCACGAATAATGGTACAAACCGTACAGGTAATGGAACAGCCAACGGCACCAATGCAGCAACCGGTGCAGGAAGTGCTCCAGGAAACAATCGCTAGATAGTTATAGAAGCAAGTAGAATAAAAGCAAATAGATATATTTTAAAAGTTCGTTCAAGAAAAATAAATAAAATTCAAACAATAAAAAGCTGTTATTTTCTTAGAAAAAAGAAAATAACAGCTTTGTTGCACAAGTGCCCTAACTTATGTCAGCCGACATCCATCCTATTTATCGTCTTCCACATTAGAATCTTCTTCGGTATTCACATCTTCTGATGTGTTTGCGGCAGCGTTTGAAGCCATATCCTGTTCTGTGTCGGATTCTTCTGGTGAAGCATTGTCCAATGGAATAGTTACGTAGTCTCTTCCGCCTTCAGATGCTATGTCTGAAAAATCTTCTTCAAAGTCTTCATCTAAGTCGAAATCTGCATTATCCATTTGGTTTGCTTCTTTATATTTCTTATATAATGCGACTCCGCCTGCGGCTGCTGCTGTTGCTACAGCAATAAATGCTAAAAACTTTCCTGTTTTATTTGCCATGCTGCATCTCCTTCCTCACTTGGCTGATACTTTGCATTACAATACAACGTATCATAGATTTAATATACCTATTGTAATACTAAATTATGTAAAAATAAAGAAAAAAATTGAAATTTAGAAAAATTTATTAGAACAGTTGTCAAGAAAACATAATTATGCTATTCTAGGTAAGGTAAAAATAGTATTTTTTGTTGACTTTTGCATGGAATGTTGGCTCGTTGACATATGGAAAAGAATACAGCTTTATTTAGTGACATATGGAAAAGAAAAAATATGGAAAAGAAAAGGAAGGTATATCATGGAAGTATTATATAAAAGTACAAGAAGCGGACAGAATACAGTAACTGCTTCCCAGGCAATTTTAAAAGGTTTGGCAGAGGATGGAGGTTTGTTTGTGCCTACAGCTATTCCTAAGCTGTCAGTGTCTGTTGAAGAGCTGTCAAAGATGAGTTATCAGGAGACTGCCTATGCGGTAATGAAAGAGTTTTTAACTGATTTTACAAAAGAGGAGCTGATGGATTGTATTGAGAAGGCATATGATTCCAAGTTTGATACAGAGGAGATTGCACCGCTGGTAAATGCAGATGGTACATACTTTTTGGAGTTATTCCACGGTAAAACCATTGCTTTTAAAGATATGGCATTATCTATCTTGCCGCATCTGTTAACTACATCGGCAAGGAAAAATAATGTAAAAAATGAAATTGTTATTTTGACAGCTACCTCCGGAGATACTGGAAAGGCAGCAATGGCGGGTTTTGCTGATGTAGCTGGAACGAGAATTGTTGTATTTTACCCAAAAGGCGGCGTGAGCCCTATACAGGAAAAACAAATGCTGACCCAGAAGGGGGAAAATACCCATGTAATTGGAATCAAAGGGAATTTTGACCAGGCACAGAGCGGTGTGAAGGAGATTTTTGGCAATAAGGAGCTGGAAGAGGAAATGGCCAGGGCCGGTTTTCAGTTTTCATCAGCCAATTCCATCAATATAGGTCGTTTAGTACCTCAGGTTGTGTACTATGTATATTCCTATGCAAAATTGGTAGAAAACGAGCAGATACAGAATGGTGAGAAAATCAATGTTGTGGTGCCTACTGGAAATTTTGGCAATATTTTAGCAGCATTTTACGCAAAAAACATGGGAATTCCAATTGCAAAATTGATTTGTGCCTCCAATGACAATAAAGTATTGTTTGATTTCTTTCAGACAGGAGTGTACGACAGAAACCGTGAGTTTATTCTTACGACTTCCCCTTCCATGGATATTTTGATTTCCAGTAATTTAGAGCGCTTGATATATAAGCTGGCAGGGGAGGATGCCGAAAAAAATGCTCAATATATGAAAGACTTGTCAGGGGAAGGAAAATATGAGATTACATCGGATATGAAAGCACAGCTGGAAGATTTTTATGGTAATTTTGCTACAGAGGCGGAGACGGCAGAGACGATTCATAAATTGTATGATCAGACAGGTTATATTATTGATACTCACACGGCAGTGGCAGCGGCAGTGTATAATAAATACAAAGAGGAGACAAAGGATGAGACAAAGACGATTATTGCCTCCACAGCCAGTCCCTTTAAGTTTACAAGAAGTGTGATGAATGCCATTGATCAAGAAAAATACAGCGATATGAGTGATTTTGAGTTGGTGGATGAGTTGAGCACAATTGGAAAGGTGGATGTGCCAGATGCCATCGAGGAGATTAGAGATGCCCAGATTCGCCATAACACAGTGTGTGAAGTGGGAGATATGGAAAAGGAAGTAAAGAAATTTTTGGGAATAGAACAATCCTAATATTTCATATAGTATGTAGTAGTTAAAAAAGAGAATCCTGTTTGGCAGGATTCTCTTTAAGTTTATTTTGTTAAGATAAATGTGACAATTCCATAGGTAAACTGAACTGGAAAGATAAATGCATCCCCATCAATAGTGAAGTCGTTTGTGAATTCTGGTGCTTCTAAGCGAAGCTCTATCTCGTTTGCAAATGACATATTAACAGTAAAGAGACCATTATGTAGATTGATGAAATCGCAGGCAGCGGCTTCTATAAATTCATTGCTGCCAAGGTCCTCCTCCTGGGCATACCGACATGCAAATTCATTTAGAACGTCCTCGGTGTGAAAGGCAATGGTTACATTGTTGTTAAATGACTCTCCTGTAATCCTCTGGGAAGCAAATGCAACATATTGCTTGGATAGGTGTTCAATGGGATTGAGCATTAAAAAATCGTCACCTATAAATCGAATTAGGTTTTTAAAGAGCAGGATAGCGAAATCCATGTAATATATTGTATTTTCTTTGTTGGAAAAATAGGAGTATATTAGCTTTTGTAATTTATCTTCCTTCAAATCCTTTAAATCCGTATCAGAGAGCTGATATTTTTCCTTGTAAGCATACAATGCATCGGCAAAGCTTTCATTTGTCAGTGCACCATTATCTACAAGCGCCTGACCAAAGAGAAGGTAGCCGGTATCTTGAGAATTTAAAAGGCTTTCTAGCTGTTCGTTTGTGAGGTAACCCTTTTCAATGGCAATATCTCCGAAGCGTTTGTCCTGAACCGTTTGTACTTCATGCACTAGTTCAACTTGCTCGGCATTCATATATCCAGCATTGATAGCTAAGACACCCAATTTTACCCTGGTCTTTTTCTTTGCCTCTAGGGCATCTATCAACTGAGCGGAAGTGATGATACCCTGATTTAATAAATAATTTCCGAAAAATTGTGTAAACATCTAAATCCTCCCTATTATAACATTTGTAATGATTTTTTTTAACTGTTCCTTATCCATAGGCTTTTGAAGAAAATCCTTTGCTCCGGCCTGAATGGCTTCCTTTAAATAGCTTTGGGTTCCAACAGAGGATGCCATAATGACTTTTGCTTCGCTGTCAAAATCCAATATTTCTTTGAGGGCATCAATCCCGTCTTTTTTTGGCATAACAATATCTAGGAAAACGATAGTAGTTGGATTTTCCTTGTATTTATTTACTACATCCTCGCCGTCCACTGCTTCTGTTATATTTGTGCAGCCTAGTTCCTTTAGGCTGTCCATTAATTTTTTTCTGGATAAAATAGAATCATCACAGACCAATACAGACATTTCCTTTACTTCCATTCACTTAAACTCCTTCCTAGCATTCACTTGTTGAATTGTAATTTACATTTATACATAACATTATTTCAATGCAAAACCTGTTATTTTTTATGAAAAATGTAAAAAACATATAATGTGCTTTTTCAATGAAACCTGTTAATTATAGAATAAATCTTTTTGTGACTGTAAATTTTTATAATAATTTCAGAAAGATTTCTCATATAAGTAAGTAATTTGTCACAAAAGAAACACATGCTTTCAATAGAATTAAAAAAAGTTCCATGATATAATAAGGAAATACAAGTGTATGGGAGGAAAAGCTATGTATAATATTTTAGTTGTGGATGATGAGGAAAAGATAAGAACGATAATAAAAAAGTATGCGGAGTTTGAGGGATATCATATTACTGAGGCGGCGGACGGTATGGAGGCTGTCACCTTGTGCCGGTACAATGATTATGATTTGATTATATTAGATGTGATGATGCCAGAGTTAGACGGTTTTTCTACTTGCAGGGAGATTATGAAAATAAAAAAAATTCCGGTGATTATGTTGTCTGCGAGAGGGGAGGAATATGACAGAATTCACGGATTTGAGCTGGGAATAGACGACTACGTGGTGAAGCCCTTCTCGCCTAGAGAGCTAATGATGCGGGTAAATGTAGTAATTACTAGAAATCAGGCAAAGAGAGAGGAAAAAAATGAGCATGATATTTTTCAAATTGAGGGCTTAATAGTAGATTTTACCAGCCGTATTGTCAGTATAGATGGGAAAAATATTGATATGACGCCAAAAGAATACGACTTAATTTTTTATATGGTGAAAAATCGGGGAATTGCCCTGACAAGGGAAAAATTGATTACAGACGTGTGGGGGTATGATTACTATGGGGATGATCGTACATTAGATACCCATATTAAACTGCTCAGAAGCAGCTTGGGCGAATACCGCAGGTATCTTGTTACGCTGAGAGGAGTGGGATATCGCTTTGAAGCATGAGAAAATCAGTATAAAATGGAAAGTATTTCTATACCTTCTTGTATTTGTATTAGTCTTGCTTGTAGCTTTGTGGCTGGTGCAGACCGTTTATCTGGATACGTTCTACAAAACCATAAAGACGCAGGAATTAGATAAAGCAATGAGTAATGTGGAAAAAGTATTGCAAAGTGATGATATGGAGAGTAATATAGACAGTATTGCGGACAGCTATGACATTGGTGTGATGATTGTGGATGACGAGGGAAAGGAAATATATACTTCCGAGGCAAAGAGAACATACAGTGCATACAGATTGTCAGGTGTGCAAATTCAATCATATCTGCAGCAGGCAAGGGAAAATGGGGGTAAATTAAAGTTTAAGACAGGCGACAAAAAGAAGGAAATGCCCCAGTTTGGTATGTTAGATAAAGGAATGGACAGAAATCCGGATGATTTTAAAAAATTCCGAGCAAATGGGGAGTCGGAAAGTATGATTTTTGTAAAAATTGTAAATTTGCCGAAGGAGCAGACAGGAGGAGTTTTTTTAAGCTCACACATCTCTCCAGTCAATGCCACCGTACAGACATTGCGGGTTCAGCTTTGTTATATTTCCGGTATTGTTGTCATATTATCTTTAGTAATTGCTTTCTGGATATCCAAAAGGTTTTCCCGCTCTATTATCAGAGTAAATGAAAGTGCAAAGGAATTGGCAAAGGGAGATTTTGAGGTGGAATTTGACGGAAGGGACTACAAGGAGATTGCAGAGTTGTCCAATACGCTGAATCATACTGTGGAGGAGCTGGCCAAAGCAGAAAATCTGCAAAAGGAGCTGATTGCCAACGTATCTCATGATTTGAGAACACCCTTGACTATGATTATCGCCTATTCAGAGGTGATGCGTGATTTGCCTGGAGAAAATACACCAGAAAATGTGCAGGTAGTGATTGACGAGGCAAAACGCCTTACTAATCTTGTCAATGATTTGTTGGATGTCTCTAAGCTTCAGGCGGGAGTCACAAGCTTGCAGATAGATGAGTATGATTTGACAAAAAGTATTATATCGGTGATTAATCGGTATGCTAAGCTAGTGGAACAGGATGGTTACCAGATAAGTTTCTCCTATGACCATCATGTGTTAGTAGAAGCGGATAAATATAAAATCTATCAGGTCATTTATAATTTAATTAACAATGCTGTTAACTATACAGGGGAAGATAAAAAGGTAACGGTAAAACAAATTGCAAATGGCAATATTGTCAGAATAGAGGTGACAGATACTGGTTTTGGCATTGCCAAGGAAGAATTAAAAAATGTGTGGGAAAGATATTATAAGGTAGACAAAAATCATAAGAGAGCTGTAATGGGAACAGGTCTAGGTTTGTCTATTGTCAAAAATATTTTAAAGCTTCACCAAGCACAGTATGGGGTAAGCAGTGAGCAGGGGACAGGAAGTACCTTCTGGTTTGAGTTGAAAATGAAAGGAAACAGGGATATTAGTAATGGAAGTAAAAGTATATAAAGCGTATCGTCCTAGGAGAGTGAAGGAGGATATTATAAAGGAACTGAAAAATAAGAATTGGATGAAGGAAGCGGAATGTGTTCAGAATAAAGAATATATAGAGTGCGTTTATGATATATTAGCAGATCACACATTTCAAAAAATGGAACAGTTTATCCAACACGGAACTACAACGACACTGAGTCATTGTCTTCAAGTATCCTATGTGAGCTATAAGATTTGTAAGGCATATGGACTTGATTATCGGGCGGCGGCAAGGGGAGGCCTGCTTCATGATTTGTTTTTGTATGATTGGCATACTCACTGCAAGGAGACAGGAAATCATTTTCATGGTTTTACCCATCCTCAGGTTGCGCTTCACAATGCAAAGCATGTATTTGACTTGACAGAGAAGGAGAAGGATATTATTGTGAAGCATATGTGGCCCTTAACTGTGATTCCCCCCAAATATCCAGAAGGGTATGTGGTAATGTATGTCGATAAATACTGTGGTTTTATAGAGACTGTGGAGCGGATGAAATCTTCTATGAAAAAGATGTTTTACAGGAAAGACATGGCATAATGTGGAAGAAAAGGGCAAAATGGAACAAAAAGGATAGCAAAAAGATGAAATTTCTGACGAATTTTAGTTGCTATTTTTTGTTTTTTTTGCTATAGTATTTAATGGTCTTTTATAAATAAGGATTTTTTCAGAACAGAACAAGGTTGCACAGCTCTGTAAGTTATGTATATAAAAGTTTTATGAAAGTATATATGCGGCATGTTCTGAATTGGTAACATATCAATATACTATAGTAAGGATAAAGTAGACGTGGGGGATGAAAAACATGCTATCATCAATTATTATCGGTACGTCGGAACAAGATTTATACATGAATCTTTGGTGGTTTTTAGTATATAGTATGATGGGGTGGGCTGTTGAGTCTATTTACATATCTATATGCAATAAAAAGTTAACCAATCGGGGATTTATACATGGGCCGATTTGTCCTATTTACGGTGTTGGTGCCATGACGGTGCACACAGTACTTCGGCCATTTCAGAGCAGCCTGCTTGTACTCTATTTTATGGGTATGGCTCTTGCCACATTGATTGAATATACAACGGCAAGGATTACTATGAAAGTTTTTGGTTGTGTTTGGTGGGATTACACGAATAAGCCTTTTAATTATAAAGGAATTTTATGCCTGGAAAGTTGTATTGTCTGGGGTGCTTATTCTGTGTTTGAGTTTGTATTTTTACATGATTTTGTGTTTAAGGTAATCGATTCCATTCCAAGAGAGATTGGAATGTTTCTATTAGTAACACTGTTAACTTATTTCTTTGCAGATTTTGCCTATTGTCTATTTCAAAGGGTACATGGAAATAATACAATAGAAGGAGAAGCAAACAATATTTTAAAAAGAGATGTTTAAAAACATCTCTTTTTTCCTGTTTATTACTTTGACGGTGAACTTTGTGTCTCTGCATGGATTTCGTAACGGGTTTCGTTGAAAGGCAAACTGTTGTTGCAGAGGGAAAAGCTGCGGCAGGTAATTGACATAGAATGAGAAATGAGAATAGAAAGGTAAGGTATGATAAATGGCATTTGACGGTATTACAATAGCTAGCTTAGTGAGAGAATTACAATCTAGTCTGTTAGAAGGCAGAATATTTAAGATAGCCCAGCCAGAGATGGATGAATTGCTTTTGACAATCAAGTGCAAAGATCGCACCCAAAGGCGTCTGTTAATTTCCGCGGGGGCAAGTCTCCCTCTTATGTATTTGACAAACAGCAATAAGCCCAGTCCCATTACGGCGCCTAATTTTTGTATGCTGCTGCGCAAACATATTCAAAATGGAAAGATAACGAACATTTTTCAGCCTAGTATGGAGAGAATTGTTCACTTTGAAATAGAGCATTACAATGAAATGGGAGATTTGTGTCACAAGCAGTTGATTGTGGAGCTGATGGGCAAGCATAGCAATATTATTTTTTGTGATGATACAGGAAATATTATTGACAGCATTAAACATGTGTCTGCCCTTGTCAGTTCTGTGAGAGAGGTGCTGCCAGGCAGAGCTTATTTTATTCCTCCTACCATTGAAAAGAAAAATCCACTGCAAGTGCAGGAGGAGGATGTAAGGGAAGTGTTGTTTGGGGATGCAAAACCCATTCACAAAGCAATTTACACTTCCATGACAGGAATCAGTCCTATTGTGGCACAGGAAATCTGCTATCGTGCAGGAGTGGATTCCTCAATTCCGGCCAATGCTTTAGAGGGGGAACAGAAAAATTTAATATGTCAAATCTTTGTCGAGTGGATGAAGAGGGTGAGAGAGGGAAGTTTTTCACCCAATATGATAATGGACGGCAGGGAGCCTATTGACTTTGCTGTATTTGAGATGCAGGTGTATAAAGATAAGATGACAAAAGATTACGACAGCACCTCCAGCATGTTAGAGGAATACTATGCTATGAGGGATGTTGTCACTAGAATTCGCCAAAAATCTGCTGATTTGCGTCTTGTGGTGCAGAATGCCCTTGCTAAAGATTATAAGAAATACGATTTACAGTGTAAACAGCTGAAGGATACACAAAAAAGAGAAAAATATAAGCTCTATGGGGAATTGCTTATGACATATGGCTATGAGGTGGAGGAGGGAGCTTCTGAATGTATGGTTCCCAATTATTATGATGACAATAAAGAGATTAAAATTCCTTTAGATAAAGATTTATCTCCTACTGAGAATGCCAAAAGATATTATGAGAAATATAATAAACTGAAAAGAACTTTTGAGGCGTTAACTGAAATTGTACAAGATACCCAGTCTGAGATTGAACATTTAGAATCTATCCGCGCTGCTATGGATATAGCTCTTGAGGAGAATGATTTGGCACAGCTGAAGGAGGAATTGATGGAGTATGGTTTTATCAAGAGAAAGGGTGGTACAAAGAAGGTGAAGATTACCAGCAAGCCCTTTCACTATATATCCTCCGACGGTTACGATATGTATGTGGGAAAAAATAACTACCAAAATGAGGATTTGACCTTTAAGATGGCTACTGGAAATGACTGGTGGTTTCATGCAAAAGGGATGCCAGGTTCCCATGTGATTGTAAAAAATAAAGCAGAGGGGGAAATGCCAGACAAAACCTTCGAGGAGGCGGCGAGACTGGCAGCATATTATTCAAAAGGAAAGGAACAGAAGAAGGTGGAGATAGATTATATTCAAAAGAAGCATGTGAAGAAGGTCAGTGGCGCAAAACCGGGCTTTGTGATTTACCATACCAATTATTCTATGAGTATTGAGCCGGATATTGAGGGGATAGAGGAAGTGAAAGGTAAATAAATATATTAATAAGTTAATAAATATATT
>CAJTQG010000058.1 GCA_910578605.1 uncultured Lachnospiraceae bacterium | reverse complement strand
GCATATAACCACGGACGTGAGGACAGGAAATGGCGTATCTGGAAAGAAGCCGAGGAAAAGGTTCTGCGTGAGTACGGCGTTGATGAGGCGGTCATTGAGCAAATCCGCACAGACGACAGGGCAGATTTTAATTCCAACAGGAGGTTTTACCGATGGATGAGCGACTTCGGAGAATACCTTGAGGAAATGGCGGTCAGGGAGAAACAGGCAGAGATAAGGACGGTAATGGATTTATTGGATGAGATTGAGAGCGAAACGCTGTATTTTGCATTAGTCACAGTGGACAGGCGTACATTACAAATCGTCCTGCTGAAAATGCAGGGATATTCCACAAAGGAGATTGCCCCGCTTGTGCATTTGACGGTGGGGGCTGTCTATGCGAGATTGGCTCATTTGCGTAAGAAGCTGCGTAAGGTTTTATAACAATGCAGCCTGCTTTTCTGTGAGATGTTGGGTGAGAGGTCAAAGGCTTCTCACTCATTCATTCTTTATATATGGTATCTCCCTATATGTTCTCTAATGGAATTATACAGAAGTCTTTTTCCCAGAGCATAATGTGAGGTATATAGCGGTCAATGACGGCGTGGATACCTTGAATAAATCGGCGATGGACATCACGCCTTTCCGCAATATCCTAAACGAAATGTATGCCGCCGACATATCAGTTAAGATAAAATCTGCATACCGTGCGAGGTTTCAGCAGGGGAAATTTATGGCGACTTATGCGCCCTATGGGTATGTCAAAGACCCTGCCGACCATAACCATCTGCTGATAGATGAGAGGGTGGCTCATGTGGTAAGGGAGATATTCGACCTTGCATTAGCTGGGAACGGGATTGAAAAAATCCGTAAGCATCTCAATAAGCAGCATATCTTATGCCCCGCCGCTTTTTCGGTTTCGCAAGGGGAGACAGGATATGAAAGGCATTTTGAGGGGGACGAGGACAGACGCTATTTCTGGAGCAACAACAGCGTAAGGAATATCCTAAGAAGCCCCGTCTATGCAGGGAACCTTGTCGGTTACAGGCGGGTTGCCGTCAGCATGAAAAGCAAGAAAAAACTGTACAGGCTGCCCGAAGAATGGGAAGTGATACCCAACACCCATGAGGGCATAGTCACACAGGCGGAGTTTGATACCGTACAGCAGCTTATGACGAGCCGCAGGCGGGAACAGAACGCAGGGGGATTTAAAAATATCTTTGCAGGCGTTATCAAGTGTGCGGACTGCGGTTACGCTTTGCGGGCTATGAGTGCTAACAGGAGGAAACGCCCCGACATTATCGACTGCGTACAATATAACTGCAATAATTATGGCAGATATGGTAGTACCGTGTGTACCGCACACAGCATAGAAGCAAGGGACTTATTCAACGCCGTGCTTGCCGACATCAACCGTTTTGCGGATATGGCGGTAAATGATGAAAAGGCGGTAAAAGCCATAGAAAAGCGGCTTACGGAAACAGACCAGAGCAGGGCGAAAGCATTGGAGAAAGAACAAAAGAAGCTGAACAAACGCCTTGCGGAGCTTGACAGGCTGTTTTCCTCTCTTTACGAGGATAAGGTCATGGGGCGTATCACCGAACGAAATTTTGAGATGATGTCGGAGAAATACCAAAAAGAACAGCTTGAAACCGAATCAAGGCTGAAAGATGTAACGGAAACGCTCAACGAAAGCTATGAGAAATCGCAGGGAATCCGTGACTTCCTCTCCCTTATCCGCAACTATCAAGGTTTAAAGGAACTGGACGCAACGGTTGTAAATGCGCTGATAGACAAGATATTTGTTTCGGAGCGTGAGAAGATGGCAGACGGAACAGTGAAACAGAAAATAAAGATTTGCTATAAATTCATCGGCTTTGTCGATGAATTACATATCACACCTACAAAGCGGTGGACAGCGTTACCCGCTAAACATTGTACGGTATGTGGCGTTGAATACGTCCCCGGCTCTGCCATATCAAAATATTGCCCTGTTTGTGCCAGAAAAGTAAGGTTGGAAAGGTCAAACGAGAGCAGACGCAGGAGCAGGGAGCAGAAAAGGATGGTATGTATTGAATCGTCCGCAAAAAATGACCGACTTGTTTCACACTACAGGTGCAATGAAAGCGTTTCTCGACCATTTTGCTTACCGCTGGATGCCGCACCGTCCTGCGCCTGGGATGTTTGGAAAGAGGGCTGTGATTATTACGCAATGCTTAGGTGCAGGAGCAAAATCTGCGGCGAAGGACATCAAACACAGTTTATCTTGGTGGGGAATTTCTAAAATCGGAATATTTACCGGCGCATTGATGGGAGATATTGTTTGGGATAAGCTCACTGAAAAAAAGCAAGGGGAACTTACAAGAAAAGTGAAAAAACTGTCTCGAAAATTCGCCTATATGGATTATACAAAACCTGCACATACAAACTTGATTACAAAATTCAAATTTTCTTGCTGCCGTATGATGCAGAAATCACTGCATAAAAACGACTCTGAATATCTTGATGGGAAGTATTGGGGGGAGCAAGGCTGGCTTGATAGCAAAAGACCATGGAAATAATGGTTGCCGCCCCAAAGCATTGCTAACAATGCATAAAAAATTATGATTGAAATAATAGATACAAATCACCCATATTGTTCTGGGTGTAAGTTTTTCCTTTATAGTATACGCAAACCTGTTCGCTGTTTGCAAAGACATCACGTTCTAATTCTTCTAAATTGTCCGGCAGATTGATTTCAAGGAGATTCCTATCAGATGAAAACACTCTTTGCCCTATTACTTTCAGGCTTTGGGGTAGTGTTACTCTTTCAAGCATATAACAGGAGTTAAATGCATATTCGCCGATTTCTGTTACACCCTCAGGAATTTCAATGGATTGTAAGCTTTTACAACTTGAGAAGCATTCGTCTAAAATAACGGTCAGCCCTGAGGGAAGAATAATGGTTTCTAAGCTCTCACAACATGAAAATGCTTCAAAGCCGATTTGGGTTATACTTTCTGGAATAAACACACTTTTTAAGAAGGTAGCTTCTAAAAATCCGCAATTTCCGATTTCGGTAACCGGTTTTTCGTTGTAAACAGCGGGAATTTCAATTGTGGTTATAGATGCATCTCCTCTTCTATGATAAGATGTAATGGTATAGCCTATATTATTTTCTTCAAATTTAAAATAATTTTCTTTGTTCTCTTGATTCATTTTTAAACCTCCATTCAAATCCGTGGATTATGTGTATTCAATAGTTTAAATCAATATCTTTTAATGTATATTTTTTTATTTTATCACAGCCATTTATAGATTTCTATATTTTTTTGATAACAACAAATGTCTTGGAGGTTTTATATACGAATTATAGTAATTATGCTGTATATGCAGTTTTGGGAGGTTGACGAATTTATATTTTGTGGTATAATAATGAAACGTATCACTTGTAATCATCCTAACGGATGGTTACATGGTATAATAATGAAACGTATCGCTTGTAATCATCCTAACGGATAGTTACATGGTATAATATGCACGAAAGCAATGAGCAGTGCTAGAATGGTTAGGATAATCGTCTGCTTGCAGACAGATTTGGAGATGAACATGATATAACATCAAACATGTTTGTTGTGATTATAGGAACAAGTGAATAAGAAAAAGGCTGTGAAAAGGAATAGTAAGAGTATATAGTGAGCTACAGAGAGTCATTGGTTGGTGGAAGATGATGCGAGCGTACTCCCAACTCGCCTTGGAGCCGAGAGCGTGAAGGATAAAACAGATGGCTTGTTTTGTTTGTGTAGTGTTTTCCGATTGAGACATGCGTTATTTGTCAAATGAGTGTATAAAGCTTTATTTTAGCTGATTTTTTGTATTTGGGTGATTGGCTGTAAACAATGGCATTTCATTTAAGAAAATAATAAGGCTTTATAAATTAGAGTGGTACCGCGGTTTTTCGTCTCTAAGTGTCATGTTTTCTACATTTTTTGAAAATGATGATAAAAAAGAGAGGAAAGACGGCGGTTTTTATTATCTTATGGGATATTTTATGAGTCTCCTGTCAGATGTAAATATAAAAAAATATAATTTAAGTAAAAAGAAAAGTAAAGTAAGATGAAAGAAGAAATGGAGGAAAAAAGAAATGGCTGTGTCTTATAACCACAAAGAGGTAGAGAAGAAATGGCGTAAAAAATGGGAGGAGCATCCGGTGAACGTGGAGGACGGTACAAAGGAGAAGTATTATTGCTTAGATATGTTCCCTTATCCGTCAGGAAACGGTTTGCATGTGGGACATTGGAGAGGATATGTAATCAGTGATGTGTGGAGTCGGTATAAATTGATGCAGGGCTATTATCTGATTCATCCAATGGGATGGGATGCTTTCGGCCTTCCGGCTGAAAATTATGCCATTAAGATGGGAACTCATCCGGCGAAATCTACTGCCCAAAATATTGCCAATATCAAGAGACAAATCAACGAGATAGCAGCCCTATATGATTGGGACAGGGAAGTGAATACGACAGACCCTGACTACTATAAATGGACCCAGTGGATTTTTGTAAAAATGTTTCAGGAGGGATTGGCATATGAAAAAGAGATGCCCATTAACTGGTGTCCTTCCTGTAAAACCGGTCTTGCCAATGAGGAGGTAGTAAACGGGTGCTGTGACCGCTGCGGCAGCGAGGTGACAAAAAAGAATTTAAGACAGTGGATGTTGAAAATCACAAAATATGCGGACCGCCTGTTAGAGGACTTAGATAAGCTGGACTGGCCGGAGAAGGTTAAGAAGATGCAGACGGAATGGATTGGTAAATCTTACGGAGCTGAGGTGGATTTTCAGGTGGAGGGTATGGACAAAGCCATTACAGTGTACACCACAAGACCAGATACTCTCCATGGGGCTACATTTATGGTGCTGGCGCCTGAACACAAGCTGGCGGCAGAGCTTGCCACTGATGAGACAAGGACGGCAGTGGAGGACTACATTATGAAGTCCTCCATGCGCTCTAATGTTGACCGTATGCAGGATAAGGAGAAGACAGGTGTATTTACAGGCTCCTATGCCATCAATCCGTTAAACGGGGCAAAGGTGCCCATTTGGCTGTCAGATTATGTATTGGCAGATTATGGCACAGGCGCGATTATGTGTGTTCCTGCTCATGATGACCGTGACTTTGAGTTTGCCAAGAAATTTCAGATACCAATTATCCAAGTAATTGCCAAGGATGGTAAGGAAATTGAAAATATGACAGAGGCTTACACAGAGGCAAGCGGAACCATGATAAATTCCGGTGAGTGGAACGGCATGGAATCTGCGGTGCTAAAAAAGGAAGCGCCTGTTATGATAGAAAAGATGGGAATAGGCAAAAAAACTACTAACTATAAGCTGCGTGACTGGGTATTTTCTAGACAGCGCTACTGGGGTGAGCCGATTCCAATTGTACACTGTGATAAATGCGGTGCAGTTGCAGTGCCGGAGGAACAGCTTCCGGTGTTGCTGCCAGATGTAGAGAGCTATCAGCCAACGGGAACAGGCGAATCACCTTTGGCAGATATTGCAGAATGGGTAAACACTACGTGTCCGTGCTGCGGTGGGCCTGCAAAGAGGGAGACTAACACTATGCCTCAGTGGGCCGGCTCCTCCTGGTATTTCCTTCGCTATGTGGACAATAAAAATAAGGAACAGCTGGTGTCTAGGGAAAAGGCAGATAAATATTTGCCTGTAGACATGTATATCGGCGGTGTGGAGCATGCGGTACTTCACTTGCTGTACTCTCGTTTTTACACAAAGTTTTTGTACGACATTGGAGTAGTAGATTTTGATGAGCCGTTTACAAAGCTGTTTAATCAGGGCATGATTACTGGTAAGAATGGCATCAAAATGAGTAAATCGAAAGGAAATGTAGTTTCACCAGATGATTTGGTGAGAGATTACGGATGTGATTCACTGAGATTATATGAATTGTTTGTAGGACCTCCGGAATTGGATTCTGAGTGGGACGACAGAGGAATTGACGGTGTGTACCGATTCCTGAATCGTTTCTGGAATTTGGTGACAGACAGCATAGAGGCAAATGTAGCTGTGACAAAAGAAATGGTGAAATTAAGGCATAAAATGATATATGATATTACTACACGCCTAGAAGCCTTCAGCTTAAATACAGTAATCAGTGGATTTATGGAATACAATAATAAATTGATTGATTTGGCTAAAAAGACAGGAGGAATTGATGGGGAGACCATTCAGGTGATGATTCGTCTGATTGCCCCATTTGCCCCTCATATGGCAGAGGAATTGTGGGAGAAGGCAGGCAATACAAACAGCGTATTTGACAAAGAAAACGGATGGCCGGAGTATGACGAAGCACTGATGGCGGATGATGAAGTGGAAGTGGCTGTTCAGATAAATGGCAGGACAAAAGCAGTGATTACTGTTGCTAAGGATATTGCAAAGGAGGAGGCTATAGCAAAGGGAAAAGAAGCGCTGGGGGATAAGCTGACAGGAAATGTGATAAAGGAAATATATGTGCCAGGCAGAATTATCAATATCGTGGCAAAATAAGAAAAGAAAATTAGGAGGTAAGGTATAGGGTTATGCCAATTACAAGCATATTAGAAGAAAACTGCAGATTATATGGGGATGAAATCTGCTTGGTGGAAATCAATCCCGAGGTAAAGGAGACGAGAAGGGTTACATGGAAAGAATACGAGCTGATGGAGCCGAATCCTTCCACTCACTACCGCAGGGAAATTTCCTGGAATGTATTTAATGAGAAAGCAAATAGATTTGCCAATCTTTTGATGGAGAGAGGAATCAAAAAGGGAGATAAGGTAGCCATTCTTTTAATGAATGGATTGGAATGGCTGCCTATCTATTTTGGAATATTAAAAACGGGAGCGCTGGCAGTGCCTTTAAATTTTAGATATTCATCAGAGGAAATCGAGTATTGTCTGAATTTGGCAGAGGTAGATATATTGGTGTTTGGTCCGGAATTTATCGGCAGGGTGGAGGAGATTGCAGGCAGAATCAGCAAAAATAGGCTGTTGTTTTATGTGGGAGAGGGATGTCCTACCTTTGCGGAGGATTACATAATGATGACAGCAGACTGTTCTAGCATGTCACCTAAGGTTGCTCTGACGGACAGCGATGATGGGGCAATTTATTTTTCTTCGGGAACAACCGGATTTCCGAAGGCTATACTTCACAATCACGAAAGCTTAATGCATTCCTGTAAAGTGGAGCAGAATCATCACAGTCAGACGAAGGAGGATATATTTCTTTGTATTCCTCCTCTATATCACACAGGGGCAAAAATGCACTGGTTCGGCAGCCTGCTGTCGGGAGGAAAGGCGGTGCTTCTTCGTGGAACAAAGCCGGAATACATACTGGATGCAGTGTCCAAGGAGGGATGTACTATTGTCTGGCTGTTAGTGCCCTGGGCACAAGATATATTGGAGGCTATTGACAGTGGTAAGGTGAAGCTTGCGGATTACAAGCTGGAGCAGTGGAGGTTGATGCATATTGGTGCACAGCCAGTGCCTCCTTCTATGATTCGTCACTGGATGGAATATTTCCCCAATCATCAGTACGATACCAATTATGGTTTAAGTGAATCCATAGGGCCGGGAGCCGTACATTTAGGCGTAGGAAATATTCATAAGGTTGGCGCCATTGGAGTGCCAGGTTACGGCTGGGAAGTTAAAATTGTGGATGAGAAGGGGGAGACGGTGGAACAGGGAAAGGTTGGTGAGCTTTGCCTTAAAGGAGCCGGCGTGATGACCTGTTACTATAATGACAAGAATGCCACAAAAGAGGTGTTAAAGGAGGACTGGCTCTTTACTGGTGATATGGCAATGCAGGATGAGGATGGATTTTATTATCTAGTAGACCGCAAAAAAGATGTGATTATAAGCGGAGGAGAAAATTTGTATCCGGTGCAGATTGAAGATTTTATCCGCCAGCATGAGGCGGTGCATGATGTGGCGGTGATTGGTTTGGCGGACAAGAGGTTAGGAGAAATTGCCGCGGCTATTATTGAGTGCAAGGAAGGCTATATGTGTACCGAGGAGGAAATTCAGGAATTTTGTTTGGGAATGCCGAGATATAAAAGACCGAAAAAAATATTTTTTGAGGAGATTCCAAGAAATCCAACGGGAAAAATTGAGAAGCCAAAGCTGCGGGAGAGACATAAGGCGGATACTTTGATTGCAGATGAAAATAAAAGTTAATGATAAGAAAGAAATGGTGTATACTATTCAATATGAAATCAAAACTTATGTGCTGAAAGGAGAATGATTATGGCAGTATTGCATATTACAACGGAAAATTTTCAGAAGGAGGTTATGGAGTCAGACAAGCCGGTACTTCTTGATTTCTGGGCGGACTGGTGCGGGCCATGTAAGAGAATAGGACCTGTGATTGAGGAGTTAGGTAATGAGCTGACAGAGGTAAAGGTTGGAAAAGTAAATGTAGACGAGCAATCACAGCTTATGATGAAGTACAAAGTGATGCATATTCCTACATTAGTGTTAATAGAGGGAGGAGAGGTTGTAAAGAAGGAAGTGGGCGAAAAAAGTAAATCTGAATTATTAGAGATGTTAGGTTTGAAATAATAAGAATTGTTGCTTTGTCTATCGTTATGATACAGTAAGCAAAATGGTAATATAAAGCAGCCAGAGTAACACATAAGATAAATGTAATAAAATGGGAGGAGGCCAGCGATTTTTCGCTGGCCCTGTAAATATGAAAAAAGTTTATGTGAAAAGGATGTTTGTCCTTTCATGTTTCTATCATACATTATATATGTGAAAAAAATATTTGGATTATGTGAAAAAATTGTGTTCTTATAAAATAATTCATGTTAGGAGGAATACAAGTGAAGTGGAAAAAGATAGATAAAATTCATCAAGGTAAGTTTGTCACCCGCTATGATATTACATATGAGACAGTAGATAAGCGCAAAAAGGTGTACGAGATGATAAGCCGAAATCCTCATATAAAAACACAGGAGGATTTATATGAAAAAGCTGCGGATGCGGTTGTGCTTATTATGCACAATCGGGAGGACAGCAAGGTGCTGCTGAATAAGGAATTTCGCCTGGCAGTTGGTGAATTTGTATATAATTTTCCGGCAGGCTTGATTGATCCGGGGGAAACTCCGGCACAGAGTGCAAGAAGGGAATTAAAGGAGGAAACAGGGCTGGATTTAGTGGAGATTGTAGATGTCATAGGGGAGAGCTACAGCGCAGTTGGTTTCTCCAATGAGAAAAATGTGTGTATGGTAGGGATTGCTGAGGGAGAGTTTGCCCCAAGCTCCGACACTGTGGAGGAGATAGAGGCAGGATGGTATACAAGACAGGAGGTGAGGGAGCTTCTGAAAACAGAAAAGTTTGCTGCCAGAACACAGGCATACTGCTATTTGTGGAGCAAAGGCCATTAACTTTACAGTTTTGCTAAAAGGCATCAAATATTAAGCCAAATTAGTCAACAGCTTTTATAGCCCAGCGCATTTTAGTGGAATGTGCTCGTGGATTCTCTCTGCATTCCTTGGGGCTTGGGCGGAGAACATCCTTGGAAATATCCTGGAATGCTCCCTCCTGATAAAATCTTTTAAAAGCTTTTTTTACAAGGCGGTCTTCCCCGGAATGAAAGGTAAGGATGGCTGCTCTGCCCCCAGGAGCCATGACTTGAGGCAAGCTGTCTAAAAAGGCCTCCAGCACTTCAAATTCACTGTTTACATCAATGCGCAAAGCTTGAAAGGTTCTCTGACAGGTTTTTTTGATACTCTCTTTTTTTGTTTGGTTATTTGGAAGAAAAGCTAAGGCATGTTCAATTACATCCTTAAGCTGAAAGGTAGTCTCAATTTTCATGCCCCGTTTTAAGCTTTGAATAATTTCTTTTGCAATTTGTTCGGCATAAGGTTCATCGGCATTCTCAATCAACATTCCCTCCAGCTCCTCCTTAGTCAGTTCTCTAAGCCTCTGGGCAGCAGAACATCCCTTCTGAGGATTAAGCCGAAGATCTAGAGGGCCGTCTGATTTAAAAGAAAAACCTCTGGCAGGATTGTCAATTTGCATAGATGATACTCCAAGGTCAGCCAGCAGGAAATCAAATGGTCCGTATTGTTGTCCAAGCTGACCAATATTAGAGAAATTTTCTTGAAGTATTGTGAGAATCTTTGGCCCGTATCCGGCTTTTGACAGTCTTTCTTTTGTTTTTACAATTTCTATTGGGTCTACATCCAGTCCATAGATATGTCCCTGTCCTTTTAAACATTCCAGCATTTTTCGGGTATGTCCCCCATAACCTAATGTGGCATCTAAGCCGGTTTGACCGGGCTGAATCTGTAAAAAATTCAGTATTTCATCTACCATAATGGAGATGTGCATGCCTGCTGGTGTGCTTCCCTTATGTATTATTTTTTCAATGGTGTCCCCATATTTTTCCGGTTGGTGTTCTTTATATTTTTCTTCAAATTTCTTGGGATGTGTTCCCTTGTACCGAACTCGGCGTTTGTGTGGGGGTTGATTTTCCCTTAGAGTTTCATTTTTGTTTTCTATCATTGAAAAGCTCCTTTTAATTGTTGATGGTATATGTGTCCTTGTAGGCGGATATTGGAAAGATAGCTTTGGCATTATGTATTTATGAGTTTTACAGCATTTTTTGTAATAACTGCATCATTACCTTCATGTTTTCTAAGTCTTTTGTCGTATCCCCCAGCTCCATTGAGTGATTGGCCTTTTCTAAAATCCAGTAGTCCTTTCCCTCTTTTTTGTGAAGCTTGCCGCAGCAATTTAAAAAGTCATCGGTATTCATATATGGATCATGACTTCCGTGGAGCAAAAAGCAAGAAGCATCCTGGCAGAAGTAGTCAAAGGTCTGAGGCAGAGGAGTGATGGAGAAATGACTTGCAGGAATGGACAGTTCCTGGGCATAACGGTGTCCTAATACCGTTCCAATACTTTTTTCAATAAAAATTATTTTATCATAATTCATCCAGTTACATTCCTCCATGTAGGGCAGCATCATTTTGTATGCTTGGGCGATACCGGTTGGAATATGGGTGTCCACACGATCATATTTCATTTCTATCACATGGTAACCATGGGCCATAGCCATAGATTTTGCATAATAGAGTAATGGTTTTTGTACAGTATATCCCATGCCTGGGAATAGCACTGCCAACTTTTTTGAGGTTACATGATCAGAGTTAGTTCGATATTTGAATTTAGGCATTTTACTATCCTTTCTATTATTTATTTTTGTATTGATGTCTATATGTTTATAAGTTTTATGTATGTATTATGGTAAAAGCAGCCCATCAAGCGTGATGTGCTGTGTATTTGGCATTCAAAACTATTTTACTATAGATTCCAATAAACAGCAAGAATATACATACTTGCCGCAAAATGTATTGTAACTTCACCTGCATATTATAATGGAATTGTGGGCGATTTTATGGTAAGATAATCATATGAAACAATGAAAAACGTGAACTTAGAAAGGAAAACAAAATGGAAAAACACGAGAAGCAAACACCCCCTATCCATGATGGAGTATCTCCAATCATTGTTACAGAAACCGAGGAAACGGCACAGTTTCATCAGCTTTGGAATTATCTTGTTCCCCAATCCGGACGGGCAAAAACGGCACAAGGAGAAATTATCCGCATTGCAGGCAGAGTACAGCATGAATTTTTAGATAACGGCTGTATCAATTGGGATGATGATTTTCGAAAAATGCTACATACTTTTCCAAAGTATCTTCGCCTTGGCAATGCCTTTAGTGTAGATGATATTCAATCAGCAGAGATTTTGGTGAATCTTTTAATTGCTGCCGGCGATCAAGGTCGAATTATGGACAACTTATGTTCGGCGTTGTGTGCATGTGCTGTTACTTGGGTTCAACAAAATTCAGAGGTAATTCCACCTTTAGAAGCAGATTATAGACGATAATTTCCTATTTTACAGTTCTATCCTCTAGTTCATTCTATATTTCTGTTGAAAAGGAAGAAAGACTATAATATAAATGAAATTTACAAATTGACCATTGGAGGATATAGAAAGATGAGAGATTATAGCATTCAAAATAAAAAGGCATGGGAGTATAGTGCATATGAGTTTTGGGTGAAACATTCAGGTACACCAGCTGATAGGGCAAAAAGGGACTTAGAAAATCCCATAGGAATGCTGAAAAAATATTCTGATTATTTTGATGCTTATAGTGGCGTTAAAATAGCCAATATATGTGGCTCATGCGGAAAGAAGGCTGTTCCTTTGGCTATTTTAGGGGCAGAGGTAACAGTCTTTGATATTTCGGAGGATAATAAGAAATATGCACTTGAAGTTGCAGCAGCAGCAAAAGTTGACTTGAATTTTGAAGTATGTGATATATTGGAAATCAATATAGAGAGGTATGGAGGTTATTTTGATGTAGTGTTTATGGAAGGCGGTGTATTGCATTATTTTCATGACATGGAAGAGTTTATGGGTATTATGTATTCGTTGCTGAAGGATAGTGGCAAAATGATATGCAGCGATTTTCATCCATTTACAAAAATAGAGGATATATTGAATTTTGAACAACCTACTATGAGTTATTTTTCAACGGAAATTTTTGAAGAAGAAATGGCTCATGCTCATTTTTTTGAAGAAAATATACGCAAGCAAATGCCCAAGTGTAGTTATAGAAAGTACACAATCAGTGAGATAATCAATGCAAGTATCAATAGTGGATTTACTCTAAGAAAGTTTGATGAACATCCGGCATGGACAAATGATAGGCTGCCAGGAGAATTTACTATTGTAGCCAGCAAACCATAATTGTAATGTTACTTTTGGGGTAGAATCCTGTACAGATTAAGCAACATAGATGGAAATTGCTTTTATTTTTCGACAAATTCATCCTCTATGCGAGCACAGCAGTTTATGAACAATCCAAAGGCTAGTATTTATTTTTATAATAGAGGTCGTTTTAAGTATGAGGGCATTATGCTGACAGGCACAATAAAAGTGCTGCAGGATGAAGATATAAAGCAGGAAATCTGGTGTATGGGATACTATGTACTATAAAAGGGGGTAACGGACCCTGACTATTGTGTGCTGAAATTTACAGCAATAAAGGGCAGGTATTATTGTGATTTAAAAACAGAAAGCTTTCATATGGAGGAGCTAGAGTAATAAAATCAGAATGGGAGGATGGGTATTATGTGGTTTTGGTGGTTTATGTTTGTCTGTGATTTGCTTATTCCAATCCTTATGATTGGCTCTGGGAGAATGATGTGGAAGCATCCTCCTAAAAATATTAATAGAAATATTGGTTATCGGACAACACTGTCTATGAAAAATATGGATACATGGAAGTTTGCCCATGATTATTCTGGGCGCTTGTGGTGGAAAATTGGTTGGATAATGTTAGTACCTTCTGCCCTGGTACATGTTTTGTTATATAGAAGTTCAGAAAATGTCATTGGAATAGTGAGCAGTATTTTATGTACCATACAATGTGTAATATTGATAGTTTCTATTTTTCCAACGGAACGAGCATTAAAAAGAAACTTTACTGATGATGGAATACGAAAAGAATAAGGAGAATGTACGTTTATATGATTTATAAAGAAAATGTTTTGTGTTATGAAGATTACTGCAGGCTTAGAGAAAGTGTTGACTGGTTTAATTTTTCCAAGGAACAAACAAAAAAATCACTGGAAAATAGCTTATACACAGTGGTAGTAGAAGAGGGCGTTCTAGTATACAGTTAATTGCAGAAAAGGAAAAAGAAGCATTTTATGAGAAAAGAGGCTTTAAGATTATTCCTCACCAATTCTGCGGTTCTGGTATGAGAAAAATAATTCATAAATAAAGTCCAATATATCAGCAAAGTGGATATAATCACAACAAAAAATTTAAATATTTTCAGAGCGTATAGCAACCAGTCTATAGGCTCTGATTTTTTGTGTTAGAGTAATTCTTGTGCAGTTTTATATATAGAAAAAGTGGAATTATAATCCGTGGCATGATATACTGTGTGTTGTTATGATGGACTATTATGTTTGGGATATTTTAGAGATAAAGTTGTATTTATAGGCAAGGGAAGGAGATGGATTATGAAGGAAAAAAAGTCATGTATGATTTTTAATACGGAAATAATTGCTGTAAAAGGAGATATTACCAAAAATCATGGGGTTCAGGCTATAGTAAATGCGGCCAACACCAGTCTTCTTGGCGGCGGCGGTGTAGACGGCGCTATTCACCGTGCTGCAGGTATGGAGCTGCTGGCAGAGTGTCGTCTTTTAAACGGATGTAAAACAGGTAAGGCAAAGATAACAAAAGCCTATAAGCTCCCCTGTGAGTATGTTATTCATACACCAGGACCAAATTGGAATGGAGGTAAATCAAAGGAGCATGAATTGTTGGCGTCCTGTTATCAATCCTGCCTAAAGCTGGCTGTGGAAAATCACATTCGGAGTATGGCATTTCCCTCTATTTCAACAGGTATCTATCATTTTCCCCTGGGGGAAGCAGCAAAAATAGCCATTGGCACATCAATGAAATTTGTAGAAAAACATCCTGGTGAGCTTGATATGATAAAATGGGTATTGTTTGATGATAAGACATTGGAAGCTTATGAGAATGCATTAGAAAATTTTGCAGCTTAAAAACGAGAAAAATCAATGGAATAAAAGATAAGATAAAATAAAAAAATAAATGATAAAAATTTTAAAATTGAAAACAGTAGAAAAAATAAACGGGAAATAAAAGAATAAGAAATAAAGAATTAAGAAAAAGGAAGTGAGAATAGATGAACGGGCAAATGTCATTTGGGGAATATGCAGTGCCACAGCTTTTAGCAGCACGGCTTAGACCACAGACAATTGACGATATTGTGGGTCAACAGCATTTGTTAGGAAAGGGGAAAGTGCTACGGCGGATTATTGAGCAGGATATGGTATCCTCCATGATATTTTGGGGGCCGCCGGGTGTGGGTAAAACAACGATTGCCAATGTGATTGCAAACCACACAAGGGCAAAGTTTATCAATTTCTCTGCAGTCACAAGCGGAATAAAAGAAATTCGAGCTGTGATGGAGCAGGCAGATTACAATTTGCGTTTTGGAGAAAAGACGATTGTTTTTGTAGACGAGATACACAGATTTAATAAGGCCCAGCAGGATGCATTTCTGCCATTTGTGGAAAAGGGAAGTATTATCTTGATTGGTGCTACAACAGAAAATCCTTCTTTTGAGGTGAACACAGCTTTGCTGTCAAGATGTAAAGTGTTTGTATTAAATTCTTTGACGGAAGATGAGTTGGTGAATTTGCTTTTGCGGGCATTGAAAAATCAAGACGGCTTTGGAAATCAGGAAATCCATATTTCAAATGAAATTCTTCACATGATTGCAGCATTTGCAAATGGGGATGCAAGGACAGCATTATCCACTCTGGAAATGGTCGTATTAAACGGTGAATTGGATGGAAAAGTCACTACGGTTACTGCAAGTACGGTTGAGCAATGTACTTCCCAAAAGTCGCTTTTGTATGATAAGAATGGGGAAGAACATTATAATTTAATCTCAGCACTGCATAAATCTATGAGAAATTCGGACCCGGATGCTGCGGTTTACTGGCTGGCCCGCATGTTAGAAGCAGGGGAGGACCCACTGTATATTGCAAGACGTGTCACAAGATTTGCCAGTGAGGATGTTGGCTTGGCAGACCCGGGTGCATTGGAGCTGGCCATAGCAGCTTATCAAGCATGTCATTTTATTGGAATGCCTGAGTGCACGGTGCATCTAACGGAAATAGTTGTGTATCTTTCTCTTGCGCCAAAATCCAATGCCTTGGATATAGCATATGGGGAGGCAAAAAAGGATGCTCTTTCACAGCTTGCTGAGCCGGTGCCCCTTCAAATTAGGAATGGTGTGACAAAATTGATGCGGGATAATGGATATGGTGACGGTTATCAATATGCACATGATACGCAAGATAAGCTGACAGATATGAGGTGTCTGCCGGATTCACTGGTTGGTAAAACCTATTATCGCCCTACAACACAGGGGATGGAGAGCAGGTTTAAGGAGCGTTTGCAGCAGATTAATGAGTGGAGGGCTAAAAACTCAAAGTGAAACATGCTTTTTGTTTGAGTCATTTTATTAGCATTTGTAAAGATGCTAAGAAATCCATTAAGATAACATAAAAAGAAGAAGGGAGAGTGGCTATGTCAGAGTGGCTTTCAAGGACGGAGCAATTACTGGGGGAGTATGTAATGGAGAGATTAAAGCATTCTAGGGT
>CAJTQG010000057.1 GCA_910578605.1 uncultured Lachnospiraceae bacterium | reverse complement strand
AAGTTAATATGCAATATATAAATCTGAAAGCATAGCCTTTGAGAGCTTTAAACATTAACAATATTTAAAAGATATAATATTTTTAACTTACTTCATTAAATCATTAAAAACTCATTTGGAATTTTTAATATATTGATCATTTATTTGATAACATAGATTGTAAATATTATTCATTCCTATTATCCTATTATTTTATTTAGGAATGTCTTATGTTTTGAATGTTTTATGTTTTAAATATTTTTTGTTTTGAATATTTTTTGTTTTATATTTTGAATGCTTTGGTTTAAACTTTTTGTTATTGATTATTTTTATTTTGTAAGAATTTATAAGAACATGCTACATGATTATTTTTGTACTTGCCAATTGGAAAGGATTTGACAATAAATGAACGAAAAAGTATTACAAACATTAGAATTTAATAAAATTATTCAACAGCTGTCCAGCTATGCCACCTCCCCTCTAGGACGGCAGCTTTGTGAACACTTAACACCTATGACAGTAAAAGATGATATATTAACAGCACAGGAGGAGACAAGTGATGCACTTAAACATATTTGGCAAAGAGGCAGCATTTCCTTTCTGGGAATTACAGACATTACTCCATCCGTGAAACGGCTGGAAATCGGCAGCACCTTAAGTATTCCAGAGTTGCTCCACATTAGTAATTTATTGGAGGTTACCCTGCGGGTAAAATCTTACTCCCAGTCTGCTGGGGAAGAGAACAGTGACAGTTTAGATGAATATTTTCATTTGCTGCAGCCCCTCTCTCCACTTAACAATGAAATAAAACGGTGTATTTTATCAGAGGAAGAAATCAGTGATGATTCCAGCAGTGGGCTAAAACAGATTCGACGCCAAATGCATCGCATTAACGAACAGATTCACTCACAGCTTACTTCCATGATTTCCTCCTCCACTATGAGAACATATCTGCAGGAAAATGTTATTACTATGAGAAACGGGCGTTACTGTATTCCTGTTAAATTAGAATATAAGAATCAAGTGCCTGGCATGGTACATGACCAGTCCTCCACTGGCTCCACCTTCTTTATAGAGCCCTCCGCTGTCGTAAATTTAAACAATACACTGCGAGAACTAGAAATTAAAGAACAACAGGAAATCGAAAAAATATTGGCCGACTTAAGTTCTCAGGCTGGGGAATATACAGATGCCTTTACCTCTAATTTGGAGATACTGAAAAAACTAGATTTTATTTTTGCCAAAGGCTCCTATGCAAAGGTTCTGTCCGCCTCCAAACCAGCATTTAATGATAATCACTATATTCATATTAAGCAGGGGCGCCATCCTCTGCTGGACTCCAAAAAGGTAGTACCCATTGATATTTACCTGGGAAAAGATTTTAACCAGCTGATTATTACAGGTCCAAACACCGGAGGCAAAACTGTCACCTTAAAAACAGTAGGATTATTTACCTTGATGGGACAGGCCGGACTTCACATCCCTGCCTTTGATGGCTCATCTCTGGGGATTTTTAATGAAGTTTACGGAGATATTGGCGACGAACAAAGCATTGAGCAGAGCTTAAGTACCTTTTCCTCTCATATGACTAATATTGTTCGTATATTACAGTATGCTGACTCCAATTCCCTTGTACTGTTTGATGAACTCTGTGCCGGAACAGACCCAACAGAGGGCGCTGCTCTTGCCATGTCCATTCTAAACTTTTTACACAATTTAGATGTGCGCACACTTGCCACTACCCATTACAGTGAATTAAAAGTATTTGCTCTCACCACAGAGGGCATCTGCAATGCCTGCTGTGAATTTAATATCGACACCTTAAGTCCAACCTATCGCCTGTTAATTGGTATACCTGGCAAGAGCAATGCCTTTGCCATCTCCGGCAAGCTGGGACTGCCCTCCTACATTATCGAAGATGCTAAGGCAAGGCTTGACAATGAAGCAAAAGAATTTGAGGATGTAATTTCAGAACTTGAGAACAGCAAGGCTCAATTAGAAAAGGAACAGGCAGAAATTAAAGCCTACAAGGAAGAAACAGCCCGCTTAAAGGAACAGCTGAGCAAACGGGAAACCCAGCTTCGGGAGCAAAAAGAAAAAATACTGCGACAGGCAAATGAAAAAGCACATAAAATACTTCAGGAGGCAAAAGATTATGCGGACGAGACAATCCGCTCCATTAACAAAGCTTCCAAGAGTGGTTCCGCAAAAGAACTAGAAGCATCCCGACAAGGCTTAAGAGGAAAATTAAGCCAGACAGAAAAACATCTCACATTAAAAAACACCACCAAGCCTAAAAAGAAATATAAACCCTCTGACTTTAGACTTGGTGAGAGAGTAAAGGTGCTGAGTTTGGGATTGGAAGGTACTGTCAATTCCCTGCCCAACGCAAAAGGAGATGTCTTTGTGCAGATGGGAATTTTAAGATCCTCTGTAAACATTAATGATCTTGAGATTATTGAAGAACCTACTGTTCATTCTAAGGAGCTTAGAAAAACCGGCGCCGGCAAAATAAAAATGTCTAAATCAGCTTCCATATCCACAGAGATTAATCTTCTTGGGATGACAGTAGATGAGGCTATTGTAAAGCTGGATAAATATTTAGATGATGCCTGCCTGGCTCATTTAAGTCAAGTAAGAATCGTCCATGGCAAGGGAACCGGAGCCCTCAGAAACGGAGTACACAAACACCTCAAACGCTGTAAGCACGTAAAAGCCTTTCGTCTTGGAGAGTACGGAGAGGGCGATGCCGGCGTTACCATTGTAGATTTATAAAACCAACCAACTAGGAAAGCGAGGTTTATATGGGAGTAAAACAAAAAATTCTGATAGTAGATGATGATTCCAATATTGCAGAGCTTATCTTTTTATATTTGACAAAGGAATGCTTTGAAGTAAAAATTGCCGAGGACGGAAACGAAGCCTTGGATGCCTTTAAGCAATTCCATCCTGATTTAGTTTTACTAGATTTAATGCTGCCAGGCATAGATGGTTATCAGGTGTGCCGGGAAATCCGTAAAACCTCCCCTGTACCTGTTATTATGATGTCTGCTAAGGGAGAGGTCTTTGACAAGGTGTTAGGGCTGGAGCTGGGCGCAGACGATTACATTGTAAAGCCCTTTGACACGAAAGAGTTGGTGGCAAGAATCAAGGCCGTGCTTCGCCGCATTCAGTCAGGAAATTCAGAGGAATCAGAATTTCCTGATATTATTAAATACCCTGACTTAATTATCAATTTCTCCAACTACTCTGTCACCTATCAGGGCAGGCCATTAGATATGCCCCCAAAAGAGCTGGAGCTTCTGCACTTGCTGGCTGCTTCCCCAAATCAAGTATTTACTCGGGAGCAACTGTTAGAACAGCTGTGGGGATACGATTACGCCGGCGACACAAGAACAGTAGACGTACACATTAAACGTCTTCGAGACAAACTAAATGACCACGAAACATGGGCCATCTCCACTGTCTGGGGAATTGGTTATAAATTTGAAACCAGACTTCCCATTACAAATGAATAAGCCTGCCGCCTAGCGGCAAGGCGTCCAGCAAAAAACAAGCAGCATGTCTATGTTACTTCGGCTATTAAATGATAGTGCTAACATAAACTAAGTAAATTAATCTGCCTACTTAAATTGAAAAGCCGAAGTAATATATAGTCAACAGAAAGGATTGTTATGAAATTTAGGAAGTCACTGTACTATCAATATATAATTGGATATCTTATCTTCCTGTTTGTCGGCTTTCTAGCCATATTTGTGGTGATTTCCCGCCTTTCTCTGTCCACCCTCACTATGGACAGTGCCCGTTCTATGTACGATTGCGCCAATGATATTGCCAGCAGCTATGGACCTGATTTAAACAATGAGTACGTCCCCTTTGCGGATGTGGCAAACATTTTAACCTTAACTGCCGCTGCCTCTCATATGCGCATACAGGTCATCAGCATTGATGGAGAAATTTACTTCGATTCCCAAGACTCACCGGATATTTACAATACTGCACGTCTCAATCGCACTGTTCCAACGATTAATGAATTTGATATTTCCTATTTTTCACAGCATTATTATCAGCAGGGAACATTCTATGGAACCTTTGAGGAAAAAACATTGAGTGTCTATGCTCCCATTATAGCTGTCAATAA
The DNA here is from genome assembly GCA_910578605.1 of uncultured Lachnospiraceae bacterium. Taxonomy (GTDB): domain Bacteria; phylum Bacillota; class Clostridia; order Lachnospirales; family Lachnospiraceae; genus MGBC111451. Next base: position 13,217 of record CAJTQG010000057.1, on the reverse strand, counting down.
AAATGCTTCTGCCGGACAGCGAAAAACTTGTTATGTTATTTTGCACTCCAGCTTAAATACCATAGCCACAGCCTCCGACAAAATGATGGACTATGTATACCTGACTTTCTTTATTTTATTTGCCCTTTCCCTAATACTGCTTTTAATCTTTACCTTTTTTGTATTTATTCCCCTGCAAAAAATCATTCGGGCATCCAAGGAATATGCAAAGGGTAATTTTAAATATCCAGGGCTAAACATCCCATCGGACAACGAAATGGGAATGCTTGCCGCCTCCTTAAATTTTATGGCAGACGAGTTGGACCACAAGGCAGAGGACCAGAAGAAATTTATCGCCAATATCTCCCATGACTTCCGCTCCCCTCTCACCTCCATCAAAGGATATGTGGAAGCTCTGCTTGACGGCACCATACCTACGGAGCTTTATCCTAAATACTTAAAAACCATCTCTGCGGAGACAGACAGATTGACAAAGCTGACAAACAATCTTTTGGAGCTTAACAAGTGGGACAATAGGGGAAACCGCATGGATTACGCGGATTTTGATATTAATATGACAATTCGGAATCTTCTTCCTAACTTTGAGGGAAGATGTTTTGAAAAAATGGTTCAATTTGATATTTTATATGAGGCTAAAAGCTACTATGTATATGCAGATATTAGCAAAATACAGCAGGTGCTTTACAATCTAATTGACAATGCCTTAAAATTCAGCTATAACGACTCTAAAATTTATATTCATGTCTTTGATAAATTAGATAAAGTCTATGTATCCATCAGAGATACCGGCATCGGCATTCCTCCGGAATCTCTCCATAAAATATGGGAGCGCTTTTACAAGACAGACACATCCCGGGGAAAGGATAAAACCGGAACCGGACTAGGACTTGCCATCGTCAAGGAAATAATGCTCTCCCACGAGGAAAATATCGAAGTATCCAGTTCCCCGGAACATGGAACCGAGTTTATCTTTTCACTAAAAAAAGCAAAACGCTAATATATAACGTTTTGCTTAAAAACCGTGAGCTTGCCCACATTTTTCTTATTACTTATTCATTTTCGTTATTTCTATTATTTCCAATCATAATTTCGAAGCTGCCCCTCCATCTGCATCCCGGCAAACTGATTTTGCCTTAATGCTTCATACAACACTATCGCCACAGAATTGGACAAATTCAAGGAACGTATCTGAGGATTCATTGGAATTCTAATAGCAGTCTCCTGGTTCTCCACCAGTATATCCTCCGGAATACCTGCGCTCTCTTTGCCAAACATAATATAACAATCTGACTCAAAGGATACATCTGTATATCGTCTTGGGCCCTTTGTCGTTGCCATATAAATTTTAGCTTCAGGATTTCTATTCAGAAAGTCCTGATAATTATCATATACCGTAACATCCAAATGCTCCCAGTAATCCAACCCTGCCCGCTTTACTTCCTTCTCTGAAATTTTAAATCCCATAGGCTCAATCAAATGCAGTCTGGTGCCTGTGGCAACACATGTTCTTCCTATATTGCCAGTATTTTGAGGAATCTCTGGCTCCAACAATACAATATTCATATCTCTACTCTTTTCAGTCTTTCTTTTTATCCTTCAGACAAACAATAATTTCCATTTTATGCTGGTCACCCAAACGAAACGGAATACAAATGCTCTCTGCCTGAGGTACTTTAATGATGGCATTGCCCTGTACTAAGGACGGGGAAGTAATATCTATCAGCACATCTGAAGTTGCCAGCACCGTAGCGGAGTTTCCCAAAATCATATTTCCCAGCTCACACAAGGCGCTCAGGGCTAAATCATTCATCTCCGTCATTTCCATCATACACATCTTACTTACTACACTTAAGGCAGTAGTATTATCAAAGGAAAGCACCACCTGTCCCTCCACCTGCCCTACCACACCAAGCATAATAAGAAGATGATTATCCGTATATTTATCATTTCTGATATAGGGCTTCTCCATCGCAGCATCTATTCCAAGCATCTCGCTTAAAACCTTTTTTGTAGCAATTAAAAATGGATTTATAATTTCAACTTTCATCTTAACTTTTCAATCCTCCTCAATACATTTTGTATGTTTTTAGTTGTCTGCATCCTACTCCTTATGTTCCTTATTTACTATACACCATTCAGAAATAAATTATAGCAGTTTTATATGATTTTTACAAATAATAATATTATTTATCGACGTTACTTTCCCTAAAGCTTATTACCTATCTAATGTTTTAATATAATTTTCTATTCTGCTCAGTGCCAGCTTTAAATTTTCAAGAGAATAGGCATAAGAGATTCTTAAATACCCCTCTCCGCTTTGTCCAAATGCCGTTCCCGGAACTACAGCCACCTTCTCCTGCTTCAGCAAGCCTGAGGCAAACTCCTCGGAGGTAATACCAAATCGTTTAATACTAGGAAATACATAAAATGCCCCAAAGGGTTCAAAACATTCCAGCCCCATATTCTGAAATGCCTGCATCAAATACCTTCTTCTCTTGTCGTACTCCTCCCGCATCATTGTAATATCCTTGTCTCCGTTTCGCAGCGCCTCCACTGCAGCATACTGGCTGTTAGTCGGCGCACACATAATTGCAAATTGATGAATTTTCATCATCTGACTGATTATGTATTCTGGTCCCACCGCATATCCAAGCCGCCACCCTGTCATGGCATAGGCTTTAGAAAATCCATTAATCACAATGGTTCTCTCCCGCATCCCCGGCAGTGCGGCAATGCTTATATGTTTATCCTTATATGTTAGTTCAGCATAGATTTCATCCGACAATACATAAATATCATGCTCCACGCACACCTTCGCAATCTCCACCAAATCCCCCTTCTCCATAATGGCTCCTGTTGGATTGTTTGGGAATGGCAGCACCAACAGCTTTGTCTTTTCTGTAATTGCCGAGAGCACCTGCTCCTTTGTGAGCCGGAACTGATCCTCCTCCCTCAATGCAATCGTCACAGGCACCCCATAGGCCAACTGTGTACACGGAACATAGGAGACAAAACTTGGTTGGGGAATCAGCACCTCATCACCTGGGTCAATCATAGCACGAAGTGCAATATCAATGGCCTCACTGCCCCCTACTGTAACCAAAGTCTCATTTATATTATATTCCAATCCCTGACTGTGCTTCATATAATTACAGATTTCTTTTCTCAGCTCCACCAAACCGGAATTAGATGTGTAAAAAGTCCTTCCCTTCTCCAAAGAATAGATGGCTTCCTCTCGAATATGCCAGGGGGTATCAAAATCCGGCTCCCCCACCCCAAGAGAAATGGCATCCTTCATCTCTGTCACAATATCAAAAAATTTTCTTATGCCCGACGGCTCTATTTCCTGCACCATAACGGATAATGGATTTCTCATGGCGTCACCAACATCCTTTCATCTGTATTTTTATCGTCATCTAGTATAGTTCCGTGATCTTTATATTTCTTCAAAACAAAATTAGTGGCAGTTCCCCGCACCGCATCCAACACAGACAGCTTTCCAGAAACAAACTGGGCTACCTCCTTCATCGTTTTGCCTCTTATAATTAGAGTAAAATCACAGCTCCCCGAAATCAAATATACCGCATCCACCTCCTCAAAGCGGTACATCCTCTGGGCAACCTGGTCAAAGCCGCCCCTCTGGGGCGTCACCTTCACCTCAATTAATGCAGTTACCCTCTCATCACTCGTCTTGTCCCAGTTAATCAAGGTGTGATAACCGCATATAATATTTTCTTTCTCCATCTGGGTTACTTCGTTTGCCACTTCAGCTTCTGTCACTCCAAGCATGGCCGCCACATCCCCCAAATCAATCCGTCCGTTTTTTTCTAATATTCCCAGTATCTTTTCTCTCATATGCCCGATTCACTCCTTCACTATCTGTTATATTTTTATTTTACTTCGCTATTATCTCCCTGACCGCCTATTTTATGACGGCGGTGTCAAAAACCTTTTTTCGTCGTGGCAAAGAACATATTTATCATTTCCTTGTATCATGTGGCCTATCAATGCCCCTCTGATTCCTTCCTGCTCCAACATATTGATGAGAACGCCGCTGTCTTGTGTGACTGCCAAAACATTGCCCACCGACGGCAATTCATAAGGATTGTATTGAAAAAATTCACACAATTCCACTGTCTCCTGCCGAATTAAAATATCATTTATCTTTGCCTCTATTCCTAGCCCACCTGCGCTGGCAAGCTCCCACAGACCCCCAAACACACCACTCTGAGACAAATCATGTACGGCGGCAACTCCCGCCCGCCTGCACACCTGAATGATTGGGGTAATGTCAGTAAGGTTTTCCCACACAAGAATCTTCTCTAAAAAACCGGATGAAAATCTAGTGAGCAATTCCTCCCTGTGGGATATGGCAAGCTTTTTTGTCATATGCCTGGCTATGCAGCCGCACAGCACTACCTCCTGCCCTGCTTCAAGCTTCCCTTGGGACCAGCACTGACCCATAGCCACCTGTGCAATTCCTGTGAGGGAAACTACCATAGAGTCTACATGGGGAGATACCATTGTATTGCCTCCCGCAAGCTGCACCTGCCTCCGCCTGCCATTCTCATCTAACAGCTTCATTACCTGCTTTATCTCTTGTTCCTTTCCATCTGTAGGAACAATAAGCTGAACTAGTATGGCCAAAGGCACTCCTCCTGATACAATAAGATTATTACATACCTTATCCACCAGCACCTCTATATCTTGCCTGTTCTCATAGAAACAAGTATCACATGCGGCAACTGCATTACCTGCAGATAAATCAATGGCACTGAAGTCGAGACCGACCCCAGCACCTTGTATGACTTCTTTTTTCTTATAAGTAATATTTTTTAATATAGAACGCTTTAATATCATTTCTGATATTTTTCCCTGCTTCACCAATCCTATGCCCCCTGCCTGCTTTGCTTATTATGTCTGTTATCCTGTATAACATATCAGCAAATACTATCCTTCATTTTCAGCAGAAGACGGCTCGCTGTTAGATGTTGGCTCTGGTTCTGTCTCTGTTGGAGCCTGTGTTGTCGTTTCCGGCGCTTTCGTTGTTGTCTCACTCTGCCTGGTTGTTGTCTCTTCCTTTTTCGTCTTCGTCTCCCGCTCCTTTGTTGTCGTTTCATCCTTCTTTGTTGTTGTCTTCTTCTCTGTTGTCTTATCCTTATTCTTCTTGCTGGTCTTCTCATCCTTGCCGGTTCCCACATTGACATAATTAGGAGAACTCTTATATGAGCTGTTATTTACAATCTCCTTGCTCACTTCTTTTCCATCCACATACACGTATTTCCATAATCTGGCAGTGTAACCTGTATGACCTTGAGTAGTTGTCACTCTCTCACCTTTCTTCATACTGTCCACCTTAGAAGTCACTTCCTCCGGCGGTGTCTCTGACAGCTTCTCGCTCTCATATTTAATTGTACGGTTTTCATCTCTTGTCTCATGTCCGAAAATGGTAAAGGTAATGCTTCCCTCCTCATAAACACTATGTATATAAATAGGAGCATCTGTATTATTTTTAAATTTCAAATCCTTGTAAGTTCCTGCCAAGGCCGCATCTGCAGACAAATCCACATATCCTACTGCCATGGAATGAGGGTATCTCTCTGTCACTTCCAACTCCGACAATAACACCGCATTGTACAAGGTACTAGATACCTGACAGATTCCTCCGCCAAGACTGTCCTCCACGCGTCCGTCCACATATGTCCCTGCATCTGCCCATCCGTTCTCCTCGGTCCATGGCTCTAACAGTGCATTACAGGAAAATTCTTCTCCTGGTGCAATCACCTTATCACCTAGCTTTTCTGCACCGTTTCTAATATTCTGATTGCGGTTGGCGTTGGAATAACCTGTGGTAAACCTGGTAGTAAAGCTTCCTAATTCATCCTTGACTTTTCTGCAGTCCTCTGCTGTCACTGCCGCCTTGTCTGTCATAGTAGTCAGCTCCACTTCAAAATCGGTTCCCTGCCAGTTATCGGTAACTACATCCGTCATTGCCTGAATACATTCCTCTGCGTTTAAAATCTTGCCATCCACCTCGTCGGTTATGACAAACTCTCCATTGCTTCTTGTCAAAGTCGCCTCCACTGCCGGATGATTATATTCACTGCAAAGCTCCTCCAATGCCGCCTTTGCTTTCTTTTCATTAAATCCAAGAACAAGAGGCAAATCTTGATTTTCCTGTTCTAAATCCTTCTTCTCTGTATATCTCTTAATAATGTTTCCGTTTTTAGCCAGACCTACTGCAGCGTCCACTGCACTTTTGTCTTTCCAGACAAATCCAAGCTTTGAAGCGGTGGAGGTAATCTCCTGCCCCTCTATCTGTATGGTTACTTTTGCTTTGCCTAATGTTTTAATATATTCATTTACTGCCTTTTTTGCTTCTTTTGCTGTCATTGTGCTTACATTCACATCGCCTATGGATACACCTTTATTGATTAACTCCTCACTCTCAGCTGCTTTGCCGTGTAAAGCATTTATACCCATAATGCTTGTACAAAGCAAACATAAAAAGGTCATTCCAATTACTGAATTCCTCTTTTTCATAAACGTTCCTTTCTTGTTCTTCACACTTCTAAATTCATTTTCTTTTCATTACCAATAATACCATTATGAATATTTCCTATATAATATTATATATAATCCTTAATATTTAAGATATAATCCTAATCCATATAGGCTTCATAACTACATAAAATATAATATAAATAAAAACAAAGATACATTTTTTTATTTTATCATATTTTTTATTAACTTCACATTGTCAAAATGTCAAATTTCAAATGGATTTCCCCCGATTTTATATGCGTATTTGACATAAACACATATTTTCAGTATACTAACATAAATTCAAGACGAGCTTTGCAAATGCCTTCTCCCTTAGGTGATAGCAGGAAGCAGCATAGTTAGTACCATTGCCAAAATAATAATCACCGCAATAATGCCTGAAATAGTTCTTTTTGTTTTTGGATTATGAATATTTATCATTTCTTTTCCTCTTTTCTATAATATTGTTTATTTTATATAATTTGCAACTATTCACAGCCATGGAGATTTATACAAAACGAACAGTTCAAGCTTGATTAATAAAGACCGTTTTTATAAATCTATATGGTGGGAAGCTATATTTGCCAGCAGCAGTTGATAACAGAATATTACTAAAAATCAAAAGGAGAATATTGTTATGATTCATTTTTTTATCAATCCCATATCCGGCTGTATCCTTGTATTTCTTGTCCTGTTAACTTACAAACTAAAGAAACACACCCACTCCTCCCGAAAAGAGCAGGAGGATTTTTGGAATAAGGAGTTAGCCGCCAACACTACCCGCAAAAAATCTTTAGACAGCTTGCATTATATCACAATTCCAACAGAAACCCTACCTCTTTTTCACAAAAATAATGAAAAGTTCAAAAAATATGAGACAGAAATCGAAAAATTATCAGACAAAAAGATTGTAAATTTTTCTGGTATTACTAACACAGATTTAAAATTAGAGTACGGCGCCGCCAACCTTTCCCTCCTGTCAGAGTATGACCAAAATTATACAGATTTAGTACGACTGCTCTATCAGTGGGGAACGGCTCTTTCCAAAGAAGGTTTCACCAAGGAAGCCATCTGTGTACTGGAATTTGGTATTGAATGCCAAACAGATGTCAGCGGACATTATAAGCTTTTATGCTCACTGTACCAACAGGAAAATACCCCTGATAAAATTCAGGATTTGGTAACTGCTGCCCTGCAGCTTAACACTATCACCCAGCGCCCTATATTAACATATTTGATGAGCCAGCTCTCGTCGGAACAAAACATATCCTGATTTGTCTTTTGCCAGATAGAGCAATTCTTTTACAGTTGATTTCCTCTTCCTGACAAGATCATATCAATGGCATAGGAGGCTTCACTCTTTGTCATTTCATCCAGCAAAAAATTAGGGTGAAGTCCTTGCCTTTCCAATAAATCATTGAGAAATTTTTTCTGCTTCCATGTAATACTTTCCTGCTTTTTCACTTTCACTTCCAAAATTTCAGGGACAAACACAGAACTTCCCTCCTGATAAAACCGCTCTGCAAGTATTTGATAGAGAGCTATTGTAATCTGCGCATCATTCATGGCACGGTGATGATGCTCATCTATGATATCAAAATAATCGCACAAATACTCCAATTTTCTGCTGGGCAGCTGGGGCAAATACTTCTTTGCAATTTTCAGCGTATCCATACAGGACGCACTCCAATTCAGCTTTAACCTTGCTGCATTTGTCTTTAAAAATCCATAATCAAAGGAAACATTGTGTCCAAGCAGAGGATACCCCTGACAAAATGTTACAAATTGGGGCATCACTTGTTCAATGGTTGGCTTATCCTCCAGCATATCATCTGTGATCCCTGTTACCATCATTGCCCCGCTTGGCATTTTTCTCTCTGGATTGATAAGCTGTTCAAATACTTCTTTTTTCTTTCCATCCACTACCTTTATAGCTCCGATTTCCACAATGCTGTCTTTATCCTTGCTCAAGCCGGTAGTCTCTATATCTACGCACACATAATTGTCAATCAATATTCTTCCTCCATTTTGTTCTCATAGGTTACTCAATATTCTTCTTTCTCCTCCACTACAACTACCTTTGCCTGATTATAAAATACATCTCTGTTTTGATAATCAAACAGACAAAATAACATTCCAGAGTGATTCAAAGTTTTCTCTCCCTTTAGCTTTTCAAGCAAATCCGGCGAAAAAAGGTTTGCATCAAACACTTCCACATGAACCATATTGTGAAGCTGGCGATAAGAATACCCCTCATAGCCCCACAGATACTTATGGGCTTTTGCCTCCTGCTGCAATATCATTCGTATCTGATCCTTATATCTATCCTGATTTGGCGCAAATGCAGGTCTGCTCTTACAATTTTCCCGAAGGTACAAGTCCAATGTCAGCAGCTGGCGAAAAATCCCCCTCTCCTCCAGCTCCTCTTCTATAAAACTTAATAAGATTTCATATCTGCTGACACGAGAATGCTTCATAGATTTCTCATAATGTCTCTCATAATACCCTGCTAATTTCTCATACATTTGGAAAGGAGTTTCATAGTATTTCTCAAGCTCCTCCATGGTGTAAACAAATTGACCTGAGTTATAATAGAGCTCCACTACCTCCTCCACCCCTTTGAGAACCATCACCTCCTCATAAGAAAGCCAGTTCGTAAACAGCACCTCATAGGGAGGTTTATCCTTGCATACAAGACCGTATTCCTGTTGGTGCTCCTGCATATATGAACCGGATAACACCTTCAAAAAGCCTAGCTGCAATTGCTCTGGCTTCATGGCATACACTTGGTTAAAAGACTTTGCAAAGGATTGGAAGTCCTCCCAGGGAAGTCCCGCAATCAAATCTAAATGCTGATGGATATTCTTTTGTTGTTTTATGTGCCTGACTACAGCTTGAAGCCTGTCAACATTCATAGTTCTATGGATTTCCTCTATCGTCCTCTCATTGGTAGATTGAACTCCTATCTCCAGCTGTACCAGCCCCTTTCGCATTTGCCCCAATAGATGAAGCTCCTGCTCATTCAACAAATCTGCTGACACTTCAAAATGAAAATTCGTAATGCCGTTGTCGTGCTCCAGCAAATATTTCCAAATAGCCAATGCATGTTTATGGTTGCAGTTAAATGTTCTATCCACAAATTTTACCTGGGGAACCTTGGCATCCAAAAAATATTGAAGCTCCTGCTTCACCTTTTCTATACTGCGAAATCGAAGCTTTTTGTCGATGGAGGAGAGACAGTAGCTGCAGGAAAAGGGACATCCACGGCTGCTCTCATAATAAAGAATTTTATTTTCAAACTTTTTGAAATCCTCATACACGAAGGGAATATCATCTAAATCCAAAGGCTTTCGAAAAGGATTTTCCCAAATCACCCCTGCCGAATCCCTGTATGTAATTCCCTCTATGTTCTGCAGCATTTCATCCCATGAGCCTTCTATATTTTTGTCTTTATCTATATTGCCTTCCTTTTTATTGTCCTCCTTTTTATTATCCTCCCCGACTTTATCTTTTGCTTTCTCATTTTGCATTTCCCTGCTCACAGCAAAGCTATCCAGCAACTGCGTAAAGGTTTCTTCCCCCTCCCCCTTCATCACTCCCTTTACCATAACAAACTGCTCCAAAAATTCCTTTGCCCTGTAGGATACCTCCGGTCCCCCCAGCCAAATCCTGCACTTCGGCAGAATTTTATGAAATTCTCCAATCAATTCTTTTATATATTCTATATTCCAAATATAGCAGGAGAAGCATATCATATCTGGTCTGCGCCTGTAAATATCCTGCAAAATATCATCGGGCAAATGATTGATTGTATATTCCGCTATATCAATCTGAGCTTGCCCCCTGCCGTTTGCGAAAGCATATGCACGCAAACAATGCACAGCAAGATTGGAATGTATATATTTTGCATTTATTGCCACCAGCAGTACGTTTCCTTTTTTCTGTGTCATTCTATCCAAATTATTTCACCCTTTTACCTTATTTTCTATTCGCATCCGCAAAACCCTTTTTAAAAGTTTATACTTGTGCACATCCTGCAAAACATTTTTATTGTATCAAATGGTCTTTCCTTTTCAACAATGAATATTCTTTAACAATAAATATTCCTTAACAATGATAAAAAAGCATAACCATCTGCGGTTATGCTCTGTATTTACAATATTCACAAAGAGTTTTGCCATGAAAAGCTTTTATGCATTAAAAAAGCGGGTGATGGGAATCGAACCCACGTATCTAGCTTGGAAGGCTAGTGTTCTACCATTGAACTACACCCGCTTGCAATAAGATATTGACAAATGATATCTTATAATTGCATCCGCAGCTTGCGAACAAATAATATTTTAACGGATACTTCCCAAAATGTCAATGCCTAATTCAAGAAAATTTTACTACAGCATACTTCCTATATTTATACTTCCTATATTTTATTATCTACTTCCATTCTTTATTTTCATTTTATATCCATTTACCATATTTTTTATCTATACTTTATTTTCTCCTATCAAAGTAATGGCAAGAATATGTACATTCTCCGCATTTGGCAATATCATTTCCTGCAAATCTTCCCCTGCATCTCCTGTAAAATGTAATTGCTCCACAAATACTGCCGACCGCTGCAAAATCACTTCCCCCTCACTCCCGTATGTCCTTCCAAACAAGCAGGCATTTTCCTCCTCACACTGTGCAATATCCTTTATGAAAATAGGAATATGTTTGACTGTCCCATCTTTCTTCCTACATGCTATTCTCTCCCACGACGCTCCCCACTCTGTGCAGCAAATCAAGGCGATTGCCTGTATTTTTCTGTTCTCTCCCATTTCCGTCAGTCTAAGCCTTTGCCCCTTGCATATCATATTATCACACCCTTGTTTTGTTTCTAAGATAAGCGGAACTCCGTCAACTTCAAACTGCCTCTCCGGCTGTTTGTCCCACACAAAATATTCCCCCGCTCCTGTAAGATTTACACATTCCTGTGATTTTCTCTCTGTCTCTTCACAAAATCCCTTGTTATTCATCCATGCATGCAAATCCACGGGAATAAAAATTTTCCCTTCATCCATCCCACCGTTCAGCGGATTCCCGCCTGGCATTGTACAGATATATTCATTTTCCTCCTGAAATTTTCCATCACTTGAATCTTCCGCCTTTAATGCATGGATAAAAGATTGATATGCTTCCTGCTCCAGACCGGTAATTTCCATAATGATATCATATGCCTTCTGATAAAAATTGTCTTCCCATCCTGTCAAGCTTTTCTTGTAAAGGATATTAATAAACAAATTCCATCGGCTCATCACCTGCCGATAACGAATGACAGCGTCACGAAAGCGTGGAATTTCTGTATGTTTATCCCGCCACATCATCCACAGAACAAACAAATTAATTCCCTTAATCGTTTTCCTAAGCTCGTCCACCATTTTTTCCGTCGCCATCAAAGCCACATTATGTTTATCCCGAAATTCTACATCCGGAGAAAACATCTGTAAAAATGCCTCCCCAAACTCCTCCATTTCCTGAAATCTTGCAGCGTCTATCACCTCATAGCTTCCCTTCAACACAGCCTGCTCCAACGAGCGCTGATTAATTTTCACAGGCTTAGACGGTGGCTGCAGTTTTAAAACAAAGCTGCATCCTAGTTTAAGTTCCTCAAAAGATATGTTCTCTGGCTTGTCTGTGTCAATGGAATCAATCACTGTAATTGTTTTTTCTTCCCTATTGACATCTATTACCAATACATAATGAAGCGTGTGCTCCTTTTGAAAAAAACTGCTCCACCTTAAATAATAGGAATCCATGTGGATAATACATGGGTTATTGTTTTCTATATTTTTTGATAAATATGAAATCATGGAGGAAAAAAATAAAAATGATTTTTTCCTCACTTTTATCTGATATAAGCTTTCTAACCATGCAAAGCAATCATACCTTACACTTAATCCATCTGCAATTCTGCCGCTGGCGCACATTGTTTTATCAAAACGAAAGGTGTATGCCTGGGTAAAAATTGCCTGATATTCCAACCCCATATACTCACAATACATGGATATTACGTTTTCCATGCACACGGGTATAAAACAGTTGGCAATATTATTGTGAATCACCGAAACCTGCAGCATATATATTCCTCTTTTCTATTTCATTTATTGTTTCCTCTCTTTACTTTTTCATATTCCCACGGACATATGATTCGCATATCTCTCCTTGTTCCTTCTCATTTAATTTCTTTATTAGCTCTGTTCCCCATTCTATACCATTTTCAAACTCAAAGGTCTGCGAAGTCCGTGAATAACTTCTTTCTACACGGATGTTTCCATTACACAGAATCGTAAGTTTCACCTCACCCACACCGGTTTCATCAATTAAATTCATTTCCAATCCCGTAGACCAATCGCTTTCGTTCCGGTCAGTACATTTTTTTGCTCTCCATTTATTAACATTTCCTCCAAAACCTCTTTTGTAACTGCAGTTCCATTGTATTGGATACACCAACATGAATGTATTCCTTTTTGCGCACGAATTACTTTTTCAATTACTATTCTTTGAAGCTCTGAATTTTCATCAATTCCATGATCTTGCAAATATTCTTTTAAATTGTCCGCCCTATATGATTCATTACAATATACATATGCCACATCTTCTTTTTTTGATTTTACTATTATCGCAACATCCTTTGC
>CAJTQG010000056.1:12899-18316 GCA_910578605.1 uncultured Lachnospiraceae bacterium | reverse complement strand
CCGCATTACTTTTGCCGCACCTGCAAATATGATAAACTTATGTCTTCAAAAATCTCAAGCTAATCTGTCTTTAGAGAATATTAATGGTCTTTTTCTCCATATTACCTATGAAAATGGAAAAATTTTATGTACTACCGGAATTTCCTTAAATATTTTTACAATGGATAAAACATTAGAGCACTACTGGGATGACAATATAAAAAAATACTTAAACTACTAATTTTCCTATACCAGCTCTGATACATTTATATTATATAATATATTTTTCAGCAGCTTGTTAGCACTCCTTTTTATTGAGTGCTAATTTTTTCTTGACTTTTCTTTTTTTGCGTACTAAAATATGTAAATAAGGTTTTTGACACCAATATTTTAAAAATATAGAAATGAAAAAGGAGATTTTGAGATGGAAAAACAACATGGAAATTTATCTATTAACAGTGACAACATATTCCCTATTATAAAGAAATGGCTTTACTCTGACCATGACATATTTTTTCGTGAATTAGTGTCTAACGGGTGTGATGCCATTACAAAACTGAAAAAGCTAGAAATAATGGGGGAATACCAATTTGACCAGGACAATGAACTAAAAATTCAGGTGATTGCCAATCCAGAAGAAAAAACATTAAAATTTATTGATACAGGTATTGGCATGACCGACGATGAAGTAGAAGAATACATTAATCAAATTGCCTTCTCCGGCGCCGAAGCTTTTTTAGAAAAATATAAAGACAAAACAAATGAAGACCAGATTATCGGTCATTTTGGTTTAGGCTTCTACTCCGCTTTTATGGTTGCGGACAAGGTAACCATTGACACTCTTTCCTACAAGGAGGGGGCAGCAGCAGTGCATTGGGAATGCGACGGCGGAACAGAATTTGATATGGAGCCTAGCGACAGAACTGTGCGGGGAACAGAAATCACTTTATATCTAAACGATGACAGTTTGGAATTTGCCAATGAATACAAAGCCAAAGAAGTTTTAGATAAATACTGTTCTTTTATGCCTGTTCCGATTTTCTTTGTCAATGCCAACGCAGAACCTCAATACGAAACAATTGAGCCATCTGAAGTGACGGATAAGGATACCGTTGTGGAAACTATTTTAGAGCCGGCCAAGACAGAGGAGATAGAAAAGGAGGACGGAACAAAGGAAACCGTTGAGACAGAGCCTGCAAAGGAAATGACAAAAATTATAAAACGTCCGGTTCCTTTAAACGACACTACCCCTCTGTGGACAAAACATCCAAATGACTGTACAACTGAAGAATATCAGGAATTTTACCGCAATGTATTTCATGATTTCAAGGAGCCTTTATTTTGGATTCATCTGAATATGGATTATCCTTTCAACTTAAAGGGTATTTTATACTTTCCAAAGCTCAATACGGAGTATGATACATTAGAAGGTACCATTAAGCTTTACAACAACCAGGTATTTATTGCAGATAATATTAAAGAAGTAATTCCTGAATTTCTCATGCTATTAAAAGGTGTGATTGACTGCCCTGATTTGCCTTTAAACGTATCTAGAAGCGCCCTGCAAAATGACGGCTTTGTGAAAAAAATCTCTGACTACATTACTAAGAAGGTGGCGGACAAGCTTTCTGGTATGTACAAGACAGAGAAGGAATCCTACGAAAAGTATTGGGATGATATAAGCCCATTTATTAAATTTGGCTGCTTGAAGGATGAAAAGTTCTGTGAAAAAATGACAGATTATATATTATTTAAAAACTTAGAGGGCAAATACCTCACTTTGCCAGAGTGCTTAGAGGAAAACAAAGAAAAGCATGAAAATAAAATTTTCTATGTAACGGATGAAGTACAGCAAAGTCAATATATCAATATGTTTAAAGAAGAAGGTATTGATGCCATCCTTTTGACACATAATATTGATACCCCATTTATCACTCACTTAGAGGCTAAAAACGAAGGCGTACGTTTTCTGCGGATTGATGCAGATATTACAGACAGCTTCACAGAGGAGGATTCTAAGGATGCCTCCGAGGAGGACAAACAGACAAACCAGGAGCTGACAGCAATCTTTAAAAAAGCATTAAACAATGACAACCTGGATATTAAAGTTGAAAAATTAAAGAATGAATCCATATCCTCCATGATAACCTTGTCAGAGGAAGGACGTCGTATGCAGGAAATGATGAAAATGTACAATATGTATGGTATGGATGCCTCTATGTTCCAGGATAAAATCACACTGGTACTAAATTCTAAAAACCAGCTTGTACAATTTATTTTAAATCATAAAGAAAATGAGCATGTTCCAATGATGTGTGAACAATTATATGATTTGGCAAGAATCAGCCATAAACCATTAGCAGCGGAAGCTATGACAAAATTCATTGCCAGAAGCAATGAAATTATGATGCTTCTCACAAAATAATAGAAATGAAAGTAAAGGCAGGAAACATATGGCACATATTTTATTGGTGCAGACAGGCGGCACCATTCAAAGCAGTTTACAATCTCACATTATTGATATACAAAATACAAGAACAACCGAGACAAATCCTTTAATAGAAGCTTATAATACCTCCCGTGATACAAATGTGTCATGGGAGGTATTGCAGCCTCTAGAATTACTCAGCGAAAATATCACTCTCTCCCATTGGAATACCTTTATCTCCTTCCTGTATTCTCTAAACTGGCAGCAGTATGACGGCATTATCCTAGCACACGGCTCTGACACCCTTGCCTACACTTCCTGTCTGCTTGGACTCCTATTAGGCAATCATATAGATATTCCCCTGGTTTTAATTGCCAGCAATTATGTGCTAGAAGACTCCAGAAGCAATGGCATAGCCAATTTTTGTGCCGCTGTAGATTTCATTCTTACAGGTAAATTCAAAGGCGTATTTACTATCTATCAGGATTCTCATGGACAGCTGCCTGTATATCTTGCTACCCGCTTGCTGCCTGCCGACTGCTATTTAGATGCCTTTAGTGATTTTGGCGGTGCACCCTTCGGCTATATGAAGGATACATCCTTTATACCTGCAGATTACACACATACGCAAAGCACAGATACCCTTTTTTGCAATAAAAATATGTTTTCTCATTTAGCTAAACGTAACAAACCCTTTACAAAAAATATTTTTTGCATTACTCCTTACCCAGGTTTGCATTATTCCAGCTTGTCTTTTGCCCAAAATCACACCAGCCCCGCTGCCGTGCTCCATGGTCTCTACCACTCAGGCACTCTGTGCAACAGCCCGGAACCAGAATACAGCTTTGAAAAATTTTGTTGTCAGTGTAATGAGAACAATATTCCGGTTTACCTGTGCTCCATGAAAGAAAAAAGGGGAAATCAATATGCAAGCATTGCCTCGGTTACAACCAACACCCAAGCTATACCACTGTATAATATTTCCTTCCCTGCTGCCTACTGTAAATTATTGATAGCTTACAATCAAGACATATATACACCACTAGAATATATGAATGCCAACCTTTACCATGAGATTTTAAAACCAATATAAACTCAATCATAGGGAAATTACATTTGAAAATTTACTGTATATTTTTTGATTGTTTACCTTTTTGTACAGCCGCACCTTCAAATAACAAGCTGGTCTTCCCTGAAATTGTCTGCGGCTGATGGCAAACGCAAGCTGTTGATTCTTTCTTGCAAAACAATGGGATGCCGCTTTTTGAAACGCCCCTCCTCTTTCCTTTATAAACACTTGCGCCACTGTCCCCACCAGCAATCTAGGACCGTTAATTTTTAAATAATGTGACGTAAGACTTGCTGTAATTTTCGGTGCTTCCAAATAAACAAGCACCTTTTTTTTCATTGGTTTGCTTTCTATACTTTTCACATTTTTACTTTGGCAGCTCTCCTTTAAAATCGCCTTAACTTTATAATAGTATGTTTTTTCTCCATCAACTCTGCTGTCTTTGTAAATATTCTTTTTTATTTTCCCAATCTTCTTATATCCTGTTTTTTTCCTTTTGGAGCGATAAATTTGGTAATATTTTGCCTCTTTACACGGCTTGATATAAATATACAAAGCAGATTTATTTTGTGTGATTTTTATTATTTTATTTTGTATCCTTTTTGTTTTGTAAACATGATCCCTTTTAATATGTCCATTGGCACCTTGCAGTACTTGGGGCTTTTCCCCCATAGAAGGCTTCTCCTCCGTCTTTGGAAGCTCAGAGATAGAAAAATTCCAAACCAAACTCACCAGAACCTGTCCTTCTTGATTACAGAGTATTATTTCTAGTGTTGCTTGCCCCTCTTGTTTTCCTTGCACTTTAACATAACCCTGATTGGGGAAAAAATCTATTATTTTTATTTTCTCTTCACCTGCCAAATGCCAATTCCAGCTTACCCCCTCCTGTTCCTTATAGCTTGGCAGCTCCAGCTTTACTACATCCCCTTTATTGATTTGAATCTTCTTATTTTCACTATAAACATCTCCCTGCTCCAATCTCTCATGCTGCCTGTTGGTCTGACCTATTTCCTGTGATGCCCAAATCCCATTATAATGGCCTATTAACCCCTGATATATACACAATATAATTATAACAATGGTGTATTTTATTGCCCCCTTTATTCCCATTGAATCTCCCACCCTTCTCTCTCACTTTGATTTTCTTGTTGACTTTCCATCTGATTTATACTTTGATTTTCACTCTTCCCTTCGTCCTGCTTATCATTTTGTCTTTTATCATGGTTTATTTTTGTTGGATTTTCATTGGTACTGCTATCAATAATTCTACTTTGAGTTATTTTGTTTTCATTTGTTATACTTTCAGTTGCTCTGCTCTCGTTTTGATTATTTTTATGCTGCTTTTGCGAAAGTACATCTTTCACGTCTTGTGTCTCATTCTCTGTTATCTTCTTTTCTATATTCTTCCCAAAATTTTTCTGCGCCTTTTTTTCTTCCTCTTTTTTGTCGCCCCCTCCCATCTGTGTAGTATCTTCCCCTGCTTCGTCTAACCCAACATTACTTTTTTCTTCTGTCTCAGCTTTGTTTGTCATATGTAATGTGTTTTTTTCATTGATAGAATCTGTCCATTCAGTTTCTGATAAATTGATTTTATTGATGCTATTCATTCCATTGTATTCTGTCTTGTGATTTGCTTCTTTTTTAATATTTTTTAATCGTATTCCTATTTTACTTTGATAGAAGAAATAACAAATACTCAACAAAGACACCAGTGCTGCCCCTGTTAAAAATATTTTATAGTTTTTCCGCATCCCTTTGTGAAATCTTTCCTTTAGAAATGTAATTCCCCCTCTATTTTTATTTTCAGTTGAAACCACTCCCCTCTGACTGACACAAATTTCCTCTTTCTCACTATCGTCAAGCTCATTTGACAACTTGGCAATTCTTTTTGCGATCTCCCCAGAGACTATCTTCGTTTGCGTACAAAAAACTAAAAGCTCC
>CAJTQG010000056.1:0-12889 GCA_910578605.1 uncultured Lachnospiraceae bacterium | reverse complement strand
ACTTTTGAATCTTGTTCTGCATTCCTTATATTTTTTCCCTGCAAATAAAAATGCAGAAAACAAAGTATCTCTATTGTTCTTTTCTCCTCTGTTGTTTTTTGTTCCCACTGTTCCTGTGATTTTTCATAGAATGTATGAATATACGAATGATATACAGACAATAGAGAATTATTCTCCCTGTCTCTTGTTCCAAATATCACATATTTCTCTAGATTTCCCAAACTAAATTTATTTTTTGACAGCACATAGATATCTCCTATGTCAAACTGTGTCTGGCGATTATGCACTTCTGGTGAGCTCAGCATCTGTTCTCCTACTGCCAAAAGCATCTCTACTGTAATATTCTGATTATTTTCCCACTCTGGCAGAGATAATGCTTCCTCTCTTATCATATAAATCATATATTGATGTCTCTTATTGTTCCACTCCACATCACTTTCGTAGATTGGCAGCAGATGATTATCCTCCATCTCCGACAATAGCTGTAATTTAGAAAGTTTGTGTAATATTTCTTGGAGGCACAATGCAAAATACTCCTGTACTTCCTTCATCTTGGCATGTGTACCTTCTAAATACTCATGAATCTGTGATTGAGGCGGATAATAAGCCACCTCCATAGTGCGCAGTAATCTGCCAGTTACCCCCTCCTTGACCGCTCTGTACTCCTGCCAGTCTTGCTCCTGTCTTACCTTCTCCAAAATCTGATAACCCATAATTTGTTTTCCTGTCAATGATTCATACATATTCCCTTCCTTTCCCTCTCCCAATACAACATGGTTTCTCTTAGTATATTAAAGGTATAGGTATCCTCCCCATTTCATCGGGCCCCTCCTTATGACAAATTGTAATAATTGTAATATGTTTATCGGCTTGATTTTTTGTTTCTAAACCCCTTTTTTTCGATTTAAGAAACTCTTAATCTTTCTTAAAATTTAAATAAAAATTATCATAAAAGAGCACACTCTTTCATTTTAAAGACTTAATGAAATACTTTTCCTATGATGCGAAAACCAACAAAGACTAAAAAATTACAGACAACAATGGTAGCGCCAGTAGGAATCTCCAACACATAAGAAAAAGCAAAGCCCAAGAAAAAACAAAATAGGGATATGAGTGCTGCGCTAATGACCACTCTTCTAAAATTGTGAAACACCTCCATAGCCGTCAAAGCCGGAAAGATAATTAAGCTGGAAATTAACAATGTACCCATCACCCGCATACCCACCACGATGGTAATAGCGGTCAACACAGCCAAAAGCATATTGTAAAAATTGACGGACACTCCTGTTGCCTTGGCAAATCTCTCGTCAAAGGTTAATGTAAAAATCTTGTGATAGCAGCACAAATATACCGCAATTACAATAACTGACAACAGAATGCTTAAAACAACCTGTGAATCTTCCAATATTAATATACTTCCAAACATATAGCTGTTCAAATCCTTTGTCTGCCCACTCAAGGCATTGACAATTACCCCAACTGCCAATGCACTGCTTGAAATCAATCCAATGGCAGAATCTCCTTTTATTTTGCTGTTCTCACTGAGCCGAAGAAGAAAAACTGCCGCTATAGCCACAACAGGAATCGCCACCTGCATAGGAGCCAGCTGCAAAGAAAGTGCTATGGCCAAGGCGCCAAAACATACATGGGACAACCCATCTCCAATCATGGCATATCTTTTTAATACAAGCATCACCCCTAACAGAGAAGCACATAGTGCTACCATCCCCCCCACTATCATTGCCTTCCAAAGAAAATCATAGGAAAACATTTCCACCAGCCAATTCATTGCCCAATACCTCCTGCGTATTTTCTTCCTTCTGCACTTTCCCTATATTTGTCCACTGTAGTAAATAAATAATCTGCCTCCCTGATTACTAACACCTTATTGGCAAACTTAAGTGCGTTTTGTATATCATGAGAAATCATTACAATGGAAATATTCATGGTTCTATTACACTTTGAAAGTAATGCATAAAACTCTGCCGTAACTCTAGGATCTAGGCCGCTCACCGGCTCATCTAAAAAAATCAGTTTATCAGTGGCACACAGGGCTCTTGCCAGCAAAACCCTCTGCTGCTGTCCTCCAGACAAAGTTCCAAAGGGCTGGTTTTTTAAATCCAATATATCCAGCCTCCCCATATTTTCCTTGGCCGAAAGCTTGTGCTCCTTTTTGTAAAAGGGAGAATAACCAATTTTATTAATACAGCCAGACAACACTACCTCATACACAGACGCGGGAAAGTCTGTCTGAACCCCATTTTGCTGGGGAAGGTATCCTATATTTCTCTTGGTAACTCCCTCTCCATACAAAATCTCTCCACCCTGCAAGGGCACAAGTCCTAATATACCTTTCATCAATGTACTTTTTCCCACTCCATTTTCCCCGATAATACAAATATAATCACCTTTCTCTATCTCAAAGGAACAATTTTTTACAATGCAATCCTTTTCATACCCTACAGAGAGATTTTCACATTTTAACTGATACATTTATTCTGTGTCCTTTCTTTCCTTTATTCCAAAGCTTTCTTTAAATATTTTGCATTTTGCTTCATTAAGGAGAGATAAGTAGCCCCCTCCTCCATCTCCTCTTTTGTCACATTGTGACAGGAGTGAAATAACAGTACCTCTGCCTTTGTCTGCCTGCTAATAATTCTGGCAGCTTTAGGGTCCACTAATTCTTCATAAAAAATTACCTTTGCATGATTTTCTTGCATCATTTCAATAATATTGGCAATTCTTTTTGCATTTGGCTCCGCCTCCTCCCCACAGGAATCGTAGGCGGCGATTTCCTCTAACCCATATTCATGGAAAAAATAATGAAGAGCAAACCTACCCCCAAAATAAATCCTATGACTGCTTGCTTTTTTTGTGATTTGACGAATCTGTTTGTCTAATTCCACTAATTGTGCACAATATTTTTTTGTTCTTTCCTGATAATAACCCCCATTGTTTTTATCTATTTCCTGTAGCGCAATGCTGATTTCCTCCACCATGCTTCTAGCATTTACAGGGCTGGTCCATACATGTGGATCGTAGGTATGATGATGATTGTGGTGATTTTGTTCATGCCCTTCCTCATCCCCCTCCTCTTCCTCCAAAAGCAAATTTACGGACTGGGATAAATCAATCACTGTCACACCTTGACGCATCAAGTTAGGAGCAAGCTGCGCTGCCCAAGGCTCTAGCTCCTCCCCAACATAAATAAACACATCTGCCTGTCGGATTCGTATCATATCCTGAGGAGTAGGTTCATATCCATGTGCCTCCTCTCCATTGGGCAAAAGTAAGGTTATATCCGCCCTATCCCCTGCTACTTGCCTTGCAAAATCGTATGTGGGAAAAAGGGTGGTTATTATCTGAAGTCTGTGACTAGTGTCCGCCTTTAATTTTTTTTGACTCATAATGCATAATATAGAAACACCAACTAACACAAAGATTATGAAAAATATAATGGCTGCTTTTTCACTTTTTTTCATGGCTTCTCATTCCCTTTCACTCATTTCGTTTCCTCACTGCTGCATATACAGGGGCAATTCTCAAAGGTTTTATCATAATATACCCGTCTTTTGAATTCTATAGAATAACTGCTGCAGAGCAGCTATTTACCTTTTGTATTGGTGCACATCCTGGTGAACATTTGTATGGTATGGAACAAATTTTCCTATATCATAAAAATAACACATGCAATTTGAAAATGGAATTCATTTTCAAATTGCATGTGTTATTGTACTTTTTTTCATTCTAATTGTCAAGACCTACTGGCAATTCTCACATATTCCATAAAAAACAGTTTTACTGTTATCTACAATAAAATGGTGTTCTTCATAGATATGCTGGTTTACCTGCCCCAAAAAATCACAGGACAAGTGAATAAGCTGCCCGCATTTACAACATTTTAAATGATAATGCTCCTGGCACTCCTCTGAGGAGGATATATACTGAAAGCAGGCACTCATACCATCTTCCACTATATATTTTCTCACTGTGCCCTCCTCTATCAGACGCTCTAAACAGCGATATACTGTAGTTTTTCCAACCTGATGCTCACTGTTTCTTAAGCTTTCGTAGATTTGCTCTACTGTGACATGCTCTTGGGAGTGTTCTATTAAATAATTTAAAATTAAATCCTGCTGTTTTGTTTTATATTTTCTAATCTTTTCCATATTACATATGAATGCTATTTGACTACACGGACTTTGACAACGCCGTCAATGGCCTCTAATTTGCTCACTAAATCAGAAGTGGCTGCCGCGTCTATATCCAGAATAGTGTATGCATAGTCGCCTCTGGACTTATCTACCATATCTGCAATATTGATATTTGCCTGGGCAAAAGCGTTGGTAAAAGAACTAATCATATTCGGAATATTTTTGTGACAGATTGTTACACGCCCTGCCTTGGTGCAGACACCTAACTCACAGCTTGGATAGTTGACAGAATTTATTATATTTCCGTTTTCCATAAAGTTTCGAATCTCTTTTACTGCCATCACCGCACAGTTATCCTCCGACTCCTCAGTGGAAGCTCCCAAATGGGGTGTCACAATGGCACCCTTCATTTTTGCGGACTTTGTGTTTGGAAAATCAGACACGTATGCTTTTACCTTGCCGGCTTCCAACGCTGCTGCCATATCATCATCACACACTAGCAAATCCCTTGCCATATTAATCACAACTACTCCGTCCTTCATGATAGAAATCGCATCTTTGTTAATCATCTCTCTTGTGTCATCCAACAAAGGGACATGAACGGTAATATAATCACAGCTTTTAAAAATTTCCTCCGTTGTCTTTACATGCTGCACCTCGCTAGACAGATTCCATGCACCATCCACGGATAAAAAGGGATCATAACCCATGACAGACATGCCAAGATTTACTGCCGCATTCGCCACACGAACACCAATTGCGCCAAGACCAATTACGCCCAATGTCTTGCCCATAATTTCTGTTCCGGCATAATTTTTCTTTTGTTTTTCTGCCAGAGCTGCAATATCTTCATTTTCCTTCTCTGACTGAATCCAGTTAATACCACCCACTACATCTCTAGCAGCCAGCAGCATACCTGCAATCACCAACTCCTTTACCCCATTGGCATTAGCACCAGGTGTGTTAAACACTACAATTCCCTTCTCAGCACACTTGTCTAACGGGATATTATTGACACCAGCACCGGCTCTGGCAACTGCTTTTAAATTGTCTGGAAGCTCCATATCATGCATTTTGGCACTTCTCACTAAAACGGCATCTGCCTCCTGGAAGTTTTCTGTTTTCTCATAATCTGCAGTAAATAAATCCAAGCCTACATTGGCAATAGGATTTAAACAATTATACTTTACCATTTTCCTATTCCTCTTCTATTCTTTATTTCTGCAAGCAATAAATCGTAATGAATATCATTGCTTTGCTATTTTTACAATCCAGTCTATTTGTTGTTAGCCTCAAATTCTTTCATGAACGCTACTAGCTTCTCTACACCTTCAGTCGGCATGGCATTATATATACTTGCCCTCATACCACCGACGGTTCTGTGGCCCTTTAAATTTTCAAAGCCGGCTTCCTTTGCCTCTTTTACAAATTTAGCATCCATCTCCTCATCACCAGTTACAAATGGCACATTCATTAAAGAACGGTCTTCCTTTACTACAGTTCCTTTGAATAATTGGCTCTCATCTAAGAAATCATACAAAATTTTTGCTTTCTTTTCATTGATTTCTTTCATTTTCTCTAAACCGCCTAAGCTCTTAATCCATTTAAATACCTTTCCGCAAATATAAATATCGTATGCAGGAGGCGTATTATACAAAGACTTTGCGTCCGCATGAGTCTTGTATGTGAGCATAGTTGGTGTTCCCTCCAATGGAGTGTCTGTAATTAAATCCTCACGGATAATCACAATCGCCATACCTGCCGGTCCAATATTTTTCTGAACTCCGCCGTAGATGATACCGTACTTGCTCACATCTACTGGCTCTGAGAGGAAGCAGGAGGAAACATCTGCCACCAATGTCTTACCCTTTGTGTTGGGAAGCGTTTTAAACTTTGTTCCATAAATTGTATTATTTTCACAAATATATACATAGTCTGCATCATCACTGATTGGCAAATCCGAACAATCTGGAATGTAAGAGAAAGTCTTATCCTCGCTGGATGCAATCTTATTTGCTTTACCATACTTAGAAGCCTCCTGCCAAGCCTTCTTTGCCCACTGACCTGTCACAATAAAATCTGCCACCTTATTTTTCATCAAATTCATTGGAATCATGGCAAACTGCTGTGACGCGCCTCCCTGCAAAAACAGCACTTTATAATTGTCAGGAATATTCATAAGTTCACGAAGATCCTCCTCCGCCTCCTGAATAATCGTCTCAAACATTTTAGAGCGATGGCTCATCTCCATAACGGACATACCGCATCCTCTGTAATCCAACATTTCCTCTGCCGCTTCTTTTAATACAGACTCCGGCAGCACTGCCGGTCCTGCTGAAAAGTTATACACTCTTCCCACTTTCATTTCCTCCTTCTGCTTTCACATTGTCTATCTTATCTTTTTACTAGCTTGCAACTTATTATCTGTCATTCATTGTCTCTATAAATACTATATATATTACCTTCTCTTTTGTGACTTTCTATTTCATAATTCTCTTTTCTTATTGCTCGTAACCCTTTTCTTTTAAATCTTCCTGACTGAATGCCTCGCTGATAGAAGCTCCTGCAGCTACCATTGGAAATACCTTGTCATTCAAATCAATCTGACAGTCAATTACAACCGGCGCATTTAAAGAAATAGCTTCCTTTAACACTGGTTCAACCTCTTCCTTTTTTGTGATGCGGTAAGCTTTTGCTCCCATTCCTTCTGCCACCTTCACAAAATCCACCTTATCCTGCAGTACTGTGTTAGAATAGCGCTTTCCATAGAACAAGGTCTGCCACTGGCGAACCATTCCCAACACTTGATTATTTATGACAATCTGAATAATGGGAACATTATATCTAGTTGCGGTAGCAATCTCATTCATGTTCATTCGAAAACAGCCGTCACCGGCAATATTCACTACTGTTTTATCCATATTGCCAAGCTTAGCCCCAATAGCAGCTCCCACACCAAAGCCCATTGTACCGGCACCGCCTGAGGACACAAATTGTCTTGGCTGTTTATATTTGTAGAATTGTGCTGCCCACATTTGATGCTGGCCCACATCTGTAGTGATAATGGCATCACCATTTGTCACCTTATATAATGTCTCGATTACATATGGTCCGGTCAGGGCATCTGTGTCGTAAGTCAATGGGTGTTTTTCCTCTAAGCCCTTTACAAAAGCTAACCATTCTTCTCTCTCCACCCGCTGGATATGAGGATTCAAACGGTCTAGAACCTCCTTCACATCACCGATTACCTGTCCGTTTACCTTTATATTTTTGTTAATCTCAGCCGGATCCACATCAATATGCAATATCTTTGCTTCCTGGGCAAATGTACTGGCATTTCCAATTACACGGTCTGAAAATCTAGCACCGATGGCAATCAGCAAATCACATTTGCACACGCCAAAATTGGATGCTTTTGTTCCATGCATACCAATCATTCCCGTGTATAGTGGATTGGTTCCGTCAAAGGCGCCTTTCCCCATAAGAGAATCGCACACTGGCGCATTAACCTTCTCAACAAACTCAGCCAATTCCTTGGACGCATCAGAGGAAATTACACCGCCTCCCACTAAGATAAACGGTTTTTTAGCTGCCTTTATCAAATCCAACGCATTGTCTAAATCTTCCTGTGTAATATCCTTTGTAAATCTCTCTATTGCCTTTGGCTCTTTTTTCTCGTATTCATAGGTTGCACCTGTTACATCCTTAGTCACATCCACAATAACCGGACCTGGTCTTCCAGATTGTGCCACATAAAATGCCTCACGCAATGTGTCCGCCAATTTAGTTATATCAGACACAATATATCCATGCTTTGTGATAGGCATTGTCACACCTACAATATCAATCTCCTGAAAAGAATCCTTACCTAACAGAGGTTTTGCCACATTGGCAGTAATAGCCACCAACGGAGTGGAATCCATGTAAGAAGTTGCAATACCGGTTACTAAATTTGTGGCACCAGGACCGGAGGTTGCCATACAAACTCCAACCTTTCCGGTAGAACGTGCATATCCGTCTGCTGCGTGGGCTGCACCCTGCTCATGGGATGTCAAAAAATGTGTCAGTTCATCAGAATGCTGATACAACGCATCATAGACATTCAGGATTGTTCCGCCTGGATAACCAAATACTTGTTCTACACCCTGCTCTTTTAAACATTCAATAATAATATCTGATCCTGTTAATAACATTTTCTTTGTACCTTTCCCTTCCTATATTTATTTTACCTGCAGTACAGCTCCAGTGTTGGCAGATGTAACCAAGGCCGCATATCTGGATACATAACCTGTTGTAATCTTCGGCTCTCTTGGCTGCCATTTCGCCTTTCTTGCCTGCATTTCTTCTTCAGAAATTTCAACTTGAATTGTATTTTTATTCATATCGATTGAAATAGTATCTCCCTCTTCCACCAGAGCAATAGGGCCGCCTAATGCCGCCTCCGGCGATACATGTCCTATTGAGGCTCCTCTTGTAGCCCCGCTGAAACGTCCGTCTGTAATCAAAGCCACATCCTTATCCAATCCCATACCGGCAATCGCTGATGTTGGATTGAGCATTTCTCTCATGCCAGGGCCTCCTTTTGGTCCCTCATAACGGATGACAACCACATCTCCTACTTTAATTTTTCCGCCATTGATTGCCTCAATGGCATCCTCCTCACAATCAAATACTCTGGCCGGACCGGAATGCACAAGCATCTCCGGCGCCACTGCGGAACGTTTCACCACACAGGCATCCGGCGCCAGATTTCCTTTTAACACAGCAATACCCCCTGTTTGACTGTAGGGATTGTCAATAGGACGTATAATCTCATGATTGCGATTGATACAGCCCTCAATGTTCTCTCCCACCGTCTTGCCTGTACATGTGATAATGTCTGTGTGAAGTAAATCCTTCTTGTTCAGCTCATTCATAACGGCATACACACCGCCGGCAGCATCCAAATCCTCCATAAAGGTATTTCCCGCCGGTGCCAGATGACATAGATTTGGAGTCTTAGCGCTAATATCGTTTGCCACCTCCAGGTTAATATCCACTCCCGCCTCATGGGCAATAGCCGGAAGATGAAGCATACTGTTAGTGGAGCATCCTAATGCCATATCTACAGTTAATGCATTTTCAAATGCCTTCTGTGTCATAATATCTCTTGGACAAATATTTTTTTCTACCAATTCCATAATTTTCATTCCCCCATGCTTTGCCAAGCGAATTCTCTCGGACATAACCGCCGGAATGGTTCCATTTCCCTTCAGGCCCATTCCCAGTACCTCCGTCAAACAGTTCATGCTGTTTGCCGTGTACATACCAGAGCAGGAACCGCATGTAGGACATGCCTTCTCTTCGTATTCTTCCAATTTGCAGGAATCTATTTTTCCCGCATTATATGCTCCCACTGCCTCAAACATATCTGAGAGACAAGTTCTTTTGCCGTCATACATTTTTCCTGCCAACATAGGACCGCCGCTGACAAATATAGTAGGAATATTCACTCTGGCTGCCGCCATCAACAAACCTGGCACATTTTTATCACAGTTTGGAATCATAACCATACCATCTAACTGGTGGGCAACTGCCATACACTCAGTGGAATCCGCAATCAATTCTCTTGTCACAAGAGAATACTTCATACCAATATGCCCCATGGCAATACCATCGCACACTGCAATTGCAGGGAACATAACCGGCGTACCTCCAGCCATTAAAATACCTGTCTTGACAGCCTGTTCTATCTTATCTAAATTCATATGTCCCGGAACAATTTCATTTCTGGAGCACACTACACCAATTAAAGGACGCTCCAGCTCTTCTTTTGTAAAGCCTAATGCATTAAACAGGGAACGATGAGGCGCCTGTTGAACACCTCTTGTCACTGCATCACTTTTCATGATTAAATTCCTCCTTTATTACTTTCATTGTTCATTTGCTATATTCTGTCAGCTATCAAATCACCCATCTTATCACATTTAACCTGCTTACAGCCATCACTCATAATATCTATCGTGCGGTATTTATCCTCTAACACCTTCCTCACGGCATTCTCCACAGCATCCGCCTCCTTGTCTAAATCAAAGGAATAGCGAAGCATCATTGCAGCTGATAAAACAGTGGCAATTGGATTGGCAATATTCTGTCCGGCAATGTCCGGCGCCGCCCCGTGACTTGGCTCATATAAACCAAACTTGCCCTCTGCCAAGCTAGCAGATGGCAGCATACCAATGGAGCCGGTAATCATACTTGCCTCGTCAGATAAAATATCACCGAACATATTCTCTGTTAAAATCACATCAAACTGGGCCGGATTTTTGACTAATTGCATGGCACAGTTATCTACCAGCATTTCTGTCAAGGTGACCTCCGGAAATTCCACTGCCACCTCTCTCACTATTTTGCTCCACAGACGAGAGGAGTCTAGTACATTGGCTTTATCCACACTTATCACATTTTTTCTTCTCTTGCTTGCAATCTCAAAGCCCTTTCTTGCAATGCGACGTATCTCATTTTCATTATATTGTAATGTATCTGTGGCAGTCATCACCCCATTTACCGGCTCGGTTTTTCTCTCACCAAAGTACAAACCGCCGGTCAACTCCCGCACTACCATCATATCAAAACCTTGACGGGCAATGTTCTCCTTCAGCGGACATGCCTCCTTCAATTCATCATATAAATATGCCGGACGAAGATTGGCAAACAAGCCCAAACCTTTTCTGATTGCCAAAAGTCCCGCCTCCGGACGAAGATTGGGGGGTAATTCATACCATTTATCTTTTCCCACAATACCGCCCACTGCGCCAAGCAGCACACTGTCACTCTTTTTTGCTGTCTCTAAAGCTCCGTCAGTTAAAGGAACCCCGTGGGCATCTATGGACACACCGCCCATAAGCACCTCCGTATATGTAAATTCATGTCCATATTTCTTTCCCACTTTGTTTAGGACTTTCTCAGCTTCCGCCACAATCTCCGGTCCTATTCCATCTCCCGGAATTACTGCAATATTATAATTCATGAAGCATTACCTCTTTTCTTAATGTCTTGTATTTTTGTCTCCTTTGGTCTTTTGACCTTATTAACAACGAAAGAACGCTGTCTTGCGTTCCTTAATGTGAAGCTTAGAACATGTTAAGCCAGCATTCTCTGCCGACTTACAAGCCCTCTTCACAATATGCCTTAAAAAAGTATTTCACTCTATCTTACTCTATTTCCCTTGAGATTTCAACTAGAAAATTTTATGCAAAGCCTTGTAGTATATATTCATTTAAATAATATATGATACGAAACATAGGCGTTTTGCCAACTGATTTAATCTATATGATTTAATGATAAGTAGAATTCCTCTTCCATCCAAACAAAGTTCTCTTAAAATTTTTCTTATTTTTAATGACTGCAGGATGCTTCGGAAATGCATTCCAATAACCCATTGCCTTTTTCATGTCAACCGGCACCCCTAACCCATAAGCATAAATCTCCCCCAACCCTATAGCAGACAGTGTCTCCTCTGGAGATCGACTCAATTCCTCCAATGCCTTAGTGTAATCCATGGAAACCCCCAAACCCTTTAAATAACATGTTCCTAGCATATCCGAACACCAATAATTTCCTTTGTCACAGGCATTCAAAAAGTGAAACACCGCCCGCTGATAATCTGTTTTTATACCATCTCCCCCATAAAAATAGATTTCACCTAATCTGTTGTGACATCCTGCTATTTCCGTTCCGCATGCCAGACAATTCTCAAAATAATCTCTTGCTTTTATTAAGTTTCTTGGAAGCCTTCCCCCTAATGTATATAATTTGCCAAGATAAAAGCCAGCAATGGATTGGCGGTGCTTCAATGCTCTTTCATAGTATTCCTTTGATTTTTCAGCCTGTGTTTCCTCTAATTCTTGTCCAATCTTTACCATATAATAGGGATCACCATTTTCTGCACCTATCAATTCCAATTCTCTGGCCCTTTTTTCATTTTTTGGTATACCATAATCCCCTGAAGTAATAATATCTATATAATTGCTAATGCCCATAATCATGTTTTGCTCTATGAGCTCCTCATATATAGAGATTGCCTGCTCCGCCCAAAGCTTAAACTGCTTATCTATCTGTTCATTTGTTTCACTATCAAAATCTATCTCTGTTAATTGCGCCACATCTCCATAATAATAAGCGTTTGCCACCAAATATTTTATAAAGAGCTGACCAGCATCTGCCATAGAACACACAACCGTCCAAATTTCCTTGGAAGATTCATATGGTACATTTACAAAGCTGCCCCCTTTAGGCTTATAGCCGCCAAAACGCCTTGCCCCAAACATACCTACCGCACTCCCCTTCTCAATACTCATATCTAGATAGTGATATGCCTTCTCAATATTGTCCTGAAAGCCAAAACCAGAGTCCACACAGTTAGCTCCCCCATAACAGAGCGCCAGAAAATAACATGCATCTGCCTGCCCCTCTCTGACTGCATCCTCCAAAAGCTTCTTTGCCTCATTTCCTCTCTCCAACTGCCTCTCACACCATAAAATATCAATTGCTTTCTCGACTCTATTATCAAACACTTTCACCACAATCCACCCTTTCTCTTGTTAATAAATAAAATAAGAAATTAAATAGGAAAATTCATTTCTTAATTTTATATTTGGATTATATTAGGGATACGTTTCATTATTATCTATATAACCATCCGTTAGGATGATTATAAGGGATACGTTTCATTATTATATCATATTTTTATATAT
>CAJTQG010000055.1 GCA_910578605.1 uncultured Lachnospiraceae bacterium | reverse complement strand
GTAAAGAGAAGGTATGTAAAGAGAATCTGGAAGGGGAAAAAGTAAAATAGTATCGAATTTTAAATGCCCCATAACAATTGGTAAAAATGTCTAAAAATAATTAAAATTTTCAAAAAATATATGAAAATTATACAAAATAAATCAAAAAAATATTTGCACCTACCATAAAATGTAGTATAATAAAGATAGTTCTTTTGCAAAAGATAGGGGAAAAGTACGTGTTTATTATGTGTGTTATTATTTGACAGCGGGAAGACGAAAATGACAATGAATGAGGACAGGTGTGAGAAACATGGAAGTAGGTTTACAAAGAACCTTTGTGGGGGATGAGATAGCTCCCGTAAGGGTGAAAGAATTTTTGGACGAAGCGGATGAATTTAGTTTATTGATGATGCGTTACAATTGTGCCATAAGAGAAGTTCGCACTAAGCTTGAAGTGTTAAATGATGAGTTATCGGTAAT
Organism: uncultured Lachnospiraceae bacterium; assembly: GCA_910578605.1. Taxonomy (GTDB): domain Bacteria; phylum Bacillota; class Clostridia; order Lachnospirales; family Lachnospiraceae; genus MGBC111451. The sequence continues at coordinate 18,608 of CAJTQG010000055.1, read as the reverse complement.
CGGTCAGCATAATCCTATAGAGGCGATTAAATCCAGAGTGAAAAAATCGGAGAGTATTGCAGACAAGCTGCTGAGGAGAGGAAAGCCGTTGACCGTGGAGAGCATAGAGACGAATTTAAATGATGTAGCAGGTGTACGAGTGATCTGTTCTTTTATGGATGATATTTATCAAGTAGCTAGAATGCTGGCGGTGCAGGATGATATTACAGTGCTTGAAGTGAAAGATTATATTAAACATCCAAAGACTAACGGTTATAGAAGCTATCACATGATTGTAGAGATACCAGTGTTTTTTTCGGACGTGAAGCGCTCCATGCGAGTGGAGATACAGATTCGTACTATTGCTATGGATTTTTGGTCTACCTTAGAGCATCAGGTGAGATATAAAAAAGCGATTCCCAATACAGAATTTATCGTAGGTCGTCTGAAGGAATGTTCAGATACTATTGCTAAGACAGATAGAGAAATGATGGAGATTCGCAATTATATACAAGGCTCATAATAAAAAGCAATAGATGTCGAGAGAAGAGAAGCAAATAAATATTAAATTTGCTTCTCTTCTTAAGTTATCCTAAGATTTTAAAAGTAACTTGTCCCTATGATATCAAATATAAAAAATATGTTTTTCTTGTTCTATTGCAGGAAGGGTAATCGTGTTTATTATTGAGAAATGATTTTTGAGATAATATTTGCAGTATGATTGACATATTCAGACTAATGTGGTATCTTTTATTTAATTTAGTTTAAAGATAAATATTGCAAGTAAATAAGGGGCAAACTTATAGAAATAAAAGGACGCAAAGGTACATGTCTAATATAATAATTGATATTGATTATTATGATAGTTTAGTTGCAAGGTTTATAATCTTGCAACTTTTTTTGTAGAAAACTGTGTCCTATAATATAAAAATACTCTGTGAGATTCTTGTTTTTTTACATGCAGATAAAAGAAAATTTATATTTGGAGTAATATATTTATACAAAATAAAAGAAAGGAAAAGTATGATGATAAGATATTGAATAAATCATACAGGTAAGTTATGCTCAATGTAAAAGAAAAGAATACAAAAGAAAGTAGAGGTCAATGCACTTATAAGTATATAACAGCATTATGTATCATTTTGATGTTCATTGCATTTACTGTAAAAAGCAGTATCGTATGGGCCGATGTTGGTAAAATGGACATTGTAAATTACAGTTATGAGATGTATGGAATACCAAAGGATGCATCTGTATATGCTCAAGAGAATTATAATACTTATGTTGAGACAATGAAATTATATCATATTATTGATGAAGTTGATATTGATGAATGTTATTTAGGGTATGGATATGTAAAAATTAATGCAGATGAATTTTGTAATGACGAAATATATTATTATCCTGTAATCCATAATAATGATATTATTATGGAAATATCGATTATTGGTACACCGGATGGATGGTCTGTCAATGCTGGTAAGGAAGACAAGGAAGTTCTAAATATAGACCTGTGTAGGGAAGGTATGTATGCCATTGTAATCAAGGGCGGAGAAAAATGTGCTGTTAAACTGGATACAGAAGGATGTGCTACAATAAAAAATTTTATTGGTAAATATTATACGATAAATACAGTAGATAAAGTTCATGAAAATGTAAAAGAAACATATACCCCTGGATTTTCAGAAAAATTTGAAAACAGAGCAACACTGAAGTTGTATAATATGAAGGGACAGTCAAAATATGGAATGTGTTGGGCTGCATCAGTTGCAACAATAGTCAATTATATAAAAGGAAAAAACTATTCTGCTTCGTATATATGTACTATGGCAGGAATCGGTTTGAGTCAAGGGGCAAACATTAATAAGAAAAAAGAAGTATTGGCAGACTATGGTGTGACATATAAAAAGAGGACACGGCAATTAACATGGAATGAAATTTTAATCAATATTCAAGCGAAAAAACCAATAGCGGTCAGTGCATTTACAAGTAAGAATGAGGGGCATTCCTTAACGATATATGGTTATGTAAATGCCAGAGGGAAAATACAGATTGTATTATGGGATTCTGCTTTAAATGAAGGTTCTGGATATTTTAAGGTAATCGGATATAATGAAAAAGAAACCTCTTATGTATTGGATGGCAAAAGGTTTGTTTGGGAAGAAACATTGAGCAAAAAGTAGGTGAAGAAAATGATGAAGAAAATAACAATATTTTTATTGACAGCGTTGATTATTATGGTAAGCATAGGTGGAATCACTATGATATGGCTAAACAAGAAGAGCGATAATGGTAACAGTAATGAGAAAAGCATCACCCCGAATCCTCCAATAAAGGAGATAAAACCTTATACTGGAGATGATATTGCAAGTCATGATACGCCTGTTGATAAGGAAGTGGTAGAGTATTTTAAAGGAAAAGAAGGTGGAAGATTGGAAAGCGATATATGTACAGAGGAACCTACTTATATTGGTACAGCTTTTTCAAAGGAAGAGCAGAAAGCTTTTTTTGATAAAAATGAGCAAGATATACTAGAAGATTATTATTTTGTTTCTCATAAACCCACAACGGTGGAGATAAGCAAAAATGGATTTTGCGTTTTACCGTTAGAGAAAGAGAGACATAATATTATAGTTGCAGATATTTTAGCCTATCCAATCAAAGAAGTAGAGACAGGAAAATGGGTAGGTACTCTTGATGTATATAGGTATGAAGATGAAATTCGTTATCAGGTTTCAGGTGATGGGTTAGATGAGCGGGTTCAAGAAAAACTAAAACAGAATTATTCAGGGGAACTGGTTGCAGTTTGCAAGTATTATAATTTCTATGTTATTATTACACCTGACCAGCAAGTATATGGGTCAGTATATGGGTTGGGTTCTAAGGAAAGAAAAAAATTGTTTTCAAAGCTGCCGTTTGATGATTATTATTCTTTTTTCCTTACAAATTATAATAAGGCAAATTTTGATTTTTCTTAAAAATTTTATATGCTGTTTTAGACGGCTTATATTGTATACATGGTTGAAAGTTTAGATGGCTTTTTAATATTAGGATGCAATCTATCTATTCTCTATCTATTCTAAAAATAAAAATAATATCATATATTGTAATAAAATTCCAAAAATAAGGGATAAAACTATATTTTTGGTATGGAGAATAAAATGGACAATTCATATTTGGTAATCGGCGGAGACGTTCGTCAATATTATTTGGCACAGCAGCTAAAGACAAATGGTGAGAATGTAAAAATGTGGTGTGTTCCCACATTAGAAAAGCATTCCACCTCTTCTGATACATATGGTAAAAAGGAACTGTTTGAGGAGATGGAAAAGGCGAAGTACCTACTTCTTCCTATTCCTGTATTGAGAACAGACGGAACTTTAAAGCTTCCCGTAGAACATATTCGAATTTCAATGGAGGAATTTTGTGAAGCTCTTCGCTCTCAGCAAATTTTGTTTGGGGGAAATGTGCCGCCGCAGATGTACGCCATGTGTAATGAAATGGACGTGCAGGTTTATGACTATATGAAGCTTCCAGGGCTGGCTGAGAAAAATGCAGTTGCCACAGCGGAGGGAACAATAGCGGAGGCTGTTCTTACTGGCAATATCAATTTAGAGGACAGTCATTGTGTTGTGACGGGCTATGGAAGATGTGCAAAGGTGCTGGCAGATAAATTATACAGACTTGGTGCTAGAGTTAGTGTAATGGCAAGAAATCCAAAACAAAGAGAGGCCGCTATTAAGAAAAAAATATTTGCTGCTGATATGACAGGCAGTGAATCTAGGCAGATACTTAGAAGAGCCGATTTTGTATTTAATACAGTGCCGGCGTTAGTGTTGGATAAAGAGAAGCTGGATTGTCTCAATAAAAATGCCATTATTATTGATATTGCCTCCTATCCTGGAGGGGTAGATTTCGCCTATTGTATGCAGAAAGGGATTACAGCAAGGCTATGTTTGGGTTTACCTGGAAAATATTCTCCGAAAACTTCAGGCTTGATATTAGAAGAAATGGTGCGTGCCACGTTGTCCCAGGGAGATTTACAGGCTTGTGACACAGAGTAAAAATATAAAAGAGACAGTGTGTAGATGGAATAGAAAAGGAAGAAAGCACATTTTAAGTGAATTTGCATATCCTAAATCATAAGACCTAAAAGGGAAGGATGAGATGGATATGCTATCAAAGTGCAACATTGGGTTTGCCATAACCGGCTCCTTTTGTACTTTCGATAAAATAAAAATAGAGATGAAGAAATTGGTAAACACTGGAGCAAACGTAATACCAATTTTTTCTTTTAATACACAACAATTAGATTCCCGCTTTGGCAATGCAAAGGATTTTATGGAGGAAATTGAAGCAATAGCAGGTAATAAAGCAATTTGTACAATTCCACAGGCAGAGCCAATTGGACCAAAAAACCTTATAGATTTGTTGGTAATTGCACCATGTACCGGCAATACATTAGCAAAACTGGCCAACGGCATTACAGATACGCCGGTATTGATGGCAGCAAAGGCGCATATGCGAAATAATCGTCCGGTGGTAATTTCTATTTCCACCAACGATGCCTTGTCAAACAGTTTGAAAAATATTGGTGTTTTGATGAATATGAAAAATATTTACTTTGTACCTTTTGGACAGGATAATCATGTGAAAAAACCATATTCCATGATTGCACACACGGATTTGCTGATTCCAACATTGGAAGCGGCTTTGGAAAAGCAACAAATTCAGCCCATTGTTCGCTCTCCGTTTTCGGGGGAGGAGTAAGAGTAATATATTGGGTTGATATTTTTAAAGCTCTTTCAATGACAAAGACGCTTCCATGACTTTGAGGCAAAAGAAAAATAGTTAAAAATATAGAAAATAAAATATAAGAAAAAAGCGGCGTTTTTTGCTCTGGGAAGAGGGAATTAGAACGTCGCTTTTATTTTTTTGCACAGTGCGGTCAAGTTTGTTTACTTATGGCCCATGGTTGTGAATGAACGAATATAATGCTTAGGCGGATGTAACAAAATGTTGGTTAGATAATCTTGCAATTGAAACAATTACTTTGATGAATTTGGACGATTCAATCATGTATTCCGTTTTTATATTAACTGACAATAATCCTTAAGTAATCCTGCCAATTCATAAGCCAGTTTTCTTACCTCTGTCATATCAGGATTTTCCTGATTTCTAAAACGATTAATCCTCAATGTAGGAGGCTCATACATTGGAACCATCTGGCAGCCCTCCAGCAGATTTGCACAAAATTCACAAGCTTCAAGTATTTCCTCCACAGATTTTCTTTCAGCATGAAACACCTCTGTTTTCTCCTCCAAGGCTTCACGAAGCATACTTATACCTCTTTGTGCATAGCCCTCCTTATTTGCGTTAGGCTTAACTGCTGTTTCCGTACGATTCATATGAAATCCCATAAGGGCTGCTATAATGGAACCGTCTCTGATAGTTCCGTCAGGATAGAATATTCCGTGAATATCCCCCCAATATCCGCCAATCATAAGCTCAAACACATACCAGCCAGCATTATACTTTTCACACATTTCAATAGCAAGGTCATATGGATTGGCTCGTCCGAGACAGCCCATTTCACTGTTAATCAATGGCTTGTTATATTTATCTGCAATGGCCTTTACATATTCATATGTAGCTTCAACCTCCTTATGGGTAGACAGATAATCATGTATCGAAATAACATCCACTTCACTAGCTGTTGGCTCAACGTCATATCTAAAGGTATGTCCTATAGTGATTGGATTGTCACCATCAATACTTTTTACAAACCGACTGTAATATCTTAAAAAATCCCACATTTTAGAAAGTCTTGCTTCTTTTTCATCCTCAGGTGATTTCATAATATAATCATTGCAGGATGGTTCATTCATAATATCCCACATAATAAGTCCAGGTTCATCCTTTAATGCATTTACTACATCACTTACATATTTTTCACCTTCAGCCCTGAACTCCGGTTCAAGAATACAAGGATGTAAACCATTTCCATTGAATAAAATAGGCATGGTCGTATACCCAACCTCATAAGCAGTACGCACATAATTCTTAAGGCCATCAATAAACTTACTGGGATTTTCCTTATAATGCTCATAAACAAGCCATATTCGTGTACTGTTGAGATTAATACGCCTTCCATAGCTTAATTCTCTTTTTACCTGCTCTAATGGTGTAAAATACGGAACTCCATAGCACACCCCCCTGATAAAGCTATAATCCTCCTTTAATTTTGCTGCTCTCATAAAAATATCCTTGCTCCTTTCTTAGCCTGCAATTTTGTAAGTTTCACAATTCTTTTATGTAACAATGCTCCTTTCACAATTCTACAATATATATAAGTGTATGTTGCATTAACTTTGATTTCCTTTTCCATAATAATAACTAAACTGTTCATAACATTATATATAGAAAACTCTTTAATTTCAAGAGTTTAGTGGATGCAAATAATTACAAACTGAAAATGAATTAACACAAGACTTAAAATGTAATCCTACAGATAAGGAAATTGCTGATAAATCTATGACGCCAGAGGAGCAGTTCATACATAACGAGGACAAAAAGGGTAGTCAACTAATAAAGGAAGCATTTTTATTGCTGCCAAGGCAAAGGAAATCAATATCCCCTATTTCTTTTTAAAATTATTTTACAGGCATATAAACATCAAGGTATTCCAATATCTTCCGCATATATGCTACATATACTTTATTATCATTTTGCAAGCCATGTCCCGAATGTTCACACAAATAATAATCATGGGGGATATTGTTGTCTTCAAGAGCCTTTAGGAGCCGCTGTGAGCTTTCATATGGCTGAAATTTATCGTACTTTCCATATGCCATAAGGGTAGGGACGGTTTTCTCGTTTACCCAAAGCAAGGCGGAAATATCTTTCATTTCTTCGTCATAGGAAGGAGTGCCAAAATCCGATTCAATCTCTTTGCCTGCCATTGTGCCAAATAATTCTCTTGCAGCATCGTCGCTTTTGTCAAGACCATAGCTTTTCCAGTCTTCGGGATAGAAAGAGGACGGTCCGACTGCTTCAAAGACCATCTTTACGGGAACAGGTGAGCTTTCCGCATCCCGATAGGCATAGAGCAAAGCAAGACAGCCGCCTGCCGAACCGCCAGAGATTGCCATTTCGTCAATGTGGTAACCGAGTTTTTCCGCTTCTTCCACCACAAACGGCATACTTTCTTTGATTTCCATTGACTGGGAATACACGCTTGCATCGGGATTCTTATCACTGAACAAAGTATAGTTGATGCCCGCTGTTATATACCCCTTGGAACAGAGCCATTGGAGCATCTGCGAGTCATCGGCTTTATCTCCGCCAGTGAAGCCGCCTGCGTGGAGATAGACAATCAAACCATAACTATCCTTGGAAGTGTCAGCGGGAACATAAAGGTCAAATTTGTTGGCTTCGCCATTGCCATAGGAAAGGTCAGTATAAGCTGTGCCAACGGAATCATTCCAGTCAACCGAAAATTCGCCGCCATATGGATTGTAGGTCATTTTAAATATTGCAGAGCCTACAAAAGTAACAATAAACGCAAGAACATAAATAAATCCCCACATGAGTCTGCCTTTCTTTTTTGTTTTCTTTTCTCTATTCATAAAAAGTTACCTCCAAACATGGTTCCGCCAAGCATAAGGTTCATAACTGCCCTTACAGCAAGCCGGCCTAAAACCGCAGCTATGACAATGATAATGCCTAAAATAAGAATACGTTTTTGTGTAAGTGTCATATTGTTTTTCCTTTCTGCACACTTGATTTTTTTCATACAATGTGCTATTATTCCGTAAAACATTTGTATCGTCGATATAATTGTATCAGCGATTTGTGAAATGTCAATAGGAGGAGAAAAAATGAGACAAAACAAGAAAATTGTATCACCGATGAGCAATGAAGGAAGAAATATTTATGTGATAGAGCATATAACAGAAGCTCTCCTTACACTATTGGAAAATAAGGGGATTGAGGATATTTCCATCAGTGAATTATGTGACAATGCAGGCATTGGACGGGCTTCTTTTTATCGTAATTTCAATCATAAGGAAGATATTTTGAGGGCGCATATCAATAAATTATTTGACGGTTGGAGAAGGAATTGGGAGAAAAATAACAGTATTCCCCTCAGTTCGGGCATTGGCATGATATTCGAGCATTTTGAACAGCATAGGGAATTTTATCATCTCTTGAATGAACGCCATCTTATTTATTTGTTAAAAGATGTCATTCTGGACACTATGGAGTTAAGACCAGATTTGCCGAAAAACGAAGCTTATGCAAAAGCATTTGTAATATATAGTCTTTATGGCTGGATAGAAGTATGGTTTCAAAGGGGAATGCAGGAATCCGCAGAAGAAATGAAGCAGTTATTTCAAAATCAGGGATTATAGCCAGCGGGTACAACCTTTTTGAAGGAAATGTATTTCAATGTCAAATTCCTATACCTATGCTTTATAACAAGGGCAGGTAAGAATATTCCTACCTGCCCTAATTTAACTATTTTAAAAATAAGAATGTTCTATTGTAAAAAAAATATACTTTGGATATACTAATATGGAATAGGTGAATATTGTAATGATATATTTGATTTCAGTCATTGATGGATAAAAGAATCAAAAACGGAAATAGAGTAACATCAATATTCAGTAAAATGAGAGAAAAAGATAAGGAGAATATCATGGTTTCAAAAAAAATGACAATTCAAAATTCACAAGGTTTGCATATGCGTCCTGCTGGCATATTTACAAAGGAAATGACAAAGTTTAACAGTGAGGTATTTGTAGTTTTTCAGGGCAACAAAATTAACGGAAAAAGTATTATGAATGTAATCGGAGCAGGAATTAAGTGCGGAAGTGAAGTGGAAATTCAGTGCGACGGGCCAGATGAGAAAGCAGCGCTGCAAAGGGCAGAAGAGTTAATTCAATCTGGATTAGGAGAAGAATAGGAAACAGCAGCAGGGAATCATATCACAGTCTCTGCTGCTGTTTTTTCATTTATTCCACACACAAATCAATTTGATAGTGCTCTAACCAGTAATTCACCTGAAGCAGGTAGGCAATCATCTGGGGACCTGCCATCAGTTGACCATACCATGGCTTTCCGTAATCTTTAGGATTTTTCAAAAACTGCATAACAGCCCCTTTGTCAACAATGTAGTGAATTGGGCTTTTGGGATTTTGCAGCACTTGAATCAGCATGGATGATAACAGGTTTTCATAGTGTGGATCATAGGTTTTGGGATATGGACTTTTTCTTCGGAATAAGATTTCGTCTGGTATCAATCCTCGGCAGGATTGGCGGAGCAGATGTTTTACCATGCCGTCCTTTGCCTTCATCTCCCATGGGACATTGAACATGTATGCTACAATTCGGTAGTCTGCAAAGGGAACCCGGGCTTCCAAGCCAGAGTACATACTAGTGCGGTCCATGCGGTCTAGTAAAGTCTGCATAAACCATTTTTGATTTAAATAAGAAATTCGTCTGCGGTTCGCTTCAATTTCACTATCCTCGGGCAAAACAGCAATTTCCTTAATAGATTCCTTATAAGTTTCCTGTACATATTCCTCCAAATGAATCTTAGCCAGCAAATCCTTCCGAAGCAGGCTAGTTCGAGGGGTAAGGTCGGGTGTCCACGGAAAGGTTCCGGAATTTAAAAATTCTTCTTTGTGAAACCATGGATACCCGCCAAATATCTCATCTGCACATTCTCCTGTCAAAACAACCTTGTTGTACTGCTTGACCTCTGAGCAAAAATAGAGTAAGGAGGAGTCCACATCTGCCATAGTCGGTAGATCTCTGGATTCTACAGAAGGATATAGCAATTTTGCCTGTGTGTCATAATCACATTCTAAATAGCGATGATTGGAATGGATATGTTTTACCATTTTGGCAACAAAGGGAGCGTCCTGGGTTGGCTGAAAATCATTAGATTTAAAATACCGATTGTTTTGAGCAAAATCAAAGGAAAAGGTATTTAGTTGTTTTCCGGTTTTAGCCAGCTCCATAGCACATACACCAGATACAACACTAGAATCTATTCCGCCGGAAAGAAAGGTACAAATCGGCACATCACTGACCATCTGGCGGCGAATGGCATCTGTGACTAAAAAGCGGGTTTTTTCCAGCGTGGATTCATAGCTGTCCTCATGAGGATGAGAACAAAGACGAAAATACTGAGTAAAATGGATTCCGTATTCGTTCAGACAAAAATAGTGTCCTGGTTTTAATTCCAAAATACCTTTAAAAACGCCGCTGCCATATCGCTTGGCAGGACCGGTTCCAAATATTTCACACAAGCCAGTCTCATCAATCTGTGGTTTTATATCAGGAAAACAAAAGATTCCTTTTATTTCAGAAGCGAAGACAAAGTTCTCCTGATGAAATGTGAAATAAAATGGTTTTACTCCGCAGTGGTCTCGAAAGCCATACAGACAATCTTTGCCGTGGTCATATATCACAAAAGCAAAGATACCATTTAATTCTTTTACAAATTCCGGTCCGTAGGCAATGAAGGACAGCAGGATAACTTCCGTGTCTGAAGTGGTAGAAAAAATAAAGCCTTTTTTCAAAAGCTTATTTCTCCATTCGTTTGCATTGTAAATTTCTCCGTTGTAACAAATTGTGTACGTGCTGTTTTTCCATTTTCTAGTCATGGGCTGACAGCCTGACTCCAAATCAATAATAGAAAGGCGGGTGTGTGCCAGGCCGCAATGAGGCTGCAGTAAAGTATCGGATGCATCTGGTCCTCGGTGATTCAAAACTTGACACATGTTTTCTAGTATAGATTGATAGTTTTCCTGGTTTTTTAAAAAGTCTGTTTTTCTATTATAAAAGCCGCTGATTCCGCACATAATGATACCTTCCTTCTCTTTTCAATATTTTGCGCATCTCTAATCAATATATGCAAAAATTAAAAAAACATGATGAATAAAAAAAAGAGCTATGCTATAATAAGAAAACATATGATTTGTGCCAGGGAGGCTGGCATGATTGAAGGTGTAAAAAACTTAATTAAAATATAGAATAAAATCATAGAATGGAGGCCGCTATGAAAGTAGAATGTGATGTGAATTTAACCGAGAAGGAAATATATAATTATGTAATGTATCATACTTACAGTTCTTTTAGCGGATACATTGGACTTTTGCTCAGTGTATGCGCACTGTTTGGCATGGTGTATGCCTGGGACGCAATGCCCTGGCTTCATAGAGGGCTGTTGTTATTGACTGGTTTGCTGTTTACAGTGATTCAGCCCGCTGTTCTTTATATGAAGTCAAAGCAGCAGGTAAAACAAAATCAAGCAATCAATAAACCATTACACTACCTCTTTGATGAGGATGGAATTCATATTTCACAGGGGGAACAGTCAGCTCGTACAGGTTGGGAGGAGATTACAAAGGTCACTAACACAAAATTAAATGTTATTATTTACGTGACAAAGGTACGGGCCTTTGTCATTCCAAAATCTGCCTTAGAAGGCAAGTATGAGGAATTAAAGAGTATTATTAAGAATAATGCAAAGGCATTTTATATTAAACTCCGTTAAGAGTAGTAAATATAATAATGATTCATTTGTAGAGAACAGAAAAGTAATGAAAGTATGAAAGGCAGAACTTTCTATGAAAAATAAAATGGAATATATAATAGAGGAGACAGCCTCTCCTGAGGAAACCTTTCAATTGGGATATGTTTTGGCACAAAAAGCACAAAAGGGAGATATATACTGTTTAAATGGAGATTTAGGGGTGGGGAAAACAGTATTTACCCAAGGCTTTGCAGCTGGGCTTGGTATTACAGAAACAATTAGTAGTCCTACCTTTACAATTGTGCAGGTATATGAGGATGGAAACATTCCTTTTTATCATTTTGATGTGTATCGGATTGGTGATGAGGAGGAGATGGACGAAATTGGTTATGAGGACTATTTTTATGGGGAGGGTGTTTGCCTCATTGAATGGTCAGAAAGAATAGAGGGGATTTTGCCGGAATATTGCTGGGAGATAAACATTCAAAAGGATTTGTCAAAGGGGCTGGATTACCGAAAAATAACAATGAATAAGAGAAAAGTATAATAAAAATGAATAAGAGAAAAGAATAATGAAATTGAAATGGGAAAGGACAATTAGGCAAAATGAAAATTTTAGCGTTTGATGCCTCCTCGCTGGTAGCCTCTGTGGCAGTGTTGGAGGATGATATTGTAATTGCAGAATACACAACTAATTTTAAAAAGACACATTCCCAGACTTTATTGCCTATGCTGGCCGAGTTAAAACAAATGATACAATTAGATTTAAAGGAAATAGATGCTCTTGCTGTTTCTGGGGGACCTGGCTCCTTTACAGGGCTTAGGATTGGAAGTGCTACAGTAAAAGGGTTAGGTCTGGCGCTGGACAAGCCAATCATATCTGTTCCTACAGTAGATGCCATGGCGTACGGAATGTTTGGCAGCCGAGCTTGGATTTGTCCCATGATGGATGCCAGAAGAAATCAGGTATACACAGGTTTATATTCTTTTGAACAAGAGGATATGACAATTCATATTCCCCAGTGCGCCTGCAGCATTGAGGAAATCATTGAAAAAATCAACAAGATTAACCAGGAAGTTGTTTATTTAGGAGATGGAGTGCCAGTGCAAAAAGAAACAATACAGAAATTGACAAAGGTGCCTTATTTCTTTGCACCAGCTCACTTAAACCGTCAGAGGGCGGCCAGTGTAGGGGCACTCGCTTATGAATATTATAAAGAAGGGAAGGTACAGAGTGCTTTAGAACATGAACCGGAATATTTGAGGCTTTCCCAGGCAGAGAGAGAACGATTAGAACATGAAACAGGAAAAAAATAATATCATCTATGTGAGAAGGATGGAACAGGAAGATATTTTGACAGTTGCCCATTTAGAACAGGAATGCTTTCCTGTGCCGTGGTCGAAAGCTGCGCTGACAGAATCTTATAAACAGGATATCTATTCATTTTTTGTGGCAGTTATAGAGGAGAAGGTTATTGGTTATGGGGGCATTTATTATACCTGTGATGAGGGAAATATTACCAATGTGGCAGTCAGAGAGCAGTGGCGAACTAGAGGGGTTGCCACTATGTTGTTAGAGAATATATTTGAAAATGCGGCAAAAAGAAAATGCAAGGAGATATATTTGGAGGTTAGAGTTTCTAATAAAAAAGCGATTTCACTGTACGAAAAAATGGATTTTGTAGTCTTGGGCAGAAGAAAAAATTTTTACGACAAACCTACGGAGGATGCCCTAGTGTTATGCAAAAAATTACCACTATAATTGATGAGACAAATGCTTTATAATGCTATTATGAAAAAATAATCGAAAAAAAGCAGCCATTATTGTTTTGCGTGTTTTGGGAAAATAATCAAGAAGGTGGAAGGAGCAATAACAGGACTATGAGAAGATATAAGGAAAATACAGGTGTACAATTTACAGAGGCACAGGAACAATTGCAGGAGGTTTGCTGCAATCAGTGCGGACGAAAGATAAAAACCGAAAATGGAATTGTAAAGGAGGGGCTTTACCATGGACGTATTCGCTGGGAATACTTTTCTCAGAAGGATGGGGAGTGTCATCAATTTGATATTTGTGAAGAATGCTATGATAAGTGGATACGCACTTTTCAGATTCCAGTAGAAAAAGGGGACTATACGGAATTTATGTAATGTGTTAAAATGAAAAATAAAGTCTATAAACGCTTATGAATAAGTAGAATAAAATAATCAAAAAACAATAATGATAGATAAATTTTTGTGCAAGAGATAGATTAAAAATTAAAAAATGAAAAAGCTATGTAGAATTATGTAGTAGGTAAAAGAATGGAGTAAAAAATGCTGGATGTATGTTTGCTTGGTACGGGAGGTATGATGCCCCTTCCTAAGAGATGGTTGACTGCGCTTATGACTAGATTTAATGGAAGCAGCCTGTTGATTGATTGCGGTGAGGGCACGCAGATTGCAATCAAACAAAAAGGATGGAGTGTTCATGATATAGATGTGATTTGTTTTACCCATTATCATGCGGATCATATTAGCGGATTGCCAGGACTGCTCTTGAGTATGGGAAATGCTCAGAGAGAAAAGCCTTTAACTTTGGTAGGTCCAAGAGGGTTGGTTAAGGTGGTAGATGCGCTGCGGGTAATTGCTCCAGAATTGCCATTTGCTATAGAGTATATAGAACTGACGGAAAAGACCCATACATTGTATTTATATGGTTATCGTCTAGAAGCGTTTCGTGCCAATCACAATATTGTTTGTTATGGGTATAATATCAATATAGACAGAGCTGGCAAATTTCAAGTGGAGAAGGCTGTGGAATACCAGGTGCCGAAGAATTGCTGGGGGAAGCTGCAAAAAGGCCAGATGGTGGAGGTAGATGGCAGGCAAATCACACCGGATATGGTTTTAGGAGAAGCGAGAAAGGGAATAAAAGTGACTTACTGTACGGACACTAGACCAACTCCTCTTATCGTGGAAAGCGCCAAGGATGCAGATTTACTTATATGTGAAGGCATGTATGGTGAACCGGAAAAAATACAGAAGGCAAAGGAAAATAAACATATGATGTTTACAGAAGCCGCTAAAATAGCAAAAGACAGCAATGCGGCGGCTATGTGGCTGACTCATTATTCACCGTCCTTAATTAGGCCGGATATTTTTATGGATGATGTATGGAAAATATTTCCAAATGCAAAGCCAGGCAGGGATGGAAAAACTGTGGAATTAAATTTTAAAGATTAGAAATTAAATTATTTAATATGGAACTTTATGATGAGGTTTTACAGCTACATAGATCAAATAATCAGGAAAGGAGATTGCTATGAAGGAAGAGAGATTGGTAAAGACAGAAAAAAAGCAGCAGCCAAAGGGCTCATGGATAAAAGCTGTAATTGTGATTGTAATATTAGTCCTGCTAGGGGGTGGTTATTATCTGTTTCTTGGTCGGGGAAAATCAGATAGTAAGAAGGATGCAAATGAAGTAAGTGCCTTGACAAAGGTTTTAGCTAAAAATTTAGATACTGAGTATTTTCAGACACCAAGAGAGGTGGTGGAATATTACAGTGAGATCATGTATTGTTATTACAGTGAGGACTATTCCGAGGAACAGTTGAAGATGCTTACGGAGCAGGCAAGAAAATGTATGGATGATGAACTTTTAGAGGGCAATCCATATGAAGATTATTATTCGAGCTTAAAAGCAGAGCTGCAGGAATATAAAGACGAGAAAAGAAAATTATCTACTTATATTGTGGATAAAAACAGTGAAGTGAGAAAATTTAAAGAGGGCGGAAAGACATATGCAAGGCTTTCATGTACTTATTACATGAAAGGAAAAAAGGATACAAGAAGAACGACTCAGGAGTACACATTGCGTCAGGATGAGGAGGGAAGATGGAAGATTTTATACTGGAGTCTTTCAAATAAAGATGAGCAAGGAAAGTAAAGATATTAAAATATTAGGGATAGAGAGCTCCTGTGATGAGACGGCAGCAGCAGTAGTAGTAAATGGAAGAGACGTGCGCTCCAATGTGATTTCATCTCAGATAGCGCTTCACACATTATATGGTGGTGTTGTGCCGGAGATTGCTTCAAGAAAGCACATTGAAAAAATAAATCAGGTGATACTGCAGGCGCTGCAGGAAGCGAATACCGAGTTAGAGGAGATAGACGCTATTGGCGTTACCTATGGTCCAGGGCTGGTTGGTGCGCTTCTAGTAGGCGTTGCAGAAGCAAAAGCCATTGCCTTTGCTGCTGACAAACCTCTTGTAGGTGTTCATCATATTGAAGGACATATTAGTGCAAATTATATTGAACACAAAGAATTAGAACCTCCTTATTTGTGTCTGGTAATCTCAGGTGGACATACCCATCTGGTAGTGGTAAAGGATTACAGTCACTATGAAGTGATAGGAAAAACCAGGGATGATGCGGCAGGGGAAGCATATGACAAGGTGGCAAGAACGATTGGATTAGGTTATCCAGGAGGCCCTAAAATTGATAAACTGGCAAGGGAGGGCAATCCTCAAGCTCTATCATTTCCTAGGGCAATGATAGATGGTGCTCCATATGATTTTAGCTTTAGTGGATTAAAGTCTGCCGTTCTTAATTATGTAAATATCTGTCAAATGAAGCAGGAGCCAATGAATGAAGCAGATATAGCCGCATCCTTTCAGGCGGCGGTGGTGGATGTTCTAGTTTCCAAGGCAATGGCAGCTATGGAGGAATTTGATTTTCATAAATTTGCTATAGCTGGAGGAGTGGCAGCTAACAGTGCTATACGCCAGGCATTTACACAACAATGTGAGAAAAGAGGATATCAATTTTATTATCCGTCACCTATATATTGCACAGATAATGCGGCAATGATCGGAGCAGCTGCATATTATGAGTACATGAGCGGGGTTCGCCACGGGTGGGACTTAAATGCGATTCCTAATTTAAAATTAGAGAGTCGATAAATATATGAAGGATACATTAAAATTATAATATGATGCCAGGGTTAAAAGGACAAAATACCTGTTGACTACAATAGCAGCATAAAATATGTCCATGAGGAGTTAAGAAATAGTAGAGTAAAAAGAATGAAAAGAATGTAAAAAAATGCTTGACAACAAAATGGAATTATTATATGATATTAGGGCACTTGCATGGAGAGATGTCCGAGTGGTTTAAGGAGCCGGTCTTGAAAACCGGTGATTCCGAAAGGGACCGTGGGTTCGAATCCCACCTTCTCCGCTTGAGTTCATCAGAACAATGTGAATTCAATATTTTGGGAAGTTGCACCGATAGGCAGGTGCGGCTATAGTATGGAGAAGTACCCAAGCTGGCTGAAGGGGCTCCCCTGGAAAGGGAGTAGGTCGTTAATAGCGGCGCGAGGGTTCAAATCCCTCCTTCTCCGTTCTGAGAGCTGCATTTACTGCAGCAGGAAAATATAATACGAATTTTATGTATTAACAAGCTGATAATGATTCTATTATCAGTTTTTTTTTTATATAGGGAACATCCTATTATGAAAAAGGTGTTAGGATATAAGGGGAAAATTGCTGCTTTATCTCCATGCATTGCCAAAATTGAAGAATTTAGAGAGACAGGACTAGTCAATTATAATGTTACAATGGCCCATCTGAAAGAATATTTTGAGGAAAAGGGAATCGAGCTTCCTAAAATTAAAATATATAGTGAATTTGAGTTTGATGAATATCAAGGGTTGGAGGGAGCTATTTATCCAAAACCCGGCGGCTTAATGAAAAATTTGCTGATACATGAACCAGATATGGAGATTATTACATCAGAAGGAACAGAAAAGCTCTACAAAGATTTAGATTTATATGCGCAGCAAAGAGAAGAGTATCTTCCGGATGTGTTTGATGTGTTGAACTGTGAGACAGGTTGTAATGGAGGGCCAGCAACAGGAACGGATTATCATCGTTTTATTATGAATAACATAATGCATGATGTGGAAGTTTATGCGAAATTGCGCCGTAAAAGCGAGAAGACAAAAAAGGGTGTAGATAAGCAATTTGATGAGTTTGACAGAAAGTTAAATTTAAATGATTTTATTCGCAAGTATAAAGCACACAATATAGAAAAGCTGGAAGTGTCAGAACAGGAAATTGTCAAAGCATTTGAAAAAATGGGAAAATACACGGAGACAGAGAAAAACTTTGATTGTCATGCCTGTGGATATAGCTCATGTCGGGAGATGGCCATTGCGTTAGCCAGGGGAATTAATGAAAGGGAAAACTGTCATCAATATATGATGAACACAATTCAATCCGAGAGAAGAAAGGTAAGTCAAGTAAATGGAGAGGTTCTATCTATGAACCAGGAATTGATGGAGATATTTGGGCAGTTAACTGACAATATTGAGATGGTGCAAAAACAGGCAAATCAAATATGGGAATTTGGTCAGAAAAGTTCTGGTGAAATGGATAATGTGGCGCAGCATATGGGTGAATTAAATGGTTTAAATCAAAATATTTTAGAGACAATGAAGAAGATAAACGAGAATGTAGAAAAATACAATGTGATGACCCAGGATGTGGAAAAGATAGCAGGAAAAATCAATCTGCTTTCTCTAAATGCTGCGATAGAAGCTGCAAGGGCGGGGGAAGCAGGAAGAGGATTTTCGGTTGTGGCAGCAAACATTCAAAAGCTATCAGACAATTCTAAGACATCTGTAAGCAGTGCCAAGGAAAATGATACAGAAATTCACCATGCAATAGAAGAGATTAATCTAATTATACATAATTTTAACAGTGAGATAGGAAACTTAATGACATCCGTAAAAGATACGATTGACAATGTCAATGAATCCTCACAAAAAAGTAATGATATTCAGGAATCAATGTTAAAAGTTGCAGATATTGCCCAGAGAGTTCAGGAGGTTATCAATAAGACTAATAATATTTTAAAATAGAAAGGAAAATAAAAAAGTAAAAAAGCTATTGACACCAATCGACAGTTGTGCTAATCTATCATAGCTGTCGATGAGAAGTAAGAAGGCAGTAACAAATTATTATATAATTTGATTTATAAAAAATAAAAAAGTTTCAAAAAGTGCTTGACGGCCTGGAAAAAATATGCTAATATAATC
>CAJTQG010000054.1 GCA_910578605.1 uncultured Lachnospiraceae bacterium | reverse complement strand
TTTTCTCCTCCCTGTATTGACACATCTCACATTCTCTATGTTTCATTCCCATCTCTTCTTCTGTAGGTTCCTTGTCTATTTTCCACTCACCAAAGCTGTGGGCTGATATGTCTTTCTTCTCTTTGCAAGTCGTGCATACATGCCAGTGGTCTGCGGCATCACTGCTCCAAGTAATATCCCAACTATGGCTATGGGGAGCTTCCTCCACCGTTACTTTCACATCAATATTATTGATGATTGCATAATTCTCAGTATCCTGAGGTGTGAAAACCGCCTTAAAAATATGTTCCCCCTTTTCCCCAACATCCAATGTAGAATCTATCCATTCAAATCCCTTGGGCAAAGCAACCTGGGCTAAGGTATCACCAATAGTTGCTGTCAAGCCTGTGGGAATGGTATAACTAGGTCTTTTTTTGATGGGAATTTTAATCTTAGAGCCTATAAGCTTTGTACTTCTCGTCCATCCATCCTCAAGTGGTATACCCCCTACTTCCACAATCACAGATGAGGCATTACAATCTATATCTACCCTAATCTTATAATCATCCGTCAAGCTGACACCAGTTGTATTGCATGTTATTGTTCCATACAATACATCATCTGGATTCAAGATACGTTTCAGCAATTCCGGCATTTCACTCTCATCTCCCTGTACAGAAATTTTATCTGAAAGCGTAATGCTTTGGTTTTCTAAATTAAACTTTTTCTTTCCTTCTAAACCTGCAAAATCACTGATATAATTATCTGAAAAATCAATGCTAATATTATCATTATCCCTCAATACTGCAAAGCCCTGCAGTGAAGTGATAGAACTTCGTGATAAGTCCGACACCTTCAGCATAGGGAGAGAATTTAGAAGTGATGCTAACTTCTCCATATCCTTAAACTTATTGCTGTTTGGTAAGGCTATATTTGTACGTCCCCCCCCTATTCCCCAATTTACCCATCCACCTAAATTTAAAGTCTCTAGATTGCTTAAATTGGAATCTTTTATTCCCATTAAAAAATCCAGTGATGCGTCCGTAAGCTTATTCCTTGCCAAAGACAATGTTATTAAATTTGTGCCCATATTTTGAAGAAAGGAAATATCGGATATGAAACAATCATCTAGATACAATGCTTCCAACATAGGAAAATGACTGCTGTTAAAATTATCACAAGCCCCCTGCTCAATGAACTCATTATCTGTCAGGTACAAAATCTTCAAATTGGGCAATGTAATCTCTGGCACATTCGTCATGTGGCATGTAAGTAAATACATGCTTTTCAGACTATTCCTATTGTCAATGGTAGAAAAATCGTATTCTCCTAAGTTTATATTTTTTAAAAGAACAATTTCTAAATTTGAAGAATCACTAAGCAGCTTTTTCAGAATAACTGCATTATCCTCTGTCATACTTACACTAGACAGACTCAAATAGGTAATCTTATCAAAATTTATCTCCATCTCATTTCCTTGAAGACTGACTTTTGCTCCCCGATTTTTGCTATTGTTGAAACATTCCTCCAGCTTGCCAAGAAAACTCTTGTCTGTTATTGTAACAGTGGCAATATTGTCTGCAAAAGCTGATTTTGGACTCCACATACATATTACACCCACAATCATTGCTAAGAAAAATACCTTTAAAATATGTAAGCTTATTTTTTTATTATTTCTATCCTTCACATTAACCTCATTTCTGCACTGCTTATTATGTATATTGCAAACCTGTGTCTCAGTGCTGGCAAAGGTCTGCAAACATATCTATAAATCATCATAATATAAAACCTTTAAATGAATAATCCTATAAAAAATATCCTCAATTTAATTTTTCCCTTATTTATTTTTTCCCTGTTTTCCTTTAAAGCATGGATTTTTTTCTGTACATTTTCCGAAAAATTCACATTTTGGCATAAAATGATTCTCCACTATCCACTTCCACTCTGGGGAATATTCACTTAACGCTGTTTCTAAATCTGAGAACAATTCTCTATATTCCCAATATGCTCTATTACATTTTCGCTGATGAGACATATCTATTAAACTGCGAAGATTTCTCTTATCCACTATTTTAGTTGTCATCCCTAAGGGCAGTCCTAAGGCAATATCTTCCCGGGGAATCCCAAGCTCTTCTAACTGCTCCATGTGCTGTCCTACTTGATGCATCAAATCATCATAAATCTTTTTCGCCTGCTGATTATCTTCTATATTCTTTGGGGTAATGTAAGAAAAATTCTTATAATTAATATATCTTGTAGACGACTGTAATCTTGTAGGAGCGCCCCCAATATGGGTATACCATTCCCGAATTACCCTGGCAGAATAACCATCTATCACCATCTCCACATTAACAAATTCCATCACTCTCCCATGTCCGGAAACAATACAGTCCATTCCTCGATTATAGTTTTTTTCTTTGTCCTCTATATTTCCATTCCAACATACCCCTGCCCTTTGCCCCATTAAAGTAATGGGATTTTTTGTAGTTTCAGGCAATATTATAATGTTTCCCAATTGTTTTTCCTCCTACTGTTCTGATTATCTCTATTCTAAGTAATCTTATATTTCAATGCTTGTTTTAATATGAATCTCTGCAGTATTTCACAACATCATCATAGGAAAGCTGCCCGCCAAATATATCCAGCGCACTTCCCACCGTAAAATCTAATTGTCCTCTGCCCATAGACTTCAACTTTTCTATATCGAGAAAAGAGGCTATTCCCCCTGCATATGTCATAGGAATTCCCTTCCACTGTCCTAGATATTGTACCAGTTCCTCCTCGATACCAGATACTTTTCCCTCCACATCTACAGCGTGAATCAAAAATTCATCACAATACTCCGACAGCTTATTGAGCAGTTCATAATTAACAACAACCTCCGTCATATTCTGCCATCGATCTGTGGCAATCCTATAATTGCCTTCCATTTTGCGGCAACTTAAATCTAGTACTAGCCTGTCTTTTCCAACTATATTATATATTTTCTTCAAATTATCATAATCAATTTTTCCATTACGAAATACAAATGAGGTAACAATCACATGAGAAGCCCCATATTCTAAATATTCCCTGGCATTCTTATCTGTAATTCCACCTCCAATCTGAAAACCTTGAGGATACGTGCCAAGTGCATTGACTGCTTGCTTTTTAGTTTCTTCATAGTAATCAGAAGCAGCTGAATTTAATAAAATAATATGCCCCCCCTTCAGCTCATCCTTCGCATAAAGCCTGGCATAATAGCTGCTATCCTTTGAAGACACATAATTCTCTTCCGCCCTATTTCCCTTATCCTTAAGACTTCCCCCAATCAACTGCTTAACCTTGCCATTATGTATATCAATACATGGTCTAAAATTCACTCTTTTCACCTTCTTATCAACTTATTTATTTTTTATCTTCTTATCCTTTTATTTTCTTCAATCAAAATATCATTATAAAAGCTTTGAGGGAAAATAGCAATTCCCTAAAGTATTTCTTTATTATTTTACATTTCCTACCCTGCCTTGGCAAGGATTATTTGAAATAAAAACACAAGACCTTTATTGTTATATAAACATTTACCATTTCACAATAAAGGTCTCCTAGATTTGTTTTTAGTTTGATAAATTGAGATAAAAAGAGTTATTTCATTATACAAAAGTATCCACTGAGGAGGACGGCAACTCTCCCATTGCTTCTGAAGGGACACTTCCCTGAACCCCTGAGGGAGAGGCTGAGAAAAACTCCGAACTCTCATAGCTCTCCATTCCCCCCTCCATGTCAAACTGGCGTTCTATCTCCTCTTCTATTCTCTTTTCTAACATTTTTAGTTCTCTTGCACTAAATTGCAATTCATTCCAGCGCATAGCCTGAGAGCTAAGCTCCAACAACACACCAGACTGACCCTGTTCAACCTCTTTAGCCGCCTGCTTCAGCTTTGCCCCCAAATACTTCATATCTGCTTCTGTTATTTCTGTGTTTTCCTCGTTTCTATGAAGTCTGCGTCTTTTAATAAGACGCTCGCTTTCCTGCTTTTGTTCAATAATTTCCTGGCTTTGCTGCAATGTCTGCTGGACTTCTAGCTGCTTTTCCTTCATTTGCTGCTCCTGCTTTAGCTTTTCCCTTGCCACTTTGCTTCTCACATGAGTCATTTTTTGTGACTTTTTGCGATTGCGCTTTGCCACAGCAGCATTCTTATCATTTTCATATTCTGCCTGATTCTTTCGCTTGTTACTTCTGCGCTTCATCAAATCTTCTTCCCTTAAATTCTCCACTTTCTTCCTGGCACATTTTACCATTTTACTTGCGTGAAGAGAAGCAATACGAATATCCTCCTCGTTATACTGTCCAGTTCCCTTACACCTTAAAACACTGGCCAGCTTGCCCTTTGCCCGCACCAGCACTTGAGATGCACTCTGCAGACGAGATGCCCGCATGATCTGGCTGGAGATTTCTCTAGGGTTGTATTGCAGACGCTTTACTTTTTTATTGGATGATTTTGATGATTTTTTGTAGGCATTCATTCCCTTTTGATAATTGCTTCTCACTTTATCAGCTGATAAAGAAGAATTACCCATCTCTCGGACTGTCATACCCATACCAATCCCTCCGTTCTTCCTTGAAATTACCTATTCGAATCCATTCTTTTATATATTGACTATACATCTATAAAGATAACATATCCCTTACCTTATAAACAACATTTGTTTGATGTTTCATAATGATATTGTATTATCTTAATATTTATTACATCGGCAAAAATCCTGTATTTTCTTAGCCTTTGTACCACTATATATAGAACTAAGAACTATTTTATGTAAATTTGCATGAAGAAATAAAGGCCATAAGGTAATATGGCAATTAATCCCACCAGAAAAACCATACATGAGAAGACTCAAGAGCATCACGCAATCGCCCAATTGTCCCAACACCCTGATCTACACAATCGGGACAAAAGCTATATTGCTCCTTTGCCAATTCCATTGCCTGCTCGCTATCCGACACACATTTCTCCACATAGAACTCCAACGTGTCATGGGAAACTGTCGCGATTACTGCCCCATATTTTTCATACCAATATTTGGCAACAGCAATCATTTCCTCAGCGCAAGGACACTCATTCCAACCTCCCATTGGCAGCCATGCAGGAATTTCCCACGGATTCTTGACAGGGATTTCAAACAGCATTACCTCTTCTATTCCATCATGATCATAGCTCTGGTATGCTATAAAATGCTCCAACCCTTCAATTTCATCCATCTCCTCTAACATTTCTTCTAACATCTCTTCCTCCATATCTAACCCCATATCCTCATAATCCTCTGCATATTCATTAAAACGCTGCTCTAAATATTTTTTGCCGTCCTGCTTTGCATCCTCTGAATTTAACACCTCCTCCTTAGAATAAACATCCTCATCCTCCAAAATCCCAAACCATTCCTCTAAAGTATCATCAGAAGTTACAATGACAGGATAAAATCCCTCCCTCTTTCCTCGCTCTAATGCCTCAAAATAAGCTTTTTCTACTTCCTGGTCCGTATTATCTTTTGTAAATACCTGACATTTACAGCCTACCTTTTCCATTATTTTTTTCGTTGTCTCCTTGTACTCTTTTTCACTCATATTGTACTACCTATGCCAATACTGCCCAAAAAATTGGTTAAAAAAAGGACAGCCAGCATTTTTCCTTTCTTAATATTATTTTTACATTTCTCTTCAACCTTTCATTCCCGCCAACATTGTCAGCACAAACAAATTCATAGAGTTTTGCACTCTTTCATAGCAAATACATATCATAAATTACATGTATTCTTATTATACCTCCACTTGGATATAATTTCCACAACAAATAGAGGAGAAAGTGAGCTAGAGACGCTTTATTGATATTGTATAGGGCACCATTTTCTAAAAAAAAGACTGCCCCACATTTTGAGACAGTCTTTTAGTTTTGCATTGTGTATACAAAACTCTACATCATTTTCTGAGTAAATAAGGATTTTACGTGTGCTACTTCCTCCTGGGTTGCCTTTGCAGCCGGAACATAATAGCTTTTACTTCTGGCAATCTGATATAATTCTTCCTGTGACATTTCACATTGATTTCTAATCATCTTCAGCTTCTGCTTCAATTCCTGATTTTCGGTCTGAGCAATCATATTGCCAAATTTTTCTAATTCTGAATTAATAGATTCCAAGGAATCTGCTACCATTGTCTTCTCATCCATTTTTCTATTCTTCCTTTCTCATTGCTTTTTGAATTTCACATTTTTTAATCTGCTGAATTTTCATCAACCTGTTTTTGAAGCTTATTAACTTAAAAACTGCATTAAATCCTGTTTATTCTGCATTGCAGATTGTGCTGCCTTCGCAAAAAACTGCTTTACCTGTGCATCCTGTGATTGCTGTGCATAGGCATTCATTTTGCAATGACTTGTTTCATAGCCGCCGATAAGATGACGAAGATTCTGAAGCTCTAATTCTGATAAGTTGGACATACTTTTCCTCCATTCCGAAGCATATTTCATTGCCTCTATAAATTTTTACATTAAAAGTATGAACAGCTTTTCCATAAAATATTCCAATTTATTAGGAATAAATTATATTGATATGTTTATTTTTTGATTCCAAACTGCCCTAAAAAACTTGCATACAAGCAGGGGTAAATTTCCTTATAATACATAAGTCGGTCCATAGTTCCTTTAAAACATCTTGTTTTTCTCATAAAAAGCTTACAATGAACTCTATTGCTCCATTGTACCGCCGTCTGGGACCAACTTCTATTTTCTTTCCCTTTTTCCTCCTGTCTGGCTGACTGGGATTTATCAAAAGAAAAATATACGGTATTTCCTATAATTCGGCATTTTTCTCTGGTATAACCAACGTTATACAACCCTTCTAAAAAAGCATCGCACATATCCATATTGGGAAATGTAATCTCCACATCCATTGACAAATTTTTCTTACGGGACCAATTCCCTAAAAGAAAACCCGTTATCTTACTTTCATAGCCCTTTTGGATAAACAATATTTTACCATATCTTCGCAGAGCAAAGCCAACCCACAGCCTCTCCTGAGTATTTTCAGGCTCCACTGTCAGCTTTCCCCCTGACGCCACACCATACTGTCCCTTTTCTAAGTGAATCTTCCACCAGAAATGTTTATACAAAAAAGGGATTGTTTCGTAATCTCCATTTCCAGATGACATCCCTACACTTTTCTCTGTACTTTTGTCATTCATCAGTTCACAGATAATATCTCTTCTCTTATCATAGAACAATCCAAGAGGGACAAGTATTTCCTCTGTCTTCTTATCCTTTTCCCTCCATGTCATTTTGTGCAGTGCTTCTCTCGCTTTTCTCTTTTTTTCTGCAAAAATCACCATTTTCAACCCACATCCTGTTGCATCCTTACTTTATGTTATGCAGCAGACAGAGGAAGAAATCGTAATTTTGCAAAATCTCTTTCACTTTACATCCTTTATTTGGATGCAAGAATTATTTTAAAAATGATTTAATGATATTTTACTCTATTTTCTATAAAATTGAAGAAGCACTTATCAATAATGACTCCCACTAAAATAATCACTAAAATAACAAGTGTTACCTGGTTGATATCTGCCATGCTTCGTCCCATCATTAATGTATAGCCAAGTCCTGCTGATGCCGTCATTACTTCACCTGACATTAGAGCCCGCCAAGCAAAAGACCAGCCTTGGCGCAGACCACTTACTAATTGGGGCATTGCCGCCGGCAGCACCACCTTAAAAAATAAAGCTGTGCCCTTTGCTCCCATTGTTTTTGCCGCCTTGGCATAAATGGGCGGAATATTGGCAATGCTGCTTTCCACTGAGAGGGCAATTCCAAAGGCAGCTCCCATAACTACAACAAAGAGCACAGCCTCCTTCTCCAAACCAAACCATAAAATAGCAAAAGGTACCCAACACACACTTGGCAAAGTTTGTATTCCCATAAAGATTGGCCTAAGAAGCTTTGATACTACAGGTATAAATACAAACACTAAACCAAATATTCCTCCAATCAAAACGGCAACTACATATCCTGTCAGACCAAGCAGCAAGCTAGAAGTCACAGCCTCCAACAATTCATTGCTCTCAATCAGTCTTTTCAATGTCTCCCACACTCCCGACGGGCTTGGAAATGCATAGGGCTTCCACAAGTTCATTTTTTCTACGCCTATTACATATACCATGTACCATAATCCAATCAATGCCGCATAAAACAAAATACAAATAAGTATCCACAGATAAGTCTTTTTTCCTTTTTCCTTCACTTTCCCTTCCTCCATTTCCGATTTTACTTTTCTTCCATGCAGTATTTACGCAGACTGGGAATCTGCCATCTGCAGTCGAATTTCTTCTAATATCTCCCTGCGGATCTCCAAAAATTCTTTTTGCTCAATATGTCTTGGACGCTGCAAATCAATCTCGTATGTTTTTGCTATCGTATGGCTTTTTGCCGACATAAGATAGATTCGATTGGCAAAAAACACTGCCTCCTCCACACTGTGTGTGATAAATAAAATAGTTTTATTTGTCTCCTCCCAAATCCGTTCTACCTCATCCCTCAAAATATTAGTCGTCTGTTTGTCCAATGCACTAAAAGGCTCATCCATGAGCAATATACGACTATCCATAGCCAGAGCACGGGCAAGCTGTACCCTCTGCTTCATACCACCTGACAAATGGGAGACAGCATAGCGGGAATAGTCAGCCATATGCACCATCTCCAAATAGTGCATAGCTCTGTCCTTTTGTTCCTTTGCATCAATGCCAATCATTTTCATACCAAACTTTACATTTTCCACTACATTTAACCATGGAAATAATGCAGATTCCTGAAACATAACTACTCTGTCCGCCCCTGGCTTTTTAATGGGTTCACCGTCTAAAAGAATCTCACCCTTTGTAGGCAGTTCAAGTCCTGCAATGCAGTTCAGCAATGTTGATTTGCCGGAGCCGGAAGGACCAACCATACATATAAATTCTCCTTCTTGAATTTGCAGGTTGATATCCTTCAATACCACCTTCCCTGTGTTTGCATAAGTTTTTTCAACACCATTCAGACTTAACATATATCCTCCTTTTACAGATACCGTATTTACTCCATTCCTATTACTTTTGATAAAACAAATCCTGCGGCTCTTTTTTGATAAAGCCCTCCTGCTTGCTCAAACCTGCAAATGCTAAGATTTTATCCTGATTTGGCTCAACAGAAAATTCCATGCGTTGGAAGGCTGTCTCCAATACCTCCTTGTCCAACTCCTTGCCTGTCACATCCTTCATTTCCTGTCTGACAAGCTCAATTGCTTCACCTTTATTGTTCTCTATATATTCTGTGGCCTGCTTGTGTGCCTTCATAAACGCTTCATATACTTTATTATTCTCCTTTAGGTAATCCTCATTGCCAATTACCGCACTTGTAGGATTTCCGCCCTCCTGCCAAATATCATCATAATTGTGCAGCAACTGAACCTCCTCATCCTGCAGTAAAATGGATATCCATGGTTCAGGAATTAAAGCGGCCTCCACAGCGCCTTGGTTGAGCAAATTTAAAATATCCGCATTTTCTGCCTCCACCACTTCTACCTTATCATCATCCGTTCCCACCTCAAGTTCCTTTTTATCTAACAGAGCAAGCAATGATAAATGCTGGGTATTTCCTTTCTGTGGAACTGCAATTTTCTTTCCCTTTAATCCTTCTGAACTTGAATCTACTCCTTTTGCACCAATCAGCGCCTCGCCGCCGTTAGCACCACCCGCAATAATTTTGTAATCCCCATTGCTGTTTACATTAGCAGTGATAGCTGGAACTGGTCCGATATATCCCATATCAATTTCCCCTGCAAACAAAGCTTCTACCTCTGCAGGTCCCGCATTAAAAGCAACCCATGATATCTCATACTCATCACCTAATTCTTTTTCCATCAGCTTCTGATTTTTAACAATCATTCCCTGGGCATGATTAACATTTGGAAAATAGCCGATACGCACTTGTTTTTTTCCATCTTTCACAACAGTGTTGCCATCCTTTTCACTAGAACATCCGGTAAGAAAAGAAGCCATAAGACAAAGCAATAAAGCAGACATTACCGAAAAAAGTTTTACTTTCGTTTTGTTCCTGTTTTTTACGCAAACGTTTTCGTTTTGCTTTTTAATTTGATTCATTTTCATTTTTTTATTTCCTTTCTCATTAAATAATAGTATAATATGATTATAACTCAGCAGCAACCATGTTTATTTTATTTTTCTGCTGAACTCTTAGAAAATTATAATGAAATTATTTCCAATTTTCAACAAGAAAATACGCAAACGTTTTCACAACTGTTTTCACAGCTTTCAAACAGAAGAAACCGTTTGTCATGAAAGGAGAATGATTATGTCCCTGAAAAAAATAGCACAAATGACAGGAACATCCATATCTACCGTATCCCGCGTGTTAAACAATACATCCTCCTCCTGTGCCAGCCAGGAGGTGAAGGATAAAATTTGGGCGGCTGCACAACAAATTCAATATGTTCCCAATTCCTCCGCAAAAGCTTTAAAAAAAGGAGCCTCTGTACAAAGTATACCCCAATATTCTTTTTATATTGTACTTGGAAGAATATCTAATCTAAACGATGACCCATTTTTTTACGAATTATACCGCTGTCTGCAAAATCATATTTTTAAAAACAGCTATGTAATTGCCGGCACATTAACACTGCAGGATAAACTTCCTCCCATTCAGGCAAATCAAGGATTTATTATATTAGGAAGATGTCCCCTAGAATATGTGCAGACGCTGAAGAAAAAAACAAAAAATATAATCGGCATCTGGCGCAATGCCTCCTCCTATGAAATTGATGAAATATTATGTGACGGCGAAAAAGCAGCTCATATGGCAGTAGAATATTTGCTAGAACATCATCATACTTCCATAGCCTATATCGGTGATTGTTCCTATGAAAGCCGGTATGTAGGATATTGCAGGGCATTGATGGAACACCATATTCCATTTAATCATTCTATTATTTTTTCTACAGACCAGACAAAAGAAAGCGGATTTCATGCCGCCAACCAGCTTTTCCAATCTATCAAGAAGGAGCAGGAGCACCCTTGTGCCACTGCCCTTTTATGCGCAAATGATATTACAGCCATTGGAGTGCTAGATGCACTAAAAACTTATCCTAAAAAGTTGCGGGAACAGTTTGCCATTATTTCTATTGATGATATTGATGAAAGCGGAACTACAAAACCAATGCTGACTACCATCCATATTCCTAGAAATGAAATGGCACATATGGCATTAAAAATACTGACGGACAGAATTAGCGGTTATCATCTTGAAACACTTCGGGTAGAATTTCCCCCAAGGCTGATTGTCAGAGATAGCTGTCCCCCCAACCTAAAAGAAAAAAACTATCTTAATTCCAAAGGAATTTAATACTTGATAACCCCAGCCAGCTACCTATTTTTCTCATCTATCCACATCTGCAAAGAATATTTCCTGTATCATAAAAACTTTCCTGCACAAGAAAAAGCCAATTTGAATCTGTATCAAATTGGCTTTTTTCTCTACACTATCTTCAATATTCTTTTTAATTCTATGCTTCCATTGCCTGTTTCAAATCCTGAATAATATCTTCAGCATTCTCAATTCCCACACTAAGACGAATTAAATCAGGCTGTACACCGGCCTCTATGAGCTGCTCCTCCGTCATCTGCCTGTGAGTATGACTGGCAGGATGAAGCACACAAGTGCGGGCATCCGCCACATGAGTTACAATAGCAGCTAATTTCAAATGATCCATAAAACGAATGGATTCCTCTCTTCCTCCCTTTAAACCAAAAGAAATAACACCACAGCTTCCGTTAGGTAAATATTTTTGTGCCAGCTCATAGTATTTACTAGACTTTAATCCGGAATAATTCACCCATGCCACCTTATCACAGCTCTCTAAAAACTCTGCAACCTTCTGGGCGTTTTCACAGTGTCTTGGCACACGCAGATGCAATGTCTCCAAACCAAGGTTTAGCAAAAAGGCATTCTGAGGTGCCTGAATGGAACCCAAATCTCTCATGAGCTGTGCCGTTGCCTTTGTAATATAGGCAGCCTTTCCAAATCTCTGGGTATAAACAATACCATGATAGGATTCATCTGGTGTTGTTAAACCATGAAATTTATCTCCATATTTCTCCCAATCAAAATTTCCGCTGTCTACAATACAACCGCCTACACAAGTAGCATGACCATCCATATACTTCGTAGTGGAATGTGTCACGATATCTGCACCCCACTCAAATGGACGGCAGTTAATTGGAGTGGCAAAAGTATTGTCTATAATCAGGGGCACTCCGTGTTCATGGGCCATGTTGGCAAACTTTTCAATATCTAACACAACTAAAGAGGGATTGGAAATGGTCTCGGCAAACACTGCCTTTGTATTATCCTGAAATGCCTTATTTAATTCCTCCACAGGAAGATCCGGATCAACAAACGTAAATTCAATGCCCAGCTTTTTCATAGTAGTACCAAATAAGTTAAACGTTCCCCCATAAATTGGTGCAGAACACACTACATGATCTCCCGCCTCACATATATTAAAGATTGCGTAAAAATTGGCAGCCTGTCCGGAGGATGTGAGCATAGCCGCCACTCCTCCCTCCAAATCACAAATTTTCTGAGCTACACAGTCATTGGTAGGATTCTGTAATCTTGTATAAAAATATCCGCTGTCCTCTAAATCAAACAACCGCCCCATCTGGTCGCTTGTCTCATACTTAAATGTAGTACTCTGATAGATTGGCACCACTCTCGGTTCTCCCTTCTTTGGCTGCCATCCGCCCTGAATACATATTGTCTCTGGCTTAAAGCTCATTTTTTTCACCCTTTCCTTATCTAGCCTATATTATGCATCCACAATAGATATATCCCGATATCTATCATCTGTTATTTTACATCCTTCATAGAAAAACTAATTCTTCCCATTTTATCCTTACCCAGACACATTACCTTTACCTTGTCGCCTAAGGTCAGCACATCTTCCACTCGATTGATTCTCTCTTTAGAAATCTTAGAGATATGAACCATACCTTCTTTTCCCGGTGCAAATTCCAAAAATGCACCAAATTCCTTAATGCTGACTACTACGCCCTCCAAAATCTGTCCATACTCAAAGTCTTTTGTTATCATCTCAATCATATCAACAGCCTTCTTAATGGATACCTTGTCCAAACCGCACACAGATACTGCACCTTCGTCGGTAATATCAATCTTCACACCTGTTCTGTCAATAATTTCATTGATTGTCTTACCCTTCTGACCTACCACATCGCCAATCTTAGCCGGATCAATCATAATCTGTTCAATCTTAGGCGCAAATTCTCCCACCTCTGCTCTTGGAGCGTCAATAGCCTTCAGCATTACTTCGTCCATAATGTAAAGTCTTGCCTCCCGTGTTCTGGCAATGGCCTCCTCCACAATAGGCTTAGTCAATCCATGAATTTTAATATCCATCTGAATCGCTGTAATACCATCCTTTGTACCGGCAACCTTAAAGTCCATATCACCAAAGAAATCCTCTAAGCCTTGAATATCTGTCAATACAATATAATCATCGTCCGTGTCTCCTGTGACCAAACCACAGGAAATACCTGCAACCGGCTTGCGAATCGGCACTCCTGCAGCCATCAAAGACATAGTAGATGCACAGATGGATGCCTGAGAGGTAGAACCGTTGGACTCAAATGTCTCCGATACAGTACGAATTGCATACGGAAATTCCTCCTCTGAAGGAAGCACTGCAACCAATGCTTTTTCTGCTAAAGCACCATGACCAATCTCTCGGCGTCCTGGTCCTCTTGATGCCTTTGTCTCACCAACAGAGTAGGATGGAAAATTATAGTGATGCATATATCTTTTCTTTGTCTCATTTTCATCTAAACCGTCAACTCTTTGTACCTCAGACAATGGCGCTAAAGTAGTAACCGTACAAATCTGGGTTTGTCCCCTAGTAAACATAGCTGAGCCATGAACTCTTGGAATCAAATCCACCTCTGCCGCCAAAGGACGAATCTGGGTAATTGCACGTCCGTCAGGGCGCTTGTGATCCTTTAAAATCATTTTGCGGACAGTCTTTTTCTGATACTGATATAAAGCTTCTCCTATAAGCTCTAACCACTCTTCCTTCTCAGCAAAGGCCTCCTCTAACTGTTCCCGAATCTGGCGGATATTCTCTTCCCGAACCTGTTTTTCGTCCGTGAACACTGCCTCCTCCATCTGCTCAGGAGTTACTATTTCCCGAATGGCAGCAAACAACTCCTCCGGCACTGCACAGCTTATATATTCGTGCTTCTCTCTTCCCACCTCTGCCACTATCTTGTTAATAAAAGCAATAATTTCCTGATTGACATCATGTGCCATATAGATAGCCTCTAACATTTTGTCCTCTGGCACCTCGTTGGCCCCTGCCTCAATCATAATAACCTTCTGACTTGTTGAAGCCACTGTAAGCTGCAAATCACCGTTTTTCCATTCTGCCTGTGATGGATTCAGCACAAACTCTCCGTTTACCAGACCAACTTGAGTCGTAGCACATGGTCCGTCAAAAGGAATATCCGAAATACATGTGGCAATGGCAGAGCCAAGCATTGCCACCAATTCTGGACGACACATTGGGTCCACAGACATTACCATATTATTCAAAGCTACATCATTCCTATAATCCTTTGGAAAGAGAGGACGCATAGGGCGATCAATCACACGGGAGGTCAACACGGCATTCTCTGACGCCTTGCCTTCACGCTTGTTAAAACCACCAGGAATCTTACCTACAGAATATAATTTTTCCTCATATTCCACACTCAAAGGAAAGAAATCAATTCCGTCCCTTGGTTTTTCTGATGCGGTTGCCGTTGACAACACAGTGGTATCCCCATAGTGCATAAATGCTGCTCCGTTTGCCTGCTTTGCTACCCTTCCAATATCTACTGTCAGTGTTCTTCCTGCCAGTTCCATACTAAAACTTTTATACATATCCATTTACTCCTTTTCCGCTGCCCTTTCGCAACTTTCCTTTTCTTTACAAGCAAGAAAACTCCATTTGGCTTTTCCGAAAACACTGAAAACAATACAAGTTTTCCAGTTATTTATAATGTTTTCAGTGATCTCGGCTTATGCTGCCTTTTGTCGTTTTCCTTTTACGAATAAAAGGGGACAAGTCCAATTGACTGTCCCCAATCTTCTTCATTTTCTTATTTACGAATACCTAATCTTTCAATTAAGTTACGGTATCCTTCCAAATCTGTTCTTTTTAAGTACTCTAATAAACCACGTCTCTTACCAATCATCTTAAAAAGACCTGTTCTAGAGTGATGATCCTTCTGATTAACCTTTAAATGCTCTGTCAACTCCTGAATTCTGGTAGTTAAGATGGCAATCTGTACTTCCGGTGAACCAGTATCTTCTGGTGTTCTGCCGTATTCCTTAATTAACTCTGCTTTCTTTTCCTTTGAAATCATGTTGATTTCCTCCTTTTCTCTTCATTCTATTATCCCAGTCCTAAGTTTTGGCTGGAGCGGCCTAAAACCGAGAGTGGGTATTGGTTGTATCAAAACAACATGAAAAATTATAGCATAATTTACAAAAAATGTCTAGTACCACAGCAATTAAATTTCTTTTGCACTTCTCATTCCTAAGAATATAATTAGAAACCTTATCGCCACAGTACTAGACTTAACCATTACTTTTCCCTATTTCATATCATTTTATTTATCTTTTTCTTCGTCTTTCTCTTCTGTTTTAGCCTGCTCATTTGTTTTTGTCTCTTTTTTTGAAGAACTTTTTTTTGTTTCTTTTTTCTCTTTCTTTTTTGTCTTATCTTTATCAGAAGCTTTCTTGGCAGAAGCATCCTTCTCGGACTCGTCATCATCAGCTATACTAAGCTGCTCAATTTCCACCTCGTCCTCCTCCAAAATTCTAACAGCACAGCATGGGGTACTGCGGAAAGCATTGCTGACAATAATACCAGTCTCCTCTGTGCTGGCATGTACAATTTTATTATCTCCAATATAGATTGCCACATGACCAATTACTCCGCCATAACTGTAGAATAACAAATCTCCTGGCTGTATCTCATCCAAATCAACTGGTGTACCATTCTGAGATTGATCCCTAGATGTCCTGTTCAGATAATACCCAAAGTGAGCGTACACGCTCTGAGTAAAGCCAGAACAATCAGCACCCTTAGTCAGGCTTGTACCACCCCACGCATACGGATTGCCTACAAATTTCAAAGCATATTCCACCACTTCCTTCTGCGCATCGGTTGCCTTAGTATTTTTTAATTTTAATTTTTCTTTATTAACTTTTTCCTTTTTAAAATTATTATTCTGAGCAATCTGGGTGGACACTTCTCTTTCCTGCTTCTGCTCCTGTGCTCTCTCCACCTGTCTCTGCTGAATAGCCTCCGCTGTACTTAAGGTAGTTTCTTTCAAATCTACAAAATCAGCAAATACATAACCAGTTGTATTGTTGTAGGAGACAGCTACCCAATCTCCCTTAGTCTTCTCTTCTACTACACGAAAGCTATGGCCTTGTGCCACTTTTGCAATAGCTTCACTATCCTTAGACGCCTTCTGACGGACAACAAGAACATCTGCATTTACCTCTGCCCTTGTCACTGCCAAACTTAATGCTCTATCCTCCGCCTCCTGTCCAACCAAAATAAACTCTGCACTGACATAGCCCTTTACATCACCAGATTTTATTTTGTACCAGTCATTCTCTGTTTTCTTAATTACTTGACAGATGGCATCGCCTTTTAATTTTCCAACCTTCTCAGAATCAGAGGAAGGACTCTTTCGAATATTCACAAAATTAGAAGCATCCACATCTGCAATTCCAATATTTGTGTACCCACAGAAGATTTTTTCTTTTTCTTCTTTTTCCTTCTCTTCTTTGGCTTTAGCAGCCGCCTCTTCTTTGGCTTTCTTTGCCGCCTTTTCCTTTGCAGCTTTCTCTCTCTCTAACTGCTGCTGCATTTCTATCGCTTTTTGCTTTTCCTTGTCCACTGCGGCAATCTGCAAAATATTTTCCAATTCCTTGGAAATAAATTTTGATTTTATTACATCGTGATGCAGAGGAACGCCAGTTGTATTCTCCTCCTCCACTTCCTCCATAAAACTATCCTGAGGAACCACCTGCACATAAAGGCCAACAGTATTCCTACTGCCTTCCCCCAGTAATCCTCCGGCGTATGTAGTGCTTGAACCGGAGCCCGTGACAAAAATTACTCCTGCCAAAAAGACCGCTACGCATTTTTTCATGTACTTCAACATTGTATAATCTCCATTTAAATCCTTGCTATATTTGTTACAAATTTGTTACACGACAAAAATTATTATAACATAGGATAATGGATTGTCAAGACGTTTGTCGTATTTGTAATATATTTACAATTTCTTGTTGAATACACTGTAAAAGCACTTCCCTACTCCTGTGACTCTGGGTAAATGTGTGTGGAATACTGGTATTTCTCGTATCTCTTTAGATTTTCTTCCACCTCTATTTCCCTATCCTTTTCTAATATTTCCTTTCGATCCCGAATTAAAAATGGACCTCCCGAAATCGTACCAGGGCCGTACATACATCCTCCCTCACAGGCCATACCCTCCACCAAATCCTCCGTCATTTTTCCTGCCTTCATCATAAGCAATGCCGTTTTACACTCCGCTGCACCATTGCACACTTTTATCTTGTAATCTTCAGCAGCTTCTCCCTGCTCCCGCAAGCATTCTGCCACTGCCTTGCCCACACCTCCCGATGTACAGAACCGTTTGCCAAAGAGACTGCCCTGCTGCTCCTCCTCCACTTCATAGCGAAACATTACATTTTTCGCCTCAAACATTGCATGAAGTTCCTCAAAAGTAATGGCATAATCTGCACTTCCCAGCTCCTTGCTGTGCATTACCTCACTTTTCTTCGCAAAACATGGGCCGATAAATACAAGCACCATATCTTCCTCCTTATGAATTTCACGCAGCAGCCTAGATAGCCCTGTCATAGGGGATACTGTTGTGGATATATATTCTTTTAGCTGGGGAAAATGCTTATGAATCATACTGACAAATGCGGGACAGCAGGAGGTTGTCATTTTCCTTCCCTCTGCCTTGGCCCTAGCCAGCTCTCTGGCCTCGCTGTCTGCCGTAATATCCGCCCCCAATGCCACCTCATACAAATCCTCAAAACCCAATTGCTTGCAGGCATCCCGCAGCACGCCCATTGTTACCTGAGGACCAAATTGGCCCTCCACAGCCGGCGCCGCCATGGCATACACCTTTTTCCCTGCCAATATAGCTTCAATTACAGGCACTATAAAAGATTTTTCTGACAGAGCTCCAAAAGGACAATTTTTGATACAGGCACCGCACTCAATACATTTTTCAGCATCAATATCGACAATATTATTCTCATCTCTAGTAATGGCATCCACCGGACAGCTGCGCTTACAGGGACGCATTACATCTGCAATGGCATTGTAGGGACAATTTTTTGCACAGGCACCGCACTCCTTACACTTTTCCGGATCAATATAAGCATGGTCCCTTCCCATAGATACTGCTCCAAAACGACAGGATGTCTGACATTTTCTTCCGATACACTTTCTACAATTATCTGTCACCACATAGCGGTTAATGGTGCAGCCCTCACAGGCAGCGGTAAGCACTTGAACTATCTTTTCATCCTCCTTATCTCCTGTGGAGGACATCCCCTTAGCCAGTCGAACTCTCTGCCTAACTACCTCTCTCTCCTTATAAATGCAGCAGCGAAAATTAGGCTTAGGACCTACCATTAACTTCTCCGGTAAATACTCTGCCTCCTCTAAGCGATTGTCATAGGCAAGCTGTGCCACTCTCTTTAACACTACATGCCTAATATTATTGATTGTATATTCCTGATTAATTGTATCCTGCATATGCTTCCTCCCTTTTAGTATTCACATGTTTATAAAATGTTTGCTCTCTATATCATACATATTATGATTACATATTATGATGTTGCGGTCAAAAAAAATATATTGTCCCCAACTGATGCTTTGAATTGCTCTGTTATTATGATCTGGAAGAAAAATTTGATATGTTTAAGGAATGGTATGACGTATACCA
>CAJTQG010000053.1 GCA_910578605.1 uncultured Lachnospiraceae bacterium | reverse complement strand
AACTATCAGTGGAATTTATTTGAATATTACCCCCTTCTCCATCAGTCCATAGTTTCACTTTTCCTCCAATACCTACGGCACCTGTGAATGTGCCGCCGGATTTGGGCATAGCATAGTTTCCGATATTTCCGCTGTGCATTAGCTTTAACCAATTTCCCCATACCCCGCCAGTCCTATTTCTATAGCATATATCTTCTGTTGACATTCCAAGGGCTAGCTGTGTATTGTAGTTTGCATCTGCTCCTTGTCCTGTGAAAATATGATACCAGTTGGCAGAGGGAATATTTGTGCTTTCTTTGGAAAATTCCTCAAATACAAGTCTATGCATTCCAGGCTGATAGGAAGCATTTTTGGTTACCCTGGGCAGATTCAATTTATCTGCACTGGCAACGTTTTTATTGGAATCGGATGTATTATCTACATTTCCAAGTCCGATATTATCTTTTGTGATATTGACATCCCCCTTGCGATAGGCGGATTCAGCATTTCCTTTTACACCTGTTACCTCAAATGCACTTTCATCCCGCCATCCTGGATTGCCTTCATTGTCGGTTTTCCATATTTTATTTTCCTGTCCAGAGCCTTTTGTGACATATCCATCGCTTTCCTTCGTATTGGCCTTCCATGTATCTGTACTTTTATAATTTTTATCATTTTCCAGCTGTGATACTTTTGTGGGAATTACAAGATTGTTTAATTTTTTTATTATTTCTATATATAGGACCTTCACATGCTCGATCAATCGTTTTACTCCATCTTCTTTTAAATTTGACATTCTTCTCTGCTCCTCCCTTTTTAATTCATTTTATAGAAAAATCTAGGCACTAACGAAGCAAATTGATTACCAGCGCTGTCCGTCATAACTGTACCTACCGGATATGTTTTGTCTGGTGAAAAGTATAAATTTTTCAACACTGCTTTTTCTGGCACCATGTATAATGGATATAAAGTGAATTTATCATCCAGATTATTTGTCAAGACAACTGTAGGAATGTTAAAATGTGCCTGGGAGCTTGTACTCTGGTTCGTCATATATACTATATTTTTCCCGTACCAGTCATCACCACATAAAG
Organism: uncultured Lachnospiraceae bacterium; assembly: GCA_910578605.1. GTDB lineage: Bacteria > Bacillota > Clostridia > Lachnospirales > Lachnospiraceae > MGBC111451. Next base: position 18,335 of record CAJTQG010000053.1, on the reverse strand, counting down.
CATGTATGTAGTATTGCATGTTTTCATTTGTTTTTGTATTTAAAAATGAGGCGGCGGCAGTGGTGCACAAAATAAAATGATTCTCCTCATCCACAAACAACACCCTTTTTGTGTTACTTGTGTATTCTGGATAACTTGTGCTGCTGGATGGAATAAAAAATAATAATTCTACTTTTACATTATCTTTAAATTGAATTTCCTGTGTTCCTGTAATATTGTTTGAATTAAATACAAAGTTGGAACTGTCATACGCCTGACATAAGCCCAGCTCATGCAGCTTATCTATGTATATTGAAGCCATCTTGCTTGATGAGGATACGTTTATCGCCACACTTCCTAAATCATATATCTGCAGCATCCGATTCACCTCCTATTATTGCATTTGTTAGTAAAATTTCTGAATATACTGGTTTTACATAATTGCCTAAAATATCAATTCCCACTCCCGTTGCAATGGGCTGGCCAAACCACTGGTCAATCTGTTCTGGCTCTATCTCGCTATCCCATTCTTTATAAAGTTCTTTTGTAATAGCCCCGTCTGATACATCCGACGCAATCGGTATCATTGCTTTTATGCCACTTTTTAATTCCTCACCGTTTAAAGTTATACTTTGCACTGCCTTACTGCTTAACTCTGCAACCTGCGTTTGCAAAGCGGAAATATCTGCTCCACCTTGCCCTGTTTGACTCCCAGACGCTTCAGGACTATTTGCATCCAAAGCAACATTTGTATTTTCTGGATAGGCGTAACTGTTTATTTGAGTAATCAGTCCACCATCACATTCATGTTGTATTTGACTGATTAAAAAATATCCGCTTCGGAACTCTCCTTCATCCAATATAGTCACTACAACGGCGTCTCCCAGTTCATAAGTAAAATTTCCAACCATCCTTACCTGCCCATTTTCACCATAAGTATTTTTCAGCTTGTCAAATATTTTTTTACAATACTCTTTTCCAAATCCGTACAGCATTGTTTTAAAATATATATTTGTAATACTGTTTATTTTACGGGAATAGTCATTTGTGAAGCTTATGGTCGTAGGATTTTCGCTTTCCACATACTGGTTGATGAAATTGATAGTGTTGAACACAAAAATTCCTGTATAGGGACCTACTACAAATCCATTGTCATATATGGAATCCTCATTGATTTCATACTTTCTCATATAGTCCGTTTCTTCTGGATTGTAATGTTTGTCATACCACTTTATCACCAGCTCCCCATTGTAATTGATAAAAGCATTAGCGCCTACCTGAGAGCATATATCTGCTATAATTTGCCGCCTGGTTGCCGCTGGTTTTACATAGAACCGTATTACATTATCAAATAATTCTGGATACTCTGCTTCATACGATATCCAGGTGCTTATATATTCATTCATAAGCGCATTTAATACGTAATTATATGACCTTGGCTGACCTCCTATTTTTGACATTTCTTCCTGTGACAACGGCATGTCTAATATGTCTGAAGAATCATTACAGTAAATTTTGAATAAGCCCTGCTGTTTTTCAATCTTTTTTACAAATCCTGTGAATACAGGAAACTCCTCATATGGATTATCCGAGGTATCTATATATATATCTTCAAAATAGAAATTGGTGTACATATTAACGGATCTTCCTGAAAGATAGGATTCATCTGGATTTTGAATTATCTGGGTAGCTATATAATCTGTACTTTCCAGATGTTTTTCCCGCAAAGTGTTTATAGTAATCTGTCCATTTAGTTTTTGAACCGATATCGTTGTTATGTATGAACCTGGCAATTCCTCCCATCTCACTCTCAATGCTCTGTGATAAAGGGTTCCTGCATGGTATATATCCTCCCAGTAAACTGTTGGAGTGATCTGCACATCAGTGCAGATAAGTTTTAAACTATTAGAATCAATCAATTCATAGGTTGTGTTATCGGAGAAAACAGGAATTACTCCCAGCTCCTCCGCTTTGTCTTTTGCTGCTGCATACAATTCATAAAATGGACTATCGGTCTCTATTCCCCCAAAAAGAGGAGCTTCCCCTGCCGGTCTGCTGATTCTTGGATAATCCGGCGTTGACGCTATAATCTGGATAAAGGCGCCCTCTGTCAGTGTATTTTTCTCTATTTCAAATTCGCATGTTCCCATCCCAAAAAATCCAATAGAAATGGTGTTGCTCTCTGAAAATTGATGCACCGATTTGTAATTATTTATATCTGTCCTGCTGCCACTGGCCATCTCTTTTACATACATCTCATACCGGACGCTGGTGCCTTTTAAAAATTCTTGATAGTTTTCATCAAGCTGTATCATTTTGTCCTCCCATCTATTGTTGTATTCCCTGTATTTTATAGCCTTTTACTATGGATTTTCCATTCCGAAACCCTTTAACGGGAACTGCCACAGAATTAAAATAGCATTTTCCATTAAATTTCAGTCCATCATTTAATTCGGAATCGTAAAATACTGGTACAAATGGCTTATTTTGATTACTGACTTCATTATTGATTTTATCAATGGTTTTATGGTCTAAAATGGGGAATTGTATATCTATTGTCTTTTTGATAGCCAGTATAGTTCCAATGGCGTTACCTTTATTATTCCTCCCTGCATTTTCACTCCATATTTTCTCTTCCGTATAAGTGAATCCATCTTCTATTGGAGATGGCATCACCACATTGTTTATTTTTAAAATCAATGTCATCTCTCCTTTTCTTTCAAGAAGCAGCAGCGCTTCCTTATGGTTGTTTAGGACCTGGAAACGCTGCTTTTTTTGTTCTGACCGTGTATTCCCTTGCTTTTCTTTGAAATGCTGTAAAAAGCTCTTCCATTTCTCCTTTTAAATACACATAAGTTGTTGTGTCCTTCTCATAAATCAATTGCAAATACTCCAGTATCATGTCAAGAGCTGCACTGTCCATGCTTTTTGCTTTATTTATCATTTCCTGCAGCTTGCCTTCCGGTGATACAATTTCACCCTGATGCCGATTATCACCAATCATAGCCAGCTGTGGAGTATTCGCCTTGACATAACCGCCCTGTGCCAGCTTTGGTATTTGCGGTACATCTAACGGGTTTTCATCCCATAATCCTTTGAAAGGCTTCACGCCGCCTACACCGACATTTCTAATATCATTTAGCATTTTGTTAATTGCATTAAATGGTACGGATATGACCTTGTTAATGCCTCCAATTAAGCCGTTTACTACCGTTTTAAATACATCCGCAATTCCTTCCTTGATACCGTCAAAAATCTTTCCTCCTGTACTGAATACATCTTTTACGCCTTGCCATGCCGTTTTAAATACATCCTTAAACCAGCCTGCTACATTGGAAAATGCACTCTTTATGCCGGACCAGATACCAGAAAAGAATCCTTTTGTACCGCTCCATGCGGTTTTTATGCCTTCCCAGGCTTTTGTAAAGATATTTTTAAACCAGCCTCCTATGCCGGAGAATATGCTCTTAATAACTGCCAGCAGGAATTCAAAGCGACCTTTTATAACGCTTATACCTGTTTTTACGATATTTTTAATGGCATTGATACTGCCAGAAAGTACTTCTTTTATGCCTTCCCAAGCTTTTTTCCAATCACCGCTAAATACACCTGTGAAAAACTTAATAAATCCTTTGAAGATGTCTAAAACACTTCCTACAATCTTCATAGTTCCGGTCAGTACTTTTCTAAATTCTGTAAATATAACCTTTATAGTACTGCTTAAAATTGGAGATAAGGTATTTATTATCCATTCAAAAGCCGGCTGCAGAATATTTTTCCACAACTCTGATATCATATCAGCAGTGCCACCAAATAAGTCACTGACTTTTTCTATTAGCGGACGGATACCTTCACTGTATAATTTTTTAAATTCTTCCGCCAAAGAATTGAGAACAGGTGCGAAATGTGTATTGTAATTATCTAAGATTACTCCTGCGATTTCACTAAACCCATTTTTGAAATTATCAAGCATTGGCTTAATGTGATTATCATAGGTATCATTTAAGATATTCGATACATCTGTAAATGCATTTTTAATTGTGCCTGTTATACTGCTAACAGGTGATAATGTTTTTTCCAGTGCTTTTTTGATTTTTCCCTTATTTTTTACAATTGGTGCAGTCATTAAATCTAATATATCTCTGCCTAACTTCCCCGCCAATTCTGTTACACCAAAAAAAGCCTCGTTGAAAATAGCGATGCAATCCGCTACAATCTGCTTTGCCTCAGGACCTTCAAATACCGTAAAAATATCTGCCATAGCATCCATAAAATCTGCTTTTATCGTTGAGATTTCCCCACCAATACTCAGCATTTTTATAATATAATCTTTGACTCTACTGCTATTTTGAGATAAGTATGTTTGAATTCCTCCTAAAAACATGGTGCCCACGGATAAGCCTATGCTGCTCGCTGAGCCTGCCATCCTTCCCAGATTATACAAATAGGTATCTGCAAAATTTCCAATTGCGCTTTGTACTTCCTTGTCCGTGAAAATTCCTTTTATACTGCTGCCTATCCCTTGAATATATTCTGGTATTTTTTGTAATCCATCCGATTTAAAAGATATAAGAAATCCCTTTTTCGTGAGATTGTATATGCCTTTTATTTTCTTTTTTATTTTTGACAACTCTTTTTGCAGATTGCCAATGGACTTAGTACTATCGGCAATCCCCTTGTTATCTATAGGATTTGCTTTATTAGCATCTGCATCTGTACTATTGCTGTCTCCTTTAGAATTGCTAAGCTTCGTCATCTTATCGAAGGATGCCAACGATGTTTCTGTACTTTCCACACTTTTTGTCGCATCCTGTGCGGACTTTGTAATCGCCTGCATTGCTTTGGCTGTCTCCCCGCCCCCGCCAGATGCCTTACTGCCTGTAATAACTTCCGTGAAATCCCTAAATACTGCTGCCGCCTCACTTGCTTTTAATGCAAGTTGATTTAGCATCTGCAGTAATGGAGTAAACAGATTGATAAGACCTTGACCGATAGTTGCTTTAAAGCTTTCCATCTGCAGTTGCAGTACTCTTGTCTGGTTCGCCCATCCATCCTGTGTTTTAATAAAATCTCCACTGGCATCCGATAATGCACTTGTCACGTACTGGAACCGGAGCATTACCTTTTCCTGCTCCGTCATCTTAGCAGTGGTTTTTCCAAATCCATTGTTAAGCGCATACTGGTCTAACGCTGTCTGAGTCATTACCACACCAAGGTCCTTCAGCGTTTCTGTCTCACCTGTCCAGATAGATTTCAGCTTCGTAAAAGCCTCATCCGAGCCTAGGTTATAGAAAGATGCCACATCACCTGTTAAGCCGGTTACTGCCTTTGCCATCTCCAAGCTTGCTTTTTCCGTAAAGCCAAAAGCATTATTCATTGCGCCAATTGTGCCTATATACTGTTTTGCCACTGTCTCGGACAATCCAAAATTTTCCATGGCATCTTTCGCAAAGCTGTCTACATAACTGCTCATGCTTTTAAATGCGGTATCCACTACATTCTGCACTTCTGACAAATCGGAGCCTAAATCTATGCACGATTTTCCAAATAGGGTAACGGCGCCCACACTTAATGCAGCGCCTATCGTTTTCCCCACACCAGAAAATGCACTTGTCATTTGTTCTTTTATATCATTTGTAGCTCCCATGATTTCCCTGCGAATGGTGGACATATCAATTCCAAGGTTTAACGCTATTTTCCCCGCCTCCGTTGCTTCTCCCAATACGTTCACCTCCTCTCTCTTCTGTTGCACCGGTGCAACTTTGTCATTTTCTTGAAAATGCGTCTTTTAATCTGCCTTGCAAGCTGAGAAGCATATTATTGCCTGCAGACGGTTGTCCACTGTTTTTATTTTTATACTTTCTATTCCTCCATTCCGCACGTATCCTACGTTGCTCTGGTGTAAAATGCTTTAAAACTTCCTTGTCATTTTCCGCACGAATCGATACTATCTGTCCAAGCGGAGTATCTGGCATGATACCGGAAAGCAGTGTACAAAATTCCTGATATGACATGTCATTTTCCGTCCTAAGACGTATTCCATATTGTTTTAGAAAGCTACTTTCTATTAAGTCGTAGTCGTCCAGTAAATCGTAGTAGCTTTCTCCCTTAGGGGGTGTTCTCTTCATCCTCCTCCTCAGGGTCCACTCCTCTGGCTATTGCCATGATGCTTTTAAACAATTCTGTGTACTCATTGATCGGAAGGTCCATCTCTTCTATCAGCTCCGCATTTTTATTTCCCAGCAGCATGGAAAGCACCTTCTGCATTTTTTCAAATTCTTGCTCTGTATTTTCTTCTCCCCCCTCCTGTTCGTTTTTTCTGTCCTTCTCTTCCATCATTGCGGCAACACACAGGAGAGTGTTTTTCCGGTTGTTTATGCTACAGATTAAATTCTCTGTAATTTTAATAGTGGGAGTCTCGTTTGTGATTTTCTTTGAAATATCATAAAATTTACTCATAATCTTTTTCCTTCTTTCTTCATTTTTTATTTTGGCTTAAAGTAAAGGGCGCCTCAAATCAGGGCGCCCTTTACAGCATCTAACAGCTAATCATTAAGCTGTTGGATACGACACATATAATGGTTTTCCGTCAGATTTTACTTCCCATTCCAGGGAATCAATGCCTGTGGAGTCTCCTCCCAAGGCATTTGTACTAATCACACAAGGTACATACAAAACATCCTGATTGGGGAATGTCACCTTCATAGCGCTGTTGCATTCCTGGCCATTCGCCCAGGCAAGCCCTGCTACAAAGTCATTTCCAGCGTCCCCGTAATTCCTTTTGCCGCCCATGCTGATTGACAGGCTTTTCGCTGTTGTCAATGCCCTTCCCCAGCCTTCGGCATCCATGGGATTCCATTCTTCAATTCCATTGTCAATACTGATTGACAAGCTTTCCGCATCTTTTACTACTGTATATTCTGCTGTCTTTAAATCGGATGGCCTTCCGTCCATGCATACACCAAATTGTATTTTATTACTTGGATGTACTCCTGTTCCTACTGTTTCCGGCATTTTTTATCCCTTCCTTTCTTCTTTTTCTATCTGTTCTGCCCGTATGTAAAACATACATTCTATGACATACTCAAGGACTCCTTTTTCATCTGCTCCCACCGCTATCGGCTCCTCATGACTCATTTTGACAAATGCAATGGTGTGCCCGTTTACTTTGGCATTTGCAGTATCCCTCAAGGCATGATACAGGTTGAAAGCTGCTTTTTCCGTATCTGTTGGCGAGTGATTCCAGTGCACTAAAAAAGAGAGTTCTCTTGTCTCATAAGACTTGTTTTCTAGCCCTCCTATTACCATGTCGGGAGGGCGGCCTCTCTTTTGCGGGTAAGTACCTATGCTTTCCTCCTCTTTATCCGGCATGATGCCGTGATAGCAGTGTTCTTTTTTCGCTATTCCTAAGGATGCAATATAATCACTTATATCACATAAAAGAATCATAATTTGCGCATCTCCCTTCTCATATTTATTGTAAAGGCTCTTTGTGCAAAATCTTTACTGATGCCATCAATCCATGGCTGATACCATTTACCAGCTGCAAATGCATTTTCATATGTTTGAAAATGATACTCTGGATGAAAATACAGCCTTCTGGCATAGGGACCTTCCGTCACAATGGACACCTTTCCTGCCTTACTGTAAGAAGTATCTACAAATGTCTTTTCATTCTGCAGAGCACCGCCATCCCTTGGCATAATCTCTGCTTGCTGCACCTCTTTGTGCAATGCCTCTGCTGTCTGTTCCAATGCTCTTATCTGTGCCTTTTCCATCTCCCTGATTTTCGCCTCATTCAGCCATATGGTTACTGTACTTCCTACATTTCTTCTTGCCATCCATTATTCCACCTCCAGCACTGTATGATTTACTGTCGAATCAGGATTTCTTGCTTTTGTTCCTCTATACAGCTTTCGTTTCGCACCATTCACTGTGATATAACCTCCACTGATAACCGGAACCTTTGGGCAAATATCCCCTGGAATATAGGCTTTTCCGGTTAGCTGTATCTGTTTTTTGTCTGCTGTCCACACTGTTTTGGCGCTATCCTGATAGTTGCACATGGTTTCTACTTTCATTGGCTCCAGCGGTTCCCCTCTATTGCTTCCTTCCTGTTGAATTTCCACTACAATAGATGTAGTACATACCGCTTTGGGAACCAAGCATGGATATTTCATAAGCACCACCTCCCTGAATCCTGCCTGTCTATAATATTCTGCTGCAAAGCCCTGTCTGCTGCAGCTTGGCATAGCTGTCCCTGCGGATGGCAATGCCATCCTGTACTGCTATATTCCAGCTGGCTCCAAAATTCATGGATACGCCATTGATGGAGTAGCTCTGTAGAACGCTTTGTATCATATCCGCATTTTCGTATTCAAATTCCGCCATTTCACAGCATACCTCTTTTATAATGTCCTGCTGCCGCCGGCTTAAACGAGAAATACCCTTGCCCACAATCCGGTTGTAGGTAAGGGTATCAATATGTCTGCTTGCTTCTTTTAACTTTTTTGAAAGCTTATCTTCTGGAATGCTGTCACCTTCATATGCCTTTATATAATACTCTGCATCTGCATATGGTTCGTAGGGCATATTACTCCTCCTTTGCAGCTTCTTTCTTTTTTCTAGATGTTTTCTTCGGTTCTTTTTCCGGCTCCGCCTTTAATACTTCTGTCGAACTCAGAACTGCCATTTCAGCAGTTTTATCTTCTTCTGAGACAATATCTATTGCATCCTCCAATTCATTTTCTGATTCCTCAAAATCAAAAAATTCCTCTAAAAACTTATTTTTTGCCTGTACCTCCTCTTCTATCACTTCATACCCATGCTTTCGAAACCAATCCGCTAGATGCTCACTGTCTGTCTTTCCCTCGCCGTCTCTGAAAGATACTGAGGCGGATGTGCCGTTGTAGGATTTGTTTGGCGCTTTTATAATGTATTTCATAGCTTGCCTCCTTCTTATTTAATTTTAATATTGGTAAATTTTCCTGCTGCTTTTGATGCTTTCAAGGCAATGGCTGCCACCATTTCCACCTCGCCTTTTTTTACTGCTCCAGCCTCGTTGAAATTGGGCATAAATGTACTGACTGGCGCCTTTCCTGCCATGGAAACACCATGTAGTCCATCCAGACCAAGCCTGCCAAAATACAGCGAACTTACCCCGCTTGTATTATCCGTACTCACCACGTCCTCATTTGTGCCTGCCTTTGTACCGAAGTCCACAAGCCGGATGCCATTGTAGGTTTCCACCTGCCTGCCCCAATCGTCCTTTGTCTCGTTGTATTTACCGGCCAATTTGGAGCATAATTGAATTACAGAAATCATATCTGTATTTCCTCCGATAAAGGATGGTGTACCGTCCAGCTTTTTCAGGAATTTATCCAGATAGAACATAAATTCAATGTAGTTCTCCTTGATTTTTGCCGCTGTGGACATATCAAGAGTGGTAGGAAGAATAAATTCCGTATCCGTTCCGGTAATCGCCTTATCCAGTCCGTCAAATGCATTTTTATCAACAGCACTGTCCCCATTGATTACTGTATCATTAAACAATGCCTTTGCTGCCTTAATCTTTTGCTCAATTTGTAGCTGGACCTCTGATACAATACCACCCATTCCTGCGATAATTCTGTCAACTTCAAAAGAACCGCCGAACACCTTTAAATCTACCGTATGGCGTTCTTTTTCTACTGTAGACGGTGTGTATTCCGTGTTAATCTCACGAAAGCCTGCCGTCGGCTGTGTCTTTAATCTTGTATAACCGTACGTCAGTGTCGCTCCGCCTCCTGTGGGAGAAACCGCATCATCAAAAGTTATGTTGTCCAGCAAAAAGCTGGACTTTCTAAATTCATCAATTACTCCTATCTGTAAATCGTCCTGTACGTTTTTTTGTGCTTCTGCCAATGTAATCGCCATTGTCCTTACCTGCCTTTCTTATTTAATTTGTTTGCTGACTGCTAAAAAATCCTTTTACTCCGTCTGCTAAACTTACATGTCTCTCTCCACTTTCCGGCGCCGGTGGCTGTGCACCTATCTTTGTAAATCCTCCGACTGGCGGCTGCTCCTTTCCTTCCTTTTCCTCTACAAAAAGGAAGCTTTTATTTTCTTTCAGTGCCTTTACCTGCTCATCAAGTCCGGTTATTTTTCCATCGTCCCCAAGAATGAGCTTTGTTTTGTCAATTAGCCCTGCCACTATCTCTGCATCCTGCGCCTTTCCGGTCAAGGATAACTTAATGGCATTATTAATCTGCATATCCCTTATTTCTTCCTTGTGTTTCTCCTCCATCTCCTTTGCGTCATCCTGCATCTTCTGAATCTGTTTTTTTAAGCCTTCTGAATCTCCGGCATTTTCCTTAAGCTCTTCCAACGCCTGTTCATTCTCCTTTGCAGCAGCTTTCAAGTTTTTATTTTCCGTATTCACCTCATCAAACCGATGCTTTGGTACATACTCCTTTAACTCCTCCGCCGACTGCTCTGCTGCCTTCTCTGCCATCTCCTTTGAGATGCCGATTGCTTCAAATTGTTCCTTTGTCATTTTTCTTCCATCCTCTCTTCGCTTATTTGTCCCGGTCTCGTCCGGTGAGATTTCCCAGGTATTCTTTAATGCCTGTACCTGGAAAAAGGCATAAAAATAACACCTTCTCAGGTGTTGATGTACTATTTAACCCATAGCTGGGAGAACAGGACCACCGCCTTTCTGCTTTCCTTCTTGTTTTCCTTCGTCTTTTACTATTTCCACATATCCTTGTGCCTCAAGCTCTTTTGCCCGTTCCATTGTTACTTCGTGGATTTCCTCTGGATGAAACAGCAAACTCTTTTGTGAATCTTTATACTCTTTCATCACTTTGACCTTCACCTTTGTTGTTGCCTTTCCCAATACGTTCACCTCCTCTCTCTTGTTGCATCGGTGCAACTTTGTCATTTTTCAAATTGACATAAAAATATCACCACATCATTACTGACTGGTGATATTTTACAAACCTGGTATCACTTCTTTGATTCCTTTTGCTAAATCAGCTGCCTTTTTTATAAAAGTATTTTCTTCTAAATATTCTAATCCTTTTAGTGTCAATTCTGGCCTTGTCAGTGCCGCCTTAGGATGATTACAATCCAGTGAGTTCCAAACTTCCACTCCCATTATATAATCATTACTCACTAGCATATTCATGATTCTGCACCATCTTGCATAAGATATGCCCAACTGCTCCGCGCTCAGCAAATCTTTATCAAAATCCTCTATATCCATTGACTTTTCAAGAATCTTTAATATCTTATATATTATTTTGAAATTATCCATGCGAGCACCTCATTAAAAACGGATTCTCCCAGTTGTCATCCTCTGTATCTGGACCATCAAATTTATATTCACACGGAACAAAGCCAAGCTTCTTGCATATTCGTTCGTACTCCACATCCATCTACAACACCTCCATTATGCTGAAATCTGACTTAATTCAATCTCAGATTTAATAAATACAGCACCTATGTCATAATCATCATACACTACTATTTCTTTCCCATCAACAATGAATACTTGTATTGTACTGCCATCCACATCTACTAATAAATCTTTTTTCTCCGCCTGTGGGAATTTTAATTGAATCCTTTTGCAGGTTTCTTTAAATTTTTCAGGATTATTATCAGGAAAAATATTATAATCATATTGAAACATCACGAACACCTCACAATCCAAATTCCTTATCAACATTATTATTTGTCTTTGATGCAGTTTTTAGAATATCTTCTAGTGCTTCTTCTTTTGAAAGTCCTTTTCTTTTCATTTTGTTTCTTAATAACTCTTCAAATTTAGGGGCCGGTCTTAAACGTTCCAGTTCTTCCGCCGTTTTTCTGTCAGACATTGCTATTCTTGCTTCATGTTTATATAGATTTCTTAGGGCAAATGCCTGTTTTGCCTGTTTTTCAAGTGGAGCATTTTTATCTATTTGATTTGGAATATTGTGCACATTGGCATAATACCATTCTCTAACACTTTGATTATCATGGCTAATAATATTATGCCCTATATATTTTAATAATTCATTATCTATATTTATTTTACTACTTTCTTCATATTTTACAACTCTTTCCTTCCATTCTTTCTCTCTTGCCTTATACCTTTTTATATTCTCAGGTGCTAAAGAATAGGAGGACAGCCTTTCAAATCGCTGTGCCTCCCTCTTTGCATATTGCCCTCTTGCCTCCTCTTTCGCTCCCTCCTCTATCTTTTGTATTTCCTGCTTTGTAAACCTATCATCGGGCGGTTCTGAGATGTCAGGGAAGTAGGTTGTATGACTGTCACGGCAGTTTGGCTATATTTTTCAATATCGGACTATCTCATAACAAGAAAGAACCTTTCGATTCCCCCTTGTCCAGTGCGCTTCGAACGGTACGTCTCCGTCCTACTTCCTTTCGGAATAGTCTCTACACTTTAATCTTGAATTATAGTATGAAACTCATATGTTAATTCAAGATTCTTAGCACGGGATTGGGATTTCTCCGTTCCCCGTTAGCGCACAACTATTATTTATTGTGTTGTGCACACCCATTTTGTAATACGGTTCACACTGTTTTACTACCACCCAAACTCAACATTCAATGGTAGAGTCCCTTGGCTATCGCCTGGGACATAAGGGGATACCCCTGCTCCTTTGCTTCTTTTTCTGTTCCTCCACTCCATATGTCATCTATCAGTATTTTGCCCACCCATGGAAGGCATTTAGGGCATGGATTTCCCCTTTTATTCATAATAACCGTATGTATGCCCCACTCCATCCTTTTTTCGCCTTCTCCAGTAAGATAGGCTCTTTTCTGGGCGGTTCTAAGAGCCATCTCTGCATAGCTGGATAAAGAATGCCTTGCACCGTTTTTATACTCTATACAGTTAATGCCAGCGCTTAGAAAATCTTTTGTTGCCATATCAATGGCGGCTTGATAAGAGGCGCCCATACTGGCGTACATCTGGGCATTATATATAATTTTTCTATATTGATCATTTGCCCGCCGGAAGATGGCTATTTCCCCCTTTTTCATATCATCTGTAGTTGCCTTGATGAGGGCATTGATTTTTCTATCATTTGCCGTGAAAAACTCTCCTATCATCTGTGTATTGCCTTTTGGCTTTTTTATTTTGGCTCCTTTTTTTATCGCCTGCAGAATGGCTATTTCTTGGTTAGCATTACCTGCTGTGCGCTGTGCTGATATAATAGGGCCTATTTTTCTATTGATGTTGTCAAATATGCCCTGATGCTTTTCTAAGCTTCTTTTTTTATAGGCATCCATGGCGGCAAGCTGTTCCACCTGCCACTGGCTCCAGTTCTTTTTTTCCTTTATCTCCTCCAGCCTGTGATGGTCTAAATTGCGAATCATGGAGGCTATCAATTCATTTTCTATTGTCTCGATTGCCTGTACAATATCGTAGGTATCATTTATCTTTGCCAATTACATCCCACCTTCTATAAATGTTTCTGCGCTCTCCCTGGAAACTCCCAGAGTAGCAGAGATAATGTTGATTGCTTCACTCCTGGTGAGCTGGCCGCTTTTCACCATAGCTATCATGTTCATTAAAGAGCCTATCTGTGCTCCGTTTAGCTTGGCTGCTGCCCCCCCCTCTCCGTCACTTCTTTGCATTTCTTCATCCCCCAGCGGCATGCCTGTCTGGTTTACTGCGGGTTCCTGCATCTGCTGTATCCCCTGTTCTGCTTTCAACCTGGCTATCTCCTGCTCCTTCCACTCTTCATCTTTGCTGTCTCCATACAGCTCATCTACAGCAGCTTCCAGACTCATGATACCGCCCTGCTTTCCCTTGGAAACGGTTTCTATGGTGCTGTCAAAATCCGGTGAGGCGTATTCCCCAAATTTTACATTTATTTTTTTATATTCAGCAGGGAATTTCCCACGCATATTGTCATATGTCTTAAAGACAATGCTTACCAACTGTGGAAGAGCTACGTTGAGAGCATCTATTATTTTCCCTCGAACGTGCATGGTGATTTTCTCCTTCTCCCTCTGCGCCTGTGCGTTGTCCGTCTTTTTTAAATCAATGCCTAATGTTGCCGGTGAGATAACGCCCTGTAATACCATATCCAAAAAACTGGCATAACTGTTTACATAGGCTTCATAAAGGATTTGGGGCTGGGAAATGTCTATTTTGGAATTATCATTTTCCCCCTTACCTTCCTCCATGGCTATAAAATCATTGTCAAATGGATTCGCCGGCATCAGTTCCCCCGTTTCTTCATCTCTTGGTATTAAGTCTTTTGGAATATATCGTTTAATCCTGCCCAGACGAATGGCATCCATCCATTGGCTGATAACCTCGTCTAATCCATCCAACACGTCTGTCTTTGCATCAAATAAAGCCTTTCCCCTGCCCTTAAATCTGCTTGATGTGAATATTTTCAGCGGCACCGCCATAATATAATCCCCAGGGAAAGTGACCGCCTCCAAACTTTGTGTTTCCGGCAGTTCTTTTAAGTCCACCTCCTTTCCCGCATCATTATACAGCTTGTACGATACGCTTCCCCTTCCATAGATTTCCTCTAGCCGGTATTCCTTTTTCCCTTTTTGATAAGTAGTATAAAATTTTATCTCTGTCACTCTTCCATGTTTTCTGGTGTACTCTACGTCCTCTGCATCGTAAAACTCTATTACAGGGTATTTGCAACCTTCGTCTGTACTGATTTTAAATGCCCCGTCTCCAGATGCCAGACAGCCAGTTACCGCCTCCCCCAGTATTTCCGTGAAATTGCTCTCCTCCTCTATACCTTCCCATATCTCTTGTAGTTCTTCTGTGGCGTCTGCAAATTCCACCCCGTCAAAATCTGCTGTTACAATGTCTTTATACCTGTCTACTGTCATAGAGACAATTCCGCTATGTATTTTGCGCACCGCCCCCTGGCTGACGGATGCCCAAAATCTTGTTTTCTCCACATCCCATGCTGCTGTGGTTTTGAAAAACTGCTCTATCTCTACTGCATCTCCCCTGTACCATATTTTGTTCTTTAATACATTCTCCTGAAAGGAGAGGGGCTCTTTTATTGTGATTTGCTTATCCCTGGCAGGGATAATTTTTAATAGCTTTACTATAAAGTTTCTAAACCAGTTCATTCCTTTTTCACTCCTTCTTTACTCCTATTCTTTTTTCATAGGGCAGCCATGCATATTGCGTGCTGTTTACCATATGGTCATTTTTATCCTCTGGTGTATTGTCTTTTTCCTCATCCCAGCTGTACAGCTCCAGCTCGCTAATGTAATGAGTGCAGTGGTCCAGTATGTAGTAGTAGGGTTCCTTTCCTGTGGCTTCATCACAGGCAAGCCAGCCTAGCTGCAGATTGATTCTATCTACTATCTCTACTTTCTTCCATGCGTTGTTTAACGTGTAGATGCAGCCATGCATCCGCTTGTATTTGTTCCATTCCATCATTGTCGCCTGATCCGCATTATCTAAGAACATGTTTCTAGCGAAGCCCCATTCCTTTCGATTCCTCTCTGCGAAGTCTATCAGGTTCTTCACCGTATCCGATGGGGCTAATGGTGTACCCAGCTGGGCATTATTATATACATGCTCATCCAGCACAACGCATTTGCCTTTATTTGTGATTCCCACAAAGCTGAATGCTATAGTATCCTGGCTTTGTTTTGAGTAGGCTGTATCTATGCCGATTGTGTAGTAGAGAAAAAATTCTCCCTGCTGCCCGTTTCCTCCATTCCCCTTTTTAAACTGCTTTGCCCACGCCTTCGTTTTTACATGATGCGCTCGGTCAAAATTGCTGAATATAAGACCTGTTGCCTTCCCACGTAAACCCAGCACCTTGTTTTTATAAAGCTTGGTTCCCTTTGGTACATTTAAGATAATTTTATCTACTTTTTCTTTAGGAAGGCCTGCATTGTGGACAAAAGAAAAGAACCAATGCACATATCCTGGCTTTGGTTCCTCGCATAGCATATTATTGAGTTCTACAGGGGCATCATTCCTGTATTCCGGCAACGGGCGGCTGCAGTTAATGTATTCTTTGTAGATTGGCAGGTTTGGATCATCAGGATTTAATGTCATCATAATGTAGTCGGCCCTCATTACTGCCTCTCTTACAAAGTCAATGTCGGCCGTATTGGCCTCATCTATATAAAGGCACCCGTACTGCCCTCCGAGTGCCTTTTTCCACTTCGTCTTATCTCCATACCCCATCACATATATGATTTTATCACCAGAGGATGTATGGAAAAGTATGTGGGGTATCTTCTCATCCTTGCTGCCATTGCCATTATAGCGGCAGAGTTTGCCGAAATCATCCATAATCCCCAGGTCCTTGTTGATGAAGTTCTTCTCTGCGGTTCCGGTGTCTGCTGCTGCCACTATATGGTATTTCTTTTTACTAGATGCTACCTTCAGCATGAATTTAAAAATGCCTACTGTCGTCTTTCCTGCTGCCGTTGTTTATGTTCCCTCAAGCACTTCAAAGGGGGCATTGCATTTTAAGAATGCTTTGTATTTATCTGATAAGATTAGACTTTCTGTACTCAAGGGTAAATCACCTCCCTGCCTTCTGGTTGTTTTTATTTTGATTTATTATTTGTGCCTTCACTTAGCTGTAGAAGCAAATTGTCAAGCTTGGATAGCTCTTCTGCTGTGCCAGACACTTCCACTTTATCCTGAAATATTCCCAAATGTCTGCCTACCAGCTCTAATGCTCTTGGTTTCGCAATCTTAACTTGAATCTCTCTTCCCTTATCTGATTCTTTGATTTTTATTGACTCTACACTTGCCAAATCTTCCCTTGTTGCCGTCTCCTTTATTTTCCCCTTATCATAATCCATAATGTCACCTATATTTGCAAATGCTATTTTTGCCAATTCTAATAAAACCCTGTCCTGGTTTATTCCTGTCCGGCGGCTTCTCTCTGCCATTGCTTTTGCAATTTCTTGTTGAACTGAAGT
Organism: uncultured Lachnospiraceae bacterium; assembly: GCA_910578605.1. GTDB lineage: Bacteria > Bacillota > Clostridia > Lachnospirales > Lachnospiraceae > MGBC111451. Next base: position 1,424 of record CAJTQG010000053.1, on the reverse strand, counting down.
TTTCTGAAGTAGTTGATACCCTTGTTCTTGTGCTGTATTTACCGAATATCCTGCTCTAATTGCAGCTTGAGTGGCATTTAAGTCTATTAGGTACTCTTCTACAAATCGTTTTTGTTTCTTTGTTATAGCCATTTTACACCACCCTTTCTATCATTTTGGAGTATTTTGATATGTTTTTAGGTATTTTAAATACATTTTTTAAGTATTTTGGTACAAAAAAGAAGCCGTACACACATTGATACGACTTCTTTTATATTACAATTTATGCATTTTAATTATTCTATCATGTCAAAACAGACATGTCAAGGACACAAAACGGGCGCATTTGTCAAGTATTCCCTAATTTACTTTGTTAATTTAGATTTTTGTATTTTTAGCATGTTTAATCATTGCATCTACATTTTCGTTAGCATTTTCTACTAATAACACAATATTGCGGTGTTTTTTTTCAAATTTTCCAAATAACTCATCTGCAAACGCCTGGCCTATTTCATCCACTCCTTCAAAATCTAAGGTTATCTCCTCAAATTTTTCAAACCCATTGTACAATCTCCTTGCTTGTGACCTAGATACTGGAAACTCATTTCCAAACATATTCTTTATAGGAATTTTGGTTTTATTAAATCCCTTATCTACATCTGCAAACAAATCAAACACCTCCTTCAATTCTTTATGCGTCTTATTAGCTAACTGCATAAACACCACAGTTCCTTTACCTTCAAGTAGTTCTCCTAATTGGCTCTTTTCGTTCAAATCTTCTAATAATTCATAATGATTATCATGAGTAAATATTTTGCCAGACGAAATTACCATAAAAGTATCCATTAATCTTGATGTAAAGAAAATCCCTTCCCCTGAGTGATTCTCTTTATCTGTCGTAAGTTTACCTTTAAATAGCTCGAGTATCGCATCGTCCAAAGTCGAATACTTATAATATTCCTTTATTTTATTGAAAATCCCTATTCCTTGGTCTGAAATAATACAAGTTGTGTTAATGTAATTTTTAAAAAGACCACATGTGATTTTTTTTGATTCAGAATGCTCAATAGCATTATTCATAATTTCAGTAAATGCATATGCCCATATTTTTTTTACATTATTAGGAAACTCTTTTATCAATGGTTGTATCTCATTAAAATATATGTTATCTTCTTCTATATTTTGATTGGTGAATTTAAAGTCATACTCTTCATTTATTATTTTATATTTTCCTTTCGATACCTGCTCAATGATATTTTCTTCTTTTAGCTCTCTAAGATATCTATAAATTGTGGTATTAGAAATTTTAAAATACTCTGATGTCTTTTTCACAACATTATCATGCATTTCAAGTTTTGTTAGCATATAATCAATTATTTGATTTTTTCTTTTTTGAGATATCGACATTTCAAATCCCCTTCTCTATTATAAACATATTTTTTTAC
>CAJTQG010000052.1 GCA_910578605.1 uncultured Lachnospiraceae bacterium | reverse complement strand
GGTGGAGGCTTTAGCCCGAAGCGGTGTAGGGGAAATAGATTTAATAGATAATGACTTGATCAATATGAGTAATCTAAATCGTCAAATTATTGCTACTCATAGCACATTAGGCCAGTATAAGGTGGAAGCCATGAAGGAGAGAATATTGGACATCAATCCTGCTGCAAAAGTGCGCACCTATCCTTGTTTTTTTCTTCCGGAAAATGCCGATGAATTTCCATTTTCAAAATACCACTATGTGGTAGATGCGGTAGACACGGTTGCGGCAAAAATTGAGCTGGTTCTGAAAGCAAATGAGAAAAATATTCCTATTATCAGCAGCATGGGAGCAGGAAATAAATTGGACGCTGCCGGATTTCAGGTGGCAGATATATACGAGACCCAGGTGTGCCCATTAGCAAGAGTGATGAGGCGGGAATTAAAAAAGCGGGGAATTTCGAGATTAAAGGTAGTGTACTCTAAAGAGAAGCCCATTCCCTATTCTCAGGGGAGGATTGGAAGTATTGCATTTGTTCCCTCCGTAGTAGGTTTGCTTATGGCTGGGGAGGTAGTGAAGGATTTGGGAAATTTATAATAAAGATGGACATAATACAAAATAGAGATATAGAGGTGAAATGGAAGTAAATGGATATGGCAAACAAGGAGCAGACAAAAAAGTTAGAATATTTAAGAAATTATTTGAAAGAATTAGGAAGAGTTGCCGTTGCCTTTTCCGGTGGGGTGGACTCTACCTTCTTGCTGAAAATAGCACATGAGGTATTAGGAGATCAAGCGGTTGCCATTACGATTTCTTCAGATTTTTTTCCAAAAAGAGAGAAGCAGGAGGCGGCTAGCTTTTGTCAAAAGGAGGGCATTCAGCAGGTCATTTGTGAAATAGGGGAATGGGAGACACAGATAAGGGGATTTGCGGAAAATCCTCCCGACAGATGTTACCTGTGTAAAAGGGAAATAATGGGACGAATCTGTAAAATGGCAAAGGAGCAGGGAATAGAAAATGTGGCGGAGGGGGCTAACATGGATGATGAGGGGGACTATCGGCCCGGGATGAGGGCAGTGGAAGAATTGGGAATCAAAAGTCCTCTTAAATTATGTAATATGTCAAAGAGGGATATTAGGGTATTATCGAAAGAATTAGGCTTGAGTACATGGGAAAAGCAATCTTTTGCCTGTCTGGCCTCCAGGTTTGTTTATGGGGAAAAAATCACAAAAGAAAAGCTTATTATGGTGGAGAGGGCAGAGGAGCTTTTGAGAAAATTGGGCTTTACCCAGTTTAGGGTGCGCATACATGGTACAATGGCAAGGATTGAAATGAATCCTGAGCAATTTCAATGGATGATAGACAAAAAAATAAGGGGAACAATAACAGGGGAATTTCAGAAATATGGTTTTACTTATATTTCATTGGATTTGATTGGGTATCGGCAGGGCAGTATGAATGAGACGTTAGAAATTTTAAATTAGCCATAAAGGGATAAAATGAAAAAAGACAAGTTAAAACATAATAAATCAAATAAAAAATGAAAAAAGGCTTTTGAAAGAAATTAAGTTAAAAATATGGAAGACAAAGGAGAAAAGATAGTGCTGTATATCACAAAAAGTGATTATGATAAAATCCTTCTTCATGCAAAGCAGATGCTGCCGAAGGAGGCATGTGGTTTAATGGCAGGTGATTGGTCTGGAGGGGACAAGTGGGTTAAACAAATTTATATATTGCATAATATAGAGGATAGCAATAGCCGTTTTGCTATGGACCCGAAGGAACAGATAGAAGCCCAGAAGGATGCCAGGGAGAAGGGATTTCGTATATTGGGAAGCTTTCATTCTCACCCCAAAACACCGGCTTTTCCTTCCAAAAGAGATACAGAACTGGCATATGATTTACAGGCAGACTATTGTATTTTGTCTTTGATGGATTTAAAGAAGCCGGTGTTAAAAGCTTTTATGTTTGAGGAAAAGAAAAAAATCATAGAGAATCCGATTGTGTACATGGAGTAATCTTTTTGATGGAAGAGTGATTTGAATATTTTAAAATAAAACAGCAAATCCTATTGACAAGATAGGATTTGCTGTTTATAGTTATAGAGAAAATTAAATCATATTTCGTAAGTAGGATATTTCAAATGAAGAAATAGAACAATAGACAGTAAAGTAATAGGGAGTTATTGCGCTATGGATATGTAATATTCTGAAAGCATAGAATGATTTCAAAAATATATAATGGAATACGATAGCAAAACAATAGAAAAAGGAGAGAGTGAATATGAGCAAAAAATTGATTTATATGGATTATGCGGCAACTACGCCGGTGAAATCGGAAGTTCTTCAGGCAATGATGCCGTATTTTACAGAGAAATTTGGCAATCCATCCAGTATTTATGGGATATCTGCAGAAAATAAAAAGGCGATAACGGATGCTAGGGAAGTGATTGCCCATTCTATCCATACATCACCAGAGAATATATATTTTACCGGAGGAGGCTCAGAGTCGGACAATTGGGCATTAAAGGCTGCTGCGGAGGCATATGGGACAAAGGGAAAGCATATTATAACTACAAAAATAGAACATCATGCTATTCTCCATACTTGTGAATATTTGGAGAAAAAGGGATATGATTTGACATATTTAGATGTGGATGAAAATGGTCTTGTCAATTTAGAAGAATTAGAAAAGGCCATTCGGGAGGATACCATTTTAATTTCCATTATGTTTGCCAACAATGAAATCGGAACAATAGAACCTATTGAAGAGATTGGAAAAATTGCCAGAAAACACAATGTTTTATTTCATACGGACGCCGTTCAGGCATACACCCAGGTGCCTATTGACGTGGAGAAGATGAATATAGATATGCTCAGTGCCAGCGGGCATAAAATATATGGGCCGAAGGGAATCGGCTTCTTGTACATTCGCAAGGGAGTAAAAATAAAGTCCTTGATTCATGGGGGTGCTCAGGAGAGAAGGCGCAGAGCCGGTACAGAAAATGTAACAGGAATCATCGGTATGGCAAAGGCAGTACAGCTTGCCATGGATAATATGGAAGAGAGAACAGGGAGAGAGACGGCAGTACGCAATCATATTATAGAACGATTGTCAAAAGAAATTCCATACAGCCGATTAAATGGAGACAAGGTTCACAGACTTCCCAATAATGTAAATTTCAGTTTTCAGTTTGTGGAGGGAGAGTCTATTTTAATATTGTTAGATTCCAATGGAATATGTGCATCCAGTGGTTCCGCATGTACCTCCGGCTCGCTAGACCCCTCCCATGTGCTGCTTGCCATTGGTCTTCCTCATGAGATTGCTCATGGTTCTGTCCGCTTAACAATAGGGGATGAGACAACAATAGAGGATGGAGATTTTGTTGTGGACAAATTGATTGAAATTATAGAGAGATTGAGAAATATGTCCCCTCTGTATGAGGATTTTGTTAAGAAACATCAATCATAGAAATTTATTCATAAATGAGAAATAAATCAGGAAAAAAGGTTAAAAAGAAAAATAGATTGAAAAAATAAAAAAGCCACAGAGATTGTGAAAGGAGCAAAATTTATGTATAGCGAAAAAGTAATGGATCATTTTCAAAATCCAAGAAATGTAGGAGAGATAGAGGATGCCAGCGGTGTAGGAACTGTTGGAAACGCAAAATGCGGTGATATTATGCGCATTTATTTGGACATTGATGAGGAGACAAAAATTATTAAGGATTGTAAATTTAAGACTTTTGGATGCGGGGCAGCAGTTGCGACAAGCAGTATGGCGACAGAGCTAGTTACCGGCAAGACAATATATGAGGCTTTGCAGGTGACAAATAAAGCAGTTATGGAGGCGCTGGACGGTCTTCCTCCGGTAAAGGTTCATTGTTCCCTGCTGGCGGAGGAGGCAATACATGCAGCGCTGTGGGATTATGCTCAGAAAAACGGAATTGAAATAGAAGGATTATCTCAGCCTAAAAGTGATATCAGTGAAGAGGAAGAAGAGGAAGATTATTAAGAATGAAAATAACAACCAAGGGAAGAAATGCGATTCATATTTTGTATGATTTGGCAGTCAACACAAGTGAAAATCCCATATCCGTGAAGGAGATTGCAACAAGGCAGGGAATTTCCATAAAATATACGGAACAAATCATGTCTGTATTGCATAAGGGCGGCTATGTGAGCAGCAGCAGGGGCTTTCAGGGTGGCTATCGCTTAACACGCAAGCCGGAGGAGTATATTATTGGAGATATTCTCCGGTTGACAGAGGGGGATTTGGCGCCGGTGGATTGTCTGAATCAGGAGGAGCATCCATGTCCTAAGCATGCCCACTGTGAAACGATTCCTCTTTGGGAAAAAATCAATGAGGCGGTAGCGGGGGTGGTAGATTCTGTCACTATTGCAGATTTAATGAAATGGCAAAACCCCTCTGACTGAAAAAGAAAAAGCTTATTATTTGAAGAGTGAAACGATTTTTACTCTAATTATTATAATGTGAATATTATAATTCCAATCTGAATAGTAGTATCATCATATAGAAAGAAAAGGAAAATAAAATGAAAACATCGGCAGATTTAAAGAGAATATTACAGAATATAGACCACAAAAGCTATCCAGCGTACAAGGATACAAGAGGGAGTTATCAGTTTGACAGATATGTGCTACATATCGACCACGTACAGGGGGATCCTTTTGCGTCGCCGTCAAAGGTGAGTATTTCGGTCGGGGCAAGGGAGGCTGGTTTTCCATCAGAGTGTTATACACAATATCACAATAAAGTGGCGATGCAGGATTATTTGCTTCGTATATTGTTTGCCAAGATAGAACAGTTTAACGGGAAGGCAAGAGGTTCGGGCAAAAGCGGACTTCTAGGCGTCAGTCGGACGGGACAGGCTATATTAGAGAAAAGCGCCTTATGCTTTGGGGAGGACGGCAGTATTATTGTTCGTATGGAAGTAGGGTTTCCTGCAAGGGGAAGAACAATAGATGCAAGGGAATTAGAACGCATTTTGTATCAATATTTGCCGGATTGTGTTCATCAAGTGCTGTACTATGAAAAGCTGTCAAAGGAAAAAATCAGGTCTGTTTTAGAGTTGGCCCAGGACCAGCAATTTATCAGGCAGCAGTTAGAACCTATGGGATTGGTTGCCTTTGTGGCAAACGGTGCTGTTTTGCCAAGGGAATCCGGTATCTCTGATAAGCCAATGAGAGGCAGTGTAGCCTTTGTTTCGCCAAAAGAGTATGAGGTAACAATGGAGCTTCCCAACAAAGGGAAAATAAAGGGAATGGGTATTCCCAAAGGTATTACGTTGATTGTTGGTGGCGGCTATCATGGGAAATCTACTTTGCTGAAGGCTTTGGAGATGGGAGTGTACAATCATATCGCTGGAGATGGAAGAGAGTATGTGATAACCAAACAGGATGCTATGAAAATGCGGGCAGAGGATGGAAGAAGCATTCAAAATACGGATATTTCTATGTTTATCAACCATCTTCCCAACGAAAAGGATACTCGAAGTTTTTCTACTATGGATGCCAGCGGAAGCACTTCACAGGCAGCAAATGTTATTGAGGCCATTGAGGCAAAAAGCAGTGTGCTTCTTATGGATGAGGATACCAGCGCCACTAACTTTATGGTTCGGGACGAGTTGATGCAGAGGGTTGTGAGCCGAAGTGAGGAACCAATCACTCCATTTTTGGAAAGAGCAGAATATTTGTATCATAAGCTTGGGGTTTCTATTATTTTAGTGGCAGGCAGTTCAGGAGCTTATTTTCATATAGCAGATACGATTATTCAGATGGACAGGTATATTCCAAAAGATATTACTAAGCTTGCCAAGGAGGAGGCAGAGGCGTTTCCTCTGGCAAAAAGCCAGCCGGCAGAGCCTCAGCCTTTAAGGTTTCACAGAGCCTGCGGGCAGGAAAAGCTGCAGGACAGAATAAAAATTAAGACCATGGGCAGGGACGGTGTAAGTATCAATCACGATACTATTGAGCTTCGTTATGTGGAACAGCTTGCAGATAGCGAGCAGGTGAGCGCTCTTGGATATATGACGGTCTATGCCATGAAACATTTATTTAATGGGAAGAATACCTTAGAACAAATAGTAGAGAGTGTATATAAATTAGTGGAGGAGAAAGGGTTAATTGCCGTTGCGGATGGAGGGGTACCATGCGGATTGGCAATGCCTAGAAGACAAGAATTTTATGCTTGTCTTAATCGTTATAGAAAGATAAGGATAATGGATGCTAATGCTTGACAAATCTTTTTTGAGTGGTTTATAATAAACCTGTTAAAAATATACTGATAATTAAAATGATAGTGCATATAATCATAATTGAATCCTTAAAGCGTTGAAGAGAACAGTAGACTATTTTGACAGTTACAGAGAGAGGCACGGAAGCTGGGAGTGCTTTACTGCAGAATAGTTGAATACCACCTCCGAGTGACTTTTGAAAAAGCTCCGGTGATTCCGTTATCATCATAATGAAGAGGCAGGCAGTACATCTATGTTAGTAATCATTATTTCATTTCATGTCTGCAAGAAGGGTGGAACCGCGAATTTATCGTCCCTTCCGGTATTTTATATCTAACTATGTAGAGATATAAAATACCGGAAGGGATATTTTTACTTTATAGGAAATCAAGAGAGGATAGAAGTAAACTTTTATAATTCCCATTTGGGGATATCACTGTGAATAAAAGTATATTGTTCTTTGCACTGCATAGGACTTACACAATAAAATGAAAATAATATAGAAAGGAAATTAGGAAAATGAAAATAACATTAAAAGATGGTTCTGTAAAAGAATATTCCCAGCCAATGTCCGTGATGGATATTGCTATGGATATCAGTCAGGGATTGGCAAGAGCGGCGTGCGCCGGAAGTGTTAATGGAGAGACGGTAGATTTAAGAACGGTTTTAGATAAAGACTGTGAGTTAAGTATTTTAACCTTTGAGGATGAGGCGGGCAGAGCCGCCTATCGGCATACTGCCTCCCATGTTCTGGCAGAGGCGGTAAAACAGTTATATCCACAGGCTAAGCTGGCCATAGGTCCTTCTATTGATACAGGCTATTATTATGATTTTGACTGCGAATCTTTTTCTAGGGAAGATTTAGATAAAATTGAAGCACAGATGAAAAAAATTATTAAAGAGGGAAAAGAATTAGAGAAATTTACTTTGCCTAGGGAGGAGGCCATTCAGTTTATGGAGGAGAGGCAGGAGCCCTACAAGGTGGAGCTGATTAGAGATTTGCCCAAGGACGCAGTGATTTCCTTCTATCGCCAAGGAGATTTTGTGGATTTGTGTGCCGGCCCCCATCTTATGAGTACAAAACCCATTAAAGCTTTTAAGTTAATTTCCTCCTCCGGCGCCTACTGGAGAGGCAATGAAAAAAATAAAATGCTCACTCGTGTATATGGAACGGCTTACACAAAAAAGGAAGAATTAAAGGCATATTTAGATCATTTAGAGGATATTAAGAAACGTGACCACAACAAATTAGGCAGAGAGATGGAATTGTTTACTACGGTGGATGTGATTGGTCAGGGCTTGCCGCTGCTTATGCCCAAGGGAGTTTCTATCATCCAGACAATGCAGAGATGGATTGAGGATGAGGAGGAGAAGAGGGGATATGTGAGAACAAAGACACCTCTTATGGCAAAAAGTGATTTATATAAGATTTCCGGTCACTGGGACCACTATAAAGAAGGTATGTTCGTGTTGGGGGATGAGGAAAAAGATAAAGAAGTATTTGCTTTGCGTCCAATGACCTGTCCATTTCAATATTATGTATACAAAGCAAGTCAGAAAAGCTATCGTGATTTGCCTCTGAGATACGGTGAAACTTCCACGTTGTTTAGAAATGAGGAATCCGGCGAGATGCATGGCCTTACAAGAGTTCGTCAGTTTACCATATCTGAGGGACATTTAATTGTAAGACCGGATCAGATGGATGAGGAATTTAAAGGGTGTTTGGATTTGGCAAGATATTGTCTGCGCACATTAGGAGTGGAGGAGGATGTTACGTACCGACTTTCCAAGTGGGATCCAGATAACAGTGAGAAATATATTGGAGATGCTGCAGTTTGGGAGGAAACCCAGGATAGAATACGCAAGGTGATGCATGAATTAGAGATTCCGTTTACTGAGGAGGTAGGGGAGGCTGCATTCTATGGACCTAAAGTAGATATTCAGGCTAAAAATGTGTACGGCAAGGAAGATACTATGATTACCATTCAGTGGGATGCGCTGTTGGCAGAGCAGTTTGATATGTACTATGTTGACCAGAATGGAGATAAGGTAAGACCATATATTATTCATAGAACCTCCATGGGCTGTTATGAGAGAACACTGGCATGGCTCATTGAAAAATATGCAGGCTTATTCCCAACATGGCTTTGTCCAGAGCAGGTTCGGGTGCTTCCTATTTCTGAGAAATACTCAGACTATGCCAATAAAGTGTTACAACAGCTCCGTGATAATGGCATTAAGGCAACAGTAGACCTTCGGGCAGAGAAAATCGGTTATAAAATTCGCGAGACCAGGCTGCAGAAGGTTCCGTATATGTTAGTAGTAGGACAGAAGGAAGAGGAGGAACAGAAGGTTTCACTGAGAAGCCGTTACCTTGGAGATGAAGGAATGAAGGGTTTATCTGAATTTATCGACGAGATATGTAAGGAAATCCGCACAAAGGAAATCCGCAAGATAGAGGTGGAGGAAAAGGCAAAATCATAAAAGACAAATTGCAGGCTAGGAAAATCATAGAAAATATTCCTGTTTTATCAAGTGGAGAAACAGGAGAAAATATCCGATAAACTTATTAGGCGGCTATTCTAAGTAATGTAATCGAAGATTATTTAGAAAAACAGGCAGAATAAGTGCAAATTGGGATGAGCAAATTTATAGGTGCCCATAAAAAGGCACCTATAAACATAATATGGCTGTTTTTTCTTGTGGATAATCATTATTATTTGGCAATAAAATACAATGATTTTGCATTTATTTCATAGAGAACTATATAAAAAGTATAATATGGCAAGTGAAAAATAAGAAAAGAGTATGCAAGGAACTATATAAAGACAGGAGGGACTTTTTATGAAAAAAATAAGACGATGGCTGGCAGCCTTTATGATTATGGCTGTTATATCTACAATTTTTCCTGCTGATTTTTGGAATGATAATGAAATTAGAGGAGGGGCTCTGTATGACGGATATTTTAAATATCAGCTTCTCACAGATGGCACTGTGAGAATTGATGGTTATATCGGAGACAATAAAGATGTGTATATTCCGGCAACCATTGTGAACAAGCCTGTGACAAAAATTAATCCATCTGCTTTTAACAACAACAGCAATATTGAGTTGGTGGATTTGAGCAGTACCCAGATTGTGGAAGTGGGAGAGTTGGCATTTGCCAATTGTGAAAATTTAAAAAAGGTAGTGCTGCCAAAGACATTAAAGGCTATTTCCAGAAAATTGTTTTATAACTCCCGTTTCCTTGAGGAGGTGGAGATTCCCGAGGGAGTCACTTCGATTGCTATTGGTGCGTTTTCAGGCTGTACAGCATTGAGGGAGATTACGATTCCAGACAGTGTTACTTCCATGAAAAGCTCCAGCAGCAGTGATCAAACCTTCGACAGATGTACCAGTCTGCAAAGTGTGAAAATTGGGGATGGCGTAGATGAGATTGGACCCAATACATTTATGGATTGTGATAATTTGGCAGCTGTAACATTGGGCAAATCCATCACTAAAATAGGCAACAATGCATTTAAGGGATGTAAGGCACTGCAGAGTATTTCTATACCAGATAAATGTACAGCGATTGGAAGTGAAAGCTTCGGCGGTTGTATTTCCTTGACCGAGGTGAATTTGGGTATGGGAGTAAAGACGATCGACACAGGCGCTTTTAGTGGATGCACCAGCTTAGCTTGCATTGTATTTCCCGACAGCCTTACATTGATGAAGAGCAGTACCAGCAAGAGTACCTTTGGAAAATGTGAGTCATTAAAGACTATAGTTTTTGGTGAGGGTTTAACTTCGATTCCAGAATATGCTTTTAAGGATTGTATTGGCTTAGAGGAGGTTTATGTAGGAGGAAGTTTAGAATCCATCAAGGGAAGTGTATTTAACAGCTGTTCTATGTTAAAGGCGTTATATTGTATGGATGAGAAGTGTCCATCCATAGACAGCATGACCACTTTTGATTACTGTGCGGAGGGATTCACTATCTACTGCTTAGAGAATAGTGATAAATTGGGAACCTACAGTTTCCCAAGCAAGGCATTTGATAAAACCGATAAAATTTGTGAGGTTACATTTGATACAAATGGTGCTCAGGAGCAGGTAATTAAGAAGGAGGCAATTATTGGGCGTCCCATATCTCCAATTCAAATTCCTCTTAAGGATGGCTATCAGTTTGAGGGATGGTATAATACGCCGGATTGTTCCGGGGAAAAAGTGGATTTTTCTAAGGAGATTATTACAGAGAATGTTACATTTTATGCAAAATGGGATGTGAATAGCTACACCTTAACCTTTGACCCAATGTATGATGGAAAGGTGGAGGAAGTTTCCAGGGTAGTTCGCTATGGAGATCCAGTTGGAGAGCTTCCGGTGCCAACTCGTGAGAATTATAAATTTTTAGGATGGTTTCAGGGACAGAATGGTTCTGGTGATAAGTATACTCCAGACACGCTGATGCAGGGAAAAGACACGATTATTCACGCTGCATGGGAGCAGGTTGTATCCGTTCGTTTTCCGGCAGCACAATATGCATTGCAGACAACAGAGGCAGGAAAGATAGAGTATGTGGTGACACCGGCAGATGCCTATGACAGTACATTAAGCTGGGAAAGCTCTGACGAGGATGTGGTGACAGTGGACCAGAATGGAACCATAAAGGCTTTGAGAAAGGGAACAGCTACTATAACTGCCACAACGGTGAGTGGTAAGCAGGCCTCCTGTGAGGTTACAGTGACAATAAAGCCGTCACTGTCCTTAAATCGCACCATTGTGTCCGCCTATGTGGGGGAGACCAGTCAGCTGACAGCAAAGGTTGTGGGAGAGAGCACGAAGGTTACTTTTAAAAGCAGTGACAGCTCTATTGCTTCGGTAGACCAGAATGGAAAAATCACTACAAAAGCAATTGGAAGTGCGGTCATCAGCGCATCTGCAAATGGACTTACGGTAACGTGCAACGTAAATGTCCTTCATGTGGATTTAGATTTAAATTTATCTCGGGCAACTATCTATACAAAGGGAAAGACGAAGGTTACGCTGAACGCACAGGTTAGCGGGCGAAATCATAATGTGGTGTGGCGAACTTCCAATCCAGCCATCGCATCGGTTTCAAGAGGTTTGGTGGTGGCAAAAAAAGCAGGAACAGTCACTATTTCGGCGACAGCCAATAAAATTACAAGAACTTGCAGAGTCACAGTGAAGAAGCCTACCTTGACAGTGAAGAAAACATCCTTGAAGGTTAAGAAAAAGAAAAAAGTAAAAATTAGTTATAAGCTTACCCCATCGGCAAAGGTTACCTTCACAAATAAAACACCAAAAATTATAAAGGTAACGACAAAGGGTGTGGTGACAGGAAAGAAAAAGGGAACAGGAAAAGTTGTTGTAAATGGACTGGGACTTAAGAAAACGGTAAAGATAAAAGTAAAGTAGCGATATATTGATGGGAAAATAATTTATAAAAAAGAAAGAACAAAGGATTTTAACCGGCTTGTTCTTTCTTTTTTTACTTAATAATTAGCGATAGTAGGTTACATTTTCGTCTGAAATGTCTTCTTTCTCCATAGCTGAATTGAAATTGTTCATTGCCTCCATCATACTATTAAAATCTGCGTTTCCCTTGATTGGAATGTAGAGGGTGATATTCTGTGTGTCTGTAAATAGCTCCAAGGCAACTACATACCGGGAATTAGCATAGTCTTCATAATTGCTGTCCTGTACAAATTTTTTCAGGCTTTCTAACAGCTTTTCCTCTGAATCAAAGGAGGTATTATTTTTTGTATCCTCCTCGTCATAGTAAATGTTTGCAGTCTCTGATGCCAATGTTTGCAGGTCTGTGACAGTGACAGAACAATTTAAAAAGGAAGAGTATTGCATCGGATTTTCTAAAAACCGATTTGTCTCTGCAATGGTGTTGTCATTTGTCATCATTTTGGTGAACAAAAGGAAGGAATTAGGCAGAATTTCCAGAGGAAACGTTAATGAGCAGCTTTCTGTTCCCACAAAGGTAGTCATATAAAAGTCGGTGGAAGAGTAGCCAATTTGTGTATGAAGTCGTTCATACCATCCGTTATAGCCTAATTCTTTAATTTCCTTTTGCACACTTTCGTACAATGTTTTTTTCTGATTGCCAGACAATTTAGTAGCGCTGTATGCCAGACCATGGATTGTGAAGGAGGTTCCCAGTGTGCTGTAATCCGGCAGATTGACAAATTTAGCCTGATAGTCTTTATTAGCTTCTAATAGTTTGTGAATATTTTCTAAATCTGTACTGTTGAGACGTATATTTCTGTAACAGGTTTTGGAGCCTGCTTTGATTTTAACAGTGTAGTAGTCGCTGAAATAAATTTTTTCTGTTTGATTTACCTCTTCTTTTAAATTTTTAGAGATAATTTCTTTGATAGTGTTGTCCTCCAATTTGACTTTGGATTGAATATAGGAGTAATATTCTTTTTCCGTAAAAGTATAATTATTAGCCCCTATAATATAGACATACTCTATCTCCTCCAAAGCTGGAGTAAAGCTTTTTGCCAGTGTGACGCCTCCTTGTATAATACAGAGTGACAATACATTCATCAATACGAGCACACCTAATCCTGGCAGTGTTTTTGGTAAATTACGCAGCTTCTTTGTGGTAATGATTTCATAGACAAAATATACTAACAGGGCAATCACATAAAAGACAATCAGCATAAGAATATCGTAAGAGTCTATTTCGTAATCTACCATAGTTATTATCATATGACTCAGACCGCCAATGGGAATTAAGCATACAACAAAGGCAACTAATATTCGATATACATGTTGTAAATGATTACTTGGGGCTGCGCATCCTGCCGTCTCGCTCTTTCTTTTAGAAAATAAATAAATTGCCAAGGCAAAAAAGATAAGGGCAAGACAGAAGGTATATATACTGCTAGACAGCATATAAAAGGGATTGCTGTTGCCAACCCCTAACATGGAGGCAATTGAACCAAACACAATATCATAGGAAGGAGTCAGTATCGGTATAAAATGATCAAAGTTCATAAAGGATAAATCACATATGCAGTAAGACAGCATACAAATATAAATTCTTGGAAGGAATAAAATAATACCACTTACTACAATATTGGTTAAAGTAGTACCGCTGATACACATAGCAAGAGATACCGTTGCTACACAGTACAAACTTCCAATCCAAACATTTAAAGCATAGGTTAGTATCGTGCGGTTGTACAAGACACAGGAGGTCAAGGTGGAGTACAGCATGTAGCTGAGCAACAGGTTAACTACAATAATAATAGTAATCCATGCCATAATGGATGCGATATAACTTGTGTAGATACAAGTCCTTTTTAAGGGAATGGAGTGGTAAAAATCTGATGTGTTTCGTTTATTTAAAAAGGAAAATAAACTTAAAGTAAAAATCGGTGCTAGCACAAAGGTACACAATAGTAACAGTACGTTGATTCCTACACCGGTTATAGTAGGTGTATAGGAACCGTTCTGTTCAGACAGCATGGTGCTGATAGGAACGAATATGGATACCAATCCTATAATAATTGTGCTGAAAATACCAAATAATTTCAGTTGTCGAAAGCCATCCTTAAATAATTGAAAACTAAAATAGCGTTTCATTTTACACTGCTCCTTTCTGTTCTGATTTTGGGAGATCATTTAATACATTTTCAAATGAATATCCTAATGCCTCCATCTCATAGGTAAATACCTCCTCAAGGGAAAGAGGCAGTACATCCAACAAAATAGGCTGCATAGATTTCAGTTTTAATACGGTTTCCTCCCTGTCGCCTTTTACAATGATGTTAGACACAGAGCCGGATTTTTTAAAGTGCATCATTTGAATATCCTGAAATCTTTCTTTGTCATAATCATCATTAAAAGCAATCTGTACTTTAAAAAGGGAGGTTTTTAGATTCTGTACGTCACTTTCCAACACAAGACCTCCTTTGTGCAGCAGCGCAAGCTGGTCGCATGTATCTTCTAACTCTCTGAGTGAGTGGGAGGTAATAATAGCAGTTGCCTTGCGCTCTAATACGTCATCACAAATCAGGCTTTTTACCAGATTTCTCATAACAGGGTCTAGTCCGTCAAAGGTCTCATCAAAAAAGATATAGTCAGGTTTGGAGGAAATGGCAAGAATAATAGCAGCTTGCCGTTTCATACCTTTTGAGAAGGTGTTGACGGATTTCTTTGGGTCTAATCCAAAAGCTTCTGTTAAGTATTTATAACGGGCCCTATCAAAATTGTTATAAATACTTGCATATAAATCACTCATTCTGTTCATACTCGCACCTGGCAGGAAGAATAATTCATCGGGAATATAGGCAATTCTGTCTTTGATTGCCGGATTTTCATATACATGTTTATCTTCTATAGTGATGGTACCTCCGTCTGCTTTGTACACCCCCGTAATCAATCTCAAAAAAGTAGATTTACCGGCACCATTAGAGCCTACCATTCCGTATATACAACCTTTTGGAATGGTACAGGTTAAACTATTTAATGCAATAAAATTCTCAAATTTTTTTGAGAGATTCTCTGCTTTAATCATAACTTTTTCTTTCCTTTCTATATGATTTTTGTATCTTTTTTACTGTTGCAGTGTTAATTGCTGCTTTGTTCTTGCATATTTGAAAAAACACGTTTGATACTTTCTGTTAGTTGTTCTTGAGTGATTCCGGCTAGTGCCAGTTCTAGAATTAGATTTTCAAAATCTTCTATTTTTTCCATTTTAGCTTTGCTTAATCGTTCCAACGCATCAGGTGAGATGAAGCATCCTTTGCCTGGTACAGAATAGATCATTCCCTTGGCATCCATCTGTGAATACGCTTTTTGGATTGTGTTAGGATTCACAGATAAATCCACAGAAAGACTGCGGACAGACGGAATCTGGTCGCCGGATTTTAAAATACCGGACAGTATAAAACGTTCCATCTGCTCGATGAGTTGTTCATAAACCGCTTGTCTGGACATGGGATCAATTTGGAACACTTGACATTCTCCTTTCTTTTATATTGTCAGGAAATTAATCAACAGATTGTCATTCTACTTGTAGATTGTATAATTTTATGATTTCTATTCCTGATGACTAAGTGTACTATAGCAGATTATGTGTACTATGTCAAGTAGTACACATAATATTTTAAGCATAAAACATCAATTTCAAAACGGAATATATCATTGTTTATTTTAGGATGATTTTATATAATTCAGTCAGAAAAAGGAAAATATAAAACCAGGAGGTATTTTTTATGAAAAAAACGGAGATTGTGATTGACAAAAATTTTATTGTGTCAAAGGTAGACAGAAAAATCTATGGTTCCTTTATTGAACATTTGGGACGAGCTGTTTATGAGGGAATCTATCAGCCGGACAGTCCGTTTTCCGATGAGCAGGGTTTTCGCAAGGATACATTGGAGCTTGTGAAAAATCTTCAGGTGCCTATTGTCAGATATCCAGGGGGTAATTTTATATCAGGATATCACTGGGAGGACACAGTGGGACCAAAGGAGGAACGGCCCGCAAGACCAGAGCTGGCATGGGGTGTGATTGAGACAAACGAGTTTGGGTTGAATGAATTTGTGGACTGGGCAAAGAAGGCAAACACAGAGGTTATGATGGCAGTAAACCTTGGGACAAGAGGCGTAGATGACGCTAAGAATGTGCTGGAGTACTGTAACTTTAAAGAGGGCACATATTACAGTGATATGCGTATTCGCCATGGTTATAAAGAGCCTCACAATATTAAAACTTGGTGTCTTGGAAATGAGATGGATGGTCCTTGGCAGATTGGGCATAAAACCGCCTACGAGTATGGCAGATTAGCGGGGGAGACAGGAAGAGTGATGAGACTTTTGGACCCCAATATTGAGCTGGTTGCCTGTGGAAGCTCTCATCATGGTATGGATACTTTTGCACAGTGGGAGGCCACAGTGTTAGATGAGGCTTATGATGTGGTAGATTATCTGTCACTGCACACCTACTATGGAAACCGCCACGATAATACACCAAACTTTTTGGCATCCAATGTGGGAATGGACCGTTTTATTACAGACGTAATCTCAATCTGTGATTATGTGAAGGCAAAGAAGAGAAGTAAAAAGAAAATTAATCTCTCCTTTGACGAGTGGAATGTATGGTATCACTCTAACGAGGCAGACAGTAAAATAGAAAAATGGTCCAAAGCACCTCATCAGCTAGAGGATGTATATAATTTTGAAGATGCACTGCTCATAGGAAGCATGTTAATTACAATGCTGCGCCATGCAGACAGAGTAAAGGTGGCATGTATGGCACAGCTTGTCAATGTCATTGCACCGATTATGACATCCGACACAGGTGCATGGAGACAGACCATCTATTATCCATATATGCATGCCAGTGTATATGGCAATGGAACAGTGCTGAACACTATTGTGAAAGCTCCAGTTTATGAGACGAAGGATTATGGGGATGCCCCTTATGTGGATTGTGTCATTATTATGAATGAGGAGGAGGAAAGCATTACGATATTTGCGGTTAACAAAGATTTGCAGGAGGATATGGAGATTAGCTGTGATATGCGCCAATTTGCAGATTACAAAGTAGCAGAGCATATTTGTCTTTCTCATGAGGATTTAAAAGCGGAGAATACAGAGAGCAACCCCGATAATGTGGTGCCGTTTGTATGCAGTGACAAGGTGAAGATGGAGGAGGGTATGCTGACAGGAGTGCTGGGCAAGAAGTCATGGAATGTCATTCGACTGCACAAATAATGTTTACTTCATAAATAAATAGTTATATTCATTAAAAAGGTCAGAGTAAAATCTGACCTTTTTACACTTTTTACAGCCTATCTATATTTACGAAAAATCATCTGTTTGTTACAATAGATACATTAAAAAGTAAAAATGAATAAGGAGCGAAAGAAAGGATGTATAATATGGAGAAAATACAAGATTTTAGATTGGATGAGGTAGTAATTACAGATAGTTATTTTCAAAATGCACTTCAAAAGGATATAGCCTATTTAAAACGTTATGAGACAGACCGTTTGGTGGCGGGCTTTCGTGAGACAAAAGGGTTAAAAATCAAGGCTTTAAAGTATAAGGGGTGGGAGAGCACAGAGATTCGGGGACATATTTTAGGTCATTATTTAACAGCCATCTCCCAAGGATATGCGTCTACGAAGGATAATGAACTGCTAGAAAAAATAAATGATATTGTGGGAGAATTAGAAAAATGTCAATTGGAGAGCGGCTATTTGTCTGCTTTTGATGAGGGGTTGTTTGACAATGTAGAGACAAACCAGCCTTGTTGGGTGCCTTGGTATACAATGGATAAAATAATCGCGGGCTTGATTTCCTGTTATAGGCTGGCAGGCAGTGAAATGGCTCTGCAGGTTGTGAGTAGGTTGGGGGATTGGGTGGCTCACCGTGCTCTGAATTGGTCCGTCCAGACACAGCAGACGGTGTTGGCGGTAGAATACGGCGGCATGAATGAGACCATGTACGATTTGTACATGGTAACCGGAAAAGAGGAGCATGCCAAAGCCGCTCATATGTTTGACGAACTGTCATTGTTTACCCCAATTCATAAGGGGCAGGATATATTAAACGGAAAACATGCAAACACTACAATCCCGAAGTTTTTAGGAAGTCTGTACCGCTATATAGCACTGGATAAAGACGGCAGTGAGGAGTTTTATCTTCAGTCGGCCCGCAGTTTTTGGGATTTAGTGACCGAAAATCACACTTATGTGACAGGGGGAAACAGTGAGTGGGAGCACTTTGGGGAGCCTAAAATATTAGACGGGGAGAGAACAAACTGCAACTGTGAGACATGCAATACTTATAATATGTTAAAATTGTCCAGAGAATTGTTTAAAATTACGGGAGATAAAAAATATGCAGATTTTTATGAGAATACATTTATGAATGCCATTATGTCCTCCCAGAATCCTGAGACAGGTATGACAATGTATTTTCAGCCTATGGCAACTGGATATTTTAAAGTGTATGGCACACCATTTGACAGCTTTTGGTGCTGTACAGGAACAGGAATGGAGAATTTTACCAAATGTAATGACAGCCTATATTTTCACAGGGAAGATACTATCTATGTTAATCAGTTTATCAGCTCAAAGGTCAACTGGAAGGAGAAGGGGGTAGAGCTAGAGCAGATAAGCCGGATACCAAATGAGAAAACAACAAAAATTGTCTTTCGCAAAGTGTCAAAGGATAAATTTACAATTGCTCTTCGTGTTCCGGATTGGGCAGCAGGCAAATGTATTGTAACAATAAACGGGCAGTCAGATGTGATAACAGAGCAGGGGGGATATTATTATATTACAAGGCAATGGCAGGAAAATGACGAAATAGAATATACGATTCCCATGAATATCACAGTTCACCCCCTTCATGACAACTCTCATGTAATTGCTTTTAAATATGGTCCTCTTGTACTTAGCGCTGGTCTTGGAACGGAGGATATGGAGGAGAGCAAAACGGGAGTGGATGTAACTATTGCTACTAAAAATATTGCGATAAAGGATTTTATAACCATACCCCGAGGCGATGTTGAGCAATGGATTAAAAATGCGGCGCAAAATGTAGAGAAAAAGGACGGTATACTGGAATTCACCTTAAAGGATACTGACAGTCCACAGCTTATCTTTACTCCTCATTACAGACAGCATACTCAGAGATATGGAATCTATTGGAATATGGTAGAAAAGGATTCAACGGCATTGCAAAATCATATATTAGGGGGAAAAGAAAAAGCAAGAAAACAAAGAGTAGCGATTGACAGTATCCCTCTGGGAAATGACCAATATGAGCTTTTGCACAATATTCAGGGGGAAAATACGGGAGCTGGCACCTATAATGGTCTGCAGCTTCGCCATGCATGGAAGGACGGATGGTTTTCCTATGATATGAAGGTGAATCCTTCGGTGAACAATTACCTGCTTGTAAAATATTTCAGCGGTAATGCGGGAAGAGAATTCAATATTTACATTGATAATGTACTATATAAGGAAGAAACTATTCAAAATGAAAATCCAGAAAACTTTTTTGATAAATATTATCCAATTTCCCATGAATGCATAGAAGGGAAGGATACTATCAATGTAAAATTTGAGACAAGAGGGGACAGTTGGGTGGGAGGTTTGTTTGACCAGCTGTGTATTGTACAAGATTACAGTAAAAATGCAGGATTGCAGGCAGTGGATGTACAAGGTGGAAGGTTGGAGCCGTCATTTGACACTGCTGTAACACAATATACATTGTTAAAGGAGCAGGGGGACTTGTATTTGAAGCTGACACCCCAGGATGAAAATGGTTTGGTGTATGTAGATGGAATTCTGATTGATGATGTCAGCCAAAGAAAGATAGAACAGGCTGGGAAAATAGAGGTTGTAGTGAAGGCGGAGGATTTTAAAACAGAGAAAACTTATATATTTCATGTGAATTAAATAATAAACAAAAAAATAAAGGTTAATTTGCCATAGGTGGATTAACCTTTATTTTTTCTGATTAAGAGCGCTTATTTTTAAAAGGAAAATCATGCTTGTATTATTATGTAAGTAATATTTTGTAATATCT
>CAJTQG010000051.1:1486-19993 GCA_910578605.1 uncultured Lachnospiraceae bacterium | reverse complement strand
CTTCTGGCTTTGCGTCCATGTGTTTCCCCATGTTTGCCCTTATAAATATGTAATATACCAAAAAGTATATTAGCACCATTGGAAAAATCTGTCAACAACTAAAAATTCTTTCCCAAATTTATGTACGAATTAGACAATTGCACAACTCCTTCAAAAAAGCTCTTAATTATGCAAAATACAAAACTTCAAATACTATAAAGCAGGGACAGGCTTGCCCTCAATGAGTTAATGCATTATAATCATTATGTGTTAATCAGATACACAAAATTATTTCAAAAATATAATTTTGCCCAATTTAACATCTTAATGAAATAAAAAGCTTCAAATTACCCTCAAAAAATAAAATCGTAGATGGGAGAATAGACAATGCAAATCACAGGAATTATAGCAGAATACAATCCATTTCACAATGGTCATGCCTATCAAATAGACCAGTGCCGTAAAATGGGCGCCGATTATATTATTGTTGTCATGAGTGGAAATTATGTACAGCGGGGAGAGCCAGCTATTTTAGATAAATATTCTCGTGCCCGCATTGCCTTAGAACATGGAGCGGATTTAGTGTTGGAACTCCCTGTTGGCTACTCTGTCAGCAGCGCTCAAACCTTTGCCTATACAGGGGTGAATCTGCTCCACCAGTTAGGCTGTGTCACTCATTTATGCTTTGGATGCGAAAATCCTGATAAAATCAAGGAATTGGCATTTCCGATTTATCAAATCTTTGAGCAGGAGAATAACTTTGCACATTTCATACAAAAACATTTAAAAAACGGCCACAGTTATGCCAAAAGCCGCCTGAAAGCAGCATTAGAATATTCTGGATGGGCTGTAGAGAAACAAAAAAATTATGAAGCTATACTGTCTAAACCTAACAATATATTGGCACTTTCTTATGAGATTGCTCTGCTGCAAATGCAAAGCAGGATGAAACCTATCCCCATTCAGCGCCTGGGTGCAGCTTACCATGATGCTGCCCTTGCCACGCCAAGTTCCGCTACATCCACTCAAATGCAGCATACAAACATTACAATACAAGACATTCGTACACACAATGACACCAGCACAAATACACAATCACCTATACAAAATATTCCCATTCTCCCCTCTGCTACTGGTATACGTAAAATACTGCTGGAAATGAATCATTTTGACTCCGCTTGCCTGCAGCCCTTCCTGCCCCCAGCCGCACTAAATGTGATGCAGGACATTTATCAAACCTATTTCCCTGTAGAAATGCAGGATTTTTCACCTGCCCTTCTTATGTGTCTGCTTCAATTCACAGAAGAACAGGCATGTAATATACTAGATATGTCTCCCTCTCTCTGGAATAGAATCAAAAATAATCTCACCGATTATACAGACTATCTTTCCTTTATTGATACTTGTCAGAGCAGAACTTTTCCTTACAGCCGCATACGCCGCGCACTGCTGCATGCTCTGTTAAATATCCAAACTGCCAAACAGCAACAATGGATCAAACAAGGTATACATTTCTATATCAGACCTCTGGGCTTTCGCAGACAAAGGGCTGAGCTTCTTTCCTGTATTAAAAAAAACAGCTCCCTGCCAATACTGTCCAAGCTGGCTGACTATAAGACTACATTGGCAGAGACACCGGAAGGTATACAGATGATAGAAGAAGAATATCGATGTGATACTCTCTATCGCCTTATCTCACAAGCCAAATTTGGTCATATCCAACCTGACAGTTTTTCTAGGGAACTGATACTGCTTTAACTAATTTTTAAAACTGTGTATCGGTGCTGGTATTCTTCCGCCCCTGTTGACAAACGCTTCGCAGGAGAAGGAATTTACAGGCATAATTGGTGCATATCCTAGTAAACCACCAAACTCCACCATCTCCCCTACCTTCTTACCGATTACGGGAATCAGCCGAACCGCTGTTGTCTTCTGGTTTATCATGCCAATTGCCGCCTCATCTGCAATAATTCCCGCAATAGTGCTTGCCTTCGTATCTCCTGGAACCGCTATCATATCCAATCCAACAGAACATACACAGGTCATAGCCTCCAATTTTTCCAATGTAAGGGCGCCTGCCTCCACTGCATGAATCATTCCCTGGTCCTCGCTCACAGGTATAAAAGCTCCGCTCAATCCCCCTACATAGGAAGATGCCATTATACCACCCTTTTTCACAGAATCATTCAGCAAAGCAAGGGCGGCTGTTGTACCAGGCGCACCTGTTTTCTCTAGACCAATCAATTCCAATATATCCGCAACACTGTCACCTACTGCCGGAGTAGGCGCTAATGACAAATCAATAATACCAAAAGGAATGCCAAGACGCCGAGACGCCTCCTGCGCTACCAGCTGACCTACTCTTGTAATTTTAAATGCTGTCTTTTTTATCGTTTCACAGAGCTGCCCAAAATCTTGTTCCTTTGCATTTTCCAACACACGTTTTACTACACCAGGACCACTGACTCCCACATTGATTATCGCATCCGCCTCCGTCACACCATGAAACGCACCTGCCATAAAGGGATTGTCATCCGGCGCATTGCAAAATACAACCAGCTTTGCACAGCCAATGCTGTCATGTTCCTTTGTATATTCTGCTGTTTTACGCACAATTTCACCCATAAGCCCAATCGCATCCATATTCATGCCTGTCTTGGTAGAGCCAACGTTGACAGAACTGCAAACTCTCTGGGTGCATGCTAACGCTTTTGGAATAGAGCGGATTAACATTTCCTCCGCCGGTGTCATTCCCTTAGACACAAGAGCAGAATATCCTCCAATAAAATTCACATCTACCTCATGAGCCACCTTGTCCAGCGTTTGTGCCAGAGTGACAAAATCATCCTCTGTCTTACAGCAGGCACCACCAACCAGCGCAATGGGAGTGACTGAAATTCTCTTGTTCACAATAGGAACACCAAACTCCTTGCTGATCTCCTCTCCAACCGCCACAAGGTTTTTCGCCAGACCAGTTATTTTCTCATACACTTTTCGTCTGCACTCAGACAAATCACTGTCAATACAATCCAACAGGCTCACTCCCAGTGTAATGGTGCGCACGTCAAAATTATCCTGTGCAATCATATTATTGGTTTCATTTACTTCAAACAGATTTATCATTGAATCCTTTCCTTTCCCAATATAAGGCTAGATATAAGTCTAGTCCATTCCATATGCAAGTATTTCATTATGTGTTCCCTTAAATCAATGCATTCCTTCATGTACTTTAATAAATACACTTTTGTTAAATTCGATGCATACAATCAAATATCTCTTCCTTCTGCATGCGAATCTGCACTCCGATTTCTTCTCCCACCTTTGCAATTTCATCTGCCAATACACTGAATTCCTTCTCTGCCTTGCTAGAATCCGCCAGCATCATCATATTAAAATATCCGTCGATAATAGTCTGGGAAATATCCAAAATATTTACTTGATTATCTGCCAAAAAATTACATACTTTTGCAATAATTCCTACCTTATCTTTTCCTACCACAGTTATAATTGTCTTACTCATCTCTGTCCTCCATATATAAACATTTTTCTATTTTTCATTTCGCTCTTTCAATCTATTTTCAGCCTATATCTCAATCAAGGGTGATGGGCAATCCCTCTTTGCCACCTGAATGGGAAAATCCTCCGCCTTATATGGATTATCTCCCATTGTAATTTCCAACCGTACCGTCTCATATGCCAGCTCTTCCATATTATTTTCCTTACTTAAATGTCCAAGAAAAATATGCTTTAAGTTGTTATGTAAAATCTGGCAGAGCAGCTGACCAGAGGACTCATTGGACAAATGCCCCTCCTTCCCTAAAATCCGGCGTTTCAACTGATAGGGATAAGTGCCTGCCTGCAGCATATGAATATCATGATTCGCCTCTAACAGCAAGGCATCCACCCCTCTGATATTTTCTATTGTATAATCGGTGTAAGTACCCATATCCGTAGCTACCGCCACAGATTTTTCTTCCTTTCCCACACGGTAAGCTACTGGATTGGCAGCATCATGGGAAATATGAAAGGGATGTACTGTCAAATCTCCGCAGATAAAATCTTTGTCCGCCTCAATTGGATGAAATAAATCTTCATCCACCTTTCCAATATTTTTATACCGCAAAATCGCATCTAATGTCTCTTTTGTGCCATAAATAGGAATGGGATACTTGCGAAGCACCACTCCCAATCCCTGTATATGGTCTGAATGTTCATGAGTGACAAAAATGCCGGATATATCAGATAAAGCCACATCCTGCTGATTTAACCCCTCCTCAATACGTTTTTTACTAATGCCTGCATCAATTAACAAATGCGTACGTTCAGAGCCTACATATATGCAATTTCCACTGCTTCCGCTGGCAATACTGGCAAATCTCATGTTTTCCTCCGTTTTCTTCTAAAATAAGCTGCGCTGATAAACTATTGAATACAAGAATACAATATTATAATTTACAACAATCTATGCCGCCTGTTCAAAATGCTTCTCATACCAAAGAAGGAATGCATAAACTGTCCAAATTTTTCTGGCATTGTCCTTTTTGCCCTGATAATGCTCCTTCAATAATTTTTCCAATTCTTTTGTGTGGAAAAACTGCTGGCTTGTTTTTGACAACAATGTATCTTTAATCAAATTATGATATTTTTCCTCACGCAGCCAATTTCTCACAGGAATAGGAAAACCAAGCTTCTTTCTCTCAGCCGTAATATCCGGCATAAACTGACTTGCCGCCTCCCTGAAATAGCGCTTTGTCTCCTTCTTATCCACTCTGTGTTCCACAGGCACAGCAAAAGCAACCTTTGCCACCTCTCTGTCCAGAAATGGTACACGAACCTCCAAAGAATGAGCCATGCTCATAGTGTCCGCCTTATTCAAAATATCTCCCCACAGCCATGTATTGATATCCAAATATTGCATTTTCGTAATATCATCTTTATCCTTCACCTTGTCATAGATTGGCCTAGTAATACTTTGAGGTGTGTTTTTCTTAGATGGATGCTTCATCAGCCTGTACACCTCATTGGTGTGATAAATATAGGCATTGCCAATAAATCTTTCCTCTATATCCTGACCGGCCCGAATCAAATAATTTTTACCCTTAAAATCAAACGGCAATTTCTGCAGCAGAGAAGCCATGAATCTGCGAAATCCTCTAGGCAGCTTCTGCATGGGCTGCAGGGCAATCGGTGTCTTGTAAATATTATATCCGCCAAACAGTTCGTCTGAACCCTCGCCTGACAAAATTACCTTCACCTGCTCACTTGCCAACTGGCATAGAAAATATAGGGCAATACAGGAGGGATCTGATAGGGGCTCATCAGTGTGATTCATAATAACTGGAAGTTGCTCAAAAAAATCTTCCGTGTTTATCATCCGGCGATAATTTTTAACTCCCACATACTCAGACATAGTCTGTGCCAATGGTGTCTCATTGCAATTAGGGTAATCAAAACCAACACTGAAGGTTTTGTCCAAATTGCTTCTGGCAACAATATAGCTGGAATCCACCCCTCCTGAGAGAAAACCGCCCACCTCTGTATCACTGATTTTATGGGCCTCTATAGAATCCTTCATCACCTTATTCACCATTTTGACAGCATCCTCAAAGGTTATGGAAGGATTCTCATCAAATTTTGGTTCCCAATATCGGTTGATCGTAATTTCACCTTCCTTGTAATGCAGATAATGTGCCGGCGGCAAACGAAAAATTCCTTTATAAAAGGTTTCATTTAATACAGAATACTGGAATGACAAATAACTCTCTAATGCGTCCTGGTTAAACTCCTTCTTCACTGACGGAAACAGTAATAGTGATTTAATCTCAGAACCAAAAACAAAATCTCCCCCATTTTGTGTGTAAAACATAGGCTTAATTCCAAAAATATCTCTTGCAATAATCATTTCTTTATTATTTCTATCCCATATTGCAAAGGCATACATACCTCGAAGCTTGTCTAACAATTCGATACCATATTCCTCATAGCCGTGAACTAAAACCTCCGTATCTGCATCTGTCTTAAAGATATGTCCCTTTTCAATCAATTCTTCCTTTATTGACTGATAATTATAAATTTCTCCGTTAAAGGTCACAACAATTGTCTCATCCTCATTGTACATAGGCTGACGGCCATTAGTAATTCCAATAATACTCAGACGGCGAAAACCTAAGCCCGCCATATCGTCCACATGCATTCCCTCATCGTCAGGTCCCCTGTGTTTTATGGCATCCATCATCCTCTTTAAGTCATCCCTATACTGCTCACCTGTTCTAGCTGCTGTAATATAACCGGCAAAACCACACATACTATCACTCCTATTCCGTGTATATTCTATCCTTTTATTTTTCCCAATATTCCACTTTTATCCTTGCCATTCTTCTGTCGGATTTCTTTCATTCATTTTATGACATACTCCCAGTGTGCCACTCAGAGCCCTCCAGGCTCTTCGTTCACGGGCTTTCGCCCTATCAAAGCTCGCCGCCTCAAATCCGACTGCAAGCAGTCGATTTGTCTCGGCGAGCTTTGGCACTGCTCATTGCTTTCGTGCATATTCTAGCATGAAAAATGTCATCGGTCAATGGAGACCTAAATGAACATAGGCTTGTTTTGTTGCTGTTCTTCCTCTAGGTGTTCTCTGAAGGAAGCCGTTTTTCAGCAAATATGGCTCATACACATCCTCCAACGTGCCTGCATCCTCACCCAAAGCTGCTGCTAGTGTATCTAAGCCAACAGGGCCGCCTGAAAATCGTTCAATTATCATCTCCAATATATTTCTATCATTCTGGTCTAAACCAAGCTTGTCCACATCCAGCAAATCCAGAGCCAGATTTGCCACCTCCTTTGTAATCACTCCATTGTGCCGCACCTGGGCGAAATCCCGAACTCTCTTTAACAGTCTGTTGGCAAGTCTTGGCGTCCCTCTGGAACGTCTGGCAAGCTCCATGGCCCCCTCCTGCTCAATCTCCACTTGCAGTACATTGGCAGAGCGAACGATAATCTCCATCAGCTCCTCCACTGTGTAATATTCCAATTTGTGAATTACCCCAAATCTATCCCGCAGCGGAGCCGTCAGAAGCCCTGCTCTTGTAGTGGCGCCCACCAATGTAAATTGAGGCAAATCCAGGCGAATGGACCTTGCAGTGGCACCCTTTCCAATCATAATATCAATGGCATAATCCTCCATGGCAGGATAGAGCACCTCCTCTACCTGACGGTTCAAGCGATGAATTTCGTCTACAAACAGTACATCCCCATCTTGAAGATTATTGAGAATCGCCGCCATCTCCCCAGGTTTTTCTATGGCAGGTCCAGAGGTTATTTTAATGTTGGCATTCATCTCATTGGCAATAATACATGCCAATGTAGTTTTTCCTAACCCCGGCGGTCCATAGAACAGTACATGGTCTAACGCTTCTCCCCTGGATTTCGCCGCTTCTATGTAAATTGCCAATGTCTCCTTCGCCTTGCTCTGCCCAATATAATCGGAAAGCATCTGGGGACGAAGATGATTTTCGATATTAATTTCCTCTTTTACCACTTCTGTATTAATAATTCTGCGTTCCATTGTCAAATCACTCCATATGTTTTAATGCGCTCTTCAATAATTCTTCCACTGTCAAAGCATGGGAATTCTCAACACTAGATACCGCCTTTGCCGCCTGGGAATGGCTGTATCCCAATGCTGTTAAAGCAAGAATTGCCTCCTGTCTTGTCTCTCCCTGTACTGTGACACACTCCCTCTCCTCCATAATATTTTCTGCATGGGACAAGGTATCCTCCAATTTCAATTTATCTCCAAGCTCCAATATAAGCTTCTGAGCTGTTTTCTTCCCTATTCCTGGTGCCTTGCTGATGGCTTTATCATCCCCTGCTGCAACGGCAAATCTTAAATCATTGGGCGTGAGAACCGAAAGGATTCCCAATGCCCCCTTTGGGCCTATACCATTAACTGTAATCAGCAGCTTAAATACCTCCAAATCATCCTTAGTGAGAAATCCGTATAATGCCAGTATATCCTCCTTTACATACATATATGTATGCAGCTTCACAAATTGTCCTGGAGCCGGCATCTGAGGGATTGTGGAGGCAGGTATAAATATATGGTAGCCTAAACCTTGATTTTCCACAACGACAGAATCCTCTCCAATTCCCATCAATGTTCCTGATACAAATGCAATCATATCTTTCCCTTTCTCCTCTTCTTTTATTGATTGAGAGGCTCAGCTCTATTTTGTTATTACTATCATACATATAAATAGCAATAACGCTGCCAAGCAAGCAGCGCTATTGCTTCTATTATTCCATTATTCTATCTAAATTTATTTTTTCACTTTTACCCTCACAGAACTGCTGGAATTATTGTAGGCATCCTTAACAGTAACCGTTATTTTTGTACCTGCTTTTAATTTTGGAACCTTTACACTGAACTTACCTTTTTTGTTCACCTTTGCCTTGTAAGTTTTCTTTCCAATCTTCACATAAACAGTTGTATTTTTCTTTGCTGTACCTTTTACATATTTTGTCTTTTTCTTATATGTTTTTACCTTAGGTTTTGCAATTTTTTGATTTTTCACTGTCACATACGTTCTTGCACTCACCTTATCAAACGAATTCGTAACCGTTGCGCTAATTTTAGTTCCAACCTTTAATGTACCTGTCTTTACAGACCATAAACCATTTCTGTTTGATTTTACAGTGTATGCTTTTTTGCCAACAGTAACTTTTACTGTGCTGTTAGGAATAGCCACTCCACTCACTACTTTTGTTCCTGACTTATAGCTTCTCACATAAGGTGCATTTGGAACAGCAAAGTCATTGATGGTTACCGTTCTGGCAACGATATGATCATAGGAATCTACCATACGAATTGTATAAGAACCATTGTTCTTTACAGCAACCTTTCCAGTAGTAATATCTGGATAATCCTCCCACAATACCCTATGTAGCTTCCCTGACTCCAGATGAACGCCTTCTTTTATTTTTAAACTTTTTGAATCTAAACCTGTTATGTTTAATATTACTGTTTTATTGATGTAATCATAGGTTTTTACAACCTTAATAAACTCAACATTAAATGGTAAGTATCCAAAGGAAACAGAATATGTAACGTCTAAATCCATTTCCGGCTTTTCAATAACGGGTTCCACTGTCATATAATAGGTCCCCTTAGTCAAATTCATAAATAAATCCTCTGTAGCTGTTTCGTCTAATATTTTTTCTGCCACTACCTTTGTACAAGCAGGATTACTGTACAAAATATATCTGGCATGACGATTATCCCCTTTCCAATCTTCCTCTCCTTTTGAATTAAGGCTGTAATTGATTCTGAATTTTCCATCAGCCGGACAAATAATCTTATAGGTCTCCCCTTTTACAGTGGATGCTTGTCCTGCATCTGCCTGAAATGAACCATAAATCGTACCACTGTCAAAGTCTTGTGACTTTGTGTCCAAATCAGAATACTTTGTCAATTTGATAGCAGTTGTTGTCTTATCACTCTCGGAAGCACTGACACCCATGCACATCGCTATGGACAGACATACTGTAGCTGCCAATAAGGTTAATTTGTTTTTCTTCATTCTTTGAACTCCTTCCACATTATAAATGCATTCTTTAGTTAATAAACTGCTAGGATATAAAATATTATATCTTATACATTATAAATGAATTTGTATAAATTGACAATCTTTATTTTTTATTACTTCTGTTTCCCCTAGCCGCCAAAAATAACCTACACATTATATGTAATTCTCACAAATTCCTCAAAGGATGTAACCCCCTCAGCCACCAGTTCTCTCATAGAATCCCTCAAAGTTTTCATCTTCCTCACATCCTGCATATATTGATAAATATTGTCGATGGGTTTATTGTCGGCTATCATTTTTTTTACTACATGATCTATCTCAATTACCTCATGAACACCAATACGTCCTTTATATCCCGTTTGATTGCACATATGGCAGCCTGTACCTCTTCTCAAATGCGGAATACTTTTTCCTAGCTGCTTTGTCTCCTCCTGGCTGGGAGTGTAGCTCTCCATACAGTTAGGACAAATTTTCCTGGCAAGGCGCTGTGCCACTACCCCAACTAAGGAATTTGATAAAATATAATCCTCTATTCCCATATCCCGCAGACGCACTATTGTGGAGATGGCATCATTTGTGTGAAGGGTTGACAATACCAAATGACCTGTGACTGCTGCTCTTGTGGAAATCAAAGCTGTCTCATTGTCACGGGTTTCCCCAACCATAATAATATCCGGATCCTGCCGCAGCAGCGCCCGCAGGCCAGCCCCAAAGGTAAGACCTGCCCCATGATTCACCTGCATTTGATTAATATGAGGCAAATTGCGCTCCACCGGGTCTTCTATCGTAGAAATATTCACAGGCTTTTGTGCAAAATATTCCAATGCCATATACAAAGTTGTTGTTTTACCACTTCCTGTAGGTCCTGTAATGTAAATAATGCCATTGGGATTTTGCATAATCCTCATAAAAATATCATAATTGTCCTTTGACATTCCAAAAGTTCCTGCGTTGTCCATATTAGCATTCATATTCAAATAGCGAAGCACTACCTTCTCCCCAAAAACAGTTGGAATCACAGAAACACGCAAATTCAATTCCACCCCCTCCAGTTTCACTTTAAAATGACCATCCTGCGGAACTCTTTTTTCCGCAATATCAAGCCTTGCCAAAATCTTCGTCCTAGCCACTAAGGACTGATGAATATTAGGAGTTACCGTTACATAGGGCACCAGCATACCATCAATGCGAATACGAATTTTTGTCTCCCTCTCAAAAGGCTCTATATGGATATCCGACACATTAGAGCTGTAGCCTTTCATCAACAGGCTGTTAAGAAGACGAACAACCGGCACATCCGAAGCTTCATCCTTGGCAAACTCATCCTCAAAAATATCCAATTCTTCCTCCTCGAAGGACTGGTTTATATCCATAGCCGCCATTTTAGCGTCAATCTCCGAATAATGATACTCAATGGCGTCTGTTATCTCCTGGTTTAATGCCAATATAATATCTGCCTGCTTACTGGTAGCCTTTTCAATATTTTCAATGGCATAAAAATCTAAAGGATCATTGATGGCAATCGTAATTGTTCCTTCTGACACATCTACTGGTATCGCACAGTAACGATTCGCCATGGATTTTGATATCTCCCCTACTGCCGCCTTGTTAATTTCATAGGAGGACAACTGAACAAAAGGATAATTCAACCGCTTTCCCAATGCCTCTAACTTTTGAATTTCCGTAATATAGCCCAGCTCAATAAGCAGCTCACCCACACGCTTATCTGTTCTGCTCTGCTTTTGGTAATCCAATACTTGCTGTAACTGCTCCTGTGTAATATAGCCATCTTCCTTTAATATTTCACCAATCGGCATATTGTTCATTGCTGCTTCTCCTCTCCGTTTCTATTTCTATAGCTTTCTATAGCTATACAGCTACCTGTTTTTCATTTCGCTTAATGGCTCACCAAAGGTTTTAAAAAACATTTTAATTTGGACGGAGGACATAATGACAGCCTCTTTTTTCAATGTGCTGCCCTTTTCGTCCAAATATGTATACTGCAGCCTTACACCTTCTTTTACAGGAAAGCCCTCATATTCTACCCCGTCAGCTGTCAGGGAAATACACCTTTGCCCAGCTCCTATTTTCAAATAGTACCATTTTTTTTCCTCATTGTTGTATATTAACTGAGTCTGCCTTGTACGTCCCATTACCTCCCCCTCAAATTCCCATGTATTTTCCACATAATACAATATATCTAACCTCTCCGAAATATTTACAAAATGATAGGGCAGCATATAAAAAACATTCTCTTTCATGGCTGTCTGTTTTCCATTGAGGCTTTCAATCCCCCAATTTTGTAATCTTTCATTCTCTATAATCAAAAGAGATTTATCTCTATTTTCTTCATGGATAGTGAACCCCCAATTTTGTTCCGGTTTTATTGCCAGATGGGAAGCCCTGTACTGCCACATAATTGTTCCGCTTCTGCTGTTTACCGGACCAATTTTAATACTCTCGTTATCTTCACATGATATTGTAGTATTCAGAGTGAAGTTTTTATAGTAATCAGGATTCTCCCTTGTATATCTGTTATAAAGCTGCAAAAAAATATTTCCGATTTCTTCCTCATATCCTGTCACCTCTACATCCTTCCGGTAATAGATATACAAATCCTTTTCCTTATTTTCTCCTTTCATGCCGGATATATCTGTATCCCCATAAGTCATATTCATAATATCTATCTGCCTGTCTCTTTTATAAACCAGCTCTCCTTTATGATTATAAAATGAAAGCTGAATGAAAAGATTCTTTTGTTTACTAGAAGAATTGTGATTGTCAAAATCTATTATACAGTGAAGATAACCATTATCATACAAGCTAGAATCAAACAACGCCTCCATATCTTCGGTGGATACTACACCCCCCTTTCCCTCCTCCCTGCAATTATCAAACTTATAATAATAGCAAGCTTTTCCCTCCCAATCTGCTGGGACAGACGGAGTATCGGAAATATAAATTTGTGTAGCATAGGTAAGTCTGTTGAGCATGGCATCCAACGTGGTATCTATCATCAGCTTTGTCTGCCTTTTAGAGGTATAGGTATCTACATATTTCATGGAGACCAAATATATGCTGCCCATTGCACCAAGTACAATTGACATAATCAGCAATGCCATCAGCACCTCCACCAATGTCATACCATGATTATTCTGAATATATAGATGGAAGGAAGTACTACTCCGTTTTTGATATGCATATTTTTTCATTTTTCTGTCACTCATCCTTTTTTACCTGGTCCATAAAACTTACATTTCTCATCATTATCTCTCATACCTCTTATATGAATGGGAATTTATTTGCATCTCTCCAAATACTAATAACCAATTTCATGTTCCGTTGGCGGTAATAGTAGAAAACTTCACATCCCCATAAGAATACACATTTTTTTCTATTTTTTCTTTGGTAAAATCAATGGTTTCCTCCTCCTGCCCCCGCAGAATAATATTCCCCCACTCCTTCTGGGAACAAAGCACATCCTCATTTTCACTTCCCTCCACTCTGTTAGCGGCAATTTCTCCTTGATTTTTTATTGCTTCACTCTCCGCAAACCAATTTCCTGCTGCCAACACCCCCTTGATCAACAATGTAAGCACCAGTGTTAAAATTACACAGGCCGCCAGCACTTCCGTCAATGTAAAGCCTTTATTGTCCATCTGTCCCACCACCTTCCCCTGATTCATACGCTGTAACTCTCCACCTGTTTTCTGTTTTTCCATAGCTCCCTGACATACCATAGGCAAAACAGTGGGAATACGAAACATTACTTCCGATTACCATTTCATCCACATCCACAACACCGCTCAAATGCAGGGAATCCCCCAGCTCCACCTTTGCACCATTGTTTTTATTCAGGCTGCACACCCAAAGGCGCATTTCTTTTTCCTTCCCCTCCTCATTTAGCTTTAATACCGCATTCTCGTCTAGCACAAAAAATAAATTGCTGTAATAAGAATCTGTCCCTATATTATCCACTGTAAGAACTGTATTTTTTCCAACCCACACATAGGTATCTCCATAGCTGTCTAATATCAGCTCTTTCAATGAAAAATCATTTTCAAATTGATAAACGGCTGCTGCCCTCTCACTTCCCCTACCATCAATCCTCCACACTTTTCCTGGTATTTTACTCACATTGACAAGTTCAGCGCTAGGAAGAGTATTTATCTTTAAATCATACTTTGCACTTTCCGCTGCTGCTTCCGGAGTTATTCCCGCTCCCTCATTCAGCACAAGAAGCCTGCTGCCCTCCTCCACCTCCAGCTGCCCTAAATTTATACTGTCTCCCCCTGATTGGTTTGCATTCATGTGATTGACTCGTATACCCGGATAGGCCCCTGTAATATACTCTGTTGCTTCTAAATATTCTGAACTGACGCCATCTTGCTGTAATTTCACCTTGACACTAGAAGTCCCTGTCCCACAAACTGCCTTTGCTGTAATATACAAAAATTGTCCATCGTATCTCGCATTTACCTGGCAGCCTCCCATATCCGTTTCCCTCTCCTCATTTAACCCTTGAACCTGCCAAGTATACCCCTCCAACATACCTGCTGCTCTAGCTCTCTCAACAATTTGGTAGCCTATCGCCCCCTCCTCCTGCTGTTTCTCTGTCGTATCACTGACAATGTAGGAAACCACCATATCCGCAACCGATTTAGCAGTGTAGAAGGCCTGCTGTTTATTATTTTCCTCTCTGCTTTCTTGAATACTGCTCACTCCTAAAGGGAGGATACACAACAGCAAAATGGATGACACAATAAGAAGCATCAAAACCCATGCTAAAGCAGAGCCTTTATTGTCCATATACATTTGACCACATTCCTTTTTGTTGCTTTATCAACACTGATTATTTTTATTACCTAATGCATTTTATTATTTACACTAGTAGGATTTCATATAGTAGACTGCCGTAATATAAAACACCAATTGCTCGTTAGCATATAAATGATAGGAGACTGCCTGGTTCTCTTTATGCACAGAAAAATCTGTAACCAAAAATGCCTTCTCCTTTTTGCACCCGTCCAAAAAACTGCAAAATTGCTGCAGATTTCCTTTTGTGCTCATTGTCACCGAAACAGCTTGATACAGATTTTTCTCTCCTCCCACATTCTCCTTCAACTCCTCCCCCTCCTGATCTACAAGCTTAGGATTGTCCTCATCCTCCCCCACATTGCTATCTAAACCCTTGTAATCAGATGGATTATTGTTATATCCTCCTTCTAACAAAATGGACTCCGGCTTTAAAGAGTATCTCTCTAGAAAGCTGCTGATTCTCTGCTGCACATAAGACTCCCCCGCAAGTGGTTCTAAGTAATTCTGATTTTGTTCATAAAAATTTTCAAGAGTTTCCTTTGAGGTATTATAGCTGTCATATTGATTTAATTCCATCTGTGTTACTTGCTTTTCTAGACATATAGCATCATACTGTTCGCGCACTTTGTTGTATTTCTTGTACATGGGACGAATCACAATACTTCCTCCCCCTGCTATTATCACTAAAATCATAATATAGATTAAGATTTTCTCACTGTTTTTTAACTTAGCATAATACTCTTTCATAACATATCCTTCCTTAAGTCTTCTTTTATTTCTGCTGTCAGCTTGCTGCAGGGTTATTTATGGCACAAGTTAAGGAAAAAATATATTGATCCCCGTCCTTCTCAAAGCCCTGATAATTTACTTTAGAAAACAGCTTTGTCTTCTCTAATCTCTGAACATAAAGAGCTGCCTCTTTATATTCAGCACAATGGCAATCTATTCTTAAATAACTGTTTTCCATTGACAAATCTTCAATTATAATTTTACCAAAGCACTGGGTAATGATAGTATATATCATATTCTTGTCCGCCTCAGCCTGTCCTTCAAACATACTCTCTAAAAGTTTATAGTTTTTTTGAAACCCCTGAAGCCCTGATATTTCATTTTGAAGCAAAACAAAATCCATCTTTTTTTCCATTATTTCCTCACTTATTAATTCCCC
Source organism: uncultured Lachnospiraceae bacterium (assembly GCA_910578605.1). Classification (GTDB taxonomy): domain Bacteria; phylum Bacillota; class Clostridia; order Lachnospirales; family Lachnospiraceae; genus MGBC111451. The sequence continues at coordinate 4,444 of CAJTQG010000051.1, read as the reverse complement.
TTGTATCTTTTCTATCTTCTTCTCCAATCCCAAAGCTGCTGTATGTAAAAACAAAATAGTGCCGACAGTGGTGATAAACAAAAGAACAGGAACCGTGAAAAGGAATATTTGCTTGAAATGGATACTTGTGTTCTTTCTCTCTTTCCGGTTCATGGCATCGATAAAGTTGATTTCTCTTTCTTTTAATGCCTGCATTTTTACACCTACCTTCTAAATAAATTGCCTGTTGGATAAACATACTGCTGTAAAGAGTAGTCCTCCTCCCCTGCCTGGATATTGACAGAACCAGAAGTGTTATCTAGCAATTGTGTATTGATTCCAAGAGTTATAGAAATATTTTGACAATATTTCTCCTCCTCCTTATGCATTCCGCACAAATATATAGCCTCCACATCAGTATCATTTTTCTGAGATTGATTAAATTGAATAAAAGAGGACAAAACTCTTGTGAGCTCGCTGATTAGTCCTAGATTATCTCTCTCCGTCACCCTGGAGGTGCTGTGATATATCATATTGCCCTTTACATAGAGAGAAGCTCGAAGAGTAAAACCATCCATCACACCAACGATAAATGTCTTTCCTTTCTTATCCTCCATCTGTTCCATCAGACGCACCTGGCCCCTGACTGCCGTATCCAAGCTTACCGCATGTACACCACATTCCTCTAAAAGCCGCTTATACTGCATTAGCACTTCCCTGCTGATGCCGCCGCACAATATAGTACCTGCCTGTGTCCCTGGAATCCGTGATTGCACTACACTGTAATCATACACATATTCCTTTTTCCCATCTACAAACTCCTCCAGCTCTCTTTTCACAAGCTCTAACAGTTTTTTGTGGGGAAGTATAGGAACATCTATCATTTTTGTGAGAACAATATCGTCCACAACAAGCACATCCACCTGTTTTGGCATTGTACCAATTTGACTGCACATATTTTTCACTGTGTTTTGGAAAGCTTCCTCCCGTCTAATACTTCCCTTTTCTATTGTGTCTGTCTCAAAAGAAAGCTTTCCCGCCTTAGCAATAAAAACATTGCTTCCCGTCACTTCCCCCAATAAATATTCCAATTCATTGTTGGATATATAAATTGAACATTTCATCTCAACCTCCATTTAACCTGCTGTATATTAATGATGTTGGTGACAAAAGACATTTTAACTTAATGTCATGGCATCATAATTAATGGGACATAGATTGATAATACTGCAGAATAGGCATCATCACTGACATAACTACATATCCTACTATCACTGCAATACAAATAATCATAACTGGTTCTAGTATGCCAATCAAGCGCTGCGTTGCCTGCTCTGCTTCATAATCAAAGGAATCTGCCAATGTGTCCAAAATCTCATTGATACGACCAGACTCCTCACCCACATAAATACTAGCAATCAGCTTACTGTCCCATCCTTTTGACTTATTCATCGTTTTGGAGAGGGACACTCCATTTTTCACATCGGTAATCATAGTATCAAATTGTTCTTCCATATAGGTGTTGCCTATTAGCCCTTTACATATCTGTAACGCCTGCAGCATAGACAAACCGCTAGAATACAGTGAGCTTAACCCCCTTGCAAATCTGGCGGTGTACAAAGTTTGATAAATACCAGACAAAATGGGCATTCTTAATTTTGCCCTATCTAATAGACGCCGCACCCCCGAACTCTGAAACAGCATCACAAGTAAAACTCCTATCATTCCCATACATAACAGCACTATATACCAATGGTGAGTCATATATCTGCTCAAAGCAATTAACAGCCTTGTATTCCACCCCAGATTGTCCCCCATATCATCAAATAATCCATTAAATTGAGGCAATACTACAACAAAGATAATCATAATTACCGCCACAATCAAACATAGCAAAAAAATGGGATATGCCATAGCACTCTTCACCTTTGCCTGCAGCCGACTGTCCTTCTCATAGTGTTTTGCCATCTTCATAGCAATATCATCCATCTGTCCGCTGCTCTCCCCCGCCCGCACCATATTAATCATCAAAACAGGAAATGCTCTTCCCTGCCTCTCCATTGCATCCGAAAGCAAAATCCCTTGATTTACCAATGTATACAAATGGGTGTACACACCTTGCTGCCGCTTAGATTGTGCACGCTGTGCAATAATATATAATGTTCTTGACAAAGATATTCCTGCTGAAAGCATTGTGCCTAATTGATTGGCAAATTCTGAAAGCTCCTTTGAGCTAAGGGCCTTGTAGTTCTCTTTTTCTTCTGTCTCCCTGCACCACAGAAGATACTCATTTTGACTCCGCAATGCGGCGTAGACCTGCCTCTCATCTGCACCCTCCATTTGCCCTCTGCGGGTTTTTCCATTTAGGTCCTTTACTTTAAATTGATAATTGGGCATTGCCGGCCTCCCTTAACCTTTAACCTTAATAAGAAATCAGATAAAAAAGAGATGTTATATGGGTGCATTCCACTGTATAACATCCCTTTTTAATATATAATCTATTTTACTTTCTTTACTTCTGCCTCTGCTCCTGGTCTGATAATCACCTGATAATTTCCAGCCTGATATATTAATTCCTCCACCTTTCCGCTTGAAGAAATCTTAATGTCCCTAATTTCTGCCCCATCTGTATAGGAATCCTTCATCATACCGTTAATGGGATTGGATGAGCTGCTGATAGCAGTCTTAAATGCATTTTTATGAGCTTCCCCGCTCTCGGCGTTTGAATAATAATCTGCCTGTAAGGATACCTTTTCTGTAACCTTTGATTGCGCCGCTACATAAGCTGTCCTAGCTTCTGACACAAATGCCTTACCCCTTGATTCCTCCACAAAGCCAGTCATAGCAGGTATTAGTGCGGCAGCTAAAATGGCTAGAATTACCAGTACAACTAAAATCTCCACCATAGTAAAGCCTTTGTTTGTCAATTTGCAGCACTGCTCTTTTTTACATAATTTTCTCATATTATTACCCATGCGC
>CAJTQG010000051.1:0-1476 GCA_910578605.1 uncultured Lachnospiraceae bacterium | reverse complement strand
CTTATTTTCCGCTGAAACATAAAGTGACTGCACTTTCCTTTCCATGAAAATATTCATATATTTACAACTTGTTTTCAGCTACCTTATATTTTATTTTATGTAAACAATTTTAATATTCTTCCACTTGTTAAATTATATCTTATTTTTCATGACAAGTCAACAATTCCAAAGCTTTCCTCACAAGGAGGTCAGGGAAATACAAGAAATATATTTGTCATGCAATTCATTGTTGAAACTTAAGTTAAAATCTATTATTATGTTGTATAGTTTTAAATAATGATAATACTTCTCATAATTCATGTTAACTTAGAAGGAAAGGATAAAAAGCATACGAAAATAAGAGTATTTTCGCTTATGGTTTGGTACAAAAAATGCCGCTACTAAAAAAGAAAGGTTCAATTGTCATTTATACTATATTTATACTCTCTGTTCTATTGGCAGTTGTCCTCTCCATATACTATAAAAAGCACCACTACAACAAAGATAATATGATATCAAAAACAGATTTCTTTTTTGACACGGTTATCACAATCACACTGTATTATCCTGATGAAGAATATCTGATAGAACAGGCGCTTTCTCTATGTGAAGCTTACGAAAAACTCTGGAACAAAAACATAGAGGAGAGTGATATTGCCCGTATTAATCGCGCAAAAGGAACACCTGTAAAAGTATCTGACGAGACTATTTTTCTTCTGCAAAGGGCGATTCATTACAGTGAACTAACAGAAGGTTCTTTTGACATTACAATGGACACAGTTGGGCAATTATGGGATTTTACATCTAACGCAAAAGGTGTTTTACCTGACAAACACAATATTACCCAGGCTTTGAAGCATACGGGCTATGAACATATTCAGATAAAAGACAATTTTGTCACTTTGACTGACAGCCAAACCCAGCTTGATTTTGGAGCACTGGCAAAAGGCTATATCGCAGACAAACTTAAAAGCTTCTTTGTTTCTAACAATGTAACAAGCGGCATGATTGATTTAGGAGGCAATCTTATAGTGATAGGGAAAAAGCCGAATCAAACCAATTACATTTTAGGAATTCAATATCCCTTTCACGCAAAAGGGGAGCCTATTATTTGTACAGAACTACATGACAGTTCACTAGTGACCTCTGGTGTCTACGAACGGTGTTTTACTTACCAAAATAAAAATTATCACCATATTTTAGATTCCAAAACCGGATATCCAGTTGACAATAATTTATTATCTGCAACCATTATAAGTTCCTCCTCCCTGGAAGGGGATGCTCTAAGCACAAGTTGTATCACTTTAGGACTTGAAAAAGCTACCCAACTAATAGAATCACTTTCTGGAGTGGAGGCTGTATTAGTTGATCAAGATGAAAATATTCATATTACTTCTGGATTAGTAATAGAAAATCATATGATTCAACGAAAATCCTAAACACAGATATTCCAAAACTATGACCATATCTTGTACTTTGATAGATATTGATATATAT
>CAJTQG010000050.1 GCA_910578605.1 uncultured Lachnospiraceae bacterium | reverse complement strand
ACCGAACTATCATAGGTTATGTATTTCCCCGTAGACTCCCAGCTTTGCGTCCATGTGTTTTCACATGTTTGCCTTTGTATATTGTATAGATTGTGCAACTTATATTATTCATAATATCATGATTGGTATAATCCGTCAATTTGTTCCTTTTGATTATCTTATCACATCCAGCTTTAAGTCATGAAGTTTTAAGTTGCCCTATTTCATTTCATCCCTTATAATGTATTGTATTGTGTTATATTATATTGTATTACATATATATCATGAGATAATAACTAAAGTATATTCAGCCCTTCATTATACATGTTATGAGATATGTTAATGAGCTTGAGGGCACAAGATTATTTAGACAACACTTGATTCAAGCCACAATTGGAAATGGAGGAAATGAAAAAATATGACATCACAAAATATGAATACATATAAAGTCACCCCTATTACTGCATTAAAAGAAAATGCCTGCATCACCGCTAAAGTTCCTGGTTCTAAAAGCATTACAAACAGGGCGCTTCTTCTGGCTGCCTTAGCAAACGGAACCAGCACTCTGAAAGGTGTGCTGTTTAGTGATGACTCTAGGCACTTTTTACAGTGTATTCAAGATTTGGGATTCCCTGTAAAAATAAATGAATCCAATCAAACGGTTACCGTCACTGGCAGTGATGGCAGCCTACCTGTGACAGAAGGCTCCATTTATGTTGGAAGCGCAGGAACTGCCGCCAGATTTCTCACCGCCATGCTAGGCATGTCCTCTGGTACCTTTTTTTTGGATGCCTCCCCCCAGATGCGAAAGAGGCCAATGGCTGCCCTGCTCTCATCCCTAGAAGAAATGGGAACAAAAATTACCTACAAGGAACAACAAGGCTGTTTTCCGTTTTTTTTGACCGGACATGGCATTACAAAATATGATGTATCTGTAGATATCAATCATAGCAGCCAGTTTCTAAGCGCCCTGATGATTTCCAGCGTGCTTAGTCCAAAGGATTTTACCATTCACATTCAAGGCACCCATGGAAGAGCTTACATTGAAATGACTTCTAAAATGATGAAGCAATTTGGAGTAGAGCTGCAGACTACCTGTGACGGTTATAAAATAAATGCTAACCAAACTTACAGAGCATTAGATTACCAGGTGGAACCGGATATCTCTGCCGCCTGTTATTTTTATGCCCTGGCATTTTTACTGGGCATTTCCGGAATTGTACAGAATGTTCATTTTGACTCTCTTCAGGGAGACGTTGAATTTCTCCATGTATTAGAGCAAGGAGGCGCTTCCCTTAAAGATACGCCGGAGGGCATCCAGCTTCTTCCCCCAAAGGATGGATTTACATTTGGAGAAGTGAATTTAAACCGTTGCTCTGACCAGACTATGACTTTGGCTGCATTAGCTCCTTTTGCCAAATCCACCACCACTATAACCGGAATCGGACATATACGCTATCAGGAAAGCAACCGCATTCAAGCAATTGTCACTGAGCTTTCACGGATGGGCATATCCTGCCAGGAACTCCCTGATGGCATTCGAATCCATCCAGGCACTCCATTGGGCTGCCATATTCAAACCTATGAAGACCACCGCATGGCAATGGCTTTTTCCTTGATTGGCTGCCGGATTCCGGATATTACAATAGACAATCCCCTATGCTGCAGAAAGACCTTTGAAAATTATTTTGATGTGCTAGAACAAGTGTGCAGAGATATTCAAAACCACTCATAAAGCATGGGTTAAAAATTAAAGCTGTTTCATCAACTGAATCATCTCAATAGCACCTAATGCACAGTCATAGCCTTTATTTCCTGCCTTTGTTCCCGCACGTTCAATCGCCTGCTCAATCGTATCTGTTGTCACTACTCCAAACATAACCGGCACGCCCGTCTCTAAACTAACTGCAGCAATTCCCTTAGAGACCTCTGCACACACATAATCATAATGGCTAGTTGCCCCTCGAATCACTGCTCCAAGACAGATTACTGCGTCAAATTTTCCGGATTGTGCCATCTTCTTTGCTGCTACAGGAATCTCAAACGCTCCCGGAACCCAAGCCAATGTAATATTGTCCGCCTTTACATCATGGCGCACAAGTCCGTCCTCTGCACCACTAATTAACTTTGACACTATAAACTCATTAAATCTGGATGCTACAATCCCTACCTTTACACTATCTCCAACTACTAATTTTCCTTCTAATACTCTCATATCTCTTTTCCTTTCTCTTATCTTTCTTTTATATTTTATTATTTCTTTTTATCATATTTTCTTCTATATAATGACCTGCTATAAAATATGATTAGTGCTGAATAAAAATATGACCCATTTTATCCTTTTTCGTCTGCATATAAAATGCATCATGCTCTCCCCATTCCATCTCTATAGGTACTCTCTCCACAATTTCCAGCCCATAGCCCTTCAATCCATATATCTTGGATGGATTGTTTGTCATCAGCCGCAGTTTCTTTAATCCTAAATCCACCAATATCTGCGTGCCAATTGTGTAATCTCTGGCATCCTCAGGAAATCCAAGTTTTATATTTGCCTCCACGGTATCCAGTCCTCCATCCTGCAGCTCATAGGCACGAATCTTATTGATAAGTCCTATCCCTCTGCCTTCCTGCCGCATATACAGCAGCACACCTCGTCCTTCCTTTGCAATCGCCTTCATGGCGGCGTCATACTGCTGACCACAGTCACATCTTGCAGAGCCTAGTGCATCCCCTGTCAGGCATTCTGAGTGAACACGGCAAAGCACCGGCTCTCCGTCTGTAATATCTCCCTTTACTAAAGCCACATGATGTTCCCCATTTAATTTATTGATGTATCCGTATATGGTAAACTCGCCATAGCGGGTTGGCATCTTTGCCTTTGCCACACACTCCACAAATATCTCATGCTCCTTGCGGTATTGAACCAAATCCTGAATCGTACCAATTTTAAGCCCATGGAGTTTTGCAAAATCAATCAAATCCTCCTTGCGTGCCATCGTTCCATCATCCTTCATAATTTCACAGCACAAACCTACTGGTCTGCAGCCTGCCAGCCTCACCAAATCTACCGTGGCTTCTGTATGACCTTCTCTCTCAATCACTCCCCCATCCTTTGCCAGAAGAGGAAACATATGACCTGGCCTTCTAAAATCCTCCGGCTTTGCACCGTCCTCCACTGCCATTCTAGCTGTCAAGCCTCTCTCATAGGCTGAAATTCCCGTTGTCGTGTCCACATAATCTATGGAAACTGTAAATGCTGTACAATGATTATCTGTATTCACCTTACACATCTGTTCTAAATCCAGCTTTTTTGTGTATTCCAAAGACATGGGCATACATATTAGCCCCTTTGCCCAGGTTGCCATAAAATTCACATTTTCTGTAGTGGCAAACTCCGCGGCACATATTACATCTCCCTCATTTTCTCTGTTTTCATTGTCCAACACTACTACAATTTTTCCCGCCTTTATATCCTCCAACAATTGGGGAATTGTATTAAATTCTGACATCTTAACCTCCATTCCAGTTCTTATCTTTCCTCAAAGCCTGCAATTAACAGGATTTGCAACATCCATTTGACTTACACTATTTATGCGAGTAAACATATTGAGCCATGCAGATTTATATAAAACAGGGGGTTTAAGCTTGCTTGATATAGACTGTTTTTATAAATCTAAATGGGAAGAAGCCATTCATAAGCAAAAAGAAAGCTGCTTTGCAGCGATTTTGCGAATGTAGCTGTGAATCATTCTTTACATGATGTTCTTTCAAGGTATTGGTTCAAACAAATCCGTTCTGCGATAGAAAATCCACCGTAATTCCTTGTTTTTCTTTATCTTCCCAGTGCATCAGCTTATCTACATACTTTCCGATAATATCATTTTCCAGATTGATCATATCCCCTATCTTTTTACCCAGCAGAGTCGTATGCCCTCCTGTATGGGGAATCACTGAAACCTTAAAAACTTTGTCATCTACATAGGCAACCGTCAAGCTAATGCCATCCATAGTAATGGATCCCTTCTCAATCACATATTTTAATATATAATCCGGCGCTTTTATTGTAACCCAGACGGCATTATCCTCTGGAACAAAACTTACTACCGTCCCACAGCCGTCAATATGGCCCGAAACAATGTGTCCCCCAAAACGTCCTCCCGCCTCCATAGCTCTCTCTAAGTTCACCTCATCACCGCTTCTCAGCGTACCCAGCATACTTCTATTCATAGTTTCTGCCATCACATCCGCCTGAAAGCTGTCCTCTGACTTTGATGTTACCGTGAGACATACGCCATTTACGGCAATGCTGTCCCCTACCTTTGTATCCTCCAGCACTGTACGGCATCGTATTGTCAATACAGATGATTTTGCTCCCCTTGCAATATAACTGACTTTTCCTATTTCTTCTATAATACCTGTAAACACTTTGCCTGCCCTCCTCACTTTCTTCTAGAGCAATCTAATATATCATATTCCAGCAAAACATCTTCCCCAATCTGAGAAATATTCAGATTCTCAAACTTATAGGCATCCTCCACCAATTCTACTCCTTTTCCCCCCACTGGTGTATAACCCCCTGTTCCTCCAAAGATTTTAGGCGCCATATAAATACACATATGATTGACAATTCCCTGGCGCAATGCACTCTCATTTAAAGTGGAGCCGCCCTCAAGCAGTACACTATCTATCTTTCTCTCAGCTAATTGACTCATTAAATCCTTTAAATCAATTCTTCCCTGATTTTCCTTACAATATAAGAATTGTATCCCTTTTTCCTCCAACCAGTGCTGCTTTGCTATCCTATTTTCAAATCTATCATCTATTTCATCCCATATACTCTTTTCTTTCTGATTATTCCATGTATCCCTCATCTCCCTGGAGGGCTTTAACACAGCAATCCATGTGGGAATTTCCTTTGCCGTCTGTACAATTTGACAATCCGGGGGAATGCGCAGATGACTGTCGCAAATAATACGCACTGGATTTTCTCCCCCCTCCATTCTGCAGTTTAACATAGGATTATCGGCAATCACAGTCTGCACACCAACCATAATACCACTTAACCAATTACGAAGCTTCTGCACATCTGCTCTAGCCTCCTCCCCTGTTATCCATTTGGAATTACCTGCATAGGTGGCAATCTTCCCATCTAATGTCTGTGCATATTTCATCACCACATAGGGCATCTTCGTTGTAATATAGTGAAAAAACACAGGATTTATAGCATCGCACTCTTTTCTGAGCACATTTGTGACCACCTCAATGCCAGCTTCCCGCAGCTGGCCTATTCCCTGCCCTGCCACCAATTCGTTGGGATCATGAGAGCCCACATAAACTTTAGAAATACCATGCTCTATAATTGCCTTGGTACATGGAGGCTGTTTGCCATAATGGCAGCATGGCTCTAAGGTCACATACATCTGCGCACCCTTCGCACTTTCCGTAAGATTGGCTAGTGCCTCTCTCTCCGCATGAAGCTGTCCGTATCTGCGATGATACCCCTCTGCAATCACCCTCCCCTCCTTCACAATCACGGCACCTACCATAGGATTGGGATTTACTTTTCCTTTCCCCAATAAAGCCAGTGCAATTGCCCGTCTCATATACATCTCTCTCTGTTCTAAATTCTCCAAATTTATTCATCCCTTTCAACGCAAACCACACAGTCGCCTGAACGACTTACTTATTTATATGATTCTTTTTTCAAGTATAAAAATCCATAATCCCACAATAAAAAGTCCTGAAGTTTTCATCTTCAGGACTTTTATAAAACGAAGAATCCATGCACTCAAATGAACGTTGCACAATTCATAAACAGCAGATTCATAAAGTGTTTCTTTTCCCTTTCATCTTTTTCCATCCAGACTGTACTGTCGGCTTTGGATTCTCACCAATATCATGCCATTAGGCTCGCGGGCTTGTGAACCTTATGTTCCATCACCGCCGGTAGGGAATTGCACCCTGCCCCAAAGATTTCATTGATATATCACATATAAATGTACTGTATTAAATAATAACATATTGTCTTTTACAATTCAAGACGATATTTAAAACAATAGGCTTATAATTGCTGAAATATTATGCCTTAAGCATCCAATCCCTTGGTTTTATCCCTAAAAACTTAGGATTATTCAAGTAGGAATCATACATATCTTTGACTTCGACTTGTGTTTTTGCATAGTTGCATATATACAACTCGCTAATTAAGCCTTCATAGCTTGTTTGAAAATAATCGCCGCCCAAAACCATCATTTTATAATGACTTAACTGAAACATATTGTCTCTCTTGCCTGTGAGCACTCCATTTTGAAAAATCCGCGCCAATGTAGTTTTGGAATTGTAAGTAACACAAAGGTGAACCCATTCCTTATCTTGTATCTCTTTGCCCAAAACGTCATACCAGCCGTTCTCGTCCCAGTCATCCTTCACACGGAACATTGGAACTCTCTCCCACGCATAAGGCATAATACTTAAAAATCCGTTTTCCGATTGGGCAAACATAACACTGGTCCAATTATTAAAGTTTTCTGTCTTTAACCACATAGATATGGTAAAGCTGTCATTTCCTAATATATCTGTTGGCAGATAAACAATATTTTTCATTGGCAGTCCGCCTGAAATACGCAGACTTCCCACATCCTCCAGCACGCCTTTGCCATACTTCACATCACCAACAATATTGCCTTCATTTTCTCCATTTTCATCCAATAGATTGTCATTGAAATGATATGTAATAATCCGGTCCTCTCTCTGCATATGCTGTTCAAAAAACTTTTCAAACTCATCAATGGGGAGAGGCTTTGAATAGTAATAACCCTGCACCACATCACATCCGCTGTTAATCAAAAATCTTTCCTGTGCTTTATTCATTACACCCTCTACAATGATGTCTAAATGCAAGTCTTTTGCCATAGTTATAAGATTTTTAACAATTACTTTACTTTTTCGGTCGTTATTACATGTATTGATAAACTCCTCATCCAACTTTAATTGATCTACATCTATATTGCGAAGCAGACTAAGAGTGGAATACCCAGAACCAAAATCATCAATGGCAGTTCCAAATCCGGCCTCTTTTAATTCCACTATGGTACTCATCATCTCATCATTGTCTTTATGCATATTTTCTGTAATCTCAATTACAATCTCAGAAGGCTGTACATCATACTTACTTGTAATCTCCAACAGTTCCTTTACAAAGTCAGGCTGATATAGATGAAGCTTTGACATATTGACCCCTATAGGAATCGTTCCAAACGGTGTATCCTTCCACTTCTGACGCTGTCTGCACACCTGCTCAAACACATTCATATCCATCTCTATTATAAATCCGTTTTCCTCCAGCAGATACAGGAATTTCTTAGGAGTACGAACCCCATCTTTTGGATGATTCCATCGAACAAGCGCCTCCGCTCCTACTACCTTGGAATTGATTATATTCACCTGAGGCTGCAAATACACTTGAAATTCCCCATTTCTCAGCGCATCTTTCATCTCCAGTTCCACAGATTTCTTGAAATTTAATTCCTTCTCTATTGTATCATAGGTTACATATCCGTTTTTTCCATTTTTCTTAGCCTGATACATAGCTGCATCACATTTAAATAATACATCATCCAGGTTGTTGTTGGAATTTTGGTTCAAAATAATACCAATACTTAAGGAAATTACCGCCTTTACATCCACTACAATATCTAACTCTATGACAGAATTTAAAATTCTCTTGGCTGTCTCTAATACCTCCTTCTCATCTATGTCGCCGGTTATCACAATCACAAATTCGTCCCCTCCCATACGGGACACAAAGGCTCCATTTACCTTTTCCTGTATCTTCTTGGTAACGGCAACTAACAGGTCATCTCCCATCTGATGACCATATGTATCATTCACCTTCTTAAAATTATCAATGTCAAGAAACATGACATGGATTCGTTCATTGGGCTGCAAGGTACTATAAAACTCATACAATCCCCGCCTATTGGGAAGCTTTGTTAAGTAATCAGTGACAGCCAGCTTTTCGTAATTGCCTTTTGACTCCATCTTTCTCCTCCATTTTATCTTTCATCACACTACTACACCCATAATAAAGATATTTTCTCTAAACAAAAACTAAAATCTAGATTGATTCAATAATAACATATTTATGCAAAAATCACAATTTTTTTGTTTAAAAACATAAAAAATAATTTGCAAGTAATTTATCTTCTATAAAGAGGCTTTATTATCCCTGCACTTTTTATGCAATATGTACATTATCATAAAACTTATATGTATATATTATAAAAATTTGTTTTTAGATATGTTATATTTTTTTAATTTACTTATTGTGATAAAAGGAGTGGCTGCATCGCTATGCCGACACAGACACTCCTTTTACATCATTCACGCTGACTTCCCTATCTTTTAAATCATCTTTACCCTTTTTATATTATCTCATTATCTCACTTTTTTATATACTTTTCTACTTTTGATGAATGGTAAGCACTGTCACTGAAAATTTAGGAAGCGAGTAGGTAAAGTTTTCAGATACTTCTGTTTCCGATTCCTCAATTTTAATTAAATCCTTCACTGTCTTGGAATTAAACACATTCATACTGTCTGCTTTGATTTGGGATACCGCAGCCTTTGGCTGTAAATTACCAGCATTGTCAATGACAATATTGGTATCCATCTGCCTATCGGTTACATTTACAAGCTTAATAATAATATCTTTATTTTCTGCAATGCTGCTTGTTTGATAAATCCCTTCATTGCCTGCATACTCATACTCTATCATCTTTACCTGTCCCATATAGCATGTAATTTTACTCTTTTCTACAACCACCTTAAGCTCATACTCCGTATTGTTTTTCAACTCAATATTTCTTACTGTGCCTTCTACCTGGTCTCCCTTACTTCCGTTGCTTACAATCTGGAGACAGGAGGTAGTATTTCCCCAGCCGCCGATATTCCAAAAAATGTTGTCATCCACTCCCTTTACTGCAATAGGAATCAGAAATCCCTCTGCTCCCCCTGTCTTTGTTGCCTTCACAGTATAGGTATAGTTGCTCCAGCTCTCATCACCGATATAAACAACATCTCCCGTCTTCTCATCCTGAGGCGCTCCCGTACTTTTCTGTACTAGCTTCCCATCCTCCACCGAAAAGCTGCCCCCATGTTTTTCGTAGGATGCCAGACTGTCAGAGGAAAATTCATCTACAAACAACTCTTCCCCTGTATCATTGTCCACTACCTTTAAATCATCAAATATTGCCGATGTACTCCAAGTTCCCACACCAACCTTGCCGGACAAACCATCTTCCGATTTTTCCACTGTCAGCTCTGAATTCAAAGTTTGTTTTCCTACATGATTCATAAACAATTTTTGAACATAATAATTGGCAGAACCATAAACTTCATTGTTGGTAAACCAAATCATATCCGGAACCCACTGGGTTTGGGTTTCATTTCCAAACAGAGGAGCATAGCACGCCATCTCTACAATATCAGCATTTTCCTCAATCCCTGTCAGGTAGGCAGCCTCCGCTAACGCTGCTTCCATCTTATTTGATTTCGCTGCATATTCTCCTAAAAATACAGGCACACTGTTCCTCTCATATGTATCATAGCGATGTACATTGCTCAAAAACCAAGATGGTGTCTGATAATAGTGCTCATCTACCATACCTGCATACTTTGCACCTTCACCTGAAGCCTTGATTCTGTCCCAAGCAAAGGTATCAGGAGAATTAGGGCCATTTGCCACAATCAATTCGATGTCCCCATACAAGTCCGGTTTCTCTTTTGCTGCCTTGGCAAATGCCTCCTTAAATTTATTGAAATGCTCATAATATTCGCTCTGCCACTGCTCATTGCCGATTCCTACATATTTCAAAGGAAACGGCTTTTTATGTCCCATGGCAATTCTCACACTTCCCCACTTTGTGCTCTCATCACCCCGACAAAATTCTACCAAATCCAGGGCATCCTGAATATATTGCTTAAACTCCTCTGTACTGGAATTGACAACTGCATAATTAGGACTTTGAATAGGGCAGCTCATACCCGCATTCAATATGGGGATAGGCAGACAATCCAAATCCTCGCACAGCAGGAAATATTCATAAAAGCCTACGCCGTATGTCATGTAATAGGGGTTGGAGCTTGCCTTGTTCATATCTGCCCAAAGGTTGGTTCCCAGCGGTCTTGCCGCCACATCCCCCACTGTCTTTTTACCATTCACCTCAAATTCCAGCCCGCTGCCGATAGAGTCCTTCCAGCTATATGCTGTCTCAATAGATTTCCCTTCTATAATGCAGCCTCCTGGAAAACGAAGAAATTTTGGATTTAAGTCTTCTAAATATTGGCACAAATCCTTGCGCAGACCATTTTCCCTTCCCTTGTATGTATCCTTTGGAAACAGCGAAATCATATCCATCTCCACTGTTCCTTTGTCTATGTACACATATAATCTCACACCTGCATTGATTGTCTTATTGGCCGTAAGCTCCAGCTCATACTTATGCCACTTATCTGTGATACTGTCAATCTTACCTTCCCCATACACCGTGGAGCCATCCTGGGATGCCAGCTTCACCGTCACCCCTCCCTTATATCCCAAAGCGCCTTTGAAATAGCCGGTAAATTTATATTTTGCTTTCTCTTCAATGGCAATACCGTCAAGAAATCCGGTATTGGAAATTCCCCCCTGCTCCTTACCCTTGTTTTCCACCTTGGCATAGTGAGTATTATTTTCATTTAAATAGGTTTTGTCTGCAGTCCCGTCTATAACATCAAATATAATGTTTTGATTGTCTGTAGTGTTCCAGCCGTGCTTCGTACTGTTAGTAGCCAAACCGCCGTACTCAAAGGAACGATTTTTCACCTTCTCTGCATACAGGCCTCCGTCCACGGCAAAATTAATATCCTCCAAAAATATACCATATAAAATCTCACTGATATCGTTGGTTTTATCCAGAACTTTCGTGTCGGCATTGACCGACAGTTTTGCAGTTCCAGGTTTGCTCTCCTCTTTCTTTGCATTCCCCTGCGTCCTCACAGTTGCCTGTTTTACCTCACTTGTCTCCTCCTTCTTATCCGACGAGGAAGAACATCCTCCAAAAGATAACAGCATAGCAAGGGTTACCCCTGCTGCTATCCAATATCTTCTTTTACTCATATTACTCTCTGCCTCCTTTAATTTTGATAAGCTGCATTGCAGCGATTTTGCGAGTGGGGCTCTAAATAGTAACCCCTATTTTTTATATTGCTCCTTCAATGCCTCATACTCTTCCTTTGTAATAGGTACAAAGGAACCATGCTTTGCTCCCTCAGGCAATTGATACTCATCCCTCTTTAGCCTGCGGAAATTTGCTGATTGTAAATCCGCCAGACTGTCAGCAATCAATGGAAAATACCCCACTCCTGCATTTTGATCTGCATAGCCATCCATGTACAGGCACCATTTTTCCTGCCCGTTAATTTGATAAATTGCTGGCCCCTCCACTCCAAATTCCGATGCGATTTGTTTCTTTACACAGGAGAAGTCTCCTAATACTTTATGGCTTGTCTCCATTAATATACTCAGCTCGTTTTCATTTTTGGTAAAACGGTAGTAAATATTCTTATATTCTATCATTGTGGTATCTATGTAGGTGATAGGTCCATCCACATCCTTGTAGATTTCGGGCTTACTGAAATGATAAAAATCTCTTGTCTTTGCATAGTATATTTTCTTTCCGTTTCCACCCACTATACCACTTGCCCAATATACTACATATTCACCTGTTGTATTATCATAAAAAGCTTCCGGCGCCCACATACAGCCTGCTCCCTGAGGAGCAATTTCAATCAGTCTCTCCTCTGACCAATTGACTAAATCATCTGACTCCCACACACATATATTTTTGCTGCCTTTATTGCCATACTTTCCCCAGTCTCCCCCATTTGCATCTAAGTCCGTTCCAATGAGGTAAAAATGATCCCCCTGAGGACTTCTAATCAAAAAGGAATCCCTCACACCTTTTGTCCCCTCTGTTGCCTTTAAAATAGGTTCATTGTCATTGAGGGTATCCCAGAAAAATCCATCTTTGCTCACTGCCATATGAATGTGCTGGCTCTCCCCAGTTCCGTAAATGTTGCCTCGAAAATATGTATAGACATACGCGTCATACGTTTTCTTCTGGGGCTTAGCCTTAACAGTCAGTGAAAAATCCTTCTCCAGCTTTCTGTCTCCCTTTGTGAGAACAGCGTGAAGTATAACAACCTCATCCTTTTCCCCTCTGTTGACTACACCTGCTGGTATTTCCCCCTGTTTTCCAGTGGCTTTGTCCGTAATTATTTCCGGTTTATCGGACTTCCATTCCACCCCAATCTCATCTCCAGTTCCCGTTTTTTCAACCAAATTCAGATTGCCGCGAACATTGTCCGTATTGTGCAATAGCTGCTGTGCTGCCTGCTCCATCAAGGCATCCTCCCTCTCCTCCCCTGACACTACCTTCAGGCAAAACTTGTATTCCTTTTCCTTTGTCTTTGCTGTTACGATAACCTGCTCCGTAGCATTGTTGCTTCCTGTCAGCTTTCCGTTTGCACTCATGGCATTGCTGTCCTCTACATGAAAACGAACTGCCTGATTGTCCACCATTAGAGGAAATTTCACATCATATAAAATCCCGTCGGGGCTTATATTTTCCCCAAGCATAGCCATCAAAATATTTTGGGCTGTTTTATCACTGCTTTCATTGTCATAGCTTACTTGGGAAACTGCCTCCTCCCTCTTCTCCTCCCCCTTAGAGCACCCAAAACAGACCATCATGCAAAATGCTCCTGTCAGAACAAAAATTCCCAGCCTTCTTCCCATGCCATGTCTCCTCCATTTCATTTGAAACACTCTATTTTTGTTCTTATTATACGCGGCTGCCCCTATTCAGAAAACCTTTCTTTTTTCACTAAAACAACCTATATTTTTATTACTCCTTCATAAAATCCTGATATTTTTTCATCATCATGATCTCTGCTCGTTTTACGCCGGCCTTTAACAGATTTTCCTGCAGTGTGTTCCATTTTCCTTCAAACTGTCCCTCCCCGCAGATCATACATTGGATTAAGCCAGCTCTTGAAATTTCATCCAGCTTCTTCGTCCATTCATCCAATTCATAGTCACATTGCTGAATATCCCTGGCATAAAATTTCTTTTCCTTCACTTCCTCCCCCTCCTGAGCGAAAGGAAATTCATTTGCAATCCCTTTTTTGTATTCCTTTAGCCTTTGCCATGCCGCTGTTTCTTTTTTCTCCTCAAGCAGTTTTTCTCCTTCACTGCCAAACAGAGCATTGATCAATTCCACTGCCTTTTCGGGGTTTTTGCAGGAAGTAGTAATTCCCACCCCCTGCCCCCTTTTTCTTCCCTCCGACAGCTTATTCCATTTTTGGCTTTGATTCATCTTGATTGCAGTGGTCAAATAGGTACTGCCAAACTTTTCCTTTTCTACTAGATATGCCTCCCCTCTTTGCATATAGACCGAAGAACCAAGAAGGCAAACCACCTTCCCTTTCTTTATTTTTTCCAAATAGTCATCTCCTGTCTGAGTGGCAAAATCCCTGTCCAATATGCCCTCTAAATACATTTGATTCAACCATTGAAAAAATTGCTTTTCTTCCTTTGTTGTATGCTTGTATGTCACCTCATAACCGCTGCTCTCATCCACAAGCCATTGTCCCTGCTCCTCTATGCCGTCGGCAATTCTTCCTGCTGTCATGGACAACCCCTCCAGCCATGTATCCTCATCACACAAAAAAGAGAGCCCTATTACTGCCTCCTCCTTTAATTCCCTCTTTGTCTTTATATAATGGCGCAGTAAATCCCCCAGTTCATCTAGACTATTGGGAATTCCATAATCATATTCCAACATCATATCATACTGCAGATAAACGCAAGCTTCTGTATCCAATCCCTGGGTAAATCCTTCCGGCACAGGCATAAACAGCACTCTAAGGTCTCCTGGGTTATAACTCATATCAGCCCTTCCATATTGATATAATGTCATTATATTCTGTCCATATTCCTTCAATAGCGAACGTAAATCAATCAAAATCCCTGCTTCCACTAACTGGCTTCCCTCGGTCTTTGTATATATCAAGTCTGGAATCTCTCCAATGGCAATCATCTTTTCAACTGATTTCTTCTTCCCCTCCTCGGGATAATACATTTCCAAGTGAACCCCAAGCTTTTGTTCTATCCGCTCCAACACGGTCTGACTAATCTCCTCCTCACTGTACATTGTAAATGTAATATATTCCTGCTTGTTTGCCGGCTGTTTCCCACCCTGTTCCTCACACCCAAAAAGGCACAATGTCAATCCAAGACACAAAAATAAAAGAACCTTCTTCCCTATGCCTGTTTTCATTCCTTTCCCGCCTCTCTATTCTGCTTGCGGTACTCCTTTGCACTGATTCCCGCATACTTTTTAAATTTCGTGTAAAAATAGTCAATATTTCGAAATCCAACCTGCTCGCTGATCTGATAAATTTTATCATCTGTATTTTTTAACAGTTCCATTGCCTTCCTAATACGAATCTGGTCTAAAATATTATTAAAACTGTCCCCCTTCTCTCTTCGTATTACCTTTCCCAAATAAGCATTATTATAATGAAACAGATTGGCAATGGTTTCCATTTTTATATTTTCCTCATAATGGCTTTCCATGTAATCTAATACCCGCTGTACTATATTGCGCCCCTCATCCTCCTTGTTTTTCCTCACTGTATCCAGCAAATAATCATTCAGCCATTGATAGAGCTCTTCCTTATTTTTCTTTGGCTTTACCTGCTCAATCACATCCTGCTTCAAAAGATTGGAAAGCTGGGCTTTGAGCTGATTAAAATAAATAATAATACATTCCTTTGTCTGGATGATATCCAGATTTTTTTTCTCCATAAACTGTACAAATTTGTCATACTCCTCCTGTACTCCCTTTTGATTGGCCGCTAAAATATAATCTGCCATTTTTTTTGTTTCCCTGCCGCTTTCCATGTAATCCTGCAGATACTCCAAATGCTTTTCCTGCTTTTCCCTGGATATTTCTTTACTTTCTAACTCCCTGTGCATTTGCCTTACAATATCCAGCAGTTCATCCTCATCTATAGGCTTGAGCAAATATTGGGGAACCTTCAAGGTAATGGCCTGCTTTGCAAACTCAAAATCGGAAAATCCTGTCAATATAATAAACTCTCCCTGAAAATCAAACTCTCTCGCCCTGCGTATCACATCCAGTCCTGTCATCCCCGGCATCTTCACATCTATCATTACTAGATGGGGCTTTGTCTCCTTTATTTTCCGCAATGCCTCATTGCCGTCCCCAGCCTGGCCACATATAGTAAAGCCCTCCTCCTCCCAATCAATTAAATGCTGTATCCCCTCCCTCACAATCTGTTCATCATCCACAAATAACACCCGAAACATCTCCCACCATCCTTTCTCCTAATCTACTATAACCAAAAGTTACAATGCTCTAAAATATGTTATTACTATGGCACCGTTATCACAATCGTGGTTCCCTCCCCCTGCCTGCTTTTAATATCCAAACCATATTCATCCCCATAATACAAATGTATTCTTTGATTCACATTGCTCACTCCAATATGGGTTCGGTCTAATTCCTCATATTGATTCATATCCCTTATAAGGTGCTTTAATTTCTCCTCCTCAATTCCCACCCCATTATCTGAAATATATATCTTTGTATATTCCTCCCCCTCATCCCTGTACTCCAGCTCAAAGCGAATCTGGATATTTCCCTTTCCCTCCTTAGACTCCAAGCCATGTACCACTGCATTTTCCACAATAGGCTGTATGAGCAGAGGCAAAATTTTTTTATCTCCAATATGTTTATCCATTAAGATTTCATATTTTACTCTGTCTCCAAATCGGTACTGCTGTATTTTCAAATAATACTCCAAAAGGGTAATTTCCGATTGTATTGTCACTTCACTGTTGCTTACCTGAATATTTCTCCTCATAATCTTAGCAAGCATTTTCACCAGCTCTGCAATCTCCTTCTGCCCGTTCACTACTGCCTTCATGCGGATTGTCTCTAATGTATTATACAGAAAATGAGGGTTAATCTGGCTTGACAGCATCTTAAATTCCACTTCCCGCTGGCGGCTGTTTAACCGCTCCTTCGCCATCTGCTCCTGATACACCTTTGTAAGAAGTCTTTGCATATCCCGAATCATTCTGCCTAGATAATCATAAAGCTGAGTAAATTCATCTCTTCCTCCTATCGTCTCCTTCAAGTCAAATCTGCCATTGGCGGCCTTTTCCATCTCTCCCGCAAATATATGCACCCGTCTGGTTACACTTCTAGACAAGAGCCAAATTAAGCCGAAAGATACAAGGGCACTGCACACAATTAAAAGCAAGCCCTGTTTTCCCTGCTCTCCTGTCTTTTCCATAATGCTGTCGTATTCCTCCAGAGTGACAATCTGCAAAATATCTGTATCATTTCCCAGATTCTGCTCCTTGCTTGATATAAAATATTTTTTTGATTCAAAAGCAAATTCTTTATATTTTAACTCATCTTCAAAAGAATACAAAAAATTGCGCACTTGGTATGCGGTCTTAGACTCCATATTTACTGCCAAAATTGTATTGTGATTCAACAAAAGCAAAGCATGTCCCCCCGCCTGTCTTGCAATCTCTGATAACCGCTCTCTCTTCATCTGAATGACCGACACTCCCACCATTTCTCTCCTCTTATCCCTGATAAGCCGAGCCATAGTCAAGCATTTATCCTCACCCATATTTTTTCCATAATTTGTCCAAACAGGTCTGCCGTCTGCCTCCAGCGCATCCTGATACCATTTTTTCTGTCGGACGCTGTTTGTTATTTTTTTAAAATAGGCATTCTCTGAAATGGTGTCATTGTTGACAAATATAGTAATCTGTTCAATTTCGTCGGGATAATCCCCCATATATTCCTGTATTTTGTGATAAGCACTATAATCGGATACTAACTGCTCCATACTTTTATACTGGCAGAAGGCAATATGCTCTAATTCCTCATCCAAATAAAACCTCTTTGACACATCTTCCACAACAGCAATCGCCTCCCGAAGGGATGCGGCTGCTGTGTTCAGCACTAACTCCTGTGCCATCTGATACTGCTCCATCATAAGATTTCTTGTTCCATGCAGCAGATATCCCTCTATCAGTATACTAGGAATTAATCCTCCTATTAAATACACTACTAGCATTCTCTTATTCAAACCAAACATTTTATTTTTGTTCCATTGCTTTATTTTTTTCTGTATTTTTTCCACAGGCTGTTCCTTTTCCATATTAAAAAGTTATATGATACATGAGACAACCATCCCAAAAGATGATTCTAATTTTAAGTAACGCGTTTCCTTCATTACACAAGCAATACATTTCCTCAATTATACAATGTAACCATCCTTCTTGCAACTAATCATAAGAAGGCATCTGAAAGTTGAATTTTCCTTCGCTTTATGTTAGTATGTTTTAAAAAGAATTAGAAAGGAAAAATACAGGCATTTATGCTTTGTATTTGGTACAAATTATGTCAGAACAAAAAAATCCAATAGTAACTATCGAGATGGAAAACGGTGATATTATGAAAGCGGAGCTGTACCCTGAAATTGCTCCCAATACGGTCAATAATTTTATCAGCCTTATTCAAAAAGGCTTTTATGATGGTCTTATCTTTCACCGGGTAATCAGCGGATTTATGCTGCAGGGTGGATGCCCTGACGGCAATGGAACAGGCGGTCCTGGTTATCAGATTAAGGGCGAATTTGCCAGTAATGGTGTGGCAAATCCTCTGAAACACACAGAGGGCGTATTGTCCATGGCAAGAGCCATGCATCCGGATTCCGCAGGCTCCCAATTTTTTATTATGCATAAGAACAGTCCTCATTTGGACGGCGACTATGCTGCCTTTGGCAAACTTGTTGAGGGAATGGATATTGTGGACAAAATCGCATCTGTTCCAACAAACTACAATGATGCACCACTAGAAGTTCAGCGCATGGCTAAAGTGATTGTTGACACCTTTGATGTGGATTACCCTGAACCGGAAACATGCTAAAGGCTGTAATTTTTGATATGGACGGCGTCCTTGTTGACAGTGAACTTCTCCACTACAAGGCAAATGTTAATGTACTAAAAAAATATGGCGTAAGCTTGGACTATGACTACTATAAACAATTTATAGGTACCTCATGTGCCGTCATGTGGAAAAAAATACAGCAAGATTTTGCTCTGTCAACAGATTGGGAGGAATTATCTAGATTAGGAGATGTAGAGACGGAAAAGCTAGTATGCACAGACGGATACCAACCTGTTTCGGGAGCGGTTCAGCTTGTGCGCATGTTAAAACAGCAGGGATATATTCTTGCGGTAGCCTCCTCCTCCTCTCTGGAAAATATTCATCGTACAATCCAAGCACTTCATTTATCTGATTGTTTTGCTTGCTTTGTCAGCAGTGAGACTGTTGCCCACCCAAAGCCGGCACCAGATATCTATCAAAAAGCTGCAGAGCTTTTAAATATCTCCCCTTTAGATTGCTTGGCAATTGAGGATTCTCAAAATGGAGTGGATTCCGCTTTAGCTGCCAAAATGGCATGCCTTGGATTTGTCAACCCCGCCCTTCCAAGCTATCATTTAAATAAAGTACAAAATGTAACTTACAGCTTGGAAAATATAGGAAACAACTCATTTGGCATACCATATCTTTCCATGGTACATGCTCATCAATGTAATCAGTCATGGGAAGTGGCTGCCACTGACAGATGCCTGATTCGAGAAATTACATTGCAAGATATAGATGCCCTATATGAACTGTACGCTCCCCCAGAGATTACCCAATATATAGAAGGTCTCTATGAAAACAGAGCACAGGAAACCGAATTTATTCAAGCTTACATTGGCAATATGTACCGCTTTTATGGGTATGGCTTGTGGGTAATAGTCGACAAAACAACAAACCGCCTGATTGGAAGAGCCGGCTTATCCCACCGCCAAGTGGACGGACAGACAGAAATAGAGCTTGGCTATATTATAGCTAAGGACAGACAGGGAGAAGGACTAGCCTATGAGGTTTGTAAAAAGATAATGACCATGGCAAAGCATTTTTTTGATATAGAATATCTCCTTCTATTTACCAAAAAGGAAAACATCCCTTCTGTCAGATTGGCGCAGAAACTGGGGTTTACCTATTATCATACTTATACTCAGGGGGATTGCTGTTATGACTGCTACAAAAAAATTTTGTAATACTTCTCATTTTGTATTTTAGAAAGGACTGGAGGATTCAAATTGCATAACCAATCAAAACCAACTAGAGAAAAAGAAAAAAAGAGAAGGATTTCCATATTTTCACCGGAACATCCCTTCTCAGATTTTATGGTAAAGTTAGGGTGGACTGTTATTTTTAATTGCTTGTGGCTAATCTGCTGTCTACCTATTATCACTGTGGGAGCCGCCACTGCTTCCCTCTATGCCGTTATGCTGGAGTTGACAGCTGAGAAACCATACCGCCTGTTTTCCCTGTTCTTTTACTCTTTCAAAAAAAATTTTATCCATGCCACCACATATTGGCTCATTTTAGTATTGGCAGGGTTTATCTGCACTGTGGACCTTGCCTATTTCTACCAAATGGGAAACGCTGTTGGATATATTTGCATGAGTGTGGCGGGGGTAATTACACTGCTGTACCTATGTTTGCTTATCACCATCTTTCCGGTTATTGCAAAATTTCAAACTTCATGGAAGGGTGTACTTCAAACTTCTATTTATATTATCCGCCGTCACTTAAAGGCGATTTTAGTATGTGTCATTATTACAGCTGTTGTACTGTTTCTTATTTATAATATTGTACTATTTTATTACATGATTATATTTGGCTATGGGCTAGTGGCCTTTATTCTCAGTTATATTTTCAACAAAATATTTGACCAGTACACGAATTCGTCAAATGATAATGATACAATCCTATAAATGGAGAAGGCTATCTGCTTTTTATAAGCAGATAGC
>CAJTQG010000049.1:6627-20301 GCA_910578605.1 uncultured Lachnospiraceae bacterium | reverse complement strand
ATATATAGGAATAAAAAAGCTATGGCATTATAATATGCCATAGCTTTTTTATTCCATTGTAAGGAGGTGTCAACCAATTGAAAAATATCTGTCTTTATATATCCAGCAGTTTATCGATTACTGGCTGAATATCAGGATTCTTACGGTATTGCCAAATTAAGTGTTCTTCATGTTTTGTCAAGTGAAGCGAATGCTCCTTTGTGTCTTCAAAACCAAAAGTTTTTAAAATATCATCAATTTCATATAAACTGCACAAAAGCATAAGAATTTTTGCGTTAGGTTCGGAGTGCCCGTTTTCCCAGCCATAAATGGTTTTAGGTGCTACTATAAAGTCATTTTGTGCCAGATAATCAGAGACAGAATTAACGGAGATATTTTTTGAGTTTCTGCATTTCTTTAGGACATCACCTATTTTTTGTGTCTTTAAAATATTTTCGGATGCTTGTTGTTTGTGTAAGTTAGCTTCTTTTATATTTTGTTCTTTCATAATTTAGAATCCTTTCAACTATGTAATGATCTAATCTAATGTGTTTGCGAAACTCCTTTTGTTATGGTCAGCTATGTAAGGTTCCATTTAGTTTACTATAGTATTCTTTTTTTATTGAATAAGCGATAGTACACTCTTTACATTATAAAAAGGATTTCCAATAAATATTATCTATATACCAATAATAATCTACGAGAAATATTGTGTCAATGAAACTCTTATAAATATTTATTGAAATTCTTCAAAAAGAAGAATATAATAGAATCATAACATAAAAATCTCCGAAACGAAGAAGAGGGAAAGGTACGAAAAGATATGCAGGAGAAAAAAATAATTGATGCTGTGCGCAGATATTTAAAAAATCAACAAATATCAAACCGACAGATACAAAAAGAACTGCAGATAGATGTTTCAGTTGAGGAAGAGTTGTCCTCCCATGAGTTTTTAACCATTTGTGCTTATTTGAGGGTGCCGCCCCAATTTTTTATGATGCAGATAGAGGAGGCAATAGGAGAGAAAAAGCCATGATTCAATATAAGTGTAAGAACCATAATATTACCTTTTCTGCCTCCCAATGCCCTATTTGCCAGGAAAGAGGGGAGTTCCATATCTCAAGATTTTATTGGTGCAGCCATTGCCGAATTCCTCTATATGATACAAGCTGTTGTCTTTGCAAAGGACATGCAATGCCTATTGCCAGTGATTTAAGGCCAGTATTTCCCCAGGAGCGTCTGCTGCTGGAGATAATATTAGGCAAACCATTTGCTTTTGAGGACGCTTCTGTCTGGAATGGAACTGGTAATCGCTATTATGTGGACGGAGAAAAAATCCCTTTCAAAATAAGCACTCTAAAACAAATGGATTCAGAAAAAATCAGAGAGACATATTTTATGCTGGAACCTGAAAATAAAAAGACAGAGGAAAAGTTTTGGAGATTGATTCAATTGTGGTGCTTAGCGAATCAAAAGCGATATCAGGAGATTACTGCGGAGGCTTTAGACTATATTCATGAGAAGGTGACGGACTACAAGATAAATGAAATGTTTGTATCCTTCAGCGGTGGAAAGGATTCCACAGTGGTTGCAGATTTAGTTCAGAAGGCCATGGGGGAGAAGAAGGTGCTGCATATATTTGGGGACACTACATTGGAGTTTCCTGAAACCTATGAGTACGTGGAAAGGTTTAAGAAAGAGCATCCCGGCACACCGGTTCTCTCTGTAAAAAATAAAGAGAAGGATTTTTACGAATTATGTCATATTATCGGCCCTCCCAGCCGTGTCATGCGGTGGTGTTGTACAGTATTTAAGACAAGCGCCATCTCCAGAAAAATTGCTGCTTTATTTAAGACAAAGAAAAGAATACTCACATTTTATGGGATTAGAAGAAATGAATCTGCCAGCAGAAGTAAATACGACAGGGAGTCAGACAGCCCTAAAATTGCAATCCAGAGAACCATCTCTCCTATCATAGA
The DNA here is from genome assembly GCA_910578605.1 of uncultured Lachnospiraceae bacterium. GTDB lineage: Bacteria > Bacillota > Clostridia > Lachnospirales > Lachnospiraceae > MGBC111451. The sequence goes on along the minus strand of CAJTQG010000049.1, from coordinate 18,343 downwards.
CTGGATGGATAATGATGTGTGGCTGTACATTCTCACGGAGGGCATTGATTTTAATCAGGCTTACCGCTATGGCTATACTAGAGTTGGTTGTTGGTGTTGTCCAAATAACAGTGAATGGTCAGAATTTTTGTCAAAAATATATATGAGAGAGCAATATGAGAGGTTTTACCATATGCTTTTGGAATTTGCTGTCAAGGTAGGGAAGCGGGAACCGGAGAACTATGTGAGGGAGGGCAAATGGAAGGCAAGACAGGGTGGGAATGGACTGGAGTATTCTCAAAAATCCTTGATTGATTTTAAGCCCTGTGCCTTGGAGGAGAATCAATTTCACTATGAACTGCAAAAACCCATTACCGAACAATTGTATGAATTTTTTAAGCCTTTTGGACAGATGAATACAGAGCTGGGTAATAAAAGATTAAATGAAAGGTACTTTATTGAGGCAAATGGAACTTTACAGTTGAAATTACAGGGGAGAATAGGAAGTAATGTGCTGAAGGTGACTATATTGAACAAAAAACTCTGTGGAGCTAAGGGGGTTCACAGCGCAGAGGAGAAGGTGAGATGTCAGATTACCAAGTATCAGATGTGTATTGCCTGCAATGCCTGTGAGGGAATTTGCAGATTCAATGCCATATCCATAAACAGCACAAAAGAGGGAGAGATGCTCTATAAGATTGATTCGGGGAAATGTGTAAAATGCGGGGAATGCATCAATCACTTTAATGGAGGATGCTATATGAGAAAAGTGCTCACCATAAAGCGTTAAAGGGATGAGAACAGAAAAAAGGACATCATAGTAAGTTAGGTAGGTGCAGGAAATGAGCAGAAGTTACAAAATAAAAGGACATGAAACCTTTGGAATCCGGGAGGGGTGGATAAGCAAAGGAATAATAGCAGTGCAGGAAAATCCAAAGGTGTTTGGAGAAAATTTCGGAACAGATGCCTTAGGGGTAGGAACCAATATGGCAAAATCCATAAGATATTGGCTGGGGGCTGCCGGATTGACTGTGAAGAAAAAGGAGGGAACTTATCTCACAGAGTTTGGAAAGCTTTTGTATGAATATGACAGGTATGTGGAGGATATTACCACTCTGTGGCTATTGCATATACATATTGCAAAAAATGTAAAGTTTGCCACTAGCTGGAATTTATTTTTTCGCAGGGGGATGAAAGAAGGTAAAAAAGCTTTTGACAGAGATGAATTGTTTGTGTGGATGAAAAGAGAACTTCAGCTGTTTACAGGGGAGGAGGAGCTTTCGGAACGGTCGGTTCAGGATGACTGTACTGTACTTCTTCAGATGTATTGTCAGAGAACATTGGAAAAGATAGATCCGGAGGACAAAAAAATAAGTCCTTTCTGCAGACTGCATCTGCTGAAAAAAGAGGGGGGAAGATACAGGAGGACAACCCCAAAGTCAGATACGCTTCACCCCTTTGTAGTGTGGTATATACTCAGTGAAATGTTTGCTCAATCAGACAATGTAAATATACAAACAATAGTTCAGGGTGATAACAGTCCAGGCAGTCTTCTGCATTTAGGCCGGATTGAAATCAACTATTATTTAGATTTGCTGGAGGAGGAAGGCTTGATAGACGTCAACAGAACGGCAGGGTTAGATATGGTATATGAGAAAAAAGTATGCGGTTCTATGGACATTATCAGAAATTATTATATGGGAGGAAGAAAAGGTGAAGCAGTTTATAACCATTGACAAGAGATTTGAAAAATCTATCAATCTCTTTTTTGACATAGGAAATCAGGAAAAAATAGATAGTTATATAAAGACACCTGCCTCAGAATATATATTAGCTCAATATAAGGAAGGTTTAAAGAATAATAGCAAGGATAGGGTATCTATATTGATTGGCCCATATGGTAAAGGCAAATCTCATCTGTTGTTGGTGCTGCTAGACCAGTTAGAAAAAAGAAAAAAGCCCTATCTTCCTATTTTAATTTCTTATGGGCAGCAAAGCTTAAAAAATGAATTTCTTCTAGGACTTCAGAGAGCGCTTCAAAGAGCAGGTATAAAGGATATAAAGCCGGATAGCTATTACAGTGAAGCCATAAGATTGATAGAGCTGTGGAGGAGAGAATATCCGGAAACCTATGTAAAATTAGGCCATCTTTTAGCAAAGCAGGGGGAGAAGCAAGGTTTATTCAGCCAGAAGGGAGACCTGGTTGAGAATTTGTGTCAGGGCCTTGAGAGACAATCTGAAGCTATGCTTCATGTTTTTTCTAAATTATATCCAATGCTCACATCAGGGGGTGAATTTGTACCTTTAGTGCAAACGGATTTAAAGGATAATTTTATTAGTATGAACCGACAGCTATCACAGCAATATGGTTATGCCGGAATGTTTATTGTGTTTGATGAATTTGGAAAATATCTGGAGGGGCATTCCAAAGAAGGATATGAGAATGATATGAAGGTGTTGCAGGATATGTGTGAGTTGGCAGTGAAATCTCAAGAGCCTCAATTGCATATAACATTAGTTACCCACAAGAGCATTAAAGAATATGGAGATACGGTAGATAAAAGGATTTTAGACGGATTTATGGGAATTGAGGGGAGGATCAAAGAAATTTTTTATGTGGATTCCCTTCAGAATCATTATGAAATTATTGCCAGTGTAGTAAAAAAGGATAAAAAATACTTTCAGCAGAAGGTAGTGAATGAACCTAAGCTTGATTTTTATGAGCAGCTGCAGGAAAATTACCAGCTTCCCCTGTTTTCGGCTATGTTTACAAAAGAGGAATTTTATTGCACTGTAGGTGAGGGATGTTTTCCCTTAACGCCTATAGCAGCTTACTTGCTGCTGCAAATTAGCCAAAGGGTGGCGCAAAATGAGAGAACACTTTTTACTTTTTTGGCAGGAAGTGATGAAAAGGGATTGGAAAATCAAATACACAGACAGAAAGACATTGGATTTCTTGGAGCAGACATTATTTTTGATTATTTTGAAGATATTTTTCGAGAGGAGGTGTCAAAGACAGAGATACATAGAGAGTGGATGAAAGCTGTCTGGGCTTTAGAGCAAGTACAGGAGCCGTCCCAGAAAAGCTTTATTAAGACATTGACAATTATTACAATGCTTCACAGGGATAATGAGCTTCCTCCAGCTGATTTGCCTATTCGCCTGGCAATGGGCATTAAGGAGGAGATTTACGAGGAGATAAAACAATCTTTGGTTGACAGAAATCTGCTGTTATACCGAAGAAGAAGAGGGATTTGTCAGTTAAAAAATAATATTGGTATAGATATTGAGGAGGAGATAAAAAGAGTAGGCGACTCCATAGATATATCTCATCAAATAAAGCCATTGCTGAACAAAGTGTGGGATATTCCCTACGAACTGCCAAAGCGCTACAATTCCTGTTACAAAATGACTAGATTCTTTTTTTATGAATTTTTATATCCTGAGGATTTCTTTTCCCTTCAGAATTGTTCTTATCTGTTTAAGGAGAATTTTTCAGATGGTAAAATTCTCATGTTATTAAGTCACACGGAGGATCAGAAAATTTATGAAAAGTTAGAGGATATAGGAGATAAAAGAATAGTAGTGATAAACCCTGATAGGGATTTTTCTGAGGGGGCTCTCCTAAAAAAATATGAGGCAATAATAAAGTGTAAAGGGGATGAAGATTTTGTCAATCATAATCATGTGATACTAGGGGAGTTGGAGTGGTATGAGCAAGAAATTTATTTTGAGATAAATGCAGTATTAGAGAATATGTACTTACCAGAAAACGGACATAGCAAGGTATGGAGTTTATGTGGGATGCAGAGGATGGAGTATAGTAAGATAGGAGATGCTAAGACATTTAATCGTCTCCTCAGTGCTATTTGTGATACATGGTATGCAAAGACCCCAAAGGTAAACCATGAGTTGATTAACCGCAATCATGTATCTGTTCAAATAAAAAATGCTCGCAGAAAGCTGTTGGAGGATATTTTACAGAGAAGGGATATGAGCGTCTACGAAAAGGGAACCAGCGCACAGGCAACTATTTATAGGGCTGCATTTTTGCAATCGAAGGAGGATGGGGGCGTTAGGGAAATTGGAGGGTTAATCAATGATTTTTTGAAGGGTGCAGGGGGAAAAAGAAAAAGCTTTAAGGCTTTATATGAACGGCTTCAGGGAAAAGCTTATGGTATGAGAAGGGGAATAATACCCCTTTATCTGGCACAAGAACTGGCAAAGCTGCAGGATATGCCAATCTGTTACTGCCATGGCCACGAGGTGAAGATGGAAGCTTTTATATTGGAAAATATAGAGGAGAAGCCGGAGGAATATGAAATATTAATAGAAAAGTCAACCTTAGTGAAAGAAAAATATATCTCGGCTCTTTGTCAAATATTTCAGGTTGACCAGGGGAATGAGGAGATGCATTTTCTTACCAATGAGAGAGTCAATATGATAGTAGAAAAAATGCTTAGCTGGTATCGCAGTCTTCCTAGCTTTACATGCTCCTATACAGGGAACTTGAGTGATAATCAGATCAGATTTCGCTCTTTGCTGAAGGGACAGGATAAGAATCCTAGAGAACTGCTGTTTGAGCAGTTTCAGAAAGTATTTGATACAGAAGATTTGAATATTTTAGTACAATGTATTAAGGATACAAAGCAAATCTTGGATACTCATATGGATCATGTGTATATAGAACTGGGTTTGTTGGTGAGGCAGGCATTTGGAGCATCTAAGGAGGATGATATACATAATATACTGTGCAGCTGGAGACGCAGGCAGGAGGACTACCTCTCCCATCACATCTGTTCCTCGTCTCTCTCTAAGCTTGCTCTTTTAGCAAAACAACTTACAGGCTATGAGGATAGGGCTATATTGTCAGAGCTATCTAAGCTGGTATTAGATGTATATCCGGAAAATTGGGGAGAGAATTCCAGCCAGGTATTTTACCAAAAACTGCAGGAAATATTAGGGCAAATTCAGCCTGGAGACATAAAAAGGGGGGAGGAGGGAAAAAGGCTGCAGTTTGTTGACAGCGATGGAGAGACTATAGAGAAATATTATGAGGATATTTCCCAGGAGGGAACAGAGGTGTTTCTTGAGAATGCCATAAATGATGTGTTGGAGGAATTTGGAGATACCATTGATAATGGGGGAAAGGTTGCCATATTAGTGAGAATGTTAGAAAAGGTAATAAAGGGACAATAATATATACATTTTCAGGAAAAGAGGATACTATGATTTATTTAGATAATGCTGCTACAACTTTTCCAAAGCCCCAGTGTGTAGCAGAGGAAGTTCAGGCAGTGCTGAAAAAACAATGTGTCAATCCGGGTAGGGGCTCTTACAGGGCAGCAGCAGCGGCAGTGGAGCGGGTGGAGATGTGCAGAAAAAATATATTAAAGATAGCTGGGGGCAACCAAGCAAACAGCGTAGTATTGACACCTAGCGCTACCGTTGCCTTAAATATGCTGATTATGGGCTTACATTTAAATGACAGTCATACAGTGTATGTGTCTGCCTATGAGCACAATGCAGTCATGCGTCCTCTCTTTCAGAAGCAACAGCAAACAGGCCTTCACATCCGTCAGCTCCCAATGAACACACAGACGATGGAGGTGGATTTAGAGCGGTTAGACTATGACTTTCACCAATATCCACCCGATGTTATATGTATGACACATGTGAGCAATGTTACAGGATATATTTTGCCCATTCATTCTGTTTGCCGAGTGGCAAGATCAATACAAAAAAACGTGATTGTTATAGTAGATGGTTCACAGGCATTAGGACTGTTGGAGGAGCCATTGAAGGAGGATTCGTCTATAGATTACTATATTTTTGCGGCGCATAAAACCTTATATGGTATATTTGGCCTAGGGGGATTTATCTGTAATACACAATATGCTCACAGGCTGCTGGCAGACACGAAGAAATATACCCCTTATTTATGCGGGGGAACCGGCAGGGATTCTTTGAATTTGGAAATGCAGTGCAGTACCCCTGAGGATTTGGAGTGTGCAAGTCTGGATATAGTGGCAGTAGCGGCATTGTCAGAAGCTATCCACTGGAAGTTGGAGGGAAATAATGGCTGGGCAGAGGAAAAGAATTTGACAGAGAAAATTATTACAGGCTTGCAGAATATTTCGGGTGTAACGTTGTATTTGCCATTAGAGGGTTGCAGAATCAGTATTGTATCATTTAATGTGAAAGGCTACAAGGCAGATGAGGTCGCCATGATATTGGATGAAGATTATGGCATTGCTGTGCGCTGCGGGTATCACTGTGCTCCATTGATACATGAATTTTTGAAGGATAGGGAATATGGAGGCACGGTAAGAGTAAGTGTGGGAAAATTTACTACGGACAAGGAAATAATAGCTTTTATCAAAGCAATAGAGGAAATTGCGGGTGAAATTCTGTAGAGGTAAGCGAGGCAAGACAATATTATAGATAAGCAAAGAATAAGAAAAGAATAATGAAAGAATAAGAAGTGGATAGATAATCGTATTAAAATACACAAGGAGAAACGGGGCTATGGATAAAACAATGAATCTAAAAAACATTATAGAAGAAATACAAAATGGAGAAATACTCCTGCCAGATTTTCAGAGAGGATTCGTGTGGAAAAAGGATGAAATGCAGAAAAAACTGGCGGCTTCCATTCTGACAAAAATGCCTATCGGAAGCATTTTATTGCTGGAGGCAGATGCAGACGAGTATGGTTGTAAAATGATTGGACGTAAGACAAGAGTGGACACTGAGGAGCTGAAGTGCAAAAATATTAAGATTTTATTGGATGGGCAGCAGCGAATTACAGTTCTCACGAATATATTTTCTAATGTTATATTTCAAGATTTGAGAAATTACAGAGATGAGTTGGCATCCCCTGAGTTAAAAAAGCGATTTTTTATTAGAATACCAAAGCTGCTAAAAGAAGGGGAGGAGGATATTTGGGGAATATCTAAGCTTTGTTTTCCAATCGCAAACCCTGAGTCTAGTGTGCCCTCCTTTTTGTCCGATACTGCTTACAATACTATCGAAACATTGTGCTTTCATAGAAATGAAAACGTAGCATATCACCCACAGAAATTTAATGGGGCAAGGCTGCAGGAATTTTGCTGCTACGGCGATGAAAGGGCATATCGTATTCCCTTGTTTTTATTAGTAGACCACTCACAGGAAAGTAAGTATAGAAATTGTTTTAAGCGTATTTTAAAAGCGATTTTAAAGAATGAGATTACAAGAAAAAAATATGAGTTTGAGGACACATCCAACAGGGAGGAATATATTGACAAGCATTTAGCGGCAGAGTACAGGGAATATTGCCTGGCAAAATGCAAGGATATAGATGAATTTGAGAAGATTTTGGAGGAGAATGGAGAATGTCTTTGGGCGGATCGAGTAGAAGCTTATTTGAGCTCTTGCATAACGGGAATGGAGCTGACACAGATTTGTGTGCCAAAGGCGGACAGAACAAGAGCTATTGATATCTATGAAAATTTAAATTTGGGCGGGGTGACTTTGAGCACATTTGAATTGGTATTAGCCAAAGCATCTAAAATGGATTCACAAGATCACACAAAAAATTTATTTGAGAAAATATGCGAATACATTCAGAAAGAAAAAGATTACCCATTTGAACAGATTCCTGAGGCAATGCAAACTTGTTATGACAATTATAAGGATGAGAAAAAAAGGCAGAAGGATGGTTATTCTGCCTCAGAGAATATTGGCTGTTATGATGAGAAAAAAAATTTATTAAATAAAAAATATACAGACGCATTTTTAAATATATTATCCCTGTATTGTTATAATACTGATTTTCAACCGGAGGGGGTGAAGATAGATTATATTAAGAGAAATAAAATATTGGAATTAACCGCACAGCAGATAAATACCAACTATGAACAGGTGTGTACTGGTTTGGATAGAGCATGTCTGTTTTTGCAAATGAGATGCGGGATTAAGGATATCAATGATTTGAATTATTCCCTTATGTTAGTTCTGTTAGGTTATTTGTTTATTTCAGATAAATATTATAATGACAGGAAATTGAGAAATAAATTGGAGGCATGGTATTGGAGCGCTATATTTTCCGGAGCTTTGGATTCAGACCAAAACATTACTATTATTGAACATTTGAAGCATATTTTAGAGGGGGATATTAATTTTATAGTGGAGATGAAAGATAAGATGTTTTATGAGCATAATGATTTTTCATCGAAAGAGACATTGTTGATGGAGAAAAAAAATAATCTGCCAAAGGCAGTACTTAGAGATGGATTTTGTCAGTTTTATTTAATGCAGACATATGAGGATTTGTGTGAACCCCATGATGTTTTAAGCACCTTATATGTAGATGCAAAAAATTTACAAAAGCATCACATTCTGCCATTGGGTTCTGACTTGGAACAGTATAGTAAATCAACAAAGGAGTTGAGAAAAAAGCAGGACAGTATCTATCACTCTCCCTTAAATTATATTTATATTACACCTCAATCTAACAAATTTATTTCTTTTCGCTCCATTGGAGACTATAAGAAAATATGCAAGGATACTTCCTATTTTAAGTTGAATATGGAAGTGATGGAGCCTGATTGGAGCAGGGAAAGCAGTATAAAAAGACAGCTGGAATGCCGTTTTCAAAAAGTGCGTTGTGAAATTAGAGAGTATGTGGAAACCAAGTTGAAATAATAAAATATAAAGACAGGCAAAGGGAGATTATTTGATTTAAGCATTTGAGTACCAATCTTATATCTATAGTGTTTGGGGAATGCTTCATTCTTAGTATGGATATCTTACTTGCACATTATACTCACTGCACAATCAGATACTTTTTGAAGGAGTTTCGCTATTGCCCATATAAAAAAGGAAGGGAGAGGAGAAGAATTTGAAAATTACACAAGAAAAATGCAACCGCTGTAAATTGGATATTGTGCTTTTGGAGAGAAAAAATCTCAGAAATAAGGAAAAGTCAGATGTTGCCATGGTGGATGAAATTATAAAAATGATAAAGATGTACGTAAATGAAAGATACTAATGGAAGCAGCAAGTAAGGAGAAGACTGCAAAGAAACATGAGATACAATAAAGAAAAAGGAACGGTATTGGGATGAAGTTTGAGAAAATTGTGCTGCAAAATTTTATGAGATATAAAGGGGAAAATAGAATTGATTTTAGCTGTGATGACACAAAAAATGTAACGGTGGTATTGGGAGACAATACAGTGGGAAAAACCACACTTGCCCAAGCTTTTCGTTTTGGTCTGTATGGAGAAATCTTAGTGGAGGACGGAAAGAAAAAAGAAGATTATGTTCTTCTAAATAAAGATGTGATTGAAGTGATGGACACCACATCTTTGGCATCTGTGGGGGTAGAATTAGCAATATTAAATGAGGACATTCGATATATTTTAAAAAGAGAAATAGCATATGGTCTGAAGCTTATTAAAAATCAGCTGGAGCTTAAAGACGTTAACCATACTCTTACCTTGAGAAAAGAAAATATCAATGATACAGATGCAGCAAGCTATGTAAAGGAAGAAAAAATTCAGGGAATTATCGACGAGTTATTTCCTAGAGATATGTCCAATTATTTTTTGTTTGATGGGGAAAAATGGAGAGATATTAAGAGGGGAGGAATCAGGGATAGTATAAAAGAGTCTGTCCATAAGATGACAGGATTGTCAGCAGCCAAAAGGGCAATGTATCATTTAAAGGATATGGGTGGAAGTTCTGCCATTTCTAAGATGAAGAAAAATATTCAGGGAAGTGGACAAATATATGACAATATACAAAGAGATGTGGACAGTCATTATAGAAAAATAGAGAAGGCAGAAGATAAAATTAAATTAAATCAGGCAGATATCAATAAACATAACAGGGAATTAGAACAGATTGAGAGATGGTTAGAGGAGAATAAATCTACGGAGGCGGTGCAAAAAAATATTAAAAATACAAGGCTTGTCTTAAGTGCCAGGGAAAAGATGGTGGAGCACAGTTTTAAAGCCCTCCGCAATCAGGTAAGCGCCCAGCCTTGGACTTATTTTGCAAGACCTATGTTGGAGGAAGCGTTGGCGATATTAAAGCAGACAAGCAGTGTTAGAAGAGATATTCCGCATATGCACCAGTCTACAATCGATTATTTAATTAGGAGGGGAAAATGTATTTGCGGCACCCCTATTACCGGTGAAGGAGAAGCATTAGAACATCTATTGAGTGAAAGAAATTATTTGCCCCCTGCAGATATAGGTTCTCTTTTAGGAAGCTTTGAAAAAACGGCAGAACAATGGCGGGGAAAATATGACAGATATAAAGAAAATGTACTAGATGCGGCAATAGATGAGACGGATGCAATCAATGAATATGACCAGACGGTAATCGAATTGAGACAGTTAGAGCAACAATTAGAACAGCAGTTACATGGTAGTTTGAATTTTGGGGAAAAGAGAAGTGATTTGAAATATCACAGAGAACAGATTAATGTATTAACAGCAGATACTTTTGGACAAAGGCAGATGATAGATACCTACAAGAAGAAAATAGAACGTTTGGAGCAGGAAAAGGCGGCCATGGAGTTAAAAAATAAAAATAATCAAATGTGGAAGGAGCGTATCGCATTAGCGGAAGAATTGTACTGCTCTCTATGTGCAGAGTATGAGGAGAAGGAAAAGAAATTGTTTCTTAACCTAAATCAGGGGATTCAGAAAAATTTTGAGGATATGTTTAATGCAAAGGATAAACGAATTTATTTGGACTCAGGCTATAATATTATGATGTCTTACCAGAATGAAAAGGGGGGTTATACGGTAGAAAATAATTTATCAGAGGGGGAGAAAATTGCAAGAAATTTTGCGTTTATTGTGACAATTATGGAGTATGCACAAAATCAAAAACTACAAAAGGATAAGATGATGGATACTCTTCCTTTAGTGTTGGATGGCCCGTTTTCTAAATTAGGTCAGGAAAATATAGGATTGGTTGCAGGAATACTTCCTAAAATGTCTGAGCAGGTTATTATTTTTATGTTAAAAAAGGATTGGGATTATACAAAGCTTGATGAGTATGTGGGCAGAAGATACGAAATAGATAAGAGAGCAAAGGAAAGCTATGCCACAATTAAAAATATATAAGAAAAATACTTAAATGGAAAAATAGAAATGAAATAATAGAAGTGAAATAATAGAAGTGAAATAATAGAAGTGAAATAATAGAAGTGAAAGGAAATAGTTGTATGGAATATGAGTTGTTTAAAAAGGAATTTCAATTTACCGGAAGACATGCAAGAATGGTAGAAGAAATGTGGGATAAAAATGATGCAGAACGTTCCTATTTTACACGGCTGATAGACTTATATATAACAGCCGCAGTAATTGGGTTTCGTACAGGGAATAAAGTATGTGTAGATTACTCGGATATATCTCCTAAAAGTGTATTTCCAGAGCAACTCATTGGTGCTAAGGAGGATTTGGATTTTATTTTACAGATGATGCTCATAATAGAAAATCAAGATTTACATACAGATAACAACCAAACAGAGGAGGACTACATTAAAAAAGCATTTAAAGAAATAGAATCAAGGGAAGAGTATGAATATTATCAAAATTATTTTAATGATTATGTTCGAGGAGGTGTTGAAGTTTTATATGATATGTTGATTGTGAGAACACCTGAGCCGGAGGAGGCATATGACAGGAAATCCGCTAATATTTTGGCATTGCTTAAGAAATATAATTAAATAATAGT
>CAJTQG010000049.1:0-6617 GCA_910578605.1 uncultured Lachnospiraceae bacterium | reverse complement strand
ATTTACAGAAATGGAAAAATATGGTATAATCTTAAAAAGCAATATTTGTAATTATAGTAACGGATAATTGCAATATATGCTGATAAATTATTATATTATACCAAGGAATACGAGGTTACTACAGTAACGGTAGTACACCGAAAAGCTCTAATCCCATTTCTTCGTGAAATGGGGTTATCTTTTTATCGGGGATAAAAGGTCGTTTGAAGTAATTCAAGTTTCCTACGGAGAGTACAAGGAGGTTAAAAATGGGAGAAAATAACCATATTACGAACAATAAGGATGTTCTGATGAACAGTGACAGTGAACAGAAGATGAATGGGCATGTAGGAAATGAACAAATATTATACTTGTCTGAAGCAGAGAGTGAAACGAGACAAAACAAAGCAGTACAAGATGAGGTAGGGCTAAGCAAGGCAAAACAAAATTTGCAGCATAATGTACAGGCAGAGACATGGAAAGAATGGAGTGGAGACAAACTTCAATATCGCATTGGTTTAGATATTGGAATTACTTCTGTAGGCTGGGCTGTTTTAGAGAACGGAATTAATGATGAGCCGAGACGAATTGTGGATTTAGGCGTTAGAATTTTTGAGGCGGCGGAGATACCAAAAACAGGAGAATCTCTTGCTATGCCAAGAAGAAATGCAAGAACGACAAGAAGAAGGCTTAGGAGACGCCGACACAGATTGGATCGTATTAAATGGTTATTGGAGAAGGAAGGTATCATTCAGATAGATTCTTTTATGGAACGCTATCACATGAATAATTTACCGTGTGTGTATGAACTTCGCTGCAAAGCGTTGGAGAAAAAATTGACAAAGGAAGAATTTGCTCAGATTTTAATATATATTGCAAAACATAGAGGTTTTAAATCAACAAGAAAGGCGGAGACAAAAGAAAAAGAAGGAGGCGCGGTTTTAAGTGCTACCAAAGAAAATAAGAGGATTATGGAGGAAAAGGGGTATCGGACTGTAGGGGAAATGATTTATAAGGATGAGGCATTTACGACGAATGCTCCATGGACTGCCAATGGCAAATTGTTTACGCCAAGAAATAAGCAGGAGGATTATCGACATACTATTTTGCGTGAACTGTTGGCAGAGGAAGTAAAGACGATTTTTGAAATGCAGCGCAAGCTAGGAAATGATTTTGCGACGGAGGAGTTAGAAGGTGCCTATTTAGAAATTATGTTATCTCAGCGTTCCTTTGATGAGGGGCCAGGAAATCAACCAGATGGAAGTCCAAGCCCTTATGGAGGAAATTTGATTGACAGAATGGTTGGAAAATGTACCTTTGAAAAAGGAGAACAGAGAGGGGCAAAAGCAACCTATACAGCAGAGCGATTCGTACTTCTGCAAAAAATCAATCACACTGTTTTAATTACAGACAGCGGAAATACAATGGAGTTTACACCACAACAGAGGGAAACATTAGTAGCTTATGCCTATGAAAAGAAAGAATTGAAATATTCTGATGTAAGGAAAAAATTAAATCTGCCTGAAAATGTATATTTTAAAGGTTTAAATTATGGAAGTAAAAAAGCAAACAAGGAAAATGATCTTCAAAATAGAATGCAGAGCAAAGAGAAATCGGATTCCAAAGAAGTAGAAAAGGCAAAGTTTGTATCTATGCAATGGTTCTATCAAATTCAGAAGGCACGAGGCATCAAACCACAGGAGATTACTGGGGATAGTGAAAAAGATTTAATAGATAATGTTGGTACTATCTTAACGAAATTTAAAAGTGATGAGGGAAGAAGACGAGAGTTATGTAAGCTTCACTTAGATTTACAGGAAGTTGAGAATTTATTGGAATTAAATCCAAGTAAATTTCAGCATCTTAGTCTTAAAGCTATGAAAAAAGTAATTCCGTATTTGGAGCAGGGGCAAATTTACAATGTTGCCTGTGAAAATGCAGGATATAATTTTAAGGCTGATGGTGATGAAAAACGTATGACATTGTTGAGTGGAGAGATATTAAAGGAATTATTAGAAGACATTCCCAATCCGGTTGTAAAGCGGGCTATCTCACAAACGGTTAAGGTGCTCAATGCAATAATTAGAAAGTATGGAAGTCCCCAGGCCATACATATAGAGTTAGCACGAGAAATGTCAAAGAATTTTCAAGAGAGAAATAAAATTCAGAAGCAATATCAAGATAATCAAAATAACAATGAGAGAGTTAAGAATCAAATTAAAGAGTATGGAGTTTCTAATCCAACTGGTCAGGATATATTAAAATTTCGTCTATGGCAGGAGCAGAATGAAACCTGTATGTACACAGGAAACCATATTCCACTGGAACGTTTGTTTAACAATGACGATTATGAGATTGACCATATTATTCCATATAGCATATCCTTTGATGATAGTTTTAAAAATAAAGTTTTGGTAGAGTCAGGTGCCAACAGGGAGAAAGGTAATCGGATTCCGGCAGAATATTTTGGAGTGGAGACAGAGAGATGGCATAAATTTCAAGTGTTAGTAGATACGCAAGTTCACGATTATAAAAAGAGACAATATTTGTTAAAAGAAAAATTGACAAAGGAAGACAGAAGTGGATTTAAGGAGAGAAACTTAACAGATACTAAGTATATTACTACTGCCGTAATGAATTTAATACGAAAAAATCTGGCATTTGCTCCGTTTTCAGACGAGAAAAAGAAAAAGCGGGTATATGCAGTGAACGGAGCCATTACGTCATATTTGCGTAAACGTTGGGGGTTAATGCAAAAAGATCGTTCCACCGACAGACACCATGCTATGGATGCTGTAGTGGTAGCTTGTTGCACTGATGGGATGATTCAAAAAATATCAAGAAATATTCAAGGAAGAGAGTTGGCATTTGCTTATGGTTTAAAATATGTAGATGTAGAGACTGGTGAGATTTTGGATAGAGGTATGTCAAGAGAGGCGTGGGATGAGGCATTTGGAGTGAGAATACCGTTGCCGTGGGCGTGGTTTCGAGACGAACTGGAAATTAGAATGTCTGATAATCCTATGTATTTTGAGAAGGAATTTTTAAAGTGGGGTTATCCAATTAACAAGGAAGTCAAACCAATGTTTGTATCTAGAATGCCAAATCATAAAACAGCTGGCCAAGGTCATAAGGAGACAATCAGAAGTGCCAGACATTTTGAGGAAAAGGGTATCGTTCTTTCAAAAACAGATATTAAGCTGCTAAAGCTAGACAAGGATGGTGAAATCAAAGATTACTATGCGCCAGAGGATGATTTGAGATTGTACAATGCATTAAAAAAGCAGCTGCAGTTCTATGGAGGAGATGGAAAAAAAGCATTTGCTGAACCATTCTATAAGCCAAAGGCTGATGGAACAAGAGGTCCTTTAGTAAAGAAGGTAAAGGTAATTGCAAAGCAGACTAGTGGAGTCTTGCTTGGCTACGAAACAAAAGTGAATAAGGATAAAACTTTGTGTCACAGAGCTGGCGGAATCGCAGAAAATGGTACCATGGTGCGTATTGATGTCTTTAAGGAAAATGGAAAATATTATTTTGTTCCAATTTATACATCAGATACAAGAAAGGAAATACTTCCCAATCGAGCTGCCACTGCAAAAAAAACTTTTTCAGAATGGCGGGTAATGAAGGAAGAAAACTTTGTGTTTAGCTTGTATTCTAGAGATTTAATTCGGATAAAGGGAAAAAGACCAATTAAGGTTAAAAATTTTGATGGAAGTATTGAAGAAAAAGAAGAGATATTGGCATACTATACAGGTGCAGATATAAATTCGGCAGTTATAGCAGGAAAAGCACATGACAGTAGTTTTGAATTCAGAGGTCTAGGTATTCAAAGTCTAGAAATATTTGAAAAATACAATGTGGATGTATTGGGAAACATTTCAAAGATAAAATGTGAAACAAGAATGCCATTTACCCACAAAAGATAGAAATATTTGTATAGGAGCAATTATGGGATATCGCAATATTATGATTTCAAACGGATTAGAATTGAATATTAAGGATAGCCAGCTGCTTGTAGGGCAGTTGGCGTCCATCCCATTAGAGGATATTAATAGTATTTTAATAGAATCTCAATCAGTAAGATTGTCCTCTTATTTACTACAAAAGGCAATGGGGTATGGAATTGTAATTTATTGCTGTGATGAGAAGCATATTCCCAATACAGTTGTTTTACCATTACAACATCATCATAGGCATTTTAAAATGCTTAAAATGCAGATGGAAACCAGTAAACCATTACAAAAAAGATTATGGCAGCAAATTATTGTTCAAAAAATTCATAATCAGGCAAGATGTTTAGAATATATGAACATGAAAGGTTATAAAGAATTGGATGCCATGAAGCGTCAAGTGAAATCTGGGGATTCTACTTATGTAGAGGGAAGAGCAGCCGCTTTTTACTTTAGGCATTTATTTGGTGATCATTTTTCAAGAGGAGAAGAGCATATAATCAATGCCGCTTTAAATTATGGATATGCCATTATTCGTGGAATGATAGCTAGAACCATTATTTGTTATGGATTTGAGCCATCCTTGGGTATATGGCATCACAGTGAATTAAATGGATTTAATTTAGCTGATGATTTTATCGAACCATTTAGACCAGTAGTTGATTTATATGTATCAGGTAAGTTTGATTATTCAGAAAGTTCTAAAGTATTAACACCACAAATAAAGAAAGGATTATTTTCAGTTTTGAATTATGATATGAATTTTAATGGAGAAAAACAAATATTGGGCAATAGTATCGAAAAGATGATTATGAGTTTTGGAGGCGCTTTAATGGGCAAACGTGACGAAATGCAGTTACCTGAACTTATACCACTGCAAGAACATAGATATGAGTAAGTTTATGAGAATGGTTGTATTTTTTGATTTGCCCGTCGTAGCCCCAAAAGACAGAAAAGAAGCGGCACAATTTAGAAAATTTCTCCTTAAAGATGGTTATCATATGGTCCAGTTCTCTGTATATACAAGAGTATGTAACGGGATAGATGCGGTGAAAAAACATGAAGAAAGATTGTATGATCATTTACCTCCAAAGGGCTCTGTCAGATTGTTGACATTGACAGATAAACAGTATGATACAATGAAAGTATTATTAGGAGAAAAACAGTTTGATGATAAAAAAGAAGCGTCTGATGTAATGAATTTTTTTTAATATTTTAAATATTGAGAGTGTGTGAAGAAAAGTCTGTAAATACTAATCTTCTATGATAATGTTAGGGCTGAAATCTCTTTGTGGGGGGCAGCCCTTACTTTATTTATACCAGCACATGCTAGGGTATGTCAAGAGCAGGCGAAATTTTCCGCCTGTTAAAAAGGCTTTCTCGGAACCTATTCCGGTAGCCGTCCTTCATACATAATGCTTAACTCTCCATATACCTTCCCCCAGTTCCTAAGTGGCATAGTCCATTTCTTTGTTGCTTCAAATGTTGATAGATACAGGGCTTTTAACAGGGCGTTATCACTGAGAAATACGCTTCTTTGTCGATTTAATTTACGATAGGTGGCGTTTAGGCTCTCGATTGCATTTGTGGTATAAATGATTTTCCGTACATCACTGGAAAATTTGAAGATAGGGGATATCGCATCCCAGTTTTGTTTCCAGCTTCTCATGGAGTTTGGATATTTTGTACTCCACGTTTCAGTAACACGCTCTAATGCTTCCAGGGCTTTTTCCTCTGTCGGTGAATGGTAGATTGTTTTCAAGTCTGCTGCAAAAGGTTTTCTGTCCTTATCTGCCACATATTTCATGGTATTTCGTACCTGATGGACAATACATCTCTGATATTCTGTCTGGGGGTATGCTGCCGATATAGCTTCTTTTATTCCAGTCAGCCCATCTGCACAGATAATCAGGATATCTTTTACCCCTCTGTTTTTTAACCCATTCAGAATGGAGAGCCAGTATTTGGCACTTTTGTTTTCCCCTATTTCTATTGTGAGAACTTCTTTGTATCCGTCCTGGCTTATGCCAAGGATAACATAAGCCGCAAGTTTACGAATTACGCCGTTGTCACGCACAGAGTAGTGGATGGCATCTATGTATAACACTGGATAAACCTCTGAGAGAGGGCGGTTCTGCCAGTTCTCAATCTGCGGCATGATCTTGTCTGTCACATCAGAAATGAATCCTTCGGATGCTTCAAAACCATAGATATCGTCTAATGTTTCCGATATCTGGCGTGTGGTCATTCCCTTTGCGTACATGGAAATGATTTTCTGGTCAATATCGGAAATATCTTTTTGGCGCTTTTTTATAACCTGTGGCTCAAAAGTGTATTTCCTGTCCTGTGGCACAGTGATTTCCATACTTCCATAGCTGCTGTTGACCTGTTTCTTTTTGTAACCATTGCGGTAGTCCTCATTGTCTGAACGCTGGGATTTACCATAGCCTAGATGGTCCTCCATTTCTGCTTCCATCATTTCTTTGATGGTTCCGCCAAGCAGATCTTTTAATGCATCCTGAATATCCTGTGCAGATTCAATATCGTATTCCTGCAGGAGCATCTGGATGATGTTGCGTTTTCTTTCTGTCATTTCAATCTTGTGTACATTTTTCTTTTCTCTTGCCATAATAAAAGGCCTCCTATGATTTTTATTTTATCATAGAAGACCTGTTATTTCTTTAT
>CAJTQG010000048.1 GCA_910578605.1 uncultured Lachnospiraceae bacterium | reverse complement strand
TTAATCAATGTATGAGAATAGCAATTGTTATGGATAGATGATTTTTTATTATTGGTAAAAAAGGAGGATGTATATGTGTGAAAGTGTAGTTAAGATTGAAAATTTAGTTAAATATTATAAAGATTTTCAGGCATTAGACCATCTAAATTTAGAAATTAAGGAGGGGGAGGTGTTTGGACTGCTTGGTCCTAACGGCTCAGGCAAGTCCACCACCATTGGCTGTCTCTTGGCGCTGCTGAATTATCAGGAGGGTGACATACAGGTGTTTGGCAAAAAAATGGAGCCTTATACTTATGACAGCAAGAAAGAGATAGGAGTCATTCTGCAGAATGTAGCTGTATTTGACGAATTAACTGTATGGGAAAATATTGATTATTTTTGTGGTTTGTACATAAGGGACAAGAAACAGCGCAGGCAATATGTGGAGGAAGCTATTTCCTTTACCGGCTTGGAAGAATTTAAAAAATTCTATCCAAAAAAATTGTCAGGCGGACTGCTTCGGCGGTTAAATATTGCCTGCGGCATTGCCCATAAGCCAAAACTAATTGTGTTAGATGAGCCTACGGTGGCAGTGGACCCTCAGAGCAGAAATAAAATATTAGAGGGGATTGCCCAGTTAAACCGCCAGGGGGCAACTATTATCTACACTTCTCACTATATGGAGGAGGTAGAGCAGCTATGCAGTAGAATTGCTATTATGGATAAGGGGAAGGTGATTGCTCTTGGCACAAAGGAGGAACTGAAAAATCGAATTCAGCGGACGGAAATGATTACTGTGGAGGTTCTTAAAGGACTTTCAGATGAAGAGAATGACCAGAAGTCCAGAAAACTTATGGAGGATATAGGAAAGCTAGACCATGTGCTGAATGTAACATTTCAGGAGGGAAGGCTGGAGATTAGCTGTTCCGGAGGAAAGCATAACCTTGTGGGAATCTTGGACTACATGAGCGGTACGGATTTAAAGCTTGGCAGGATATACTCTGAGCTGCCAACTTTAAATGATGTATTTTTGGAAATTACCGGAAAAGCCCTTAGGGATTAAAAGAGGAGGAAAGAGTCTTATGTTTATACATTTATTCTGGTATCGTCTGAAGACGATTTTCAAAACAAAAGAAATATCTTTCTGGTGCTTTGCCTTTCCTTTAATTTTAGGCACATTTTTTTATATCAGCTTTGGCAATTTGTTAAATGGCCAGGAGTTTGAACCAGTGAAGGTGGCTGTTGTATTCAGCGGGGAAGAAAATCAAAAAAAGGAGGAAGGTGCCCCAGAACTTATGGCAGAGCCTGTGCTTTGGTTTGATTATGTGCTGCAGGCCGTCGGACAGGGAGACAATGCTCTGCTGGATGCAGTGAGGACAGATGAGAGGGATGCAGAGCAATTATTAGAAAACCAGGAGGTGGAAGGCATTATCTATGTGGACAATCAGCTTCGGCTTAAGGTAACCCAGTCCGGTATCAATCAGACTGTGTTGAAAATGTTTTTAGACCAGTGTCTCCGCCAGCAGGACAGAATAAAGGAAAGGATACAAAAATTCGTTTATGAGAGCGGTGAGGATAGACATTACAGTACAGTAGATTTGCTTTCCGTTATCAGTCAGATGATAGGAGGCCAGAAGGAGTATACAAAAACAGGAACCCTAAGCCATGGGACCATAAGTCAGATGGCGCAATATTTCTATGCGTTAATTGCCATGACATGCCTGTATGGATGTTTTGGGGGTGTCCAGTCGGTGATGCAGCTTCAGGCAGATAATTCTGCTCTGGGTGCTAGGAGAAGCGCAGCGCCTATCCATAAAATGAAAGGAATTTTGGCGGACTTTCTGGCAACTGTAACAGTGCAGTTTATGGCGTTGGTTCTTTTGCTTGTGTACTTGTGCGGGATTTTAAGATTGGAGATAGGAGGAAATATTCTTCTGATGCTGCTCACCTGTCTGGCAGGAGCATTGGTAGGAGTGGCTGGTGGTTTTTTCTTCGGAACTATTGTAAAAGGGGGAGAGGGTGTGAAGGTTGGAGTTAATCTTGGCATTTCCATGCTGTGCTGTTTTGCCAGCGGACTGATGATATCCGGCATGAAGGCATTGATAGAGGAAAAGGCACCGTTTCTAAACCGTATTAATCCGGCAACGAGAATTACGGAATGTCTGTATGCCTTAAATGTATTTAGTGACTATGAAAGATTTGTTCAAAATATATTGGCTTTATTTTTGATGGCTGGTTTGTTGTGTGCCGGCAGCTACATTGTGTTAAGGGGGTGCAGATATGACCACATTTAGAGTGTTTTTTCTAGTTATGAAAAAAAATATAGGAACGGTAATGCTTTATGTTGGTATTTTTTTAGCCCTCTGTATATTTTTTACTGCCTCCGACAATGATATGGGGAATTTTGAGGTTTCCAAGGCAGCTGTTGGGATTTCTGATGAAGATAAATCCCAGATTAGTCAGGCGTTGGTAGATTATTTGTCCGAAACCCAGAAGGTGTGTGCCCTTTCCTCTAAGAAGGATAAAATGACGGATGCGCTGTTTAATGGGGATGTGGAATTTATTATTGTCATTCCTGAAAGGTTTGGAGAAAATCTGTTGGCAGGAAAGGGGGAGGGAGAGCTTGTGACTTACACATCCCCAGACAGTATGGCAGATTCTTTCCTAAAAATGCAGGTGGAAGAATTTGTGGGGGCCTATTCTTTTTACCTCCAGCAGGGGGAGAAAGCACAGGAGGCTTTAGAGAAGGCGAGGGAAAATGTTAAAATAGAAGCACAGGTTGAATTGGCGGGAAGAGATACATCCCAAAAGCCGGATTATTTTTATTTTTTTCAGTATTTGGCCTATATTTTTGTTTGTGTGACGATAACAGGAATTGGCCCTGTTCTTGTATGCTTTGGGCGCAAGGACTTGTCTGAACGGTTAACCTGCAGCCCTGAGTCCTCATCCAAAAGAAGTATGAACATATTTGCAGCAATGCTTGTAGTTGGCGTGGGCCTCTACATTCTGTTTGTTCTTCTAGGCCGCCTATTATTTCAGGGAACATGGGAGCATGCAGCTGGTTATTTGATATTGGCTGGTTTGTTTCTGTTTGTCAGTGTTTCCCTTACTTTCCTATTAAGCAGCTTCTTAAAGACGAACAACAGCTTAACAATGATGAGTAATATACTAGGGTTGGGAATGAGTTTTCTTGGAGGGATATTTGTTCCTATGGAATTTATGGGAGACAAGGTAATAAGGGCAGCTCATTTACTGCCCACCTACTGGTATATGATAGGACTGGAAAAAGTCCAGGCTAGCCATAGCAGTGGGTATCTAGGGGAAATCACCAGTTCCATAGGGGTATTGTTAATATATGGTTTTGTTCTGCTAGCAGCAGGTCTTTTGTGTAAGAGAAGGCGGGCATAAGAGGGTTAGTGTATTGCAAAAAAAATATATGTGTAGTATCATAAACTATAGTATCCATACCCATGACAAAACATTTTGCAAGGAGGACTTGAAGATGACAGATATGCTGGAGGGCTTTGAATTTTCTGATTCCGATGTCATGTGGAACCCGGAGGAATGGAAAAAGGAAGAAGCGCCTGGACTAGAAAATGAAAATATAGATGAAGAGGATTTTTTGGATTGCCTAGAGCCATCCAAAAAAAGTATGACAATTTTCTTTCTCATAGATACATCTGGCAGTATGAAGGGTACTAAAATTGGTACTGTGAACGGAACCATGGAGGAATTATTGCCGGAGCTAGTGGAGGTGGGGGGAAACAATGCGGATATCAGTATTGCGGCATTGCGGTATGCCACCACCGTAACTTGGATTACAAAGGAGGGGCCTGTTCCGGTGAAGGACTATCAAATATGGCCTAGACAGCCTGCAGGGGGGACAACGGTTATGGGTGCAGCGTTTAAGGAGTTGAATCATAAATTATCCCGAAAGGAATTTATGAATAAGCCATCCCTCTCCTATGCGCCGGTTATATTTTTAATGTCTGACGGTGTTCCCAGTGATGATTGGCAGGAAGGTTTAAATTTATTAAAGCAGAATAGCTGGTACAAATACGGTTTAAAAATAGCTGTAGGAATTGGTTCGAACCCCAATATGGATGTGCTCAGGGAATTTACCGGCAGGGATGAGCTGGCCATTCGCGCCCACGGTGCAAAGGAATTGAGAGAATTGATAGAGTTTCTTGTGATTACCTCCTCAAAAATAGGAAGTCAAAGTATGACACTCACGGATGAGGGAAAGGAACTGACAGAGGAGGATGTAGCAGGGGGCAAGGAAGAACAGCTAGTGGAAGCGGTGAAGAAGGATATTATGGGTGAGGTGGACAAGTCCCAAGACCAAGTAGACTTTGATGCCGGCTGGTAAACGTCCACAAAAACAGGAAAGGAAATAGATTCAGGCATGTTAGAGGATAGATATGAACTGGCGGCGGGAGATAAAATTCCTATGAGAGATGGGAGTTTTGCTGTAGTGGAAGAAAAAATAGGAAGCGGCGGTCAGGGTGCAGTATATAAAGTGCATTATCAGGGAAAAAAATGGGCATTAAAATGGTATTTTTATGAGAAAATTAAACATCCCCATGCATTTAGAAATAATTTATCAGTTAACATAAAAGATGGAGCGCCGGAGAACAGTGATAAATTTTTGTGGCCAAAGCATTTAACAGAATATGTGAGTGTAAAGGGAAAATATAAAACATTTGGATATTTAATGGATTTAGCCCCTGCAGGGTATGTGGAATTAGAAAAAATATATGGCCGTTTTGAGTGGAAAAAGCCAAAGGTGAAAGGTCAAAAAGCAATACAGGTAGAATATAAATTTGCCAGTCTAGATGCCCAGGTGACAGCTGCCATCAATATTGTCAAGGCATTCAGGGTGCTGCATTTAGTAGGAAAAAGTTACCAGGACTTAAACTTAAGCGGATTTTTTGTGAATCCCCAAAGCGGAGATGTGTTAATATGCGATTGTGATAATGTCGCCCCTGACGGAGAAAACTTTGGAATTGGCGGTTATCCAGGATTTATGGCGCCGGAGATTGTGAGAGGAGTAGCAAAACCGGATGTGCTCACGGACAGATATTCTCTTGCCAATGTATTGTTTCGGTTATTTATGCGCTCTGATCCCCTAGAAGGGAAAAAGGTGCTTCAGAGTGTAGTGCTGACGGAGGCAAATGATTTAAAGCATTACGGAAAAGAATCCTTATTTATTTTTGATCCCAATGATGCCAGCAATTGTCCGGTACTAGGAGTTCATGACAATGCCATTAAATTGTGGAAGCTTTATCCTCCTTACATAAAGGAAGCTTTCGTGAAATCTTTTACGGCAGGTTTGAAAAATCCAAATGAGAGAATTATTGAAAAAACATGGCAGAATTTATTAATTCGTCTTCGCTCGGACATTGTCCATTGTACTTGCGGCAAAGTTGCTTACACAACTGCTTTTAAGCATGAGGAGCATTTTATTTGTACTTGCAGCAGATGCGGAAGCAAAATATATACATTGCAGATGAAAGATATGACAGCCCCATTATATCCAGGGTTAAAGCTGTATCGCTGTTATACGGAGGATGAGGAGGACTATGAGACGGTGACGGGAGAGGTCATTGAAAATAAAGAACACAAGGGTATGTTCGGCATCAAAAATTTGTCAGATAAGGTATGGAAGGCCAAGTTTCCGGACAATGAAATACATGAGGTGAAGCCGGAATATGGAGTTCCCATATGGAAAGGGCTGCTTATTGATTTTGGCAATGGTATAGGAGGACGTATTTTATCGTAATGGATGAGCAAAAGAATAAAACGGAGGACTACCATCGCTTTGAGGAGTACATAAAGGAGCATCAGTATTACAAAGAGCAGCAAAAGGTTACGATTCGGTTTGCAACAATGAAGGCAATGCTGAACGCAGCGTGGTCCATTGTTGATTTATATGATTACATGGATAAAAATAATCTAGTTTACGGTGGAAATCCCAAGCAGGCCATATGGTTTCACCCACTGACAGGTCACATCAACTTGCGTGATACACTGAATTTTATGGATGTGAATGATGAGCTAGAAGAAGAGAACTATAGTGAATTGACAGCGCCGGAGGTAATACAAAATAAAAGTATGCACTATACGAGAGATGGACAGAATTGGAGCCTTGCAGTTCTTTTATATGAATTTTTTTATCACAATGATGGGCCTTACAAAGGAATTGCCTCTGCCATGCAGTCCTTTTTAAATCCGAATGAGGAGTACAGTTGGATGGCGGAGCAGGGCATATTTAATATGAGTGATGAGAGCCAGGAAAACAGACCAATCAGAGGTGTGCAGGACAGTTTGTTAAAATATTGGGGGATGTTTCCGTCTGTGCTGCAAGATGCTTTTACTAAGACTTTTGTGGAGGGAAAGAAGCATCCGGAAAAGAGATTAACACCATATGAGTGGAAAAAAATTATAAATCAATTAAAAACTAGCTATATAGAGTGTCAGTGCGGATACAAGCATTTTATTGTTAAATTTGAAAAGAATTTAGAAGGACATTGGTGCTGCCCCAAGTGTAAAAAAATATATTATATATTTTCTAACGGGGACGATGAAATTTATTTAACGACAGACACGGTTATCAAAAGAAATCAATTCTATCCCAAGGAGTCTGATAATGGGGAGAGTATAGGTATGGTAGTTGAGAATACAAAGCAGAAGGGATTGTTTGGCATTAAAAATATAAGCAATGAGACATGGGTTGGCATATATCCAGACAATATGGAAAAGTCCATTGAACCTGGGGGAGGCATTCCTATATGGCAGGGATTGAAAATAATGCTGCCTGACGGACAGCAGTGGAAAATTCAGGGAGAGCAGAAGTAGGGCTGTTTTACGGCTATTTGTTTCTGAGCGAAAACAAATAGCTTTGATGGCAGATGAGAATTTATATTCCCAGCTTTCTTATCAACTCTTCTAAACAGGTCGCTCAGAAATGAGGATTTTTATGTGGAAAAAATTTTGAACAGGGAGAGTTCCTTCTCTAGCAGTCAGCTGTGTCATTTGTTAATCTGTTTAATTGATTGCTCTGGCAGTATGGAGGGAAGAATTTTGGGTTCCATCAAAAATATGATGGAGGAAATATCTTGTGATAATGATAACAATCAAATAAAAATACTGGTAGGAAAAATAGACACAGATTTATATTGGCTCAATGAAGCTCCTGTGGCAATTCAAGAATTTGCCGGATGGAGAAAGTTAGACGCCGGCTCTGTTTCTAATCTGGGGCGGGCATTTTCTAAGTTCAGGGACAGGTTAGACCAATTTGAACAATACATGAATGGAGACAATATTGAAGAGATAACAATATTGTTATTTTCTGATGGTATGGCAACTGACCACTATGAGGAAGGAATGGAACAGTTGAAGACATCGTCTTTATATCAGAAGGCCAGAAGGTATGCAGTTAATCCAGGAGAGATATTCGACCAAAATGTGTTGGTGGATTTTACGGGCAGCAAGGAACGTATTTTTGATATGACAAATATGGATGCTTTGGCAGTGGAAAAAATATTGCTCAATATTATTTATGACCATTAGGCAAAGCTTTAGTGACGGACAATGAATACTTCACCGCCTATCATGGAAGACATTTGCTGCTTTGGCTATTCCTGTATAGAAGGAAGGGGATAAGGGCTGTAAGTGATTAGTATTATAAAATAGAAAAATATGTGATGAATTTAAAACGGAGGAAACAATGGAGGAAAAGGTAGAGAAAAAGATAGAGGAGACAATGGAACTTGAGTTTTCGGATATCAGCGAGGAAGCGTATTATGAGGAAGTGGAGGAGGATGATCCTTTAAATGCTATGGTGCCGGCAAAAAAAAGTATGGTTTTATTTTTTGTCATTGATGTTTCCACCAGCATGAGAGGGGAAAAAATCAATGCCATGAATCAAGCTATGAGAGAAGTACTGCCGGAGTTAATCGGAGTGGGGGGCTCCAACACGGAAATTAAAATTGCAGTGCTTGCCTTCAGTTCAGGATTTGAGTGGTGTACTCCAGAGCCGGTTATTTTGGAGGAATATCAAAGCTGGCCTCTTCTTCAGGCGGAGGGAGTGACGGACTTAGGAGCGGCATTGCTGGAATTAAATGAAAAAATGTCTAGGGGAGCATTTCTCCAGTCCCCTACCCTGTCCTATGCCCCAGTTATTTTCCTTGTCACAGATGGTTATCCAACGGATAACTATAAAAAGGGAATTGAAACCATTTGGCAGAATAAATGGTTTAAACATGGGATAAAAATTGCTTTGGCCATAGGAAGCGGAGTGGATAAAGGGGTGTTGGAGGAATTTACAGGTGACAGTGAGTTTGTTGTGGAGGCATGCAACGTAAAATCATTGTTGTCCTTAGTAAAAGCTATATCAGTTACCTCCTCTCAAATTGGGAGCAGCAGTATGCCTATTGTAGAATTTGATAAAGAAATTGAGGAGGAGGATGTAGAGTACTTAAAGCAGGAGCAGATGAAAAAGGCCATCTCAGAAATGAAAACAGATATAATGCTTGTCAGTGATGGCTCTGACATAGTTTTTGACGCAGGCTGGTAAGGAGAGGTGCATGTTTCAAGGAATAAAATGTGTAGTGCATGGCGCAGATCATATAGCCAAAAATAAGATTTGTCAGGATGCAGCAGATTTTTATATTGATAAAAATTATGGGGCGGCTGTTGTGGCGGATGGTCACGGGGGAGAAAAATATGTTCGCAGTGATGTTGGCTCAAAATTAGCTGTGCAGTCTGCCATAGATACAATATCTTCCTTTATGAAGGATTTTGAAGGCTTTTCTAAGGAGATAAGCAGACATTGGCAATATATAATAGAGAGAATGCAGGAGCAGTTCTTAACTAGATGGTCGTTGGCTGTTGAGGCATACCATAAGGAGCATCCCTTGACTAAGAAGGAAGAAACGATTCTAAGGGAGGACAGTGCAATAGAGGGAGACCTGTATACAATGTATGGCAGCACTGTGTTGATTGCAGTTATAGCCCGGGATTTTTATTATGGAATGCTTGTTGGAGATGGGGGCTTTGTAGTAGTGGAGCAGGATGGGAGTGTGGATATACCTATAGAGGATGAGCGAAGCTATGCCAATTACTGTTCTTCTATCTGTTCTAAAAATGCCATAGACGCCTTTCGTTCTTTTTACAGGGAAGGAAGCCCCTTATCTATGAGCGTATCTACAGATGGTTTGATTAAGTCCTTCGGCAATGAGGAGGATTTCAAGGAGTATCATGTGTTGATTACCTCCATGTTGACGAATATGGACAACTGCAGCCAAAGCCTGAATAAAAATTTGAACAAGCGAACGTGCGACGGAAGCGGTGATGATATTTCCATCGCATTGATTTTTGATGAGGATGTTTTAGAAAAGCAAAAAGCAGCTTTAGAGGAGTATATCCAAATAAAAAAGCAAAATAGACAGCGCAGGCACAATCAGGAACAACAAAATAAAAAAGACAAGATGAAAAAGCAAGAGAAAAAGAGAAAGAATCCATAGGGAGGAGAAGGAATATGCGTGTGAAGGCAAATGTAATACTATCCAGATGCAAAGATAAAAAGCATTTATTTGGTATGCGGGTTCAGGAACACAACGGGGACTGGGTTAGAACGTGGGCATTTCCTATTCAGGAGGAGACTGCTTTACAGGAAGGGTTTGACAAAGTACAGATTCAAGGAAAATTAAATGTGACGGATGAGTATCCTGGCTGTCCTTTTTGTGGCTCAAAGGAGTTTTTTGTCTGCGGAAAATGTAAAAAAATCAATTGTTATTATGGAGAGGAAATTACCACCTGCAGGTGGTGCGGCAGTTCTGCAGATACAAAGGGTGCAGATAATTTCGATGTAACCGGCGGTGGGTATTAAATGATAGAAGAGACAGTTATGTCGGGGGATGAGAAGGATATTCTCCATGTGTATGAAAAAATAGTGGAATTATATGGAATTGAAATTTTTAAAGAGCCAAGGCGAGCCATTGGCTGTGTATTGGATTTAGCGCCCAAGAGGAAAAAGGAAGCACATTATTTGGCTGTTGCCTATGAGCTTGGTATTCCCCAGGCTTTTATAGATAATCAAATTAACAGCAAGCTAAGAGCACAGGAAGCGGCAGAACAATTGAAGAACAAAAATGTACCGGAGGAAAGTGCTCTTGTTATTATAAAAGCTTTTGGAAAGCTGTTTGGGGGAGATTTTTCTTTAGAGCGTGAACATAGAGACAAGCTATTTATCCCTTATGTGACAAATAGGGACGATAGTATAGCTGAGGCTATACAGCATTTAGATCATATTCGTTGGTTTTTAAATCACCAAAATAGATATCATTGGGAACAAAGTAGTGAGGAGCTTGATATTTTAAGACAAATGATGTATTTGCCCCAGGAAAATTATAAAAAAATTCGTCAAATCTATAGACAGATGGTTTATCATTTTCAAAATGATCCATTTAAAGCAACCCTTGTAATGCACTGCGAAGCTGCAAAGGCAAAAGGGAATGAAAAATATCAGACAGATGAAAAAATAAAAGAAAATGAAATAACGGCAAAGAATTTTGGAGATTATTTTATTGTTGTTTATAATGAGCCTGTATCTATGAGTTTTGCCTGTTATTATGAGGAGGCAATAATAGACAACAGCATTTATTCATGGAAAATTAAGAAAAAAAATTTTTGCAGTGCAGTGGAAAGATGTAAAGAGGAGCTATTGCAGCAAAAACTGCCGGATGGGAACAGTATTAGAACACAAATAAAAGGGATACATAGATTTATTACATATAGCACAATATTGCTCTTTGTTAGTTTTTTTTCATTCTATCAGTGGATAGTCAAATGTAAATATGCACACCAATATGGTTCTATAAAGGAGTATACAGTTTATGTTGCATGTACTGTGATGCTTGTTTTATTTGCTCTCATTTTAATTTTATCCTGTGCATGCTCTGTTTACAGAGGACGGCAATTCAGAAAAGCAGAAATGCTATCAGAAAAAATATCCAGACAGATTATTATATTAGAACAGGACATACCAGAAAAAATAGAGGAAATAGACAAGGTGATTGTTGATTTTTACGCTAAAAAAAGTGGAGCTGCAGATTTTAAGAAAAGGGATTATTGTCTGTTTTTTAATAAGGCAGAAATGAAGCAGCAAAAATTATATCATAAAAATATAACAAGTAATGTGCCAAAGCTGGGTAAATGGTCCTTTGCCATATTGCTCGTTTTATTTTTTGTATATTGTCTTTTATACATAGTGCAACAGTAATATACAAGCATTTTTGAAGAATAAAAAAGTTGGGGCAATATAAGGATAAGGGGGATAACTAGTGGGAAAGACGACATAGTGTATTTTGAAGAGAGTTTGAGCAGCAGTTAATCAACGATAGATTAACAGGAATGGAAGGAAGCAGATTATGAATTTACCAATTACAGTCACACAGGAGGATTTGTTAGAGATATTGCTGAATGTTGCGCCGGTTCGTCCAGTATTTATCTGGGGTGCCCCCGGCATCGGGAAATCAGCTTTAGTGGAGCAGTTTGCCAGGGAAGTGGAGCTTCCCTGTGTTTCTTTGCTTGGAAGTCAGCTTGCTCCGGAAGATATTATTGGTATTCCTCAAATTAAAGGAGATACCTCCGTATTTCTTCCCCCAAAAATGATTGCCAGAAAAGAGCCCTATGTGCTTTTTCTAGATGAACTGAATGCTTGTTCTCAGGAGGTACAGAAGGCGTTTTACAGTCTGATTCATGAGAGGAGAATCGGTGAGTATCATCTGCCAAAGGATAGTATTATTATCGGGGCGGGAAATAGAGCCCAGGACAGCGCTATTGTGAAAACTATGTCCTCCGCCTTGATTAACAGAATGTTTCATGTTCAAATGCGTGCGGATACAAGGCAGTGGATTAAGTGGGCACAGAGTGAGAATATTCACCCATGGGTAATTGATTATTTAATACAAAGACCAGACCATTTATTTTCGGAGCCGCCAAAGACGGAGGAACCCTTTTCTACGCCTCGTTCCTGGCATATGTTAAGTGATGCTTTGAGGGAATACGGCGCTGGCAGAAGAGAGGTAAATGTGCAGACTCTCCAGATGATTTCCTATGCCTGCCTTACACCGGCTCATGCAGGAATGTTTCTTGCCTTTACCAAAAATATAAAGAATAAGCATATGTTAGAGGATATTATTGCTAAGGAGGCAAAGTGGCCGTCAGACCCTAAGGACAGAGATGTGCTGTATTTTCTTGCCCAGTCCTTTCGGGCAAAATTATTGCAGGAGCTTCCGAAGAGCAAGCAGGAGATGGGGGGAGATAAGCTTTCCTTTGTGTACAGGGCGAAGGCTATGATTAAGGAATTGTCAACGATCAATTTTGAGATTGCGCAGATGACCGTCTCTGCGGAGGAGGGAGAGGTGCTTCCCGACTGGTTTATGGTGGAAATTATCCGCGACCTGCCTCGATTGGTTGCGCAGAAGTAAGGAGGCGAGATATGCCTTATTTACATAAAAAATATTATATGAGGGAGAAAGATGAACCACAATGTGAGAAAATATTTAAACAGGGGTACAGTATACTAGAAAATCATCCTCTTTTAAGACATTTAGACGGTGATGTTTATATGAGAGGGAAAAATACATACGAAAAAGGAAGCGCTGCCACTGTAGATAAATCAGGGGATGTCCACATTAATACTTCGGCTAAGTTAAATCCAAAAGAGTGGGCATATGTCCTTGCCCATTGCCTGCTCCATCTGGCATTTAAACATTTTGACAATGACAGTATTCCCTATGATGAGGATGGAAGCTTTCACAAAGAGGTGTGGAATAAGGCCTGTGACATTTATATTACAAGGTTTCTTAGAGACATTAAGTTTTGTGAATCAATGTATGATGATCCTGCACAGCACTACTCTATAAAATTAGATGATGAAAAAAAGATTTACAAGCATTTGCTGTATCTGGGGGATACAGGCAAAAAACAGGAGTACGGAACTAACTCGCCTATGCTGATGGATATGATTGGGCTGGATCATCCCATTGTCTATAAACCTAATACCTCCAATAAATTTTCTGCAAATTTTGCCCTCTCCATTGCCCATTCCGTCACAAATGCAGTCAATACAGCAGGCGGACACAATCCCATTGATCCAATGGCAAGAGATACCTCGGTGATGAGGGCCGCCAGATGGTTTTTGACAAATTATCCTCTTCTTGGAGGAATAGCCGCTTCCTTTAAAATTATAGAGGATTATGAGATTTGCCAAAGAGATGAGATACATATTGCTGCGGTGGATGCCTCCATAGGAGAAATCTATGCCAACCCTACTACCAATTTAAGCACTGAGGAATGGAAGTTTGTACTTGCTCACGAATTTTTGCATGCAGGACTTTTACATCACAAGCGCTGCCTTGGACGGGACAAATATTTGTGGAATGTAGCCTGTGATTATGTTATCAATGACTGGCTGTTAGATATGAAGGTAGGCGCCATACCAGACGAGGGATTGCTGTATGATGAGGAGCTGCATGGATTGTCTGCGGAAGCCGTCTATGACAAAATTGTCAAGGAAATGCGCAAGTTTAAAAAGCATGCTACCTTTCGGGGCTTCGGACATGGAGATATTATGTCCGACCGTGGTCCTAGCTTTGGGGGATTAGGGAAGGAAGCAGGACATAAGGGAGTATCCTTGGATGAATTTTTTAAAAATGCTCTGCGGGAAGGTTATGATTTTTACAGCTCCAATGCAAGGGGATTTCTTCCGGCAGGTCTTGTGGCAGAGATACGGGCGTTGTCTATGCCCCCTATTCCTTGGGAGGTGGAATTGGGAAAATGGTTTGACTATCAATTTCCGCCGTTAGAGAAGCATCGCTCTTATGCCAGACCAAGCCGCAGGCAGGGGGCTACCCCAGATATTCCAAGACCAAGATATATTGTGCAGCAGCAAAATATACAAAACAGGACATTTGGTGTGGTGGTGGACACCTCCGGTTCCATGTCCTTTAGGCAAATCGGACTTGCACTTGGCGCCATAGCAAGCTATGGGATTTCTAAGGATGTTCTTTTTGTGAGAGTAGTGTTTTGTGATGCAACGGCTTATGATGCTGGATATATGGCTCCGGATGATATTGCCGGAAGAGTGAAGGTGACAGGGGGCGGAGGAACTATTCTGCAGCCAGGGGTTTCTCTTTTAGAAAAGGCTTTCGATTTCCCTGCCGACGGTCCTATATTGATTATTACCGATGGTTATATTGAAGAAAATCTCCGAGTTACCCACCAACATGCTTTTTTGCTGCCTAAGGGGAATAAATTACCATTTATACCAAAAGGAAAAGTATTTTATTTTTTATGAAAGTATGGAGATAGCCTGAAAGCACTAATGCAGGCAGGCAATAGGAGTGTGTGGATTAGGACGACAGATGGGGATGGGGTGTGTGTGCAGATAGGAGGAATAGAATAATCTTGCGCATCTTGGCATTACATGTTACAATTCATGGGGAGGGTAGGAGAGAAAGAAAAGAGAAACTAAGAAAAAGCAGGAAAAGTAAAAGGTGTGCCAGTAAACGGGACAATAACAGTTATGAAGTAAATATATAAAGAAAGGATACAGGATAATATGAGTGATAATCAAAATAACAATCAAGCCGTAAATGAGACAGATATTGATAATTTAGTGAAAATGTTGGACGGCTTTGCCAGTTCGGGGGAGGGAAGGTTGAATTTGAAAGTGACGGAGGATGTGGCCCCTGGTGAGACGGCAAAGGTTTATCATCATGGCAGATGTGATGTGGGAAGCGTTTGGGCGAAGGGGGAAGCCTTCGATGTGTTGGAGGAGGCAAACAAGGGAGACTGCAATTAAGTGTATGCAGAACATTTCATTCTGTTTGTATATTTTTATAATTTCTGAGAGATGGGGGATGGTAGTGATGTCGGATGAGAAAAAGCAAGACAAGCGAAAAGAAAGACAAATAGAGGAAGCAAGACAGAAGGCACTGCAGCAGGATATTGACAGAATAGTGCGTATGCTGGATGAATTTGCAGCATCAGAGGGTGCTAGAATGAAGCTGAAGGTGACGGAGGATATTTCGCCGGGAGAGGTGAAGAAGGATTATTATATTACGGGAGCCGGTGTGCCGACGGAGAATAATCCATTAAAAGAAAAAAAGAAGCTAGATTATAAGGTTACATTGATATGGAACCAAGATAGGAAATAAATGAGACAGACATAATGAATAAGACGATTCAATAAATAGGGCAGATGCGCGAAATAATTCAGTGCATCTGCCTATCCATTTTGTATAAAAAAATATTTACGCAGCGGAGATGATGGGATTCGAACCCATGTGCCCGTGAAGGCAAAACGATTTCGAGTCGTTCTCGTTATGACCACTTCGATACATCTCCAAATTCAAATAGAAAGGAATTTAATAGCAAAATTCCTTTCATTCTAGACACTGTTTAATTTTATAACATATTTTAAAAATAATTGCAACAGTTTTCCAGTTTTTTGACACTATTATATGAGAGCAGTGAACAGGATTGATATATGAGTAATTATCAGTAAAAGAAACCAATATAGAATACAATGAAAGGAAGGATTGAAAATCAATCAAAAAGAAAAGGGAACAAGGAGGCTGGGTAATGTGGAAAAACAATTGGATGATAGTATGTCAGAGCTTGTTAAACAGGCAAAAATGGGAGACAAACAGGCATTCTCAAAGCTCTATGAGGCAGTATACAAGGAAATGTATTGTTATGCGTTCTATGTGTTGAAAAATAGGGAGGATGCGGAGGATGTTGTAAGTGATACCGTTTTTGATGTATATCGAAGTTTGAAAAGTCTAAGAGATGACGGAGCGTTTCGCCGCTGGTTATTTAAAATATTAGGCAATAAATGTAAAAAGAAATTAGCGTCGTATCAGAAGAATACTGTGGAATGGGATGAAAATTTAGAATTGTCGGTACCACAGGAACTGGATTTAGAAAAAAGACAAGACTTAAAACAGGCATATTGCAGCTTAGAGGAGGAAGAGAGATATATTATTTCCATGGCAGTGTTTGGAGGATATAAAAGTCATGAGATTGGCGAGATGCTTGATATGCCTTCAGGTACAGTCCGTTCTAAGTTAAGTAAAGCATTGGGAAAAATGCATAAGAAAATGGAGGTGTGTGTATGAGTATAGAGAATAAAAGAAAAGAGAATGAAAGAAAAGAAAATGAATGGAAAGAGATTAAAAGGGAAGAAAATAAAAGGAAAGAGTATGAAACAGGAAAGCCTGAGGAAGAAGGCATAGATTTAGGTATGGGAATGAAAAACGACAATCTTTTGGAGCTAGAGGAGGAACTGTCAAAAGAGCAGATGAATAGGGTGATGAATAAATTGAGAGAAGACTTAAAGGATATAGAAATTCCAGATTCTATAATGCCAGATAATATGATGAATGCTTTAGAAAATCGTCTTATTTTGGAGAAGAAAAAAACAAGACAAAAAATAATAAAAAGAGCATTTTGTGGAATGGCTGCTTGTCTGTTTTTGGGAATCGGAGTGTATTCCTATCAACAGAGTTATCATGAGGGTGCCTACAAAACAGTAAGCCAGGAGGCTATACAGGAGAAAGATAAACCTGTGCAGAAAAATGGAGTGGAAGCTTCAGACAAGAACACAAAAAAAGAATCGGAGACAGTGACACAGCAAAGCACTTCAAACTCTCAGACCGGCACTAACAGTACAACAGAGGAGAATAAAAAAGAAAATATACAGGAAACAGTCACGGAGGATGAAAGTAAAGGTGATAAGGAGAAGGAAACACAGAAAGTTCAAGATGAGCTGTCAGGTCAGGAGGATGTTCGTCTTGCATCGGATTACAGTGATATTTTTAAAATATTGACAAAGGCATACCGCAATTCCTATTATGAAAGGGACGACTTAGTTGGAAAGGATTTTGAAGAAAATCTTGTTTCTGGAACCAACAATGATGAATCGGATTCAAACAGCAACAATTATGTCGGCGACATTAATACTTCTATAGGGGTGGATCAAGGGGAACTGTCAGAACCAGAGGAGTTTGATTATTCCAAAACAAATACAGTGGATGAACAGATTGATGAAGCAGATATTGTAAAGACAGATGGAAAATATATTTATACATTGAATAAGGGTTCCAATCAGTTAGAAATCACAAAGGTTGGTGAAAAAAATTTATCTTATGTGTATGATGAGGTTATAAAATCAGAAAAAAAACAGTGGGCATTAAAAGTAATGGAAATGTATGTCCAGAATGACAGGATGGTTATTATAAGCAATCTGTATCATAATTTAGATACTGACAACAACTTTAAAAAAATTTATAATGCAATTTTTGAAGATAATACCAGTGAGGCAATGGTAGAAATCAAAAGAACAGAGATGACTAGAATAGATGTTTATGATATTTCTGATAAAAATGAAATAGAAAAAATTTCTTCCAAAAAACAAGATGGTTTTTATAATACATCCCGTATCAGTGATGGAATTTTATATGTATTTACGGATTTCTTCAGCAGTGTACAATATAATGATGCTTTAAAAAAGGAAAACATTAAGGCAAATGAAGAGTCTATTCCCAAAGTTGACGGCAAAAAAATCACGCCAAGCAACACTTATATACTGGAAGATAATGATGCAAACAGCAGCTTTTATGTGGTTTCTGCGTGGGATTTAGGGGAGCCTGAAAATTGCTTGGTTAAGAAAGCTATATTAGGTCAGGTCAGTCAAATCTATGTCAGTCCCAATGCTATGTATTTGATGAAAGAAGACTGGAGAGAGGAAAATGGAAACAGCACAAGAATTATAAAATTTTTGTATCAAGACGGAACGATGCATTTTAAGGCATCTACAGGTGTGAAGGGCAGCGTGGATAACAGCTTTGCTGCCAATGAGAGCAATGGTTATTTAAGAGTAGTAACTCATGTGGAGGAATTTAAGGAGGAGTATAGAACATATACCAATTTATACATCTTAAATAATAAGCTGAAGGTGACAGGAAGTGTAAAAAAGCTGGCAGAGGGAGAAGACCTGTATGGGGTGCGATACGTGAAGGATATGGCATATTTTGTTACTTTTGAGCAGGTGGACCCACTGTTTTCTGTAGATGTGTCCGACCCATGGAATCCTAAAGTGATAGGCAAATTAAAAATACCAGGCTTTTCAGAATATCTGCATTTGTGGTCAGACAACTTGTTGTTAGGCATTGGCGAGGAGGATGAGTATGTGAAGCTGTCCATGTTTGATATATCTGATCCATCCAAAGTCAAGGAGGTGTCAAAGAAAGTAATTAGAAAGGGGGATTACACACAGACAACAGCGGCTGATTACTACAAATCTGTATGTATAATGCCGGAAAAAAATATAATTGGTTTTACCTTATCTATCCAGGACCAGGAGAAAGATTTGGTAACAGAACAGTATGTTGTTTTTTCCTACAATAAGACAAAGGGCTTTCAAAAGAAGCTTACCTACACCAATTATAAGAAAAAGTTTTATGAGTGCTATGAGGAGAGGGACCAGCTGCTACTATATGAGGAGAACTTAGATCACATGCGAGGAATCTATATCCGCAATGAATTTTTTATAGTTGTGCCGGGAAAGGAAATTGTCAGGTATCAATTAAAAGATTATCAGCAGTTGGAGAAATATTCCCTTCAAAACATGAAATAAAGATTGTAAAATCAATGTTTGTGTGCTAAAATAACAAAATAAATCAAAATAAAAATAAAGAAAAGCTCTCGGAGAGATGTCTCCGGGAGATTTTTCAATGTTGCACATGATAGGTGCGATATATTTTTAAAAGGTAAGGAGGACTAGTTTCATGGGAATGACAATGACACAGAAAATTTTAGCCGCTCATGCCGGATTAAATGAGGTAAAGGCAGGGCAATTAATTGAGGCTGAGTTGGATTTAGTATTAGGAAACGATGTGACAGCTCCTGTTGCTATCGGAGAAATGAAAAAAATGAATACAGAGGGGGTGTTTGATAAGGACAAGATTGCCATTGTTCTGGATCACTTTACACCAAATAAAGATATTAAATCAGCAGAGTTGTGTAAATGTGCAAAGGATTTTGCATATGCCAACGATATTACTAATTTCTTTGAGACAGGAGAGGTGGGAATTGAACATGCACTGCTTCCAGAAAAAGGGTTGGTAGTTGCAGGGGATGTGGTTATCGGCGCTGATTCTCATACTTGTACATATGGTGCACTTGGTGCATTTTCCACAGGTGTGGGAAGTACAGATATGGCGGCAGGAATGGCAACAGGCAAGGCATGGTTTAAGGTACCTTCTGCTATTCGATTTATTTTAAAGGGAAAACCAGGAGAGTGGGTGAGCGGCAAGGATGTGATTCTCCATATTATTGGTATGATAGGAGTGGACGGTGCGCTGTACAAGTCTATGGAATTCACCGGTGATGGTGTGGCCCACTTATCCATGGATGACCGTTTTGCCATAACAAACATGGCAATTGAGGCAGGAGGAAAGAATGGTATTTTTCCTGTGGATGACAAGGCCATTGCCTATATGAAGGAGCATTCCATAAAGGAATATCATATATACGAGGCTGACGAGGATGCACAGTATGATGAGACATACACTATTGATTTAAGTCAGTTAAAACCAACGGTGGCATTCCCCCATTTGCCGGAAAACACAAGAACAATAGATGAGGTGGGGGATATTAAAATTGATCAGGTGGTGATTGGCTCCTGTACCAATGGACGTATAGAGGATTTGAGAATTGCAGCAAAAATAATGGAGGGAAAACAGGTGGCAAAGGGTGTGAGAGTGATTGTAATTCCCGCCACACAAAAAATATATCTACAAGCAATAGAGGAAGGATTAGTAACTACATTTATCAAAGCAGGCGCAGCGGTTAGCACACCAACATGCGGTCCATGTCTGGGAGGTCATATGGGTATTTTGGCAAAGGGAGAGAGAGCAGTTGCCACTACCAACCGTAATTTTGTAGGGCGTATGGGTGACCCAGAGTCAGAAGTATATCTGGCAAGTCCAGCAGTGGCAGCGGCAAGTGCAATTACGGGAAAGATTTCTTGTCCATGTGAAGTGTAACAGCTCCCGATGGTGGAGGACTGGTAAAGTTGTATAGCAGCGGCAGTTTGGCGCTTTAGCTATGTGATGGTTTGTGTTCACGTTATGCGGAATAACTGACTGGAAGATTGATTATAATAGAAAAGAAAAGAGGTCAAATACTATGAAAGCAATGGGAAAAGTTTTTAAATATGGAGATAATGTAGATACAGATGTAATTATTCCGGCTAGATATTTGAATGCCCCTGACCCGGCGGAATTGGCGAAGCATTGTATGGAGGATATTGATATTGATTTTGCAAAGAAAGTGCAGCCGGGGGATATTATTGTGGCGGACAAAAATTTTGGATGCGGTTCCTCTAGGGAGCATGCGCCCATTTCCATTAAAGCATCTGGTGTGAGCTGCGTGATAGCGGAAACATTTGCCCGTATTTTTTACCGCAATGCCATCAATATCGGATTGCCTATTATTGAATGTCCTCAGGCAGCAAAGGGAATTGAGGCTGGGGACGAAGTGGAAATTGATTTTGACAGCGGCATGATTTATAATAAGACAAAGGGAACTCAGTTTCAAGGACAGGCATTTCCTGAGTTTATGCAGAGAATTATAAAGGCAGAAGGCTTAATCAATTACATTAATAGTAAGTAAAAAAATTTCTATGTAATTTGTTAACTATGTCTTTTTATGCTGGAGGCATACTATGCTGTACAGTGTCATATAAGATATAGAAA
>CAJTQG010000047.1 GCA_910578605.1 uncultured Lachnospiraceae bacterium | reverse complement strand
CTGGTGTCTCCACCTGTGCTTCCGCTGGTGTCTCCACCTGTGCTTCCGTCATCTCCGCCTGTGCTTCCGTCATCTCCGCCTGTGCTTCCATCATCTCCGCCTGTGCTTCCGTTGTTGTCTGCAGGTGGAATGGAACCAGCGCCCTCTTTTGTTGTAGAGATGCCTGTCAAAGTACACTGCTCACCAGTAAAGAATACATAGCAGCTATCTGGAAGAGCAACACCTGATGTAGCTGTTGTCTTAAATGTGTAATCTCCTGTCTGTGCCTCATATGCTAATGTGTTGCCATCTCTGGAAATCTTAACTGTACAGTCAAATCCTGCCTGTGCTGCTGCAAGCCATGATGCCCAATCTTCACCTACATTGGTCTCAAATACTAACGGATTGCCTGTTGTCTGATCTGGTGCAACAAAGTCGGACATACCTCCGCCCCAGCCCCAGTTATCAGCACGAATAATAAGCACTTCTTGGTCTGCTCCTGTGTATGCATCACCAATTGCTCCTGTAATAGCCATTACATAGTTGTTGTAATTGTTAGTACCATTACACTTATTATTAAATTTAAATGTGTAACTGTCGCCAGACTTTAATTCTACAGCATCTGTTTTCTCACCAAAGAAATCAGTTACTGTCAAATCGCCTGAAATAGTGTCCTTTACATCTACAGCTAAAGCTGTAATAGCACTGGAAACTACCATTGTTGCTGCTAAAGCAACTGCCAAAAGCTTCTTTTTCATAATAAATTACCTCCGTTTTTTCGGGACATATATACGACAAACATACTTTGCCCCCTATTTGATATTTTATTGGATAAACACATATTACCGCACTAAAGAATTTCTGTCAAGTCTTTTTATTCACATATTTAACACATTTACAAGGGTTTTGCTTAATTTGTTTGGATAGTTTTCACGAAACACTATATCTTGTACCTGTCGGAAAATGACTTTTTTTGCCATACATTTTTTAGTAATGTATCAAGTTTTCTTTTGTCATAATTTTGTGTACCCCTAATTGTTTGCGCCGACAAATCTTAAAATCTTACTCCTTTGCAATTTTTTTATTTCAAATTATATTACACAATAAATGCCCCCTTTATAAAATATTACAATCCTATTATAAAGGAGGCACTGTTAAATACTAAACAATTATAGTAATTTATATACTTTTTTATTACACTTTCTTATTTAAAATATGCCACGCCGGACTCAAAGATTTTCATATCCTGTTCTCCGGTTATATTGACAGCCACACTCTCTCCTCTTCTCTCGGAATGGGCCATCTTGCCTAAGCATCTTCCATCCGGACTGGTAATTCCTTCAATAGCATAGTAAGAACCGTTGACATTCCATTCCTCATCCATAGTAGGATTGCCTGCCTCATCCACATACTGGGTGGCTACCTGTCCATTGGCAAATAATTTATCAATCCATTCTTTGCTTGCCACA
Organism: uncultured Lachnospiraceae bacterium; assembly: GCA_910578605.1. Classification (GTDB taxonomy): domain Bacteria; phylum Bacillota; class Clostridia; order Lachnospirales; family Lachnospiraceae; genus MGBC111451. The sequence goes on along the minus strand of CAJTQG010000047.1, from coordinate 19,872 downwards.
AATCGTCCTTCACCGTGTGATGCTGGATTTACATATGTCGCTCCTAGCGTTGCCTGGGCTAACCAAGGAGATTTGTCTGTAACCACCTTGGTGTACACCATTTTAGAAATATGACGGTTAATTGTGTTGTATGTTAATGTTGGAGCAGCTTCATCCTGACCGGTAATCTTTCCATTTGGTACAAGTCCCAGCTTAATTAACGCTTGGAATCCATTACAGATACCAAGTGCCAGACCATCCCTCTCGTTCAGCAATTTTTCCACCGACTCCTTCAGCTTTTCATTTCGAAATGCTGTGGCAAAGAATTTTGCAGAACCATCTGGCTCATCTCCTGCACTAAAGCCTCCCGGGAACATAATAATTTGTGCCTGTCCAATACTTTCCTCAAATATTTTTACGGAATCCCTGATATCCTGCGGACTTAAATTCCGAAACACCTTGGTAATAACATTAGCTCCCGCCCGCTCAAATGCCTTAGCACTGTCATACTCACAGTTGGTTCCTGGGAATACTGGAATAAACACTGTTGGCTTAGCAATCTTTTCCTTACATATATATATACTATCTGCTTTGTACAATGGAGTATCCAATATCTCATTATTTTTTGATGCTTTTGTGGGAAATACTTTTTCTAGGGTTTTTGTCCATGCCGCCAAAGCATCCTCCAGCGCAATTTGCATATCTTCAAAGACAAGCACTGGCTCCAGGCTGACTTCGCCAATCACTGTTGCTGTTGGAATAGAAGCTGCCAATTCCTCTGCCTGCTCCGCTTTTACTTCTGCTACAATATTTCCAAAACCTGGCATAAACATTTGTTCCTTGTTTAAGGCATGATTAAAAATTACGCCCAGCTTGTTTCCCAATGCCATCTTTGTCACTGCCCCAGCCAGACCTTTACCGTCTACTGTATAAGCTGAAACAATTTTCTTTTCCTCTATAGCCTGATGAATTTTTTCATATAATTTCATCACTTGCTCGTAAACTGGTTTTGAATATTCGTCTGTTTCAATGGTAAAGTATACTAATTTATTTCCTTTTTGCTTTAATTCCGGCGTGATAATATCTTTTTCTTTTGCAACATCTACCGCAAAGGAGACCAACGTAGGCGGTACATCAATTTCGTTAAATGTGCCGGACATACTGTCTTTTCCGCCAATGGACGGCAAGCCAAATCCAAGCTGGGCATCATAAGCACCAAGCAAAGCTGCAAAGGGCTGGCTCCAACGCCTTGGATTTTCCGTCATTCTGCGGAAATATTCCTGAAAGGTAAAACGAATTTTTTTGTAATCACCACCATTAGCCACAATTTTTGCCACTGACTCCAATACCGCATAGATCGCACCATGATATGGGCTCCAGCTTGATAAATATGGATCAAAGCCATAACTCATCATTGTGACAGTATCACATTTTCCTTTCAAGACAGGAAGCTTGGCAACCATAGCCTGGGTCTCTGTCAACTGGTATTTACCACCAAATGGCATAAAGACGGAGCCTGCGCCTATGGAGCCGTCAAACATCTCCACAAGTCCCTTCTGGGAGCAGACATTTAAGTCTGACATTGTCTCTAACCATTTCTCCTTTATATCCCCAACTGCTTTTGTCTGGAAGAAATTTTCCTCCTGCTTCGGCATATCTACTTCCACCCGTGTCTCCTGGTGTGCCCCGTTTGTATCCAAAAACGCTCTGGAAATATCCACAATGGTCTTGCCTCTCCAATTCATAGTAAGGCGTTTATCTTCCTTTACAACCGCTACCTCTACCGCTTCTAAATTTTCTTCCCCTGCATATTGAAGGAATTGTTCTACATCCTTCGGGTCAATGACCACAGCCATTCTCTCCTGAGATTCAGAAATGGCTATTTCTGTTCCATCTAAACCTGCATATTTTTTCGGCACCATATCTAAGTTAATATCCAGTCCATCTGCCAACTCACCAATAGCCACAGACACACCACCTGCACCAAAATCATTACATTTCTTGATTAGCTTGCTGACTTCCTCCCTGCGGAATAATCTCTGCAGCTTTCTCTCTGTTGGAGCGTTTCCTTTTTGCACCTCCGCACCACACTGCTCAATAGAGCTCTCAGTATGCACCTTTGAGGAGCCGGTAGCACCTCCGCAGCCGTCACGGCCTGTCCGTCCACCAAGCAATATAATAATATCTCCTGGGTCTGATGTTTCGCGAATCACTGCCCGCCTTGGCGCTGCACCCATTACCGCTCCAATTTCCATTCTTTTTGCCACATAATCTGGATGATAAATTTCCTTGACAAGCCCTGTAGCAAGTCCTATCTGGTTTCCGTAGGAGCTATATCCATTTGCCGCACCCCGAACTAATTTCTTTTGAGGCAATTTGCCCTTTAATGTTTCCTTCATTGATTTAGTAGGGTCTGCTGCTCCTGTCACTCGCATTGCCTGGTATACATAAGTACGCCCCGACAGCGGGTCACGGATAGCTCCTCCAAGACAGGTTGCCGCACCACCAAAGGGTTCAATCTCTGTTGGATGATTGTGAGTTTCATTCTTAAAATTCACAAGCCATTCCTCTGTCTGTCCGTCCACCTCCACAGGAACTACAATACTGCACGCATTTATCTCATCACTTTCCTCCTGATCCTCAAGCTTTCCTTCCTTTTTCAGCTTTCGCATTGCCATCAATGCCAAATCCATGAGACAAACAAATTTATCCTGTCTTTCCCCAAAGATTTCTTTCCTGTCAGAAATATATTGTTTGTAAGTATCTGTGATTGGCTTGTGGTAAAAGCCCTCATCAAAGGATACTTCTTTTAATTCTGTCTGAAATGTTGTATGGCGGCAATGGTCAGACCAGTATGTGTCTAACACACGGATTTCCGTCATAGAGGGCTCTCTATTTTCCTCACCCTTGAAATAATTCTGGATATGAAGAAAATCCTTGAAGGTCATTGCCAAATTCAAGGAATCGTATAACTCCTTTAACTGCTGCTGGTTATATTCGCAAAAGCCTTCAAAAATCTTTACATCCTCCGGCTCCTCAAAATCACTCATCAACGTATCTGGTTTTTGCAAGCCTGTCTCCCTAGAGTCCACAGGATTAATACAAAAGCTCTTAATACTGTCAAATTCTTCTTTTGTCAGTGTTCCTTCTATTATATAGGTAGTAGCTGAATGAATAATAGGTTCTTCATCCTCTTGAATAAATTTCACACATTGAACCGCAGAATCAGCTCTCTGGTCAAATTGTCCCGGCAAAGCTTCTACACTAAAAACATAGTCTTTTTCTGCCTGATATGGAAATTCCTCCTCATAGTAATCATCTACAGGAGGTTCTGAAAATACAATTGTCAACGCCTTTTGATATGTGTCATCTGAAATATTCTCCACATCATATCTTACTAACACACGAACTCCTGTTACTGTGCTAATTCCCAAGTAACTGCTGATTTCTTCCTGCAACTCTTTTGCTTTTACGGCGTAAGGTGTTTTTTTCTCCACATAGACTCTTTTAACTTTACTCATAGCTACCTCCATTGTGCTTTTATATATACTTAATCTTTTCCATATATTTATTATTTCACTATTATTTCATTATTTTTTCATTATTATTTTATTTATAATTGTTTTATAATTTAGCTTCATTTATCATTATGGCTGAATAACATTGTATTCGTCCATCAATTGCTGCATTCTCTCCTGCAAAGATTTCTCCTCTTCCTGAGATATCTCCTCATAGGGAATGCCATATTGGCGGTGTAGTCTCTCACTCTCTAGCCTGGCCTTCTCTAACTCTATTCCTTTAATTGCCAGGCGACTGTCCTCCACCACCTCCATGTCATCAACATGGATAATCTCTAACTCCGGTTCATCTAAATTGATAATCTCTGGCTCATCTGCCAAGTCCTGCTCTACTCTATTCTCTGTTATATTGTTTTCTTCTTGCTCCTCCTTTGCTATCTTTTCCTCCTCCAAGCTGTTCTCTGCCCTATACTCCTGTTCTAAAATATTATGCTCTATCTCCTCTGCTGGCTCTATTACTTCTTGTTCCTCTGCTAGCTCCTCCGTCGGCTCTGTTGGTTCCGGCTCCTCTGCTATCTCTTCCGTCGGCTCTATTACTTCCTGTTCCTCTACTAGCTCCTCCGTCGACTCTATTGATTCTTGCTCCTCTGCTAACTCTTCCGTCGGCTCTGTTGATTCTTGCTCCTCTGCTATCTCTTCCGTCAACTCTATTGCTTCTTGCTCCTCTGCTATCTCTTCCGCCGGCTCTGTTAATTGTTGTTCTGACTCTTGCATTTCTTCTTGCAATTGTGCAACCTCATTTGATTCTTCCTGAGGCTCCCACTGCTCTTGAATTTCTTCTATCTCCTGGATTTCTTCTATAGCTTCGGTTCTTTCTATATCTTCGGTTTCCCCTGTTTCTTCTATAACTTCAATTCTTTCTATATCTTCGGTTTCCCCTGTTTCTTCTATAACTTCGGTTCTTTCTATGCCTTCGTTCTCTCCTCTTTCTTCTATCTCTTGAATCTCTTCAAAATTTGTTGTTAGTTTTTCAAATTCTGTACCTTCCTCAGAGTCTGCAGGGCTGTCTTTTTCCTGGGGCTCCTCTTTTTTCACATTCGGCTCTTCCTCTGAATTGTCAAGCCCTTCCTCTTTATCATAAAGCTCATCATACTTTGCTCCCCTGCGCAATCTCTTATATGCTTTTTCACGAATTGCTTCCTCCTTACGGAAGTTCTCCCAATTCATACTGCCCTCTTCAAGAGTCATAAGAAATTCCTCTTTTTCTGTCTTGTAGCCTGTTATTACTGTTTCAGCATCTGATTCCTTTTTTTCAAATTTTTTAGCTACAAACATCACACGATAAAGAATACTTAAAGATAAACATGCCACAAACATTCCTATAAAAATCAAACCAATACGAATAGCTGTATCTATAAAGAAGCCTTCCGGTACTAAATTCACTAAAGTGTCCTCACTATCTAACAGCCACAGGTCATTTCTAAAAAATATTTGATGGAATATAGTAAAAGCATGAGTAAAGTTTAATGAAACTAACACAGAAAGTACAATGCCAATCCCCGCTACCACAGCTGATGTAAGATTAAAGCATTTTGACACAATCTTTCCAAACTGCTGTTTTGTCAATATTAAGAATAATAACCCTACTAAAATCATAATTAAACAAACACGGCGAATGGTGATTGCCATCAAAAATAAATTTCTTACATCCACCATATGTTCCTTTGCCTGTTCACTGAAAAATTCTGTTACTTCTCCCCGAATGGTTACTGGTAAAATTAAGTCGTCCCTCTCTCCTAGCAGATATTTCATCATCTCATCCGCAACATACATTAAACTTGTCATATCTGCTTTTGTGTTCTCTTCCACGTTATATTTTTCAAATTCTGTTTGAAAATATGCCTCATTATGACATACTGTCCAATCTACTGCTGTTATCAGCATAACAAGAAATATAGATATGGATATTACAACTCCGATTATCCATTTTACACTTTTCATCAAACTACCTCCTTTTACCATTCCCACTATGCAATCTTACAATAGATATGGTAATCTGTCAATTGATGATTCCCCCCATTTTTCATATATATCAATGAAATTTCTATGGGAGCATATTCCCTCCTAACCCATTGCATGCCAAAAGCACAAAGCAGGCTTTTCCTCAATACCCCAAAGCTTTTTTACAGTAAAGGACAAACTTTCTAACACAATAAAACCAGGGCATCAAAAGGTCAATTGTTTTAACGCAGATTAAACCTTTTGATACCCTGATTAGAGCATTTATATTTCAGCACCTTTGGCAGGACTCTTTATTTTTTTAAAGTAATCCCTACCTTTTTCTTGCTCTTTCCACATTTCACCTCCACCACAGCTTTTTTAGCCTTAGCAGAAGGCTTTACCTTTGCCCTTATCACTCCAAATTTATCTACCTTGACGTATTTCTTTCCTTTTACTATCTTGTATGTGATTTTGTCTGTTGTATCCTTTGTCAAAGCTTTTATTTGGATTTGGGTCGATGCGCCTTTCTTTTTCATTCTCAGCTTTGTCTTTTTCAGCTTTAATTTCTTATTGATAATTTTTTTATTTACTACCTTCACCTGTACATAAGTTTTTACTGCCCCATCAATAGAAGTAATCCTAATCTTTACTTTTCCCGCTTTTTTTGCTTTGATAACACCTTTTTTTGAAACAGATACGATTCCCTTTCTGCTCAATTTATATACCAAATTTTGTTTTGCCCCTTTTGGTAAAACCTCAGTTGTAAAAGCTAATTTTGCTCCTTTTTTCAAAGTGATTTTATTGAGTACATAACCGGCTGCCTTCACTTGTATTTTTTTCGCCTTTACATTGTTGTGTGAACCTTGGTTATTATTGTTGAAATTGTTATTTGTATTAGAGCCCAAAGTCAGCATCACCTTGGAGATTCCTATAGACAAAATATTAGGGCACCATCCCTTGGCATTCATCAATGTAATAGTATTCACTCCAGCCTTTAAATACACATTTACATAAATACTATCTGCACTGTCCTGAGAGTATGAGCCTGTACTTGGACAGGAATATGATTTTGCCCCTGTCTGATTTACTTTGACAAATACATTTCTTGTCTCCCCTGCAAAATATTGAATTTGCAGCTTATAATTTCCTTCCTTCAAAACAGACACCTGAAATGCCGCCTGACTGGATGCACTGTTTCCCAACCAGCCAATGGAATCCCCCTCATGCTTTGCACCTCCACTTACAACAGCATTTTTCGCCTCATATATCTGATAATCATACTGGGCTCCATCAATAGGCTTAATGCCATCATCCGTTAAATCTGTCTTTGTCGCCTCCATTTGTACAGGATTGGCAGAAATTCCAATTCTGTCTACATTCGGCGCCTTTGCCTCACTGTTTCCAAAGACAATCGTGTTAGTTCCCTGGTTTAATTTCACATAAAATTTCTCCATAGCCAATGTGTTTACCCCAGCATTTAATTTTTTACTTCTCACAGTGTTTGCACCGTTGATTGTATAACAAATACGTCTTGGCACGCCGCAGGCATAGTACAGCTTCATCTCATACACCCCTGCTGTTTCTGCTGTCACATTTTGAAATGTGAGCGTATTGAATTTTGCCCCTCCTATCCCTGCTACTTGCATTTGACCGGATGCAAACTGATTTTTGCTAACCTTTGCATATCCATCAAGCAGATTCGTTTCCTTTTCTGCCTCATAGTATATGTAATTGTCATAACTTGTTGCCGTGTTCATAGCTTCCTTTGTCAGCTTTACACTAGCGCCGCCATTTTTCTGTAATGGCAGCAACAAGGTATCTTCCCTTGTAACTGTTTTTTCCGTCAATACAATATCACTTCCATCTGCATTGTCTTCATATATATAAGCATGATACTCCCCCTCTCCTAAGAAATTTAATGGTATCTGTGCTGTGCGGGGGCTTGCTGTCATCGTAGATATATACCACTCTTGTGTTTTCTCTTTGCTTCTTCTTGCGATTGTTTGATAATTACCTGGCTCCCCCTCCAATAATTTTGTCTCCTCCCACTGTGTTGGTACATCATTGATAAGAGCCAAGCCTTTAAATCCTTCTAATTTGTATACAGAGGATGCAATATTCTGAAAACCGGACTGATAGGCAATCACCTGAGAAAGCTGAAAGCCTGCGGTTACCGGCAGCTGGTCTATCTGCATTCCTACAGGTGTAAAATCCATACCCCCTGCTATATTTCTAGAAAAGCAGTATAGCAGGCAGTTAAATACCGATGGCCCAACATTCCATTTATAATACTCACTTCCCCGAACTGCCTCATAACCCAGTACATTTGGAAACGTTCTGTGCTCTCCTCTAGGTGCGGTACAGCCGTGGAACAATACATTAATTTTATTTTGTGCTCCAATCTGTGCACAGTCGTACATAAGCTTCATCGTTGCCGCGTCGTCTTTTTCATAGTAATCTACTTTTACCGCCTTTACCCCTACAGACCTGCACCACGCAAACTGTTCTTTTAATTGCGCTGCTGTCTTTAAGGAATATTTTGGATAGGCGCTTTCCCCCTGTGCATCCTTAAATCCAGAATGATTGTCATTATTTACTCCGTACCACAACATAATATCAACATTTTTTTCTTTTCCGTAGTCTACTAATTCTTTTACTTTACTTTTATAATCCTTCCACAGGCACCAGCCAAAATCTAAGCATACATATTCCCAGCCATTTTCAGCGGCAAAATCAATGTAATCCTTCTGCTGGTCATATTCAATTGGGTCATCTCCCGCTTCTGACCACCAGGACCATGCCACTGTTCCAGTGCGCACCCACTGGTCTGCATCTGCAAACAATGTCTCATCTGCCTTGGGATTCAAGCTGGTAATAACTGTTGTATTGATAATATCATCCAAATTATCTGCACAGATCAATGCTCTCCAAGGAGTAGTGAAGCTCCCGTTTTTATCATAGGTTATTGTAATTTGGCTGCTGCTGCCTTTTCCAAATTTATATTTTAAATTTCTTGTGCCTGCTGTAGTTTCCAAATGGGAGGCACAGTAAGGATTTTCATTGGAAAAAACCGCTGCCTCTGTAAGCAATGTCCACATATTTCCGTTTTGAGCTAAAATAGGCACCGAATACTTGGCTGTTTTCTTCTTTACCTGGGACATTTTGATTTTTTGGTATTCATATTCATAATTTCCTGCCTCGTCATATCCTGCCCATATTACAGAATCAGCCGGCAATACATATTCACTTGCCTCCCCTTTTACAACTCCTGTTTGCCCTGTCTTCCCTTTCAATTCATAACAATAAGCAACACCATCCTGAAAACAGCGCACAATCACTTTAAGCTCCTGTCTAGAAGTTTTTTCCTGCAATGTAAATTGCAGCTGAGTGTACTCCTCCTCCACGTTGCTCTGATTGCCTGTTGTCAATTCATAGCTTTCCTTGCCGGAAGAAATGACAATAGAATCTGCTAGAAGCTCCATATTTTTTGTCATATCAATATTAGTCTGGATACCTAACAAGGAACAATCCAACACTACCTTTCCCCCTTTGGAGGCGGTGATAAAGTATCTTCCTTGTGCTTCATCAACCATAATTTTTGCCAACATTTGATCCTTTTCTATACCGGCGGCCGTCTCGGTAAGATTGGTTCCGTCCGTCCATTGTGTGCTGCTGCCAAGCTCCTGCTGTGGAGATACCGTCACCTCAAACCCATAGCTGTTAGCCAAATCTGCAACCTGCTGTGAAGTTAAGGCTTGCTTATACAACCTTACGTCATCCAGCATTACCTTCGCATCTGTATCCGACCATCCTGAACATGTTTTTCCTAAGGCATTGTTCACTAAAGTGTCCATCATGTCCAACCGTGTTCTCAATTCACTGCTGGAATAGCATTCTGTCTCTTTTCCATTAATGTAAAATATAATATCATCGCTGTCTACTGTAAATGTAAACAGGCTCCATACATCCTTCTTCAGTTCTGTATCCATACGTGCACGGACAACATTTGTATCATCAAACAATACATTCCAAACCTTATCTGACCCATAGGGCGCAAATGCAAATTCATTGTTGGAATTGGCTGTTGCTCCTGAGATTACCCTGGAATAGGAGCCTATATCCTTATTTGGTTTCACCCAGAAGGAATAGGTAAATCCTGTCTGTGCATTGACATTCTGGTACAAATCTGAGGGCAGCTGAACAAAGCTACTTCCCTTGCTGCCCCCTGACAACTCCAACACATGATTTTCTGTTCCTAAATATGTAGTTTCCCCAATAGTGATTTTTTGCTGTGTCAGCTTTGCTGTTCCCTTCAGTGTGATCTCCTCTAATCCCCCCTCCGATTCAAAATCCCAAAAATATGCAGGAGTTACTGTCTGCGTCAAACCGTCACTCCTTTTGTCCCTTTCCCCATTCAAGGCAGCCTGTACACCTTGAGATATTCCCAAACTCTCTAGCGGTGTAAATGCCATAAGTGCCGCCATTGTCATAGCCATCCACTGTTTCCCAATTTTTTTCATAGTATACCTCCATTCCTGCACTTTTACTGTTCTGTCATGTTCCTAACTGGTAAAGCAATATTTCATTTCGTTTATTATTGTAGCAAAGTATTTTTTTACAGCCCATGTATTTTTGTGGTATGGAATATAACTTTTGTGAAATCTTTTGGGAATCCTTTTGAATTGTAGAAAGAACTAAAAAACACAAATTCCTGTATGAAAATCATTCATAGTAAACTGCCTAAGTAATTAGTAATATGTACTAATATCTAAAAAGTTTTTGCTTCTAAATAATAGGTATGTTAAAATACTAATTAACATAAAACCAAGGAATCCGTTGGTATCAGTTGGAGGCAAAAATGACAATAACAAAAGAAAATTATATCAATTCTGTAGGCTTTCAATGTCTAGAGCATTTACAAAACAACAGCGTTGACCTTTATTTGAGCACATGCGGGGTACAAAATTGCCCTCCCAACCATTCCTTTGGGCCTGGTGAGAGGGAGGAGTACATTATTCATTTTATCTGTGAGGGAAAGGGAATCTATGAAGTGAACGGACAAACCTTCACCCTGAGCAAAGGCGATTTTTTCGTTCTGTTTCCCCACACCAAGATTTATTATGAGGCAGACGAAAATTACCCTTGGGATTATTTGTGGATTGGTTTTAATGGAATTAAAGCAGACTCCTATCTAAAACATGCAGGAATTGATGAAACTCATCTGACAGGACATTATACGAATACCTCCTTTATACTCACCTGCATCCAGCAGATGATGCTGGCTAGAACTTTAACCCACTTTAATGAGTGCCGGCGTCAAGCCTCCTTACTTCAAATCCTTGCCGCTTTAATGGAAGCACATTATCAAACCTTATGTACTAGCGAACAGAAGGACTATCCCCACCGTGTATATTTGTCCCAAGCCACCGACTATATTCAAACTCACTATAAAGAAGCTATTAAAATCAATGATATTGCCTCCTACATTGGCATTGACAGAAGCTACCTCACCAATATTTTCAAAAATTCCTTAGGGCTTTCACCCCAAGATTATCTGCTGCAATTCCGTCTCAATCGTGCCTGTGAACTGCTGCAAAACACGGATGAAAAAATATCCTATATTGCTTTGGATGTAGGGTATCCAGATGCTATGGCCTTTTCTAAAATTTTTCGCAAATATAAAGGAATGAGTCCTTCTGAGTTCAGAACTGCTAATCCTTAAAACTAATCCAAAACTGCCCCACTTTCTCTCCCACATTTTGCAGACTGACCTTCTGGTAATCCCCCCATTCCTTCGGAAAAAGCTGCTGATAGCCAGAATACAGGAAGCGCTCTTCTAGCAGCGCTATCACCCCTCTGTCATTTTCTGTCCGAATCACTCTTCCCGCTGCCTGCATTACTTTATTCATACCCGGATAAAGATAGGCATAAGCAAAGCCATTCTCACCCCTTGCGTCAAAATAATCCTTTATAATCTGCCGCTCTGTTCCAATTTGCGGAAAACCATTTCCCACAATAATTGTCCCTATCAGGCTATCTCCTGTTAAATCTATTCCTTCCGAAAATATTCCTCCCATCACACAAAATCCAATCACATTTTGGGACGCTTTTGACTGTTCAAAGCATTTTAAAAATTCTTCTCTCTCAAGCTCTGACATATTTGTTCCCTGAAGAACTATATTCTCCTCACAGAGCAATTTCTCCTCCACGCATATTTGAAATACATTTTCCATAAACTGGTAGGAGGGAAAGAACACTAAGTAATTGCCGGAATGCTCTCCTATAATCTTTTGTAAATATCTCCCTACCTTTTTGTATTCCTCAATATTTCTCCTTGTATATTTACTTGTAATATCTCCTGCCACCAGCAGCGCTCTGTTTTTTGTATCGAAGGGAGACTCCACATAAACCGCATATTCAGACAAATTCTTCGTAAACAAATCCTTATAATAATTGACTGGAAGCAAGGTGGCGGAAAAAAATAGTACACTTTTTGCTTTCTCCAAATACTTTGCCATATTGTCCGCCGGATGAATGCAAAACAGCTTTACCATAAATCTGCCGTCTCTGGTCATTTCCTGGTAAAGCACATAGGAATCGTCCATGGCCTCATATACCTGGCTGAAAGTGCGGATTTGGAAATAAAAATCCAACACTTCCCCTAGCTGTTCAAACTCTTCATTGTCCTCTAAATATTTTTCCATATAAGAAATCAGCCTAAGCAGTGCTAATATAAAATCATCCATCTCCTCACAGAGCACATAGCTCTCACATTCTCTTTTGTAAGCCAACAGAATTTTATTACATTTTGCCAACGCCTTTGAAATTTTAATACTTTTGTCTGCAAAGATTTTTCCCATATATAAAAAATCCTCTTTCCATATGGATGCGCTGTACATTTCCCTTGCCCGCTCCACAAGATTGTGTGCTTCATCTACTAACAGAATATAGTTTCCCTTTATCTCCTCGCCAAAATATCGCTTAAGATGAACTACAGGGTCAAAGGCGTAATTGTAATCACATATAATCCCCTCCATCCAATTACTTAAATCCAAACAAAATTCATAGGGACAGACATCATAGCGGTCTGCATATTCCTCCAACACTTCCCTGGTAATTGCCTCCTCATGGGTAATACAGTCATACACCGCCTCATTCACCCTGTCAAAATGACCTTTCGCCCTGTGACAGTAAACTGGATTGCAGTTTGTCTCCTCCATCACACACAATTTATCCTTTGCGGTTATGGTGATAGTGGGGAAATATAAGCCCTGCTCTCTAAGTATCTGAAATGCCTCCTGGGCCACCGTTCTAGTAATTGTCTTTGCCGTAAGATAAAATATTTTACGTCCTTTCTCCTCACCTACCGCCTTCACTGCCGGAAAAACAGCCGATAAAGTTTTTCCCACCCCTGTGGGGGCTTGAATATAAAGATTACATTGCCTTGCCATGGCCCGATAGGCAGACACTACCAAATCATGTTGTCCTTTTCGATACATATAGGGAAACTCTATTTTTTTTATAGACTCCAATACCTTTTTTTTGGATTCCCGCTGGAAATCCAACCACTTTTTGTATTCCTCCATCATTTCCCAGAACCATTTGGTCAATACTTGTTTATTATATTCCTCATGAAACTTTTTCAGCTGCTCTGTCTCCATCTGACAGTAGGTCACCTGAATGGTAATTACCTCCAGCTCCTCCTTTATCAGATACATATAGGCATAGCAAAGAACCTGCGCCTTATGTACCAACGCAGGTTTTGTTATATAATTTATGTTTTGATATACGCATTTAATTTCGTCTATTATCACCTGTTTATCCTTTGTGATAATACCGTCCGCTCTTCCCTCCAGCACCAAATTAGTCTCTCCTACAGGAATCTCCATGGCAAGAGGCACTTCTGGAACATAATCACTTCCCATTTTCCTCTGAAGTTTTCGGTGTAGTCTGCTGCCCTCCTGCATAGCATCTGCATCCATGGGCGCAGTTCTTCGGTTGTCAATATTACCGCTTCTAAATATAAATTCTACCAGATTGCGAACGGAGATTTTTGTCTTTTCTTCCAATGACTGCTCCTTCTCAAAAGCCTGCCTTAAAGCTTTTAATATATTCTTTAATCTTGTCAATATTATACTGGTTTTCTTCCATCATTTTTATAAAATGACTTCCCACAATAGCGCCGTCCACAATTTCCTTATAACCCTGTACATCTTGTGGCGTGCGGATACCAAATCCCATCATAATAGGAATATGGGAATATTTCTTTACATTTTGCAGATAGTTTGACACATTCTTGTGAAAATCAGCTGCTTGTCCAGTAACTCCCATGGAGGAAACACAATAAACAAAACCTCTGGCACCCTCAAGCAGCATAGGAATTCGCTGTGCGGAAACCGGAGAAACAAGGGGGATGAGAATAGGCGCATCTTCTTTCCCTAAAAATGCTTTTATTTCATCCTGCTCCTCATAAGGCAAATCGGGAACAATCAATCCGTCCACACCGCAGGCTATACACTTGTCAACAAATTTTTCCACACCATAGTATAATATAGTATTGTAATACATCATAAATACAATAGGAATCTGACAATCACCTCTAAGCTCTTCTACTGCCTGAAAGGTTCCAGACAGGTTTACACCCTGTTCAATGGCCCTCCTAGAGGCGGACTGAATCACCGGTCCATCTGCCACCGGGTCGGAAAAAGGAATCCCCAGCTCTATAATGTCGGTTCCGGCCTCCTCCTGTGCACAGATAATTTGTTTCATCCTCTCCATATCCGGCAGTCCTGCTGTCATATATGTGATAAATGCCTTTTTTCCTTTACTTTTCAGCGCTTTTAATTTCTCTTCGATTCGGTTCATTCTTCTTCCATCCTTTCTCACTTTTTATCTTACACTTCCTTGACATGTCTGTAAATATTCCTTTGACAACTAAAGCAATACTTGTTTATTTATTCATATCCTCACCTTTCAGGTAGGAAGCCACTGTGTGAACATCCTTGTCGCCTCTACCCGATAGACACATAACAATAATCTGGTCTTTTGGCATATCCTTTGCCATCTTAAATACATAAGCCATGGCGTGGGCGCTCTCAATGGCTGGAATAATTCCCTCCAATTTACAAAGCTCCAGCAGTGCATTGATACACTCTTCATCCGTGACGGACACATACTCCACTTTCTTTGTATCCCGCAAATACGCATGCTCTGGTCCTATTCCCGGATAATCTAAGCCAGCAGAGATAGAGTGGGCTATCTGCACATTCCCGTCATCATCCTGAAGCAAATAAGAACGCATTCCATGCAGCACTCCTGGTTTTCCCATTGCCATGGCGCTGGCATGCTTTCCTGTTTCAATTCCTAGTCCTGCTGCCTCCACACCGACAAATTTTACGTTTTCCTCATCAAGAAAGTCTGCAAACATGCCTATTGAATTTGAGCCTCCGCCACAGCATGCCACTACATAATCCGGCAATCTTCCTTCTTTTTCCAATATCTGTGCTTTTGCTTCCCTTCCAATCACTCTCTGAAATTCCTTCACCATCTTTGGATAAGGGTGAGGGCCCACAGCGGAACCAATGACATAAAAGGTATCCTCCGCCGTCTTTGCCCATGCTCGAATCGCTTCATTGGTAGCATCCTTCAAGGTGGAACTGCCGCTAGTGACACTAACTACCTGGGCCCCCAACATTTTCATTCTAAACACATTTAATTCCTGTCTCTGGATATCCTCCGCTCCCATAAATATAGTACACTCCATGCCAAACAATGCCGCTCCTGTAGCCGTTGCCACACCATGCTGACCGGCGCCTGTCTCAGCAATCACTTTTGTTTTTCCCATTCTCCTGGCCAGCAGAATCTGTCCAATCACATTGTTAATTTTATGAGCTCCTGTATGATTCAAATCTTCACGCTTTAAATAGATTTTAGGACCATACTTCTCTGTCAGTCTCTTTGCAAAGTACAATGGATTTTCTCTTCCTACATACTCCTTCATGTAGTAATTGTATTCCTCCCAAAACTTCTGATCCTTTATCGCCTCCTCAAAGGCTTCCTCCACACTGTGAAGTGTGTTCATCAAAGCTTCTGATACGTATTGTCCTCCAAATTGTCCATAATAACTGTTTTTGTTCATAATAATTCCTTCCTTTTTGGTTTATTCTTTACTGCCTTCTTTGTTTACTAGTTTATTGCTTTTATCATTTATTCTGAATTTACTGTTTTTTATTCTTTGCAGACTTACATCCCTCTTATATAATTTTTATCTACCTGCCGACCGTACCGCCTGGACAAATTGTTTGACCTTGCAGGCATCCTTTCCCTGTTCTCCCTCCACATGACTGCTGACATCCACTATATCCGGCTGGCACATGTGAATTGCCTGGTTTACATTTTCTGAGTTTAATCCCCCCGCCAAAATAAACAAATGGTTTGTCAAGGAAATATCCCGCATTTTTCCCCAATCAAAGGGCTGTCCTGCTCCTGGACTCTCCCCGTCCAAGACAACCCCCTTTATCTTATCTAACTCATCTATTTGTCTTAGCAGATTTTGAAAATCATTACCCAAGGACTTTTCCTCTTGATGAAAACTATTTGTTAAATGAAAAGCGCGAAATATAGGTAATTTAATTTTCTGATAGACTTTCTCGTCAAGCTCACCATGAATTTGAATAATGTCAAAGCCTGACTTTTGAATTTCTTTAATCTGGCTTTCATCGGGGGATACTACCACCGCCACAGTCTGAACATAAGGCATGTTCTCTTTCAGCCGAGCGGCTAAAGCTGCTCCCTGCTCACAGGTAACATTCCGTTTACTTTTCGGATAAAACAATACAAAACCAACATAGTCCACTTGATTATCAATCAATATTTTTAATTCCTCGCCCTTTGTAATTCCGCAAATTTTAATTTTAGGGTATTCTTGACTCATTTTTTTCAAATAACTCCTTCCAGTGAACCGCCAGCTTTTGTGGATTCTCGCTCTCCATAAAAGCTGTACCGATTAAAAGGGCATCTACCTGGGCATCCCGCAAAAATAATATATCCTCATCCCTTGATACCCCGCTCTCCGACACTAAAAGAGGCCTTTTTGCTTCTTTATTCGATTTCCATCGTTCTGCTTTCCATTGATTCAAGTTAGCATTCATATAATCAGAGAGTCGTCTTACTGTATCCAGCCGAATGGTAAAATCTCTTAAATCACGATTATTCACACCAATAATATCAGCTCCTAACTCCAGCGCTCTTGCCATTTCCACCTCACCGTGCACCTCCACAAGAGCATCCATTCCCAATTCCTTTGTCAGACTATAAAATCTTCTCATCTGCTCATCATTTAATATGGCGGCGATTAACAGCACGGCATCTGCGCCAATGACCTTCGCCTCATATATTTGATACTCTTCTATCACAAAATCTTTGCGAAGAAGGGGAAGGGAAGAAATCTTTCTCACCTCCTGCAAATATTTTGCGGAACCGTTAAAATGATCTTCCTCTGTCAAAACAGAGATGGCATCCACCGAAATATTATACTGGTCAATTCTGTCTGTTAAACTGATGGGATTGGAAATCACACCCATGCTGGGGGACGCTTTCTTAAATTCTCCTATAATGGACAGTCCCTCCTTTGCTAACGCACCGTAAAAGGAATGACTCTTTCTCACCGATTCCCTTGCTCTCCTTTCCATTTCCAAAGGACTGACTTGATTTTTGTGTTCCATCAACCTTCCTCTTTTATCTGCTACGATCTCATCTAATATCATACTCTCTACCAAATCAGTTTACTGCTAACCACCATTTCTTCAGCAGCAAACCGCCTTTCCTAAAATATATGATTGACAAAGTTTTCAATCATTCTCTTACCATGCTGGGTATATATGGATTCTGGATGAAACTGCAGTCCAATAATGGGATACTTGGTATGCTTTACTGCCATCACCTCTCCATCCTCCGTTCTTGCCAATACCTCTAGACAATCCGGTATCGTGTCGGGAGCGATTGCCAAAGAATGATAACGCGCCACCCCGACTGGTTCCTCCATTCCTTGAAAAATCCCGGTGGGCTGAAACCAAATCTTAGACTGCTTACCGTGAACAATTTGCTTTGCATAACTTACTGTGGCTCCAAAGGCTTCTCCAATACACTGATGCCCCAAACATATTCCAAGAATCGGTTTTTTCCCTGCAAAATGCTGGATTACCTCCAGACATATTCCTGCCTCCTTAGGGCTTTTCGGCCCTGGAGAAATTACTATTTTATCAGGATTAAGCTTTTCTATTTCCTCTACTGTAATCTTATTATTGCGCACAACTTGAATGTCATCCGTAAAGGTGCCAAAATATTGATACAAATTATAGGTAAAGGAATCATAATTATCAATTATTAATATCATAGTTCATCCTCCTTTACTAATATTTTCGCCAGTGCCATCACTTTATTGCAGCATTCCATATACTCTGAAGCCGCCACTGAATCCGCTACAATTCCTGCTCCCGCCTGCAAATACACTTTATCTCCCTTTTTTATCATAGTGCGGATAGTGATGCACATATCCATATTTCCATTAAAATCAATGTATCCGGTTGCCCCACCATAAAGTCCCCTGCGGACTGTCTCCAGTTCGTCAATAATTTCCATGGCTCGTATTTTCGGCGCTCCGCTCAAGGTTCCTGCCGGCAGAAAGGAGGCTATTAAATCAATAGAAGGGTACACTTCCTTCCTCCGCCCTTCCACATAGGACACAATATGCATAACATGGGAATATTTTTGTACATCCATGAACTGTGTTACTTTCACTGTACCAAACTCGCAGATGCGCCCCATATCATTTCTGGCTAGATCTACCAGCATAACATGCTCCGCCTTCTCCTTCTCATCCTCTAGAAGCTCCTGCTCTAAAGTCTTATCCTCCTCCTGGGTATCTCCTCTTTTTCTTGTCCCAGCAATGGGACAAGTGCTAACCTTATTATCCACACATTTTACAAGCATTTCCGGTGAACTTCCGATAATCTCAAATTCACCAAAATTCAAATAATATAAATAGGGGGAGGGATTTTTCAGGCGTAAAGCTTTGTAAAGCTCAAAGCCCTCTTGCCTGGTCTGTATTGTCCACCTCTGAGACAGCACAGTCTGAAATATATGGCCTTCTTTAATATACTCTTTAATTTTGTTTACTTTACTGCTGTATTCCTCTAACGTATCAGATTTCTTGATAATGATGCCGTCTAGTGTTGTATGGCAATTCTCCTGCTGGCAGCATTCTAACGCCCTTTTCAACAACTGTTCTGCCTCCATGTGAGCTTTTTCTCTACCTAAAGGCGTATCCTCCTCCAAGATTACTGCGGACATCGTTTCTGCCACATGGTCAATAGTAATAAATTTACTTGCCAGCATAAGCTGAATCGTCTCCACACCAATTTCCTCCTGATTGTTATCCGGCAGCTCTTCACTGTATCGAATAAAATCATATCCAAGGCTTCCCACCACACCGCCGCAGAAGGCAAACTCCCCTGACTCCTTTGTCACCTGAAAGCTGCTGATGTATTCCTTCAACAGTTCCTTTGGATTGCCATAATATACTTCTCTTGTACCATCCTGTTTTGTGATAATAAGACTTTCACCCTGAGATTGGATTATCTCATCCGGCTCTGCGCCAAAAAAGGAATATCTCCCGTTGTTTTTATCATAGCTTTCCAGAAGAAAGCCTATTTTTCCTCTTCCCAAGCTTTCATATAGACCTGTCGTTGTCTCATTCACAATACTGACTGTTTTTTTATATGCCTTTAAAATTCTTTTTTTCATAATCAATGTATCAACCTCTTTTCCCTATCTATTAAACCATTATAAAGCTTTCCCATTCTCACACATACTGCCGGCATTTTTACGGTATAGGATAAACTTTTCTATACCATATACAATAAAAAATCCCCTGTCAGGTATAATTCAATATCTGACAAGGGACGAATCATCGTGGTGCCACCCTTTTTCTCAGTGTGTTGCAAAGCTTTATAATTTATCCAATGGATAATCAAAAAAATTCTTCGGATGAATTAAGATAAAAAAGGCAGACTTCCGAAATCGGAAATCTGCCACCAATTCACACTGACTCTATCTAGTACTTATCATACTATTCCTCTGTAACGTGAGGTCACGTCATCTGCTACTTGTATGCACTTCTAAACGTTTGCAGATGCATCTCCCAAACCCATTCCCATAATCCTTTTGCATCGGTTTCCACCATCCCCGACTCTCTGTGCCATCCAAACTATGGTACTCTTTTGTTCACTGACTTTACATATGAAATTATAAAAAGATTAAACTATAATATTATTTAAAAAAACAATTTATCAAAAATTATAGTAGTAATTTTAGC
>CAJTQG010000046.1:13263-21718 GCA_910578605.1 uncultured Lachnospiraceae bacterium | reverse complement strand
TATTTTGTATGTGGTATGATATAATTTGTAATGTAGTTTGCTATTTATTATATTAAATAATAAATAGGAGAATGCCCTACGACAGGGGGCGCATCAGTGCACTGCATATAAAATTTTGCTTGCTTTTACTTTGATGAGGCAAGAGATTAAGTCAAGCAGTCATAAGCTTTGGGCTGTAAATTTAAAATACAAAAGGAGTGTGAAAAAATATGAATAGCAGAAATAATCTGGAAAACAGGGAAAATACAAAAGAGGTATGGACGGCTTCTTTTACTGAGAAGCTTCAAATAGAAGATGTTCCATGGGTTCGACTAACGACTCCATATGACAGGGCACATGAATTTAAACAATATTTGAGGGATATCCAAAAAAAGGATTTGGGTGTCATAAAAAGAACCATGAACGAGATTTCAAGTA
Source organism: uncultured Lachnospiraceae bacterium (assembly GCA_910578605.1). Classification (GTDB taxonomy): domain Bacteria; phylum Bacillota; class Clostridia; order Lachnospirales; family Lachnospiraceae; genus MGBC111451. The sequence continues at coordinate 21,301 of CAJTQG010000046.1, read as the reverse complement.
ATGTAGAACATCAAAGTACTTTGTGGGCAGTCACTCCCTTTGCTATGGTATTTCTAGTGAGAAGCTTTAGAGAGATTATTTTGGAGGAGAAACCGGATGAGTGTGCTAAATATTTGGCAGAGCAGCTATTATCTTTATTTGTTGTGGTGGCAGACGCTTGTCAGGTCTTGGAGGAAGTAGAGGGGGAAGAACCCCTGCCTGCATTTGAGGATATGTTGAAGGAGGAGTATCTCTGGCCGGAAGAGTACACGGAGGAAGAGGATGAAATTCGTTTTGAGGAGGAATTATATCCAGACCAATTGTTCTATAGTTTTTATTATTATTCGTTTGAGGAACTGAAAAAATTGAAACCGTTCTTGTCTCAGGTAAAGAATGAACAGTTAAAAGAAACGTTGACTGATGAGTTAAAGGAATTACAGGATTACTTGCAATAAATAAAGGGATTTAGGCTTACCCACCGCCTATCTTGCCTATTTCTGTGTCCATAAGCTCCCTGTCTGTTTTCTGGTCTATGTCGGTTGCTACAGCATAAAGACCTCCTTGGAAATCTATTATTTCAAGTTCTTTTGGAACATTCATTCCATCTTCATGCATATACAACCAAACAAAGCCTTCTTCTGACGAATATAGGAAATCCTTTGGAAACAAACTGCGTTTTTGCGAAGATAACCATTGGTCAAATATAACGAAATTCCCCTCACCAAACATACCTGTTCCTGATGAAACCATTTTGCAGGCAGGCATTTCATAAATTCTTACACTTTGCATTGTTATCCCTCCGGTTTTCAATTTGCTGTTGTTTTATTATATATCCATTTCACTAAAAATGAAAGTGATATTATATGCTCTTGCAAACAAAAACAAACAATAGTAAAATTGTTTATAAGGCAATTTTATAAATAGAAGGTGATGACAATAGAACAGACAGAAAGCCAAAAGATACGATATGAAATGCGCAATGAGATTGAGAATATTATAAAAGAAAAACATATTGACAGAACTGCTTTTCACGAGGCTGGAAAAGGGCAGTTTCAAAAGGTGCAAAAAAAAATATATTATTCTTTTTGTGATTATCATAAATATCCAACTATGCAATATTCATATATGTGGACAAGATTTCGCAAGGAATTGAAGCAAACGGAATTGATATACACAAATTGGAGTGATTGGGATTGTTATATTGAAAAGATAGATAGTTTGATTCCGGCGAAGAATCCTGATGAGATGTATTATTTGCTCGTGGATGGCGGATGGGTGTATGAGGGAACATTATCAGGGATAAAGCAGGTGCTCCATGAATATCCGATGAGTATGGATGATTTTTATATTACACCAAAGGATTTTTCCTGGCTGGTTGTACATTGTGAAGATGGTGGGTGTATGAATAAAATGTGGAATGCCGCCGCTAACAGGTAGACACAATTTATAGGTACAAAAATTGTCTGTAGGGGAGGGTGATGATAGAAAGATATGCATTCCAACGATTTATCAAAATATTGTTATGGATATAGGGAGCAAAAAGAGAAGGGCGGGGTTTTAGGAAAATATTTTATTATATTACCTTTACCTGTCATGATTATCTGTATTCTCAGGAGTTTATTGATGCAGTTGAGAGTGGGAATACCTTCTGTCAGGAATACAATGAGAGAATATTGGAATATAGTGATAATGATAATTTTTGTCTGGGTTAGGATAGAACACTTGCTGGCAGGTAAATATATTCTCATAAAAAGGAGGTTTTATTGTGGGAAAAGTGTACAGAAAACAATTGGTGGAGGGAGTGACCATTCCAGCCATCATACATAATAGCAATTATTTTTTAATACAGATGGCGGTTTATGAGGACGGCACAGTGAGCTGCTGGCACAAAAGTGATTTGAGGCAGTTTCAAAATGATTTGAAAAGAGGATGGGTGGTGCCTAGTGTACCTGTTTGTAAAGAAATCAGTGTTCATGGATTAGGTTTTTTTTCGGTGAGACAGGCGGAGTGGCAGTATAATGAAAAATCCTACTATTCCCATGTAAAAAAGGTAGTGGAAACGTTAAATCCAGATATGAAAAATCTGTACTGTACAACTAAGAGGGAGGAGGAGAAGTGGGAGAAGGCTCGGGTAGTATGGTCTGCTAGCCCTACCCCATGCAAAATAAAGGAAGGTTTTGGCTATAGTTTTTTAGACGGGGATGGATGTTACATGTTGTATAGAAACAATGGACAGTTAAGTCTTACTTATCTTACTATATATGCCGACAAGACGGCAAAGCTGGATATAACAGGGGATAAGAGCTATACACAGGAGCAGCTGCACACACTGATAGAGGAGAAAAGGTTATGTACATCACCCCAGGGGGAGGAGTGGGTGGTGATAGAGGGGCTGGGAAATGTTCTGCTGGCACCTTCTGAATATGGGGAGCTGTCAATTAAGGAAAAGCAGAAGGAGATTGACAGTTTATTTTTACAGGTGGCAGGGGAGAAAACTCCTCATGAGCTTTGTATGAATGCTTATTATCAATATTTGGTGGAGCCCACTGATTGGAGCAGAGAGAAATTGCGGCAGGCATATGAGGCTGTGCCAGCACATGAGCGAATGTATTTGGGAGATATGGATACAAAAGATAGTGATTTTGTCCGCATACTTTATCATCCTCAGAATAAGAGAGAGGTATGATAGGATTGGACATATAAAAAAGGTAGGAAATACTTGGTTTTACAGTATTCTCCTACCTTTTAGCTTATTTAATATGAAATAGGATATTAATGAACGTAACATTTACCATATATATACATAAAGAAATTTTTATACAATCAGCTTTAACTTACGTTCTTTAAGATAAATCACTCAGAAATAAGGATTTATATTGAAAATCTAAGCCAGTTTTTTGCCAGTGAGAAGTTCATAGCCCTGCAGATAAATAGCGATTGTCTTATCTACAATATCCTGAGGAAGTGTCCAGTCATGACCTTCGTTTGCTTTTAACCAGTCCCTTGCAAATTGCTTGTCAAAGGAGGGTTGTCCATGACCTGGCTCATATCCTTCTGCCGGCCAAAAGCGGGAACTGTCCGGTGTCAGCATTTCATCACCAATTACAATATTGCCTTCCTCGTCCAAACCAAATTCAAATTTGGTATCTGCGATAATAATCCCTTTGCTAAGTGCATACTCTGCACATCTTTTATATAAGGCGATAGTATAATCACGAAGCTTTGCAGCGTACTCCTGTCCTTTTCCAGGAAAATATTTTTCCAGGTGTTCCACACTCTGTTCATAAGATATATTTTCGTCATGGTCACCAATCTCCGCTTTTGTGGATGGGGTGTAGATTGGCTCAGGGAGCTTATCAGACTCCTGCAGACCTTCCGGAAGCTGTATTCCACAGACGGTGCCGTTCTTTTTATAGCTTTCCCAGCCGCTTCCGGTAATATATCCCCGCACAATACACTCGATGGGAAGCATATTCAGCTTGCGGCAGAGCATAGTGTTGCCGTTAAATCTGTCCTGTCTGAAAAACTCGGGCATATCCTTTACATCTACAGAAATCATATGGTTAGGTAAAATATCTTTTGTCATGTCAAACCAAAATTTGGACATCTGGGTTAATACGGTTCCTTTTTTTGTCACTTCGTTATTTAAAATCACATCAAAGCAACTAATGCGGTCTGTGGCAACCATAATGAGACTGTCCCCATTATCATAAATTTCACGCACTTTTCCTTTTTTCATAGCTTCCATTTCTGTCTTGTTAAAAGTTTCTAAATCCATTCAATTTTCTCCTTTCAGAATATCATCAATATTGGCAATTAAATGCTCCATGGGTTGCATTTTTGCTGTAATCATATTGCGCTGCATTTTCAGTGTATAGCTTTTTTGAAGAATTCAAAGAATCAAAAATGATATAGCGAATCCTGTTCCCTTGTTCTGTATTCGTGTTTTTCATAGTAGCCAATCAAGGTGTTGTTTTCATCACGAAGGGCAACCATATATACATCTTTATTTTCCTTTTTATTGTAAAAGGTATATATGATATTGTGTTCTGTGCTTTCTTGAAACCATGAAATAACCTTTTTTATCTGCTCTGATGATTGCTTATTATGACAGTTTAAAAGGCTCTTGCCCACAAGTCCTGCTCCGCCGCTGTTTTTATATCTTGCCATGGCGGCAGGATTCATGTATATGATTTTGTGCTCTAAATTACAGATTACAACGGCACATCTATCTTGCTGTACAATGCTGTAAAAATATTTTGATAAGTTTGAATCATTCATTTTTTGCCTCCGAAAATATTTATTAAGAGAGTTTATTCTATCATAAAATAATGTGGTTTGTCACTATAATTATTTTGCATTAGTTTTCTGGAATGATTTTTTTAAATGATTTATTGATAAACATATTTTATATTTTTTCCCTGTTTCTTTTGTGTGAATATTTTTTTGTATTTTTCCTTCATTGATTTAGGTAGGATAATGGTTATTTTATTTCTGCTGAACGCAATTTCTTTGTCTATTTTTTTCAGCTTTTTGGATTTCACCACTATTTTTTTTACATGATGTGCATTTACAAAAGCATCATACCCTAATGTTTTTACATTCTTTGGAATCACTATAGTTCCCTTCATTTCTTCACATTTAAACGCATATTCTCCAATATACTCTACACTGTTTGGAAGTTTTACAGAAGACAAATAACAACAAAATCCATCCGCTTCTATCTTTTTTAAATTTTTTGAAAAAATAACTTTCTTTAATTTTTTTGCTCCATAAAAAGCTCCCTTTTTTACAACTGTTACACTATTCGGCATTATCACTTTTTTCATATATTGGTTATCATCTCCCCAACCGTCATTACTGGAAAAAGCATAGGAACCGATTGTCTTAACTCCTTTTGGTATCTTGTATGTACTTCCTTTCTTTTTATAGGGATAACATACCAATGTTTTTCCGTCCTTAGAAAACAGCACACCATTTTTAGATTTATAGTTCTTGTTCTTTTTCTCCACCTGAATGGCATGGGTTCCACTAACTCCAGCAATTCCTATTTTTTTCACAGAGGCAGGTATAGTTAATTTCTTAATATTGCATACCGCAAAAGCTTCCCGCCCAATTTTTTGAAGTTTGCTCTTTCCTTCCCAGTTGACTTTTTCTAGCTTCCCACAATAGGTAAATGCATAATCTCCTATTATTTCTACTGTTTGAGGAATATTGATTTCTTTTAAAGACTTGCAGGTGCCAAACATAGAATTTGGTATAATTTTTATGTTTTTTGGTAACTGGACACTTTCCAAATCAAAGCAGTAACAAAATGCCATATTCTCTATAGATATAACACTATCAGGAATAATAATTTTTTGAAATCCTGAACTATCAAATGCCAAATGCCCTATTGACTTTACGCTAGATGGAATTGTGATTGTTTTGGCATTAGGAAGTCGTGAAAATGCATGAGGGGCAATGTCAGTAACTCCCTCTTCGATTACAACACTTATTATTTCATACTGATAATCTTCCCACCAATCCTCTTTATGTTCATAAGAACAAATTAAATCTCCATTCCACTTGATCCCCTTATGCCCGCAGCCCTTCATAGCTCCTTTTCCTGACAGAGTAAGCACACCGTCCTTGATCTTCCATGTAAGATTTTTTCCGTTTTTTCCTGTTACTGTCTTTGCATTAATTTCTGTATTAACAGAAAACACAAACATTACACACATAATAAAATATAGTATTATGTTTTTCAAATGTATTATCCTTTTTTCTTTCTTTTCTGAATTCCAATTCATTTATCCTGTCACTCCTTCCTTTTTCCTGATAAATAGAAATTAATTTTATGCCAGTTTCTTTTTTACCTTATATAAACCATCTATGGAATGGCTTTTTCCTGCTGTATCTTCGTAATTGGCATTTGCTGTAAAATACAGATAACCGCCTGTAAAAGCTATAGATTCAATTTCTACTTTAATGGCACGCTTGAAGTTATTAGGTTTCTTTGGCAATGACTCTGACAGATTTTGTTTATCTAATGTTACAACTTGTGTCTTGGAATAGCTTTTTATCGTTCCTGCTTTTGATTCTTTCAATACTGTACTCATTTTTTTGTTTACACGGTATACATAACTGTTTCCGCTTTTACTTTCCCAATATGTAACATACAAACTTCCATCATACATGCAGATACCTTGATTTAATGCCTCTCCCTTTAGTTTATTTACATTGAATTGACATAATTCCGTCAATTTTGTTCCATTGATTTGTACAATATGAAACAATCCCTCTATATCTTTTAAAATGAATGCGTCCTTATTATTTTTTTTATCAAAATTTAGCCAACAGGAAATGGCTCCGACTACATATTTTGTCTCTATTTTTGCATCTATTTTTCCACTTGTTGTCAAACGATATATAAATGTTTTATTTGTTTCTTTTTCCCTTTTTCTAGGAGCTACATATAACTTTCCATCTAACTGCCTGTAGGTCATATCGTTTCCATGTCCAACCTCTAGTTTTTTTCCTATTTCTACTAAATTAATCTTTTTTCCTCCATACAGAATACATTGTGTTCCAGTTTTTCCATTGGCTTTTAAAACAAAGGCTTTTCCATCTCCTATAGCCAACCCCTGTATACTAGGATAATCGCTGCCTGCTGATATTTTATCCATCAGTATAAATTCATAGGCATCTCTTGATAAAAGGGCAACTTCACTAATAATAATCGAACTGCCAGTGCCTGCTGCATATGCCTGTACGTTTCCTCCAATGCTTAGCAACAGTGTGAAAAACATAATGAAGGCGGCCTTTCTTCTTATTGCTCTTCTGTTTAATTCATGTTTTCGTCTTTTACTTTGTATTTGCTTCTCTTTTGTATGAATCATGTACTTTTGTTTTTTGAGAAATAATCTTATCATATATTTCTGTCCTCCCTATATTGATATAAGGTTAGCCCTTGCGCAATTCGGAGGATTCCTTTTATCCATTATAGCTTATGATGCTTTTGCACAAAAAAAGGCTGCAAAGAATAAATTTCTGCTTCTCTGCAACCGAACTATCATAGGTTATATTTTATATTCCCCCGTAGACTTCTGGCTTTGCGTCCATGTGTTTCCCCATGTTTGCCCTTATAAATATGTAATACATCAAAGTTATATTAACACCATTGGAAAATCCTGTCAACAATAAAAAAATCTTATCTATTTTTTCTTTTTTCCTTTTCCCAAACTCAACCGCTGCCAGAAGGCATGTACTTATCAAACCTTCAGGTGCGCTTTTAGCGGAGGCGAAATCCACCACTTACTAAGACTAGACGCGAGGGCGTTTCCGAGCGTCTTAGTCGCAGTTAGTGGTTAGTTTGCCGAAGTGCTGCACCAGTTTGATAAGTACATGAACCTTCTGCCTGCGGTGTCAGACAAACATCTTTAACCCTTATATAACACATCACACTATAACATATCTACTATTTCCAATATTTACTTTCTAATATTTATTATCTAATATCTACTATCCAATAAATAATATTTTTATGATGAATAATATGAATAATTTATTTCACAACTACCTTTGTCTTAAAGTTTCTCTTCAATCCGCTCTTTAAAGTAACTTTCACCGTTAGCTTTGTACTTCCTCTCCTCTTTGCCACAATTTTCCCTTTTTTAAAGAGGGCAATTTTCCTCTTTTGCACCGTACAATCCACTTTACTCACAAAGGATTTCTTTGTACCCTTCTTATAGGTAAAGGGAATCCTCCTCCTACTTCCCTTTTTCAATATCATTTTTTTTGCCAGCTTTATATCCTTTGGAAGCAGCTCCGTTTTCATGTTCAATAATATTTTATCTGATTTTACTGTTCTAAATTCATCATACACTGCCTTTACATAAAAAACATATTTTCCTTTTTTGCTAAGATTTTTTACAGTGAAAGAATACTTCTTGTCAAAATCGTCCATTGTACCTGTATTATGCACTTTAATTGTATGTATTTTTTTTAATGTCTCTTTTAAAATAATATTAGATTTGCCACTTAATGTATTACCTAATCTTTTTTGATAAATCTCATA
>CAJTQG010000046.1:0-13253 GCA_910578605.1 uncultured Lachnospiraceae bacterium | reverse complement strand
CTTTTCTGCTCTACCTCTTGTGTTCTGCCAAGAAATCTTTGCCTTTTTATCCCCAATTTTATGCACTGATAGTTTTGCTATTTCAGGCGGCATAGGGGGAGGAACACATATATATACCCACATATGACTGGAAAGTTGAGATAACACTAGCTCTCCTTCCTGACTTCCATACAAACCGATACTTCCATCTAACTTTACATCGGATGCCGTCGATATACGGATATAACACTGCTGATTATGGATAGCCTTTCTTATCTCCCATAAAGTTTCCCCTAAAATAGCGATATTTTCAAATATATTCTGCTCCTGCTCTCCCTGCTTTAACGTTACTGTTCCATTTGGAAACAAGACAAATGTTTCCCCGCCATCCAAACTGTATTCCACTTTTAAATCTCTTGGCCCCTGCTTAGATGCCAAGGCGTACACCCGAAATTCCTGGGGCTCAAATTTGGGCTTCCAAATGACACAGCTTTGCTCTGTCCATCCCTGCCCATCCTGCGGCTTCAACACTCCCATATACTGATTTTTACCGTCCATATCTTTGTATGTAATCTCACTCCAATATAAGGGAACTTTTGCAATTCCATCCAAAGTGGCAAACATGTTTCCCCCCATTCGCCCTGTCTCAGGCTCACCCTTCTCATTGTAAATAATAGGGTGAAGCTGATAAACTCCCTTTTCGTTATCATAATATTCGTCCACAATCCCTGTCTTTTTCTCGCTGCTCTTGTAACCCCCTGCTTCCAATGTCATATTTACCATATCTGCCTTAACTTGAGCAGATGACAGGAGAGCTCCTCCCAAAATGGCAAATTCAAAGCACATAAAAAGAGAAAACCTGACCATTATTTTTTTCATAAAAATCCTCCTTTCCTTTGCCATTGCTATTGCCATTACTATTACAATTATTACCATTATGCTTTTAATGCACTGACTGCTGTGAACTGCTGCCAATTTTGTCTACCATGGCAAGAATCATCTGGGCGTATTCTTTTTTAATAATAGTCAGTTTCATCACATCTGACTTCATTTTCTCCATGGCCTCCAAGTCAAAATCAATAGCCTCCTTCAAAGAAAAACGACGGATTTCTAAATTACTCAAAAGCTCCACCTGCTCCTCCTTATTCAAAATAGCTCCCGCCTGCTCCTCCCACACACCAGTGTCATACAGTTTCAGCACTCCCAGTGAAGCAATTAAATCTTCCCTTGCACTGTACAATTCTGTGTTAGTCCGCCTGAAGTTTTCCTTTTTCTTTTTTGCCACCACATATTTATTCCACATCTGGCTCAGCTCATATGCATTTTTTACTTTATATTTGCGGTATTGATAATCTAAATGATTGATGGCATTCACATACTTAATCTTTATGTGATTCATGGTGACGATTGCCTTATTCATCTTCAGCTCATTCAGCTTTATATTTTCCTGAGTATTTCTTGTCAGTGTATACACAACTACAATTCCTGCCATTACACCAGTCATCAATCCTAACATAATTAAACTGTAGGTATCTTGGGATACCATCTTAAAAGCAACAAACAAAAGCCCCAAAGCAATAATGGATATAACAAGTCCCCGCAATATGCCGCTCATTAAACTAAGGCGGTGCTGCATATCCTGTTTCTCAATCTTCAAAATGCGCTTTTCACCTTCTAAGAGGTTCAAATCCTTTTTTACTTTCATACACAGCTTTTCTTCCTCATCCATCTGTGAGAGAATCTTGGATATATTTTTTTCCATGGAGGACATTTGTTCATATAATGTGTCTGTCACATCGGACTCATAATCACTGTAGGCATCCCTATCCCTCTCTAGCATTACAACCCTCTGGGCCAACTCCTCAATAATCTCCTTATTGGGCGAGGGCATATTTTGAATCAGCTGTACATCAGACATGTAAGAATTGACAATCTGAAGCTCCCTTTTTGTCTCCTCAATCCGCTCGCTCACCTGCTTCATCTGCATACAGGCTTCCTCCACAAACTCACAGCATTGCTCCTGGCTGTAATCATAAAAGGCTTCTTCATTCACCGAGTCCACCTGAAACTCTTCTGTTCTCTGGACAATACTATCCTTATCCCCTTGGTTGTTCTCCTTTTCCATAGAACCAATGTCTCTATGAGACAACAATTCCTCCACGCTGTGAAATTCTCCCAGCTTCATATCCTGTAAAACATCCTCCTGGTTTTTTTGCAGCGCTGCCTGCTGCAAAGAAATCTTTTCTTTTTTCTTTATCCATTGAAAGATACCCATTTTCCACATCCTCCATTAACCAATCATTTCATCTCGGTAGGAAGCTTTCCACTTCCCCGCCACATAGTACATAAGCTTAGTTCGGGTTAAATCTTGTATATCCTCCTGGGAAACTGCGCTGACTTCCTTTTGCAGCTTTTCCATAAAGCTTTCTTGCATCAGCACTTCTCTCTCCCTGTCTACTTGATTTCTGCACTTCTGCAGTCGTTCATCTGTCACCTTATACTTTCCTACTATTTTTAATACCTCTGTTTCATTTTGCCAAATAAGGCAGATGCGAAGCATATCATCAATCAATTCCTCTCTCGGACAGCATGCATATGCATGAAAAAATGCTTCCAATGCCTCCTGAAACAAAAACATTTTAATGTATACAACTCCAATATTATACCACACATCTGAGCAAAATTGAGTACTGTCATTGCGATCTCTCTTTGCCAATACTTCCCTGTAAGCAGACAATGCACCTGTATATTTTTTACATCCCATCAGAATATCTGCTCTTGCCTTTCGTCTCTCAGACAAACTTTTATTCCCTATTTCACTTAATGTATCCTGTATTTTATCCAATTCCCGTTCACTGTAGTAAGCAGATGCGGTAAGAATAATTTTTACACATTCTCCAAAAGGCGCCTTTTCTTGTATGCAATTTCTCAATTTTGCAGCCACCTTTGGCCGCCTGCACTCCTGCTCAATATACTGTACAAGCTTATCATTAAAAAATTCATCCTCTATCAGATATAGATGATGATAGAGGTAATAGCTCAACTCCTCTATGGAGTATATATTTAAATTTAACTCAGCTATGTAATAAGGAATCTTGGATTGTTTACTGCATAAAATCAATCCGCTCATGTTTTCACTCCTCCCTCCATTCCTGCAGCTTAATCATCTTTCTGACAGCCTTGCCGGTAGCTTTAAAAAGCTCCCCAAAGCCCTTGTCCTTAATTAAAATGGTACACTGCTCCTCGCTTGTATAACTTAATCCAATCTCCACCCTTGTGGTCTTGTTTGGTCTCACTGGAAAATCGTGCAAATCAATTTTATAATTTTCGCTTTGTTTTGTAATGGGAGATGTCATAACAAATACAATCTCACTTACATTATCCAAAATCCCCTCCGCAATAGCCCCCGCCTCATACCAGTTGGTTCCTGCCCTGCTTAATAAAAGCGGCATCTGCTTTTGACCATGCTGCACCAGCAGTGATATATCTACCTTAGTTCTCTCCTGGCAATAGAACACACAATTTTCAAAATACTCTCCACTATACCGCATATATCCCGCATATGCCGCCCCCTTCACATACAAATTATACCCCTGAAATACCCTTCTTTTACTACAGATTACCTTCATAGATTCTTTTGCCCATTCCTCGTAAAACCCCTCTCCTGTCAAATAAACCGTAGAGACAATTCCATGCCGAAACTCCCTGCCTATCATTTTAGCAAATTCCTCATCCATGGCCTCCCTCTCTATCTGGGACAAACCCTTTGGAAACGCTATCTCTTCTGTCAAATCCTCCTTATCCACCTGCACAATAGTTGGGTTTGTTCCCCTTGAAACATTCATCCTGCGATATGTAAAATTATCTTTAGAAAAATCAAATAGGGCCACATCATTCATCCGAAGCTCTTTTGGCTGACTTAATACATAATAAATCAGACTTTCCGTGTAGCTGATTACCCGCACCCTCTCTTTATCATAACCTAGCAAGGATAATGCCAGAAACACTTGGTCTATCAGATTTTTTGTCAATTTCTCCGTGGAAACCGTAATATAGGAAAATCTTTCCCCTCCGGTTCTCTCCATGGCCCACTCCAAAACGCATTGAAAATAGATTTTCAGCAATTCTGCCGCTGTATACACTGCTCCCTCAATCTCAAATTCCTCTGATTTTTCAAGTTTTTTGAGAAGGTGGCGAACTTCATAACCCTTGCCTATCACAGCCAATTCCTTTGCGCTCTCCCCCAACAGCCAAACTGGCTGATTCTCCTTTTTACAGATAATGGAAGGAATCCGATACTCCTCCTCCCCCTCGGCCACAGACAAGGAACTAGGCTCCTGCATATCTGGCTGATACCATGCCACTTGTGTAAAATCATCACTGATATCCATTCCTAAAATTGTATATTGTGACTGTTCCATGTCTGTCTTCCTTTCCTATTACTCCAACTTTCACACTAGCACAACAAGTAGAAGCAGCTTTATGTTAAACTTACCTTAACTCACTTTTAGTTTCACAACTATGCACTTAAAATCGCCCCACTAGCGAATATTAAAAAATTTTTCTGTCAGTGCGTTTTGTTCCATATAAGTGCTCATAAGCTCACGGAGTGTAACCTCCTCCATCATGTCCTTGCAGACCATCATATCATTGAGCAATCCAAAACGACTGTCATTTTCATATTTTTCCCTGAAATTAATATTTAAGTTATCACTCTGGGTGATTGCATCTGTGTGAGAGCTCTCCTCCGTAATATAATAATCAATATTTTCACCATAAAATAATGTAAAAGCTTTTGTGTACACTCCCATATAGGTGCTGTGCATCTCCTCCACTATATAATGCTGCTCCTGAAAGCTTCCGTCATCTAGTCGATAATGAATCAGCACCTTGCTGTTTGGCACACATCGATATTCCAATACTGTCTGGTCTATTACATGGTAAGGTACCCTGCACCAGTCAATAAAAGTTTTATAAAAAGAAAATAAATAACCTTTCTTACACAGATATTGAAGAATTTCTTCTATTTTTCTGCACTTTTCCTGCTCTGGTTTTTCCTGCCCAGACATATATTTTAAGTAGGCAAGCTTACAAATATCTGCCAGCTTGTCCTCCTGAAATAATTCCTTTTCCAGAATAATAAAAATTCCCTGATCAATCACTGCCTCTTTCACAAAATACTCAAAAGATTTCCATGTGAGATAGGCACATACTAACCTATGTCCCATTCTCTTGTCATAGTAGGATGCAAAAATCGTCTGCATGGATGCACTGTAGCCTCTTGTAAAAATCAATTGCACTAGGATTCTCTCCTCAAGCTTTGGACATTCACATCCAAAATCATCACTTGCCTTCCACAACTCCACCATATCCTTAGTATTGCCGTAATAAAACTCACCTAGATATAATAATGTATTTTCATCATACTTTCCCTTGCCAAAGGCATACATACAGAGCTGAGTCATAAATTCATCCTCCTGTTTCCCGTAAATGCCCATATAACGGGAACAGAATTTTAAAATTTTTCTCGGACTCTCCCCCTCCAATCCAAACACTTGAAGACAATCATACACCTGTCTATATAAGCCTCTGGCAATCATCAGCTCTATAATTTTAACCCGAAGTTTTTTTTCCACCTTGGATAAGTCCAACCCTGTGAGATAGGTATCTAGGCTTTGCTCCTTTCCTCCATCCACATAATAATCTATCACATCTTCTATAATAGAAAGAGCATAGCTATCCTTTATCTGAGTTAATGACAGCATCTTCTCAAATAAATCTGTGCCTGACAACATATCATTGTGATACTTTAAACGCTTTTCCACAAAATACATTAATAGATACGGATTCTCGTCGGGGCACACCTCGTAACACTTTTTTAGGTAAGCATCAAATTGAAACAAAGGTCTGATATGATAGCTGACGCCTTTTAAAATTCGATTTCCCTTTCTGTCCTCCAAAGAAACAACCGCATCTTCTGTATAGATTGGAATATAGGCTTTTCCATCTGTCAATAGATAGGTCTGCTCCCCCTTAAATTCTTTGTGGGCCACATGGGCATATACAATATTGGGGTTATTACACTCCAACAAACAGGTTTTTAATATATCCGGCAGTTTCCTTGCAATCATGGAGGTAATCATTTTTTCGGTCAACACTTCCTGATAGATTGGAACAAGAAATTCATTTATAGTTCCCGCCATCATCTGTTCCATGGCAAACTGCTCTATACTCGGCAAATATTTATCGTAATCTTCCCGCCTTCGATTTTTGTTTGCCAGTATATTACAGTACAAATATGCCATTTTCTCCCCTAATAAACTGGAATTATAGGAGAAATACATTAAAATCACTTTTGGAAGGCTGAGCATATTTTCCGTGTTGATGGAGTACATATAACTCTCATACAAGCCTGCTAACTTTAATCCCCTCTCCACCCCCAGCTCGAACCATTTAAAATCCTCATATCGGTGAACATTTCCCCGAATAAGCAAACCGCATATCGCACTGAGAATATCTATATTTTCAAATTCCTCATAAACACCGCACAATATTTTATACAACAGAGGCCGAAATCTTTTTTCATACAAAGACAATTCCACTATCTGTCTGGCTAAACGCTCTGAAATGGCTCTTCGCTTATGTCCAAAATAGAGCACCTGAATTTCAAAATCATTTAACATCCGCAGCAGCTCTGGCTGACTGTTGAGAACATCCAACGCCTCATAATACATAAGAGGACTGCTGCAGCCTCGGCGAAATTCCTCCTTAATGCGCAGAAGCTTTAAACTTTTATTGTACTCTAAGCTATCATCTAAATAGGACAACACCCAGAGAAGCTGCCATGATGCATAACCATTCTCATATAGCTTTTTTACTTCTGCCACTGTCTGTCTTGTATACTCCTGCTCTTGCTTTTCCAATGTCCTTACATACAGATAATACCCATAGAGATTCTTATCCTCCTCCATAACCTGCCTTTGGCGATTTTCCATAGAATCCAGTACAAATCGGGCATCCTCCCCTTTGCCTTGGGTGAGCAGAATCTGTGCCTGCACTAATTTTACCCAATTATTATCATCCACTGTTCCTCTTATATGTTCAATCAGCTTCATGGAATCCTTCATCCATTTATCTACTGGGTATTGGCGAAGACGAAACTGCAGGTACATATCCATCAGCTTTGCCACATCTTTTTTTGCCTGTATTGCCGCCTCGTCCCTAGGCTTACCATTGTCTACAATAATGTGAAGCACAAGAGTTTGATCCATAGTATGAAAATAGACTGCACCGTAATTCATACCGTCTGCACATTTCTCATAATCAATCAGGTAGTGAAACTCATAATTGCTGCCTGCAAAATCTTCGGAGGTAAGCTTATGTTTTCCCACTACAAGAAAACTGCCCTCCACCTCTATATCAATTGAAATATAACCCCAACAGCTTTTCGTCAGGACAACACAGTCCCCATAGGATTCTGTGAGATATGTATATTCTTTCACTACATCAGAAATTTCTAATTGTACCCGCTTTTTTTTATGTACTGCTAAGAGAAATTCCTCCAACGCCAAGTCTCTGTTGGCATTTTTCTTTGCACTCTCATAGATTGCCTGCTCCTGTAAATGCCCCTTCAGAAAGGTATCCGGAAAATCCTTTTGGCAAAACAGATGCATTGCCTCCTCATTATTCATCTGAACCAAATTGGCAAAATGAAACAAATCCCGAAGGGCACCTATAGAGCTTTGCAGACTGACATCCTCAATTTGAATCTCATAGGGAATGACACCCTCGCCCCCGTTTGCCACAATAGATATGGCTCCTCTCCAAATTTCCTGTTGGTTTGTATTTTTTTTATTTATATGTCGTGTCAGGGAGGCATGTATTTGATAATATATATTCACTGTCTTTCCCTGAAAAGCGTTTTCTACAATTTTAATATCCGGCCTGTCAGAATACACCAGTCCCTTTATTCCTGCTGGATTCTCAGTTGTAATCTGAAAAAAACCTTCGTAATCTTCTCCATTTTTTAAAGATAATTGGATTTGCGGCACTGAAAATTCCATATCCGGCATATCGTATTCAATTTTTCCTAATGCTAGCTGGTCGATTAAATTCTTCACAATGTACCCCCATGGATAGTATTTTATCAGTCAGGACTGTATTTTACTTTCGTTTAAAAGCGACATGTCATTTTGCAGCTTCTTCCTTTATAAATGCCATATGACGCTTTATTTCTTTTTCATAACCATTGTCTGAGGGCTCATAAAATATTGTGCCTACCAGCTCATCTGGCAAATATTGCTGCTGAACATAGTTATTTTCAAAATCGTGAGCATATAGATACCCAAGACCCCGCCCCATTTTCTTTGCCCCTTGGTAATGGGCATCCTGAAGATGAGCAGGCACAGAGACAATACTTTGATTTCTCACACACTGCATTGCCTTGTCTATTGCCACACAGGCGGCATTGCTCTTTGGAGCACACGCCACATAGGCGGCTGCCTGGGACAGAACGATTCTCGCCTCGGGCATTCCTAATCTCTCAATAGCCAGAGAGGCATTCACTGCCACAGACAACGCATTAGGGTCAGCGTTTCCTACATCCTCACTGGCACATATCATAATTCTTCTGGCAATAAAGGTAATACTCTCTCCTGCCTCTAACATTCTTGCCAGATAATACACAGCCGCATCCGGGTCGGAACCCCGCATACTTTTTATAAAAGCAGATATGGTATCGTAGTGATTATCCCCCGATTTGTCATAGCGCACCGCTTTTTTCTGAATGCACTCCTGGGCAACATCCAATGTAATCTCCACCTGACCCGCCTCATTGACTGGTGTGGTGAGTATACCAAGTTCCAACGCATTTAAAGCCTTTCTGGCATCTCCGCCGCTCACTCCAGCCAGAAAATCCAAGGCATCCTCTGAGACTAAGGGATGATAACTTCCCATTCCCTTCTCCTTGTCCAAGGCAGCCCGCAGCAGCAGCTCCTTAATATCTTCATGCTCTAGGGGACGCAGCTCAAAAATGACAGAGCGGGAAATCAAAGCCCCGTTCACCTCAAAGTAGGGATTTTCTGTGGTAGCTCCAATCAGCACAAGAGTGCCGTCCTCCACAAAAGGAAGAAGATAATCCTGCTGACCTTTGTTAAAGCGATGAATCTCATCAATAAACAGAATTGTCTTTTTCCCATACATCCCCAGCTGCTCCTTAGCTTCCTTTACAACCGCCTCCATATCCTTCTTTCCTGCCACTGTAGCATTCATCTGGCAAAATATAGAGCTTGTAGTGTTGGCAATCACCTTTGCAATTGTTGTTTTACCAGTACCAGGAGGTCCGTAAAAAATAACAGAGCTTAATTTATCTGCTGTTATAGCCCGATATAGCATTTTATCTTTCTGCAGAATATGCTTTTGCCCTACAATATCGTCCAAAACTGACGGACGCATTCTAGATGCCAGGGGCGATTCCTTTTCCTGTGTATTTTGTCTCATATAATCAAATAAATCCATAATATTCTCCAACCAGACAGACATTTTTTTATGTCATTTTCTGTCAAATTATACGATGCTACTCTTCCTCGCTCTTAGTATCTCCCTCCGGTTCATTATCTCCTGCATCATCCTTTTTTGGCTTGTCATCCGCTTTTGTTTTGTCTTCGTCCTTAGCCTTTGTCTCCTCTTTTGTTTCGTCCTTCTTCTTATCTTTCTTTTTTGTCGTTTCCTCTTTATCGTCATCCTTCTTTTTATCGTCCTTTTTGCTGCCCTTCTTAGTAGTCTCTTCCTTGTCCTTCGTCTCCTCCTCCTTTGACTCATCCTCATTCCATGAGCCAGAGTCTCCATCTTCCCCATTATAGTCGTCATCATCATAGGACTGATAATATGTGGGTTCAGAGCCAACTGCAAAATATTCGGAACCTGCCTTCACTACAGATTCTGGCATTTTCCAGTCCTCTGTTGACTTATATTTCTTCTTCTCATGAATTCTAGTCATAATTTTACTCCACAAAACATTGTGAAAATTGGTATCTGTCAGCTGACTGTTTTCATCATATCCCGCCCAGATTGTTGCTGTCAAATACTCTGTGTAGCCGGAAAACCATATATCCACATTGTTAGTCGTGGTTCCTGTCTTACCGGCCACATAATAATCCTCCACATTTGCTTTTGTACCCGTACCCTTTGTCACAACGTCATGCATGGCACTAGTAAGCAAATAGGCAGTGGAATCTTTAATTACCCTGTGGCTGTTCTCCTCTGGATTGCTCTCTAACAATACACGTCCATTATGGTCCAACACCTTTGTATATAATACAGGGCGGGTATAGACACCATCATTGGCAATCGCCGCATAGGCGCCGCAAAGCTCCAGATTAATTACTCCGTCTGTAATACCACCAAGCGCGATAGGAAGCGTCACGTCATTTTCCGGATCCAAGGTAGTAATGCCAAAATCACAAGTCATATCATATCCCACTCTTGGAGTAAGCTCATTGAGCAGCTTCACAGTCACTACGTTTGCCGAATCCCGAATACCCTTGCGCAGGGAATAAGGCCCTCTGTAAGTATCTCCCCAGTGGTTTTTAACTGCACGTCCATTTTCATAGTAGAAGGGTGAATCTACAATCGTAGATGCAAGAGTATAATTGCCCGAATCTAAAGCAGGAGCATAGGATGTAAGAATTTTAAAGCAGGAACCTGGCTGTCTCTTTGTGTTGGTTGCCCTATTCAGAGAACGGCTGACTACCTTCTCACCTCTTCCTCCGCACACGGCTTTTACATGACCTGTCTTCTGGTCTATTACCGTAAAGGAAGCCTGGGGCTGCAAAGTACAAATCAAACTGTTTCCTAATACTTTATCCCCCTTTTTCTTAAATACCTTCTTATAATCCTTTACGCACTGCTTTGCCTCCTCCTCACTGTTGAACAGCAGGCGGAAATTGGATTCACCCAATGTTGTTTTATGATAATACAAAATATCCGCTTCCGAGAAATTTTGAACCTCGCCATTTTTATGCTGGACACTCCATGCCCAGCTGATGGAGTATTTCACATTAGCCGGATAATTCTCACTGTTGGAAATCTCCTCATCACAGATTTTTTGAATCTGTGAATCCTGTGTAGTATATATACTTAAACCACCGCTGTACAGCGCGTTGTATGCCTGGGTGCTGGAATATCCCTTCAACTCCTGCAAATCTTTTGCCAACTGGTCTATTAGGGCATCCACAAAATAGGAGTAGGGCGTAGTGTTATCCGTAATCTGTGTATTCACCTTATGGATACGGGAATACACATCATCTGCCATGGCCTCATCATACTCAGCCTGGGTAATGTACCCCGCCTCCTTCATATTTTTCAAAATCTTATCCCGCCGCTTGGCATTATTCTCCTTATACAAGATAGGATTGTTGGCGGAAGGGTTCTGGGTAATCGCCGCAATCACTGCACATTCCGACAATGACAGCTCAGCCGCATCCTTATTGAAATACCGCACTGCTGCCGACTGAATGCCCAAAGTATTGGCTCCTAAGTTAATGGTGTTGAGATAATTTTCCATAATCTCCGACTTACTGCAGATTTTTTCTAACTCCAGTGCCAGATACTGTTCCTGAAACTTTCTTTTAAATCGGTCTGCCAATGTATCTTCTTCTAAATAATCACTAAATACATTGTTCTTTAATAGCTGCTGGGTAATCGTGGAGGCTCCTTCAGAAAAATGCCCTGAGGTCAAACCTACCATACCAGCACGCAAAATACCTTTTAAATCAATTCCGTTATGTTCATAAAAACGCTCGTCCTCGATGGCAACAAAGGCCAATTGAACATACTCCGGTATCTCGTCAATAGACACAGACACTCGGTTAGAGCCTGACTGCACAAGGGTTTCTATCACCTTTCCCTTACTGTCATAAATATTTGTGGAATATCCTGACGGGGTAATATTAACGCTCTCCACACTGGGCGCGTTATCAATAATCCCTTTAAACATGCCAAATGCCACAAATCCTCCTGTGACTACCACTAATAATATCAAGAACAAAAATGTCTTAAACGCAGTAATTACTAATTTTTTAGACAATTTATTTCCCATGGATTTCAATTGTCTTTGTTTTTCCATAGTTTTTTTTCTGCCAAAATTCATTTTTCCTCATCCCTTTCTTTACACATGCACCTATGCACTTCCTAGAAAACCCCTAAAAATCACATAATCTAAATTATTATAACAAAATTTTAAAAAGAAATAAAGGGTTTATACGGTTTTCTTTAACAAAAAGCCATATTGATTCCCTCCGACAAAGTAAAACTCAGCATTTTAATGGTTTCATCCATATCCTTTGGCGTCACGAACATAACACCCAAATGGGGCTCAATCAATTCTCTGATAAGCTGATATTTCTCCTGTATAGAAAAATCCTTAATTTCCTTTGATATACCTTCCAGCTTTGGCTCCTTTGCCAACACCTCCAGCAGACTTTCCATAGCATCATTGACAATGGTAGGTGCATCCACTACTGTCGGCACACCAATGGCAATTACCGGAATACCCATAGTCTCCTCCGTAATGCCTCCTCTGTGGTTTCCCACACCAGAGCCCGGATGAATGCCCGTGTCGCTAATCTGCAATGTAGTGTTTAGTCTTTTTGTGCTTCTAGCTGCCAGGGAGTCAATGACAATCAGTACATCTGGATGAATTTCCTCCACAATACCTTTGATTATCTCTGCAGTTTCCATACCAGTCTGCGCCATCACTCCAGGTACAATTCCGCTTACCCTGATTTGTATATCCCCCACATTTTCCTCTCCGTATTCCTGAATAATATGCCTGGTAATATTCAAGTTTTCCACTGTCTTTGGCCCCAAGGCATCCGGTGTCACATCTTTATTGCCAAGACCTGCTACCAATACGGACAATTTATCTTTTTTAGGCAGAAGCTGTTTAATACATTTTGCCAGTTCCTCTGAAACCTCCCTGTGATAATCCTCGTCTGGTACAGACAAATTAGGGGCCTCCATAGTGATATAATTACCCATAGGCTTTCTCATAGCCTTAGCGCCCTCCTCAGTCATAATTTTTACTTTGCTGATTTCCATATCCTTGTCAGGTATTTTCCATTTTTCTAAAGAAACTCCTTCCACCTCCACATGGGTTCCCTCAAAACTCTCCTTCACCTCTAACGCTAAATCAGTGCGAATATAAAATTTTTCTAATTCCATCTCTTTATCTGATTCTTTCTTTTCTAATTCTTTTTTTTCCATCTGTCTTTTCC
>CAJTQG010000045.1 GCA_910578605.1 uncultured Lachnospiraceae bacterium | reverse complement strand
ATATATGAAAATATATAGTGTAAAAATCCGTGATTAAAAAATGTAATCACGGATTTTTTTTGGTAAAGTTATTTTATTGTATTCTGTCATATATTCGGCAGAAGAAAAGTCCTCCACATAATTTTTGTGAAATTGTTTTGTGCACCCGTGTTCTGATAAATAATCGGCAGCTTTATTGTAGGCAATCGCCGCTGTGGCGGCATTATTGAAATGTCCAATCACAAAATCGCCGTGAAGATGTATTTTGGCAGTATATCTCTCTCTTCCATTTTTCAGGGAGGAGGAAACTCCGTTGTAGCGGTTTATGATTTTAATATTTGTGTAGCGAAAATCCCATTCGTCACCGTTTACAAAAAGATAGTCTTTTCCCTTTACGGCATGGGGGCGAATGCCGTAGCGGGAAAGTATAGTAACCTGCATTCCATAGTCCGCCACAAAGAGATGACCGTTTCGGCGCATAATTTTGTGGGTGGAATAGTAGAACAAATCATCTACATCAAATTTTAATTCGGTCTTAGAGTCTAAATAGTAGAGAAAATATTTGGGCTGCAGATAAATAGGAGTCTTAAAGTACATTTTATTGTCACGAAAATTGAGAAGTACCACCCATTTTTCAAAGGAAAGAATAGAATTCTTATGATAGTTAGACAATGTGATATTCTGGTCGCTAGTGAGTGAGCCTGCGAGAATATATGCCTGGTGTGCCAAGAGTTTATCAGGGTAGCTTCCTAGGCTGATATGTTTATTTTGAAAGGTAATGGAGGAGCGATAATAGATAGTACCATCCTTTTTTTTTGCACAAAATACGCCTGGCAGCATATTACTTTCCTGTTTCATCTCGCGTCTCCCTTTTATATTTATGAATATGTTAATTCAATATTTTACAAAAACATTTCCTATTGTTCGTCTATTTGTTTTTAATATGTCATAAAATTGTCACATAATTATATTAAAATAAATTTTATAAAAAATCAATAAAAAGCAAGAAACAAAAGGATGTGAAAATATGGCGATTGAGGTCTTTAAAAGGACGGAAAAAAAATATATGCTGAATCAGCAGACCTATGAAAAGGTGATAGGTGAAGTGGAGCGGCATATGATATCCGATAAATTTTCAGCAGATGGAGCAATGTATAATATAGCCAATATTTATTATGATACACCTACAGATGAATTGATTCGCAGGTCCATAGAAAAGCCTGTCTATAAGGAGAAGCTACGGCTCAGAAGCTATGGGGTGCCAAAGATGCAGGATATAGTATTTTTGGAAATAAAAAAGAAATATAAAGGTGTTGTCTATAAAAGGAGGACAAGACTTAGGCTTCAGGAGGTTTATGACCTTATGCATGAAGAAAAGGAGCCGGAAGATTCCGAGTATGTAAACAGGCAGGTATTATCTGAGATTCAATATTTTATGAAGATGTATGATTTATCACCAAAGGTTTATATTTCATATGACAGGCGGGCGTATTTTGGAGATAATGAGCCTGAACTTAGAATAACCTTTGACACAAACATCCGCACAAGGCGTACAGAGCTTGGACTAGAAAAGGGCAATTATGGAACGCCCCTGCTCTGTGAAGGATTGTGGTTGATGGAAGTTAAGACAAGCGGAGCAGTTCCCCTTTGGTTTGCTCGCTTGCTGACGGAAAATGAGATATATGGCATTTCATTTTCTAAGTATGGGACTGAATATACACAGAGAATCATGAAAAAGAGAGAAGAAAAAGGAGAGGAAATCTTATGTTTAAATCCATTTTTAATGAAGCAGCCAGCACAAATTTATCAGTGTCAGACACCGTTCTTAGTATCTTAGTGGCATTGGGGTTGGGACTTATCATTAGTATTGTTTATATGATTAGTAACAGAAAAACAAAATTTTCTGCTAATTTTGCTGTTACATTGGTAGTATTGCCGGCTATTGTCAATACTGTAATTATATTGGTGGGAAGTGATATTACAAGGGCAATTACCCTTGGGGGTGTTTTTACATTAGTGCGTTTTAGAAGTGTTCCAGGGGATTCAAAGGACATTGCCAATGTGTTTGTGGCTATGGCGGCGGGACTGGCAACAGGTATGGGCCAGTTGGCATTGGCGGCAAGCTTTACCGTGATAGTTGGGGTGGTTTGGATTGTTTTGACTCAGTTTGATTACGGAAAGAAGCGGGCAAAGGAGAAGACTCTTAAAATTACCATACCAGAAAACTTGAATTATCAGGGAGCCTTTGAAGATTTATTTTCAGAGTATACCAATTCTGTGTCTCTAGAAAGGGTGAAGACAACGAATATGGGCACATTGTTTGAGCTTACCTATAAGATTATAATGAAGCAAGGGGCAGATGAAAAACAATTTATTGATTCTATACGATGCAGAAACGGAAACTTAAATATTATTCTGGGAGTGGAGGAGAATCCGGAACTGATGCTGTAATGCAGTTGAAAACCAATATTGTAAAATGTTTTGTAACAAATCTTATCGTTGCTATTCACAGCTAATTCATTTACATGTGCAAAACCAGCCAGGGATGATGTCTGTGGCTTCTATGGGGTTTTCGTTTTGCTTATGTGGGGGAAGTGACAGATTTTAGTTACATGAGCCAATTAACCAGCTTCTTACAAGCAAGCTTGACGAATCTGACTAATTGGTTTCATGTGGCTGTGAAGAGTATATTATTACCCTATATAATAAAAAGTTTTCATTGACAAAGAATATGATGTGTGATAATCTAAACAAGCTGATGTACATAAATAAAAAATAAAATAAGAAAGGTGGTGAGTACTATGTTTAACAATACATTATTTTATGTGAATAGAGCGATTCGAGCGATTCATAAAAAAATAAAAAATATAATATGTATAACAGAAATATTAGTACTCTCACCGAAATCTGTGACAGTATATCGTGTAGGTTTTAGTTAGGATATACAATATCATATAGGCGGAAGGCATAGATGTCTGTAAATTTTTTGGCTGTATGGAGTAAGAAAAAATGATAGTCATAGGTTTAATTTTTCTATAAATTACTATAAAATGATTAGCTTGTAAATTATTTTATAGGGATGAGATGATGGAAGAGAGTATTTCTGTAAGAAGAATACTCTCTTTTATTATACTTTTAAGATAAAAAATAGGCAAAAAGGAGGAGAAAGAAAAGTGTTTCTAATTATGAAAAAGGCCTTTCCCTATTATGGGAAAATTTATGGTGTCCTAGTGCTCTGTATCCTGCTGGGATTGGTGCAGAGTGTATTGATGTTGGTAGAACCCCAGATTATTTCTTTGATGGTGGACAATGTAATCAATCCGGCATTGGGGAAAAGCGCCAGCGAGAACAGCAGTATTTTTTATTTTACTATTCAAGATAAAAATCCGGAGGATTTGTGGGGAATACTGTTGACCTTGATTTTAGTGCTGGCAGGTTTTATGATTTTTTATTTTATTACCTTTTATATTCGATGGAATATAGCACATTATTTTTCTATAGCCTGTGATAATCGGCTGCGGTTGGATGTGCTGAGAAAGGTGCATTCCTTTGGCCCATCTATTTTGAAGGAATACAGCAACGGTGATTTGATTACCATTGTAAATTCTGATTCCCAGAGGATACGAGATTTTCATGTGGCAACCATACCATTTATGATTGATAATATTTTTTATATAGGAGTGGCATTATATTTTTTGTCACGAATCAGTTTAGCTTTGATGGTCATCCCGTTTATAACTGTGGGAGGATTTATATTAATTACAAAGGGAATACTGAATCTCTTTGATAAGTTGTATGATGAGATATGGAGAAAAAATGCAGAGCTGAATACAGAGACACAGGAAAGTATTCACGGCATCCGCACAATTAAGGCATACGGCAGAGAGGATGTCAGGCAAAAGCGTTTTTATGACAGAAGTAAAGATGTGAGAGATTATTCCACTATGTTTGGCATTAAGAGGGCAAAATATTTTCTTGGCTTTGACAGTGCCGACCAGGTGGTAATGCTTTTGAGCATGGCAATGAGTATCTATTTGGCATCTAAATTTGCTATGACAAGCGGTGAGTATTCCTCTTTTATTATTTATCTGGTGTACATATGCGGAAGTTTTGTGGATTTGATTTTTTATGCAACGGATATACAGGGAGAAAAAGTAAGTGTGAGAAGAATGTTTGGTTTGCTGGAAAAGGAAAATCCTATATTGGAGTCCTACGGTGACAAAAAAACATCAAAGAAGCCTCATGTTCGCTTGGAAAATGTCACTGTCTATGCAGATGAGAAGAAAGAAAAGAAGCTGGTAAATGAAGTGTGCATTGATATTCCATATGGTAAAAAGCTTGGAATTATGGGTAGAACCGGAAGTGGTAAATCTGTACTTTTAAAAGTGCTGCAGGCGTTTCGGGAATACCAGGAGGGCGTAATGCTTATAGACGATATTCCTTCTCATGAGTATGACAGAGGTGAGATTACAAGAGCATATGGTTATGCTATGCAGGACGTATTTTTGTTCTCTCATTCTATTGCTGCCAATATTGCCTATTACAGACCAGATGCGTCGGAGGAGGAGATAGAGTATTACGGAAAGACAGCATGTGTGGATGAATTTGCACTGCAGCTGCCGGAGGGGTATGATACTTTAATCGGTGAGAAGGGCTTTGGGCTCTCCGGCGGACAAAAACAGAGAGTGGCCATTGCCAGAGCGCTATTAAAAGAGGCCCCCATTACGGTGTTAGATGATTGTACCAGCGCATTGGATATGGATACAGAGAGTAAGATTTTTAATAATTTATCAGAACATTTTCAGGAGAAGACATTGATTATGGCTACACACAGGGCAAAGGCGCTGCAGGATTTTGATGAGATACTCTTTATGGAGGACGGAAAAATTGTGGAGAGAGGAACCTTTGATGAGTTGATGGCATTAAACGGACAATATGCAAGTATTTATCATCAGCAGATGGATACGGAGGTGTATGTAAGTGAGTAGAAATTTATATTTTGAAGATGAGATTAGCGAAGAGAAGTTTAACCTGTTTATGCTAAAGCGTCTGATTAGCTATGCGGGGGAATACAAAACAACCTATATAAAGGTAATTTTCCTGTTGATTGGAACTAGCTTTTTGTCGTTGATACCGGCGGCTATCAATATGATGATTATCAATCAGGTTTTGCCCCAGGATGGAAAAATTCCTGACAACATGGTAACAAAGGCAGTGATTTTTTTAAGCTTTTGGTTTGTGTTAAGTATTGGTTCGGTAGTAGCGAATTTTATTACCACAAAGGTATCTACTACAATGGGAAATGACATTATATGCAACTTGAGAAAAGATTTGTTTGACAAGCTCATGGACTTAAGCTTTGAGTATTATGACAGCCGCCCCACAGGAAAAATTCTTGTACGGGTTACCAATTACACGGATGAGATTGCCGGATTTTTTATCAATGATTTGACAAGGGTAGTGGCAAATATATTTTTGATGGTAATTACGTTTATCTGTATCGCCTTTATCGAAATTCGTATGGCAATGGTGACAATTATAGTCAGTATTCCGGTGCTGCTGTTAATGTGGGGCTTGGCAAGGGCTATGCACCGCAAGGTTCGGATTGAGAGAAATAAACAGAGCAACCGAACCGCATTTGTGGCGGAGGATATTAATGGATTGGAAGTAATCAAGGCTTTTAACAGAGAGGAATTAAATGATGAGATTTTTATGGAGTTGTCTGAAAAATACCGCAAGGCGTACAGACAGGTAACAAAATATCGAGAGATGTTTTTTCCACTGTCTCACGGTATTATACAGATGATGTGTACTATTGTTTTGTATGTGACGGCATTGTTTATTACAACCCATCACTTTGGTGCCCCGTTGACACTGGGGGCAGTTATTACAATAACTACTTATATGCAGAGATTTTCCAATGCCGCCTTTGTCATTTGTCAGAGGCTGCAGGCAATTACCAATGTAACATCCAATATTGAGCGAATTTTTGAGGTGCTAGACACTCCGTCTCTCATTACCAACACACCCCAGGCCAGGGATGTGGAGAGGATTCGGGGGGAAGTGGATTTTGAGCAGGTGAACTTTTCCTATGTGGAGGGTATTTCTGTCTTGGAAAATATCAATTTAAATGTCAAGCCAGGACAGATGGTTGCTTTGGTAGGACCTACAGGGGCAGGAAAAACTACTATTGTAAGTTTAATTAGCCGATTTTATGATATTGACAGCGGAAGTTTGAAAATTGATGGAATAGATATTCGGGATATGACATTGGAATCTCTGCGCAAGCACATTGGTGTTATGATGCAGGATACCTTCCTGTTTAGGGGAACGATTATGGAGAATATCCGATTTTCTAAGCCGGGCGCCAGCGATGAGGAATGCATAGAGGCGGCAAAAAAGGCTTATGCTCATGAGTTTATTATGAAAAAGGAAGAGGGATATGAGACAATGCTGTCGGATAACGGAAGCGAGCTTTCCGGCGGTGAGAAGCAGCTTGTATCTTTTGCCAGATTGCTGTTGGCGGATCCCCAGATTATTATATTGGATGAGGCCACAAGCAATATAGATACTCAGACGGAGAAGGCAATTCAGAAAATGTTTTCTACTGTGTTAAAGGAAAGAACAAGTTTTGTGATTGCCCACAGGCTATCTACAATTAGACATGCCGACAGAATCCTGTATGTTGACAAGAAACGTATTTTGGAGGATGGAAATCATGATGAGTTGTTGGCAAAGAATGGGTATTATGCAAGATTAGTAGCACATTAACATGATGCTAGGCTAAATGTTGCTCATGTTTGTGATAAAAAAGAATCCGGCCTATTATTTTGTTAATAGGCTGGATTCTTTTGTTGAATTAGACAAAGGTCAATACATGTCTGCAATTAGTCGGAGTATTAAATTTTCGTTTGTTGACGGTGTGTTTCAATATGTGGTAATATAAATTTTGTTGTAGGATATTTGAATGATATAGGAGATGATATATATGGGTATCGTGTATTTTACAAGACATGGACAAACTGTGTGGAATGTGGAGAACAAAATTTGCGGCTCCACGGATGTGCCCCTGACAGATTTAGGACGCAGGCAAGCGGTAGAATTGGGAAAACATATAAAGGAAAGTAATATTAGTGTAGATGAGATTTTATGTTCCCCTCTGATAAGGGCAAAAGACACAGCAAAATGTATTGCAAAAGTGACGGGAATTCCTTTGAGAGAGGAAATAAGATTGGTGGAACAAAATTTTGGAAAGTATGAGTCAACACCAAGAGATGGAGCAGAGTTTCAAAGGGCAAAAATGAATTTTATCAGTCATTATGACGGGGGAGAGACGATGCTGCATTTATGCCAGAGAATATATAATTTGCTGGATGAGCTGAGAGAGGAATCCGAGAAAAAAACATATTTGTTAGTGGCTCACAACGGAATTGCCAGAGTAATCCAGTCTTATTTTTTTGATATGACAAATGAAGAATTTGCCAGGTTTGGAATCAAAAACTGTGAGATAAAAATGTATTGTTTTTAAATGATAATCGGAAAGGCATTAGGAAATTGTTTATGGAAAAGGAATGGATAGAATGGGTATCAATACTGTTCGCATTGGTAATTATTTTGGTATCAATAGGGATACCTGCATTGGTGACCATATATCAGTTGGTGTATTTTTTTGGTCATTGCTGTAAAATGGATACGAAGTTAAAGACTGTGTATCATTTACATAAACTATTTGAACTTATCACTATTATAGCAGGGTTTATAGAACTAAAAATATTTTTGTCAATCATGGAAATTACAAACTATAATTGGTATGAGCAGGCGATAAATAATCAAGTGCACACCCCTGTTGCAACATGGACATATCCCACAGTATTTGTGTGGTTTGGAGTTGGATTGTGCGGTTATTTTATTTTGAGGTATGTACCGGTGAAAAAAATGCCTCCCTTGATTTTGACGGGGGCAATGGCATTTCTCTATATAGGGTGCGGGGTAAATATTTTATGGATGGTGCAAACCTTTGAGTTTAGTCCTGATGGTCTGATTATCTGTCTCTATCCCTTCAATTTGTGTTTGATAGCTCTGTCCACTCTGGTAGATACAGTGAGACAGTGGAATCAAATGCAAAAGCTAACAGACTTTGGCGGTGCAAGGTGGATGAGATTAAGAAGATGGCTTAATCATACGATGAGTTTGCCCGTGGCGGCTTTTATTGTTATGATTCCCTGTATAGGAGTTATGACTATCTTATTGACTTTATTTGGGCAGGCACCAGATGGGATTATTCAGGCATGGACACAGACAAGCCAGTGGAATTTGTCCACAAAAGTATCCCCTCAAAATATCTATCAGGATGAGCATTATCTGTGTACTGTAGCAGCAGGGGGACACAGAAAAATTGTCAGACCAAAGCGGATGGGAGTGCGCCATGGACATAGGGTGATAGTCAACCGTCAGCTCTGTGTGGCTAATGCTTTTGAACAGATTTTGGAGGAAAAAGTACCCAAATTTCATAGAGTTGTGAGGGGTATATATGATAAATATGGTTTTCCCATTGCAAAGCATATCCGCTCTCCCTATTTGGCAGATTTGGTTTATGTTGTAATGAAGCCTTTGGAGTGGATGTTTCTATTGGTATTATATATGGTAGATGTTAAACCGGAAAACCGTATTGCTATGCAATATATATTGCCTTTGCCAAAGAAAGGGTGATTGTTATGTGGAGTTCAGTTTTTCATTTAAAGAAAAAGGAATGGGAGAGGGCGCTTGTTCTTTTGCAGGAGGGGGATAATAGTCAAATGGCTAAAGTGTATGAGGCTTTGGCTTGGCATGATGCAACTTGTGTGAACAGGGCGGCATTTGTGATTCATAAAGTTTTAGAGCAGATGAGCCCAGCGAAGTTGATACGGTTGGAGGAGCAATTTCGTCAAATGACATCCTTGGATTATTTTGTAGATTGGAACAATTTTTCCTTACAAACATTAAAAAGTCAGCTGGCACAGAGGGAGGAGTACGAGAGTGTTGTTTGTCTGGGGACTTTCCACCCAAACGGATATTACAGGGAAAAATGCATAAGAGAATTAAAAGCGAATCAAATAGGTTTTCCATTTCTTTTGCTGCGCTGCAACGATTGGGCCATACCCGTGAGTCAGCTTGCGTATGAGGTTATATTGGAACAGATAGAGAAAGTTCCTCTTTCTACATTGATTTTTTCAATCCCCTTTTTAGAGAAAGTAAAAAGAGGACAGCGGCGCAGCCATGAGCAGCTGTTAGAAATCGAAAAAGAGATAACAAAGAGAATTGGCTGTGAATTAAAAAAAAGGAATTTGTTTCATCAGATAGATGAGTGGGAGAAATGTGACTTTTATACTAGAAAATATTTGTACCATTTACTGTTACGGCAACATATGTTAGACAGGGAACAGGTGAAAAGGCTGCTTAGTTTAGAGAGAAACGGAAGTTGTCAATCCGCCATTATTTGTGATGTGCTCCAATATGATTCCTGCAGTTTAGAGGAATTAGACGAATATATGAAGCATAAGAGCAGCGTAGTGAGAAGAAGGGCTTTAGAATATAAATATAAAATAGTTCAGAACAATTGGCAGGGGTTAGAGAGGATGCTTCTTGATAAATCAAAGGGAATCAGAGAACTGGCTGTCTATATTATTCACAAGCACAGTGAATATTCAGCGGTGGGCTTTTATCTGCAGCATTTAAACACAGATTACAAGAAAATTGCAGTGTTAGGTTTGGGAGAGCAGGGAAATCAGCAGGAGGGAAAGATACTATTTGAACTGTTAAAGGAGACGGATGAGGGAATTGTGAGAAATGCCCTCTATTCTATTGGAATGATATATGGTTCAAGTGAGGAGGAGATTTTTTGGGAATTTCTTCTACGGGACAGTGACATTTTGTCCTGCGCTGCCTACAAGGTAATACGAAAAAATGATATTCACTATGGGGCAGAGTGGATTTATCAAGCATTCTTACTGTCAGAGAATCCATGTACTCAAAGACATTTGCTCTGCCTGCTCTGCATGGAGTCATCATGGAGCAGACTGCCCTATTTGCTAATGCTGTATCAATATCCTGATGAACATCTGCAGAAAAAAATAAGAGAGGCCATATGTAACAGAAGTACATACGGCTTGATTTCTAAGGAGCATGCCTGCCACATAAGGGAAATTATGGCGCAGCCTATATACAAAATCCCTCAAGAGGTTTGTAAGGGGATAGAGTTTGATTTGAAATATGTCACAAAAGCCTAATGTCACAACATACCTTGTAATAAACATTCTTGTGTAAACTGCCGAAATAAATAATAACAATGCTGTTTATCTGTGAACAGCCCATAAAATATCAAGGAGGAGACAATATGAGTGCAATTACACAGGCGGCCAGCGCAGCGGCAGCAGCCCTTCAGGCAAACGAAGCAAAGGAAGCAAATAACACAAAGGAAAATCAAAAAAAGACTAAGTTTTACGGCAAGACAATCGGAGAAGTACAACTCAGTGAAAAAGCAGCCAGCTACTATGAGAAATTAAAAAAGAAATATTCCAATATGGACTTTATTCTTGTGAGTAAGGACCAGAAGGAACAAGCTCAGGCACAGGCAGGCAGCTATGGGAATGCCAATAAGATGGTAGTTCTGATTGATGAGGAGAAAATTGAGCGGATGGCGGAGGATGAAAAATTCCGGGAGCAGTACGAAGGAATTATCAGGAATGCGGCTACCGGTTTAACTCAGATGAAGAGCAGCCTTGCAAGTACAGGGGCTAATGTAAAAACCTACGGCATTCAAGTCAATGACAATGGAACGGCGTCCTTTTTTGCCGTAATTGATAAATCGTTGGCAGCTCAGAGAGAGAGGATAGCAAAAAAATCTGAGGAGAAGGCAGAGGCAAAAAAGAAAGCGGAGGCAAAGGCGGAAGAAGAGAGGGCAGCCGACAGGCAGGCAAAGAGAAAAGAGGAGCCTGCAGGTGTCTATCATGGGGAGGAGGCACAGAATAGGGTTACTATTACAGCTTCATCTATGGAGGAGTTGATTCAAAAAATTAATCAGAGCATGTATTTGTATCAAAATGACAAAGTGCAGACAGACCAGGAAAGAATGGTTGGACAACATTTTGATTTTAGAATGTAAGGCAGGGGGGATGATATGTTCCAGATGGTGGGAACGATTCGCAGTGCTGTGCAGATGGCCCAGATGGAAAGCCAATGGCAGAAAAAGCAGCAGGAATTAGGCGAAAAAAAGGACAAGAGAGATAAAAGAAAAGAATTGACAGTGGAGGAAAAGCAGCTTCAAAAGTATGAAGAGGACTTAGAGAAAATGCGGGAGAGCAACAAACGGGCTGATATTTCCAATAAGCTGATGGCAGGCGGCGTGTTGACTGCCAGTGAAATAGAATATCTGAAGAAAAATGCACCAGAGCTTTTGAAGGAATACCAGGAGATAGAGCAAGACAAGAAAGCATACAAGAAGCAATTAAAGGGATGTGAATCAAAAGAGGATGTAGAAAAGCTGAAAACAACGAAAATGGGAGAATTTATGGCCCAAGCTAAGAAAATTGCAAATAATCCTAATATTCCGGAGAGCAAAAAAATCGGACTGCTGCAAAAAATCATAAAAAAGGCCGCCGGAATACAGGAGGAACATCTGAAGTTTACAAAAACCCTTCAATATAAAAACTTGCCGGAGAAAAAAGAGTACAAAAAAGAACACCAGGTAGAGGATATCAGTAAGCCAACGGAAGATATTATGATAGAAGACAAATCCTTGAAGAAGGGGGAACAAGAAGACGAGCTGTCAATGCAGGAGGAGAAAGGGGAGCTGGATAGTACAGAGCTGTCTCCTCAAATAGAGAAACAGGAACAGGCAGAAAAAAATAAAAATACATGGGGTATTAGGTAAAGATAGAGAGTCTGTTGTCCGATAATAACATTGTAAAAATTGAAAAGACATGGAGGTCCAATTCAAAATACATATCATTAAGATAGAAAAGAGGGAAAGCCATGATTAGAGTGACAACACAGATGGTAGAGGCTTCTGCAAGGAAGGCAGGCACACCGGTTCGACGTAACACATTGCTGAATTATATTAATAATGAGGATAATTATCAAAACACATTATTGGGCGCATTAGGTCAGAATTCCGGCATAGGCTCTGTAAACAGCGTAAACAAGACTTCCTACGAAAAGTTAGGTCAGTCGGCGGAGGAGTTAGAGGAATTAACAGAAATCTTTATGGCACAAGGTAAGGATTCTATTTTTGAGATGGAGGATACAGAGGAAAATAGACAGAAGCTGTATGATTCCGTGGAAGAATTTGTTTCTAAGTACAATGATACCATTAAGAGATTAGGGAAAACTTCCAATGTGTTAAATGATTACTATAAAAAGGCAATGATGGAGGTTGTATCAGAGAACAAGGATTCCTTGGAGAGCATAGGTATCAGTGTGGATAAGAACGGTACACTGAGTTTGGATGAGGAGAAGCTGAAAGGTGCAGACCGCAGCAAATTAAAAGAAATTTTGGGAAGTTCGAGTGATTTTATGTCAAATCTTTCCTTTGTTGCATCCAGAGTAGCAGATAATGCAAATGCAAATGTGCAGAGTATAATGAATCAGTATAATGCGGCAGGAAGCATGTATATGTCATCTATGAATCGATATGATTTCTTCGGATGAGCAGAGCAGTAAATATATGATAATATAATGAAAGAAAAAGCGGAACTCTGAAAAAGCGTTCCGTTTTTTTATGAAACTTTTAGTGTAAAAGATTTGTATGATAGAGGAGATAAGCAATGGGTTTTCTATTTTTTCTTATATTTGTAATCATAATTTGCATCGTAATGTTTTTATGTTTGATTCTGTTAGCCTCAATGTTTTTTTTCATGGTTGGGACAATATCTTTGATTTTAGGTAAGACAAAGCAGAGAAAAGGAAATAAGACAATATTAGTGAAGCTCTCCATCGTATTTTTTGTGATTTCCTTTGTATGCATGTCTGTTATTTTCGGATTTGTTCTGCTTATGAGAGCAAATAATAAGGCATCCTATGACGAATATGTGGATACAGGCAAAGTGCTTGTTATGACAGAGCAGGAAATGGAGAAGGGATTTGAATTGGATGGGGAAAAATTTGTCCTTTTGGGAGATGACTATGATTCCGAAAAGGCTAAAAAAAGGGAAGCAATCTGTAATATTTTGTCTCAAGAGATAGAAGAAGCAGAACAATTCATAAATCATCTTTTGAACTATAATCCATATGATACATTATATGAGATAGAAAATGATAGCGGCTTTCCTCTTTATGCAAACAATAATCGAGTAGTGTGTTGCAGGGAGAAAGATTACGATAAAATTCAAAATTTTTATCAAAAGAAGTCCAAAATGAAATATTTTTATGAAAAATTTAATGAGGTAGGAGAAGGGGGTGCATGGACAGGGGAGGAGCAGAGACTGCTGCACGTTTTATTTGAAAAACCAAATCCTCAGTGGGAGATTAAAGTATTTCATGAGACAGAGGTGACGGGTGAATATAATATTGTCAGACAATCAGAAGATAGTATTTATACCCAAAGAGCATATATTTTTTTCACAGAAAAGGAAGTATGTTTGTGGTGTTCAGATGATATAAATGATATAGAAAATAAAAAAGAAAATCAGAGGGATAAAAAAAATAAAAGTAATAAAGAAGGAAGTGAAGAAGAGGATGAAGAAATGGAAGAGGATGAATGTATTGTTGGATATAGATTAGATGAAGAGTTAAGGAATTGTATTCGTAAGAATATAAAATAATGATAAAATAAAGAAAAAAGGCTTTATGGATTGGAAATAATAATCTGTAAAGTCTTTATTATTTTATGTATAAATTTTTTATAATTTCGTTTCAATATTTAAGGATTTTTTAATAAATGATTTGGTAGAATAAGAACACAACACAAAGAGTGATATAAGGATAGTATTTACAGACAAGAAAGGAAGGGAAACTATGTGGTATGAGATATTAAAGAAAGATTTAAAGAAAAGGAAAGGCATCAATATAATATTGCTTGTTTTTATCTCATTGTCTGCTGCGTTTTTGTCAAGCAGTGCAAGCAATATTTATTTTATTGCAAATGGTTCTAATACATTTATGGAATATTCTAATGTGAGCGATGTAATGGTGTTTCTCTCCATGGATAAGGAAAAGGAACGGTTTGAAGATTGGCTTGGCACTAGAGAGGAGATTACAGAATTTGACTATGAGAGCTTGTGTGAAATAAAAGTCAATCAAATTCATTTGATTAAAAAGAAAAGTTCTGATTCTGCAGAAAGACATGAATTTGTCAATCAAGGTCCCACAAATTTGTATATGGGTTATGCAGGCGGCACTTACGCCAAGCCTTTAGATGATAGAGGAAATGAGTTAGTGCTTAAGGAGGGTGAGGTGGCGTTTACTGCCAATACAGTTTACGACAATGATTTAGACCTTGGGGATGAAATTGAAATTACAATTGGAGATAAAACATTTCGATATAAAATTGCAGTTCAGTGTAAGGATATAATGTACGGCAATGAATTTTCCGGCATGAAGCGGTTTGTTTTTCATAAGTCAGATTATGAGCGGATGCTTTCGGTAAAGGAAAATCCCAATATTGTATATCAATATGGTTTTAACACAAAAACCATAGAGGATACTGTGAGTTCTATGAACAAACAAGGCTTTTCTTCTTTAATGATCACAATAACAAGAGACATGTATAAGTTATTGTATGTATTTGAGATGATTATAGGCGGTTTGGTTATGGTAATTGGGATTTGCTTGATTCTAATTTCTCTTATGATTTTACGATTTTCTATTGTGTTTACATTGGAAGAGAATGAGCAGGAAATAGGAGTGATGAAGGCAATCGGCATGAGAAATTTTTCTATTCAGAAAATATATATATTTAAATATCTAGTGCTGGTTACGGTTGGTGTGGTCATTGGTTTTGGGCTTAGTCTTCCTGTTGGCAGATGGATGCTTGACAGCGTGAGCCAATCTATGGTGTTGGGAAAAACAAATTTAATGTTTCTGATACATATTGTATGCTGTATAACATTGATTTTAATTGTGGAGAGTATGTGTATTTTATTTACTAATAAATTAAAGAAAATATCTGCCGTGGAAGCTATCCGATATGGGGAAAAGGGGGAGAGATACAGCAAAAGAAAAGGTTTAAGGCTTCATGCCAAAAAGCATATGGGAACAATTGCTTTTCTTGGTCTCAATGATGTGCTCTGCAATAAAAGGCGGTATATTGTTCTGCTTGTCACTTTTTGCATAAGCTTTGTTTTAATTACCATACCGTTAAACACATGGTCTACGATGAACAGTGATGAGATGATATCCAAGTTTGATTTAAACACGGAAAGTGCCGTATACATGAATAAAATTGAAAAACAGGAGGATAGCAATTATCACTATGTTGGGGAGTTGAAAGAAGCCTTGAAGAGAGTAGAACAGGAGCTGGCAAATCAAGGTTATAAGGCAAGCTTAAGTACAAATGCGTTTTATTTTCAGGAATGGAATATAAGCGGACAGGAGGACGAGACAGTTAAGGTTTTAACCAATTATCTTGTGGCAGCGAAGGAGGATTTTTATGAGTATAGTGAGGGAGACGCCCCCATTCTGGAAAATGAAGTGGCATTTTCAAAAAAAGTGATGGAGAAAAATAACTTGCATATTGGAGATACTGTTACAACAAAAATAAAAGGAGAGAAGAAAAGTTTTCTGATTACCGGAAGTTATACAGATTATATGCAGTTGGGTGAGAGTGCAAGATTAAATAGGGAGGTGAATATGGATGATGAAATAATGTCGGGCTATGGCATGGTTATGGTAGATATGGATACAGACCTTACACAAAAAGAGTTAGCGGACAAATTTTCCAAGGAATTTCCCGCATATAATTGGTATACAGGTTCTGAGGCAATTGAGGTGAATATTGGTTCCATCAAAGAAACAATGAAAGCAATGCAGATTCCTATGACGGCAATGCTTTGTATATTGATAATGTTGATTACGGTGTTTATGATTAAATTATTTATTGTGAGAGAAAAGGGACAGATTGCTATGCTTAAAAGCATTGGATTTCAAAGCTGGCATATTCGCCTGTGGATTGCAATGAGAATTATGTGGATTGTTTTGCTTTCTATGATGATATCTATTCCCTTATCCATGCTGACTAATCATTTTGTTTTAAGCCCTATATTTAAAATTATGGGGGCAGAGTTAAAGATTCAAGTGGAGATACTGCAGGCATATGTGATTTATCCTCTTATACTGTTTGCAGGCATAGCATCAGCAATTTTTATAGCAACCATTCACATTCGGAAAATAGATTCTAAAGATATGGCAAATGTGCAGTAGAAAAGGAGGAGAACTATGTGTGTGTTAAAAGCAACCAATTTATGTAAAACTTATGTGGTAAATAAGAGACAAAATAATGTACTTAGAAATGTAAATTTAGAAATCCAGGAGGGGGAGATGGTGGGAATTATGGGGCCATCCGGTTCAGGGAAAACTACTTTGCTCTACACAATCAGCGGTATGGATAAGGCGACTGCGGGAACTATTGAATTTTATGGGAAGGAGATAACAAAGCTTACGGGAAACCAAATCAGTGATATACGGCTTAAAAAAATGGGGTTTGTGTTTCAGCAAATGTACATGCTGAAAAATCTATCCATTTATGATAATATTATTTTGCCGGCTTTCCAATCTGCATCCAATAAGTCTGAGAGAAAAGAAATCAATGAGCGGGCAAAGGTGCTAATGGCAAAGCTTGGGATTAGTGATGTGGCGGAAAATGATATCAGTGAGGTTTCCGGCGGTCAACTGCAGCGGGCTTGTATAGTTAGAAGTATGATTAACAATCCTAATATTATATTTGCAGATGAGCCAACAGGTTCTTTAAATAAACAAAACTCTTATGAAGTGATGAAGGAATTAAACAAGCTCAATGAGGAGGGAACTACTATAATGATGGTTACCCATGATGTGAAGGTGGCTTCTAGATGTGAGCGGGTGTGTTATATTGAGGACGGGGATATACGGGATGAGATGAAGCTTGGAAAATACACGGATGCTTTGGCAAGGGAGCGGGAGCAGAATTTGAATCAATGGTTGATGAAGCTTGGATGGTAGAAAAAGGAGAGAGTATGTACGATATTCTGTTAGTGGAGGATCAGGAAGATTTAGCGGATTTGTTAAGTATTTTTATAGAAAAAGAGGGATATACAGTCATTAGGGCAGCTTCGGGAGAAGAGGCCCTTTCCCGCTTGGAGGAGAACGATATAAAGCTGTTAATCTTGGATATTACTTTGCCTGGAATGGATGGTTTTGCAGTGTGCAGTCAAGTGCGTATAGTGAAAAGCCTTCCCATTCTGATTATCAGCGCCCGTGTGGGAAAGGAAGATAAGCTGAATGGATTTTATCTGGGGGCAGACGATTATATGGAAAAACCTGTGGACCCGGATTTGCTGATAGCAAAAATCCGTTCTTTAATGCAGCGGGCATACAGTCCTCTCACTAAGAAACAAATGATTGTGGGGGGAGATATTACTTTGGATGTGCAAGCACACAAGGTATATAAAAACGGAAAAGTCATGGAATTAAATGGGAAGGAGTACGAGCTGCTTTTGCTGTTAATGCAAAATCAGGGAAAGACTTTACACAAGGAGTATATTTTTAATCAAATATGGGGCGCAGACAGCTTTAGTGAAAATCAAACATTGACTGTCCATATTAAAATGCTGCGCAGCAAAATAGAAGATAATCCAAAGAGCCCAACACATATTAAAACTGTATGGGGCGTGGGGTACTGCTATGAAGAGGTATAATTATGTAATGCTTTTATTTGGGGTAATTTACTGTCTGCTTGCCCTCTTGGTTTATGTTTTTATTGGTAACAATCATAAGAGCGCAGAACAATACTATAAAGTAGAAATCAATCACATCATGTCAGAGCTTTCAACAATGGAGGAGGACAATATAGGGGGAAACTTATATGATAAAACGGATTTATTTAACAATTTAGATATTAGTCAATATAAAAATATTAAATATATTGATTTTTTGGATGGAGCGGAGACAGAAAAAGAAAAGGTAGAAAAATTTTATAGGGGAATAAATGGCATGAACAGTGCAGTTAGGCCGCTCTATGTAAACGGCAGCCTAGTAAAATATGTACGGTTTGATTACAGGGTGGATTTCACAAATGATTTTCTTTTGCTTGGGGTGGAGCTTGTATTGTTTATCATGGTATTTTTTTCATTTGTTATGATGTTTTATTTAAAAAGGCATCTGGTAGCCCCCTTTCACAGTATGCAGGATTTGGCTTATGATTTGTCAAAGGGTAATTTGCACACAGAGGTAAAAGCGGAGAAAAATCAATATTTAGGAAAATTTTTATGGGGCATTAACCAGTTGAAGGATGCGCTCTATGTAACTAGAAAGCGGGAGCTGGAATTGTTAAAGGAGAAAAAGCTGCTGTTATTTTCCCTGTCTCATGATATTAAAACACCTATTAACACCATTAAACTATATAGCAAAGCTCTTCAGGAGGGATTATATACATCAAAAGAAAAACAGATGCAGGCCTACAGACAAATTGGAGAAAAGGCAGAAAATATAGAAAAGTATGTGGGTGAGATAGTAAAGGCTAGTGGGGAGGACTTGATTCATATTCAGGTAGAGAAGGGAGAATATTATTTGGGGGATTTAATGAGAAAGATAATTTCCGTGTATGGGGAACAGTGTTCACGCATGCATTGTGAGTTAATGATAGGTGATTTTCAGGATAGATTGTATCAGGGAGATTTTAATCGATTGTTGGAAGTATTTGAGAATCTTTTTGAAAATGCGTTTAAATATGGAGATGGACGGAGAATAGAAATCTCTTTCTATGAGGAGGATTACTGCCAGTTAATCCGTGTGTTTAACACTGGTCAATCTGTGGCGCAAAATGATTTTGCCCATTTATTTGACAGCTTTTATCGGGGGGAGAACACAAACGGCAGACAGGGCAGCGGGTTAGGGCTTTATATATGCAGGGAGATTATGCATAAGTCAGGCGGAGAGATATTTGCCAATGTAGAGGAGG
Source organism: uncultured Lachnospiraceae bacterium (assembly GCA_910578605.1). Lineage (GTDB taxonomy): Bacteria > Bacillota > Clostridia > Lachnospirales > Lachnospiraceae > MGBC111451. The sequence continues at coordinate 4,783 of CAJTQG010000045.1, read as the reverse complement.
AAGGAATGGCGTTTACGATTGTGCTGCCTATGTAAAATATTTTATTGGTTTCAAGTACAAAATTATCATGTAGGTAAGAGTGGTATTTTGTACTTTTGTTTATAGCATTTTTACTTTATAGGACGAACTTTCCTATAAAGTAAAATAGTATCACGAGCAAGCTTGTGATACTATATGGGAAAAAGAAGATAGAGTAATTGACATGAATAAAATTTGGTGATATATTAATTCGAGAATAAACTGTGTTTTGCAGATGAAGAAAGGAGAATGTGATTATGACTGTATATTGTGAGGTAATAAAATTATAATTGAATATGGACATCAGACTGAAAGGAATTTTTTGGTTGTGGTGTCGTTTTAAGAAACCTTTTGTGAATACGATAATGATTCATTGTAGCACACTTTAAGGGTGTGTTTTTTTGTACCCAAAATTCAGTAAAAATACAAATTAAGTGAAATAAATCAAAAGATAGTGAAGTGAGGACAATGCGACATAGACAATGCAACATAGGCAATGTGGTATAGTCAATGCAACATACAAAAAAGCATAGTAAATGGAGAATGAATACATGGATTTAAAAGAATATGGTTTTACACCAGATATGGTAAAAGATAGCAGAGGGGGTATTCCGGCCAGAGTAACGGCTGTTCACAAAGAAAGATATGAGGTGGTCTGCAAATATGGAAAACAATATGCTAAATTAAAGACAAAGGAATATTTTGTAGAGTTTCAGGAATTTCCAACAACAGGAGATTTTGTCTTAATTCATTATATTTCAACTGGTGATAGTCAAATCATTGCAACATTGCCAAGAAAAACATTTTTTTCCCGCCGTGACCCAACACCTGGTAGAGGGGAGCAAGCTGTTGCTGCCAATTTCGATTATGTGTTTATCATGCAGTCATTAAATCATGATTTTAATGAAAAGCGTCTTGAAAGATATATGACATTGGCATGGCAGTCTGGTGCCGTTCCGGTCATTGTGTTTACAAAAGCAGATTTGATGGAGGATTATGGTGATTATATAAGAATGGCAGAAAGAATTGCACCTGGGATAAAGGTGTTTGCGATTAGTTCCAAAACAGGTGCAGGTCTTTGGCAATTAAATGATTACTTAAAGCCGGAAAGGACAATTGTTTTTCTTGGTTCATCAGGAGTTGGAAAATCAAGTCTTGTCAATGCATTGGCGGGAGAGGAAATCATGAACGTAAATAGTATTCGTGAGAATGACAGCAAAGGTCGACATACCACAACCCACCGACAATTGATTATGCTAAATAACGGAGTAATGATTATCGATACTCCTGGTATGCGGGAGCTTGGAATGTGGAATGTGTCAGAGGGGTTGTCAGAGGCATTTGGGGATGTGGAGCAGTATTTGGGTAGATGTAAATTCAGGGATTGTAAACATATGACAGAACCAGGCTGCGCCGTAAAAGAGGCGATTGCAGGAGGTGAATTGTCACAGGAGCGTTGGAATAGCTATTGCAGCCTGAAAAAGGAAGCTAGATATACAGATGATAAAGTGGCATATATGAAGGATAAGATAAAATACCATAAGAAGCTCTCAAAAATAAATAGGGGAAGAAAGGTAAATAAGAGGGGGAAATAGAAGTTTACAAATTTCTGGGATGGTATCTTTCTTAGTGTTTGGGAATGAAAAGTCAAAGAAGGTTTATCAAGAGACATAAGTTTTGTGGAAAGGCTATGTTTTTCATGGTATAGTATGTAAGGCACTTAAGATATTTAATGTACCTTACATACTAAATTTAGATTTTATTTATGTAAAAATTAACCTATGTTTACGTAGAAGGAAAGAAATAAGATGTTAAAAAAATTTTTGAAAGTTTTGTTATTTATATTCGCATGGGGATTTATTATGGATGGTGTAGGCAGCTTGATAATTGTTTTTTTAGGTGGAAGTATAAATTTACCTATTTGCTACTTATAACTGACAAATAACAGCTAGAACAGTAAAGAGGAGAATAATCAATGAGCAAATATAATGTTTTATGGGAATATGTGCAAATTAAAATACAAAAAAGAACTTATGAAATATGGTTTTGAAGTTGGTAAAATTTCTATGAAAGCAAAGACAGTTGATTTTGATAAAATAAGGGAATAAATTATTTTTCAGAAAAGAGGACAAAACACATGGATATGAAAATACGATTGGCAACTGTGGACGATGCAAAACAATTATTGATTTTGAATGATGAATTTAATGGGAAAGGTGAGACAACTCTAGAAAAAATAAGAGATTCCCTTGTAAACAATCAATGGGAAGTTGTAATTGTGGCAGATGAAAAAGACGTGCTTGCAGGATTTATTTGTGTTCAAATAAAAAAATCATTTTGTTACACTCAATTTATGATGGAAGTTACGGAGGTATATGTTAAACAAGAATATAGGAACAGAGGGTATGCAAGTGCTATGATAGGTTTTGCAGAGGATTATGTTAATAAAAAATATCCTCTGCAAAAATTTGAGCTTTTAACAGGAAAAAATAATTTTACTGCTCAATCAGTTTATCATAAGCTTGGGTATAAAGAAGATGGTGAAATTCATCTTTCAAAACAATTATGAGTTTAAAATGTTTATAATTGATTTACATACTCCCATAATGCCTGACAGCCTTCTAATACTTCCTTGTAGGTAGTATCAAAGTCATGGGTATACCATGGATCATCTATATCAGCAGGATGAGTGGTAAAATCTAATAATTTATAAACTTTGTTATCAGGGTCACTGCCAATAATTCTCATAATATTTTTCATATTCCAACTGTCCATGCCAATGAGAAAATCATATTTTTGATAATCTGTTCGTTCTAAATGAACAGCATACTTGCCTTCTGTAGATATTCCTACTTGGCGCAGTTTGTTTCTGGTACCTGGATGAACCGGATTTCCGATTTCCTCAAAGCTGGTGGCAGCAGAAGCCACATAATATTGTGCTGATTTTCCCTCTTTTTGAATAATATCTTTCATAACAAATTCTGCCATAGGTGAGCGGCAGATATTGCCGTGACAGACGAATAATATTTTAATCATTATTTTATATCTCCTTATAATGCCGAGAAATTCGCTGTTATTCAAGATTTCTCGGTTTGTTCTGCATCATTTTTCATAAACCAGTGAGCGTTCCCTTATTACATTTTCCATATGAAATACTATTTTTATTCCTCAATAACACTTTTTACAAGCTGCCAACCAATACTTCCTTCACGCAATAGTGCTAATGCATTTTCATATGTTACCCATTCTGCGGAATCTACCTCACTAGATAAGACAAAATTTTGTTTTTTGACCACTGCTTTGTAGCCTAACATTAGCATTTCTTTTTTTTCATATGGATAGCTTTTTATAAATTTAAGTTCATGGACCTGCAGTCCAATTTCTTCTTGTACCTCCCGAATTACAGTAGCTTCAGCAGACTCTCCGATTTTCATAATACCTGCTAAACAAACATATTTTGTTTTAGAAACATAATTTTGCCGAAGCAGTGCTATTTCATTATTTTCATTGACAACAGCAGCAATGATACTTGTTATAAACATATCCCATAGAGGAATTTCACAACTTTTGCAGTATGGTATCATTCCCTCATCGCCAATTTCTTTTTTTATTAATTGATTTCCACAATATGGACAATATGTAAAATGCATGATTCAATCTCCGTTTTTTTATTGCTAAATTCTTTTGTAAAGTGAAGTTCGCCATCACCTTAAATTTAAGTTTACCATAAACTTAATGAGCAGTAAAATAAATTTTGTTTTTATGTCTATGATAAGTCAATATTAGTTTTAAAAATAGAGTTCTAAAAAAATTTGTTGCAATTCAAATGTTAGGGTTGTTATAATAACAGAAAATGCTAAAAAGCAGGTGATTTCACAGATTTTTTATACTTTGTATTATGTTTTAGAGTTTTGGCATATGTGAACGATTAAAGAAAAAGAAGAGAGGATAAAAGCAATTGAAAATGTGTGGGTTTTCATGTAAGGCTTGGTGTAAAGCATGAATATATTGTTAGTGAATTGTAGCCCTGTAAGAAATGGTGCAACTGCAGAAATTATGAAAATGGTTCAATTTTATTTGGAGGAGCAGTCTATGGCAGTGCAGCATATTAGAAGTATTTGTATTGATGATTATAATATCAATTTTTGCAAAGGATGCAGAAGTTGTCATAAAACAGCAAAGTGTATACAAAATGATGATGTGATAAAAATAATTGGAGAATATGAATGGGCAAATATTATTATTTCGGTTTCTCCATCCTATTGGGCAGATGTTCCTGGTCAATTTAAAGTATTTATCGACCGATGCACACCCTGGTGTAATACTCATGAACCTCATGCTGCAATTAGCAGCGGTAAAAAAGGATATTCTATTGCATTGCGTACAGGTCCTAATATGAAGGAGTGTAACAGAATTATAGAAAGTATAGAGCATTTTTATGGTCATATGGAAATTCTGTCAATGGGAAGTCTAGGGCTTTGTTCCGTTGAGTATAAGGAAGAATTAGAGGACAGAAAAACAGAAATAAAGGAATTTTGTTCTAAAATACGAAAGGATATGTACATAGATGCAGAGCATAATTCTAATAATATTTAAAAACAAAAATATAAAATGATAAGAAGATATAAAAAATACAAGAAACAAAAAATACAATAAATCAAGCTGGAGTTAACGTTACTTTTATGTAAACATGGGCAGCTTTGACCTTTTGACCCTGGTATTATAAAATTACTTGTATTTCATTTGGTTTTATAGTACAATGCAA
>CAJTQG010000044.1 GCA_910578605.1 uncultured Lachnospiraceae bacterium | reverse complement strand
GATATAGATGTAAAGGAGCATGTGTGTATCAATGAGGAAAATCAGGTGGACAATGTGATGTTTGCAGATGCAACCGGACATGGAACCGCTCTGGCAGGTATTATAGGGGCAAAGGATAATGGGGAGGGAATACGTGGAATTTATCCTGAGGCTGAGTTATATTCCATTCAGGTGTTGGATGAAAATAATCAGACCACATTAAGTCAAGTGATTGCGGGGATTTATCAGGCAATGGAAGAGGATTGTAGTATAATCAATATGAGTTTCGGGACTCAGGTGAACTCGGAACTGCTGCATCAGGCGGTAAGAGATGCCTATGACAGCGGGGTGCTGTTGGTTGCAGCGGCAGGGAATCAGGAAAATGGAAAGGTGGAGTATCCGGCGGCTTACAGGGAGGTTGTGGCGGTAGGCGCCACGGACACTGCAGGAAATAAGGCGAAACATACAAGTGACGGAGAAGAGATAGAAATATTTGCTCCTGGAACCCAGATTATGACAACAGGATTGTTTGGTGGAACTATGGTGACAGAGGGAACTAGTATGTCAGCGGCACAGGTAAGCGGCGGGGCGGCACTTCTTTGGAGTGTGGATAAAGATAAGGATGCAGGGTTTATTCGAAGTTTGTTAGTGAATACAACACAGTTAATGGAGGAATCAGGGAAGTCAGGTGCAGGGCTGTTAGATATCCAAAATGCAGTAAATCAATATAAGAAATTGGAGAGGGTGTATCAGCCACAGGTTTTGGAGTATAAGCAGTTTAAAGGTGATAAAAGAGCGGAAGAGTATAAAGGGGTTAAGTTAGTAAGTGGTTCGTGGAGTAAGGATAACCATATAGATATGGCAGAAACGGCAGCAGGTTATTGTAAAGTAGAAGGTAAATATGTAGAATTGATGAAGAAAGCAGCAGTTTGGGCAGATAAAAAGTATCAAAAAACCAGCAGAATTCATGCTACAGGTAATTATGTGCAAACTTTAAAATTCTTCTATCAGTGTGCGGGCTACTTAAGAAAAGGAGACAGCGTGAATGATGCTGTAAACAAAGCAAGTAAGGATGCAAAGTTAAAAGGAGATAAAGAGCAAAAGAATGAGTTAGATGTTGCTTTGAGAAATACGGTGAAGGATATACTGAATCCAAACAGAAAAGAGATAAAAGAAAAAATAGTAAAAAAAGTGTCTATATATGACGGGATATGTAAAGATAGTAGTGAGGCACGTTATTTTGTAGTAATGGGGCTTGCCATACATGTAACAGGAGATACATTTGCCCACCGTACGATTGTACCACAATATACAGTAAAAGGAACAAACCCTAAGAAGAAAAAAATATCAAAAACTATAAAATCTTTTGATGCCAGATTTGGAACGGAAGATTTTAATGACCAGCCTTCTCATAAGAAGGAGTCAGATGTAATATTAAAAAAATGGGCAAGGAACAGCAATGACTACAAGGATGTAATATGCAGAAGATGGAATTGTTTTCAGCGAACCGTAAATTTAGGCGTGATGGAGTTTAAGGATATCAAAAATTTTGAGAAAATAACAGATATAAAAAAGAAAAAAAGCGGAAAAGTCTATGAAGATGATGCTAATTTTTGCAAGGAAAGATTTGAAGATGCAATAAATGCATGTGATTGGCTGTTTATTAGTTCTTACCAAAAATATGCTTATAATGGTTTAGATATATTTATGCCGATACAAAAAAATGTAAAACTGAATAATTTAAAAACATATACATCAGATATAGGAGAAAAGATATCTATGCTAACAACGAAAGAATGGTCAGAGATTTCAACACCGGAAATGTATTGATAAATGGGAGGATATAAGAATGAAAAATAATATTAAAACGATGGTAACAATAATGGCAATGGTTTTAATGGTACTATGTAAACAATCTATATTGTCAACTCAGGCGGCATCCGTTGCAAAGATAGAAACCCCTGAAGGCAAGCAGTTTGCTACTATTACAAAGGGGCATCTAAATAAGAATAAAGTAAAAAAAGGTGATACTCTGAAATATAGTTTTACGATAAAAGACAATGGTATTGAAAATATAGATGAGTATATGCATAGTTTTTTTAGTAGCTGCAAAGAAGGTCAAGAAGTATGGTTTGAATGGCAATCACCTAAAAAACAATGTATCAGAAAAATTTATTCCGAAATATATGATACAAAAACGGAAACCTTTAAAATATCAGATAAAATCAAAATACCAAAAGGAATGGAGCAGGGAAGATGGAAACTAAGTGCGATTGTGATACTGTCTGCTGGAGGAGAAGATGCGGAAAATGTGGTGATATATAATTCTAATATGAAATGGGGAAAATATATGTATTTAGATAATACAAGTGAATTTGTGGATTTATCCTTTGCTGATTTTACAGTGAGGGGAACAGGCAAGAAGGTGGATAAGGAAGGTCCAACTATTTCTGCGAAATCATTAAAACTGTCAAAAAAGGTGTTGAAAAAGGGAACAAAAAGTAAATTTTCGGTGAAGGTAAAGGATCAAAGCGGTATGATTCGCAGCGTAACTTGTGATTGGATGTTTTATGGAAAAAAGTATGATAAATATGGAGAAGAATATTCTTTGGAAATGAAATATGATAAAAAGAAAAAAGTTTATGAGTGTAAAATACCAGTAAGCTTATGGGAAAAGAAAGCGAAATTAAAGCGCATTGTGTTGGAAGATTATTATGGGAATAAGCGAACATATTATTGGGATGATGGGGTAAGGGAATACTGGAGTAATAAAATAATGGATGATGTAAAGAGAAAGGAAGAGAAGGAATCTATTGGTTCGTGGGGGAAAGATTTTAATGGAAAATTAAAGACTTATTCTTTAAAAAAGAAAGATAAAAAAGTCTTCAATTCCATGGTGATTACAAGAACGAAGAAATATATCAAAAAGACATGAATATAAGCAATTTAAAATTGCTTTACAAATGTTGGGTATTTTGGTAAGATATAAAAAGATGAAGGTGTGGCACAAGTGTCACACCTTATACTATGTTAATCGTAACAATTTGCGGGCATGTTTCATAGTACCCGAAAAATAGATTAATGAATTATGGAGGAAAAGATGGATAGACAGAGAGTGAGAACAAGATACGCACCAAGTCCTACAGGGAAGATGCATGTAGGAAATTTAAGAACAGCATTATATGAATATTTAATTGCCAGGCATGAGGGCGGAGATTTTATTTTAAGAATAGAGGATACCGACCAGGAGAGATTTGTGGAGGGCGCTCTTGATATTATATATCGGACGATGGAAAAAGCAGGGCTTCATCATGACGAGGGACCGGATAAGGATGGTGGATTTGGGCCTTATGTACAGAGCGAGCGCCAGGAAAAGGGTATTTATTTGGAGTATGCAAAGAAATTGGTGGAAAAAGGGGAAGCCTACTATTGTTTTTGTGATAAGGAACGTTTGGAGAGTTTAAAGCAGACAATTGAGACAGGAACAGAGGGCAAGGAGATTATGGTGTATGACAAGCATTGTCTTGGTCTCTCCCAGGAGGAAGTGGAAGCTAATTTAGCCGCCGGTAAGCCCTATGTGATTCGTCAGAATAACCCTACAGAGGGAACGACTACCTTCCAGGATGATATTTATGGAGAAATCACAGTGGATAACGGGGAACTGGATGATATGATTCTCATAAAGTCAGACGGATATCCAACCTATAATTTTGCCAATGTGGTAGACGACCATCTTATGGAAATCACTCATGTAGTTCGAGGAAATGAATATATTTCTTCCTCGCCGAAATATCAGAGGTTATATGAGGCTTTTGGATGGGAAACTCCCAAATATGTGCATTTGCCTTTGATTACAGATGAAAATCACAAAAAGCTTTCTAAGCGCAGCGGTCATTCCTCCTTTGAGGATTTGCTGGAGCAAGGATTTTTGTCGGAGGCTATTGTAAATTATATAGCGCTTCTTGGATGGAGTCCGGAAGATAATCAGGAGATTTTTTCTTTGGAGGAGCTGATTGAAAAGTTTGATTATCATCATGTAAGCAAATCACCAGCTGTATTTGATATTGTCAAATTAAAATGGATGAACGGTGAATATTTAAAGGCTATGGATGGCGACAAATTTTATCATATGGCGCTGCCTTATCTAAACAGTGTAATTACAAAGGACTTAGATAAAAGGAAAATCTTGGATTTGGTAAAAACGAGAATTGAGGTGTTCACTGATATTGCAGATCATGTAGACTTTTTTCAGGAACTGCCGGATTATGATATTGCTATGTACACCCACAAGAAAATGAAAACCAATTCGGAAAATTCACTGGAGGTGCTTAGAGATGTGCTTCCGATTTTGGAGAAGCAAGATGATTATAGTACAGATGCGCTTCATGATGTGTTAATGGCATATATTCAGGATAAAGGAATTAAAAATGGACAGGGGTTATGGCCGGTGCGCACTGCCGTGTCGGGAAAACAATCTACACCAGGGGGAGCGTTTGAGATTATGGAGATTATTGGAAAAGAGGAGAGTCTGAGAAGAATCCGTATTGGTATTGAAAAATTAAGTGTATAATATTATGGGGAGACACCTATGAGAAACGATAGTCAGCAAGACAATAGAAAGGATAGTGTTTTTCACGGCAGCAGGGCCTTGAATGCAAAGCAGGAGGAAGCGGCAGCTCATTTTCAAGGCGCTGCCCTTATTCTAGCTGGCCCGGGAAGCGGCAAGACAACCGTTATTACAGAGAGAACAAGAAGACTGATAGAGGAGCATGGCATATCCCCCTCCCATATACTGGTAATCACCTTCACAAAAGCCGCCGCACTTCAAATGCAGAGACGTTTTGAAATCAAAATGGGGGAGGATTTTCCTGTCACCTTCGGAACCTTTCACAGTGTATTTTTTCGCATTTTAAAATATGCTTACCAATATAAGGCGGACAATATATTGGGTGAGTCAGAGAAGATTGATATATTTAAAGAAATCATAGAGAGTCTTGGGATAGAGGTGGAGGAGGAGAAAGATTTCATAGAAAATATTACAGCAGAGATTAGCATCGTAAAGGCAGAGATGAAAAAGCCAGAACAATATAGTCCAAAAAATTGTTCTAGGGATATATTTATTCAAATATTTAAGGGATATGAGAATAAGCTTAGGCAAAAAAATAAAATTGATTTTGATGATATGCTTTTCCTGTGCTATGAGCTGCTTAGGGCAAGGGCTGACATTTTATCGGCATGGCAGAAAAAATATCAGTATATTTTAATTGATGAGTTTCAGGATATCTCAAAGGTGCAATATGAAGTGATTAAGATGCTCTGTGCGCCTGAAAACCATTTGTTTATCGTGGGGGATGACGACCAGTCAATTTATGGCTTTCGGGGAGCAAGACCAGAAATTATGCTGAATTTTGAGAAAAATTTTCCTAACGCCAAAAAGATTTGCCTAGATATAAATTATCGGTGTGCACCGGACATTGTTGCCAAGGCAGGGCGGTTGATTGCAAACAATAAACAGAGATTTTCTAAGGAGCTTTGTTCTGGGTGCAAATACAGAGGGCTTGTTACAATAGAGGAGTATACTAACCAAAAGGAACAAAATGAAAGAATTGTGCAGAGAATACAAGAGTACAGACAGCAAGGACTGGATTATAGCCAGATTGCTGTTTTGTTTCGCACAAATTTAGGGCCGAGACTGTTGGTTTCCCACATGATGGAGTGGAATATTCCTTTTCGCATGAAGGATGCTATGCCCAATATTTACAACCATTGGATTGCCAAAAATATATTGTCCTATATTTATATGGCACAGGGGGATAGGAGACGTTCTCATTTTTTGCAGATTATGAACCGGCCAAAGAGATATATTAGCAGAGAGATGGTCAATGGGGAGGAGATAGATTTTTATTTTTTGCGGGAGAGGTTTTCGGACAAGCCTTGGATAGCCCAGAGAATCGAAAAATTAGAGTTTGATTTAGATATGATAGAGAAAATGAAGCCTTATGCCGCTATCAAATATATACGCAGCGGCGTTGGCTATGAGGAATACATTAAGGAATATGGGGAGTACAAGGGAATTGATGAAATGGAATTGCTCCAAGTGTTAGAGGAGCTGCAGGAATTGGCAAGACCATACAAAACCTTTGAACAATGGTTTATGGGAATTGAGGAGTACACAAGAGAAATAGAAAGGCAGAATAAGAAACAGCAAAATCAAAGTGACAGTGTGGAAATTATGACGCTTCACGGCGCAAAAGGCTTGGAGTATGATGTGGTGTTAATACCGGATGTGAATGAAGGAAATATACCATATCACAAAGCTATTTTGGAGGAGGAGATAGAGGAGGAGCGCAGACTTTTGTATGTAGGTATGACAAGAGCAAAATATTGCCTTCACCTTTCGTATACAGATGAAAAATTTGAAAAGAAAATAAGTGCTTCCCGTTTTCTAGCAGATATGGAATATGACAGTTCCCTGATACAAAAAGGTATGAAAATTGTGCACAAAAAATACGGGGAGGGCGTAGTGAGAGGGGTTGAAGGTGGAAAAGCTATCATATGGTTTAAAAAACTACGTAAGGAGTTGGTGTTTGACATGAAATTTGCTCTTTCAAACCATATTATTCAGCCGATAGAAAAATTAACCAAAAATAGTTGACAAATATGTTATGGTAATAATATACTTGATTCAGCAAAGCGAATTTAATAAAAAAGGAGAATATTTATTATGTTGGAAAAAATTAAAGAAATTGTTGCAGAACAGTTAAGTTGTGATCAGTCAGAAGTAGAGCTGACTACTAATTTTAAGGATGATTTAGGAGCAGATTCCCTTGACCTGTTTGAATTGGTAATGGCTTTGGAGGAAGAATATGACGTAGAGATTCCTTCCGATGACTTGGCAAATATTGCTACTGTAGAAGATGTAATCAACTATTTAAAGGATAAGGGTGTAGAGGCTTAATTTTTATGAAGACAAAGATAACAGAACTATTGAACATAGAGTATCCGATTATCCAAGGCGGTATGGCGTGGGTTGCAGAGCATCATTTGGCTGCTGCAGTATCAAAAGCTGGCGGATTAGGATTGATTGGCGGTGCCAATGCTCCGGCAGAGGTAGTTCGGGATGAGATTAAAAAAGCAAGAGAAATTACTGATAAGCCAATTGGTGTAAATGTAATGTTGATGAGCCCTCACGCAGATGAGGTTGCACAGGTGGTAGTGGAGGAGAAGATTCCTATTGTGACTACCGGTGCAGGAGATCCAAGCAAATATATGGATTTGTGGAAAGGGGCAGATATCAAAGTGATTCCAGTAGTGGCTTCCGTTGCCCTGGCAAAGCGCATGGAAAAATATGGTGCATCTGCTGTTGTGGCAGAAGGTATGGAGTCAGGAGGACATATTGGAGAGCTGACTACTATGACATTAGTTCCCCAGGTAGTAGATGCGGTGGAGATTCCTGTGATTGCCGCAGGAGGAATCGGTGATGGAAGAGGTTTTGCCGCAGCTATGATGTTGGGTGCCTCCGCAGTGCAGATGGGTACCCGTTTTGTGGCAGCAGACGAATCCATTGTACATGAGAATTATAAGGAAAAGCTTATAAAAGCAAGAGATATTGACTCTGATGTGACAGGAAGAAGTCATGGGCATCCGGTGCGCTCTCTGAAGAATAAAATGACAAGAGAGTATGTAAAGCTGGAAGCAGGAGGAGCTTCCTTTGAGGAATTGGAATATCTCACATTAGGTGCGCTGCGCAAAGCAGTGGTGGACGGCGATGTAGTAAACGGAACCGTAATGGCAGGCCAGATTGCCGGTTTGGTGAAGAAAAGACAAAGCTGTGAGGAAATTATTTTGGAGATTATGAAGGAAGCGAAGGAGCTTCTGGGCAACAAGGATTTTATATAATAAATGGATGCAGGTAGAATATGTTTTACACTTGGTTTACAGGTGCAAGGCATATTCTATATGTATGTTTAGGGCTTTTACCAAACGGTATATAGTACATATTGATAGCGAAGAAAGGAAAAGGTATGAGTGTAGCATTTATATTTCCTGGGCAGGGAGCCCAGGCAACAGGTATGGGAAAAGATTTTTATGATAATGTTTCAGCGAGCCGAGAAGTTTTTGACAAGGCAACACAGCTATTAGGATTGGACATGCCTGCGCTGTGTTTTGAGGAGAATGACAAGCTGGATATTACAGAGTACACGCAGGCGGCATTGCTGACAGCATCTGTTGCCATGTTGGCGGCATTGGAGGAAAAAGGGATTGTGCCGGATGTGTGTGCCGGTCTAAGCCTTGGTGAGTATTGTGCGTTGGTGGCATCTAAGGTAATGTCTTTTGAGGATGCCGTAAAGACAGTGCGCCAGAGAGGAATTTTGATGCAGGAGGCAGTTCCGGTTGGGGAGGGCGGTATGTCCGCAGTGATTGGCTTAGATGGAGCCGTGATTGAAAAGGTATGTGAGGGTATAGAGGGGGTACAGGTGGCAAACTTTAACTGTCCGGGACAGATAGTGATTACCGGTAAGCTAGAAAGTGTGGAGAAGGCAAATGAGCAGCTGAAAGAGGCAGGGGCCAGAAGATGCATTATGCTTAATGTAAGCGGTCCTTTTCATTCAGATATGCTTCAGGAGGCAGGAAAAAAATTGGGTAAGGTGTTGGAGGACGTACAGTTAAATGATTTTACAATCCCTTATGTTACCAATGTGACGGCTGAGTATGTGAGAGACACTTCCTCCATCAAGGAATTGCTGCAAAAACAAATCAGCTCTTCTGTTCGCTGGCAGCAGAGTGTGGAGAAGATGATTGCCCAAGGTGTGGATACTTTTGTGGAGATAGGCCCAGGTAAAACATTAGCAGGTTTCATGAAAAAGATAGATAAGACAATGACAGTCTATAATATAGAAAAATTAGAGGATGTGGACAAAGTCTGCCAGGCATTGCAGGCATGATATGAAAAGTGTGCAACAAACTCTAAGTGAAAATAAGAAAAAAGAAAATATTAAGAGAAAGGATAAAATAAATAGGTAAAAGAATGTTTGAAGAAAAGGTTGCATTAGTAACAGGTGCGTCGAGAGGTATCGGAAAAGCTATTGCCATAAAGCTGGCAGCAGGAGGCGCTAAAGTAATTGTAAATTATGCTGGCTCTAAGGATAAGGCACTAGAGGTAGTGGAGCAAATCAAAGCAGCAGGAGGCGAAGCCATTGCTTATCAGTGTGATATAGGAGATTTCGGGGCAGTGGAAAAAATGATAGGTGATGTGTTAGAGCAATATAAAAGAGTGGATATTTTAGTGAATAATGCAGGCATCACAAAAGATAACTTATTGTTAAAAATGTCTCCGGAAGATTTTGAACAGGTGGTGGATACCAATTTAAAGGGAACCTTTCACACTATAAAGTGTCTGACAAAACCTATGATGAAGCAGAGATATGGTAGAATTATCAATTTATCCAGTGTATCCGGTGTGATGGGAAATGCTGGTCAGGCAAATTATTGTGCTTCTAAGGCAGGAATTATCGGACTTACAAAATCTGTGGCAAGGGAGTTGGCTTCTAGAGGTATTACGGTAAATGCGGTGGCGCCGGGATTTATTGAGACAGATATGACAAGTGTGCTAGACGATAAGGTGAAGGAAGCTATGATGGCGCAGATTCCGGCAAAAAGACTGGGAAGTACGGAGGATATAGCAAATGCGGTAGCATTTTTGGCATCACAGGAATCTTCTTATATTACAGGTCAGGTCATTAATGTCAATGGCGGGATGTACATGTAACATAATGAGCTGAAGCAGTTTGCATGATAGCCAAGTGGCTGGAAATAGCAGCATGTCAGGAAAATCAAGAAGCAGTAAGCGTTTCGGAATGGAGAGAATTAAGATGAAGAAAAGAGTAGTTGTTACAGGATTAGGAGCTGTCACACCCATAGGAAACAGTGTAGATGAATTTTGGAACAGTATTAAGGAAAATAAGGTGGGAATTGATACAATCTCTGCCTTTGATGCCAGTGAGTTTAAGGCAAAGGTTGCGGGAGAAGTGAAGAATTTTGATCCCAAGGCATATATGGATGCCAAGACAGCAAAGAGGATGGAAAAATTTTGTCAGTATGCAGTGGTAGCCTCCAAGGAAGCCATAGAAGATGCAGGTTTGGATATGGAGAAGGAGGATGCTTACCGAGTGGGAGTGTCCATTGGCTCTGGCACAGGAAGTCTGCAGGCATTAGAGAGAGAGCACAAGAAATTATTGGAAAAGGGGCCAAACAGAATTGCACCTCTGCTTGTTCCTCTCATGATTACCAATATGGCAGCCGGAAATGTGTCCATTCAGTTTGGCTTAAAAGGAAAATCCATCAATATTGTGACAGCATGTGCAACAGGAACCCATTCTATCGGTGAGGCAATGCGCACGATTCAGTGCGGGGATGCGGATGTAATGCTGGCAGGGGGAACAGAGGCTGCCGTATGTCCAATTGGTATCGGTGGTTTTGTAGCTTTGACAGCCCTGAGCAATCAGGAAGACCCGAAGGTGGCCTGCCGTCCTTTTGACAAGAACAGGGATGGATTTGTTATGGGAGAAGGCGCCGGTGTGGTTGTTTTGGAATCTTTGGAGCATGCCAAGGCGAGAGGGGCAAAGATATACGCCGAAGTGGCAGGTTATGGTGCAACCAGCGATGCCTTTCACATTACTTCACCGGCGGAGGACGGCGCAGGGGCAACAAAGGCTATGGAGCTTGCCATGGCTGACGCACAGGTGGCGCCGGAGGATATTATGTATATCAATGCACATGGCACCAGCACACATCATAATGATTTATTTGAAACGAGAGCGATTAAGCAGGCTTTTGGCAAACATGCTTATGATATGAAAATCAATTCTACCAAATCTATGATTGGCCATTTACTTGGCGCAGCAGGGGCGGTAGAGTGCATCACTTGTATTAAGACAATACAGGAGGGATACGTTCATCCTACAGTGGGACTTGTAGAGTCGGAGGAGGAATTGGATTTAGATTATGTAAAAGGTGAGGGTGTGCACATGGATGTAGAGTATGCATTGAGCAATTCCTTAGGCTTTGGCGGACATAATGCAACCTTGATTTTAAAGAAGTTTAAGGAAAATTAAGAAAGGTGAGGGAAAATCATGGAATTTAAAGAAATTATACAGTTGATTCAGACAGTTTCCGATTCTAATGTAAATAATTTTAAAATGAAGGATGGAGATTTTAAAATCAATATCAGCAAGGATGTGCATGTCAGTGATGTGCGCAAGGGAACAGTACAATATGGCATCAATGAGGGCGGCCTGCCAGCGCCCCAAATAGCAGTGAATGTTCCAGTCCCACGCCAGGAGACAATGGCAGCGGCCACAAAGCAGCCTGTAGATGGAAATATAGTGAAGTGCCCGTTGGTTGGAACCTTCTATGCATCGCCGTCACCGGAGGATGCTCCCTATGTAGCTGTTGGGGATACCGTGAAAAAGGGACAGGTGCTTGGTATTGTGGAGGCAATGAAGCTAATGAATGATATTGAAAGTGAATTTGACGGTACTGTAGTAGAAGTCCTTGTGAATAACGAGGAAGTGGTTGAGTATGGGCAGCCCTTATTTGTGATAAAATAGAAAACAGAACAGTAAAGGAAATAGAAAATATGTTAGGTATAAAAGAAATTGAGGAGATTATTCCTCACAGACACCCATTTTTATTAATTGATAAAATTGAGGAGCTGACCCCGGGGGTGGGAGCTGTTGGATACAAAGCAGTGTCCTTTGACGAATATTTTTTCCGCGGTCATTTTCCACAGGAACCGGTTATGCCAGGAGTGCTGATTGTGGAAGCATTAGCCCAAGTTGGCGCGGTTGCCATTTTAAGCAAGGAGGAAAATAAAGGAAAAACGGCTTATTTTGGCGCAGTGAATTCAGCTAAATTTAAGAAAAAAGTAGTGCCGGGAGATGTGTTAAAATTAGAATGTGAAATTATTAAATCAAAAGGACCAATCGGCATTGGCAAAGCAAAAGCTACTGTGGACGGAAAAGTGGCTGTTATGGCGGAGCTGACATTTGCGGTAGGTCAGGAATAAGAGGTCTGAAGTATGTTTAAAAAAATTTTAATTGCCAATCGAGGAGAAATAGCAGTGCGCATTATACGTGCCTGTAGGGAGATGGGGATCCAGACGGTGGCAGTGTATTCCCAGGCGGATGCAGATGCTCTTCACACCCAGCTGGCAGATGAAGCAATCTGTATTGGTCCTGCTAATTCGGCAGACAGCTATTTGAATATGGAGAGAATTTTGAGCGCCACTACTGCCACAAAGGCGGAGGCCATACATCCCGGCTTTGGTTTTTTGTCGGAGAACAGCAAATTTGTAGAGATGTGTGAGAAATGTAAGATTGCCTTTATCGGTCCATCCGCTGAGATTATACATAGAATGGGAAATAAGTCTGAGGCCAGGGCTACTATGATGGATGCAGGAGTGCCGGTTGTGCCGGGTACAAAAGAGCCAGTGTATGACCCGAAGGAAGGCAAGAAAATTGCGGACGAGATGGGGTATCCTGTCATTGTTAAGGCATCCTCAGGCGGAGGCGGCAAGGGAATGCGCATCGTAGAAAAAAGTGAAGATTTTGAGACGAATTTTCTTATTGCCCAGAGGGAATCCATTAATGCGTTTGCAGATGACACTATGTATATTGAAAAGTATATTGTCAGCCCAAGACATGTGGAATTTCAAATTTTGGCGGACAAACACGGAAATGTAGTACATTTAGGAGAGAGGGATTGCTCCATACAGAGAAACCACCAGAAGGTAATCGAGGAATCTCCCTGCAGTGTAATTTCCAAGGAGCTTCGTCAAAAAATGGGTGAGGTGGCGATTCGAGCTGCCAAGGCAGTAGGCTATGAGAGTGCCGGTACAATTGAGTTTCTTCTAGATAAGAACGGTGATTTTTATTTTATGGAGATGAATACAAGAATACAGGTGGAGCATCCGGTAACGGAGATGGTAACCGGATTAGATTTGATTCAGGAGCAAATTCGCATTGCGGAGGGAGAAAATCTGTCAGTGAAGCAAGAGAATATAAGAGTGACAGGCCATGCTATTGAGTGCCGCATCAATGCGGAAAATCCATCTAAAAACTTTCGTCCATGCCCTGGGGTGATTGAAAATATTCATCTGCCAGGAGGAAAGGGAGTGCGGATTGATACGGCAATTTATAATGGCTATAAGATTCCCTCCAACTATGATTCTATGATATTAAAGTTGATTGTGCATGATAAAGACCGTTTTCGTGCAATTAATAAAATGCAGTGTGCCTTAGGAGAATTGGTAATCGAGGGCGTGGACACCAATATTGATTTTCAGTTTGATATATTAGGAAACAATCGGTTTATCAGCGGAGATATCAACACCCATTTTATACAGGATGAATATAACCTGTAGGGAATTGGAACAGTGAAGGTATTTTCAAGCTTGTGTATGCGCTGCCTCCACAAGCCTGATTTGCGCAAAAAGCAGCGCGGAAATGAGGAAGAGCATGTCATTAAAAGAAATGTTTAAGAAGACCACCTATATTTCCATAGAGAGAAATGCAGTTGTTTCGGAGATGGAAACGGTCTCCACTGTGCTGAAGAAAACTATGCCGACTATGAAGGAGGAGGAGACTCCTGCCGTTCCAGAGGGTATGTTTGTGAAATGTGGGAATTGTGCCCAGACTATCTACACAGAGGATTTGGAGAAAAATAATCATGTATGCCCTAAATGCGGATATAATCTTCGCCTTGGTGCTAGACAAAGAATAGAGATGATTGTGGATGCAGGAAGCTTTCAGGAGTGGAATGGGGATTTAGCGACTATGAATCCTCTGAAATTTCCCAAGTATGAAGAAAAATTAAAGGCACAGAGGGAGAAAACAGGCTTGCAGGAAGCAGTGGTGACAGGGCTTGCCAAAATTCACAATCAAAGCTTGGCGTTGGCAGTTTGTGATTCCCGTTTTCTTATGGGAAGTATGGGGGAGGCAGTAGGTGAGAAGATTGCCCGCATGGTGGAGAAGGCGACAGAGGATAAGCTTCCCGTTGTGATATTTGCCTGCTCTGGCGGAGCTAGAATGCAGGAGGGAATTGTATCCTTAATGCAGATGGCCAAGACTGCTGCCGCTTTGAAAAAGCACAGTGAGGCGGGGGGCTTGTATGTGTCTGTACTGACGGACCCTACTACAGGAGGGGTGACTGCCAGCTTTGCCATGCTTGGAGATATTATTTTGGCGGAGCCAGGGGCACTGATTGGCTTTGCCGGTCCAAGAGTGATTGAGCAGACAATCGGACAGAAGCTTCCTGAGGGCTTTCAGCGTTCGGAGTTTTTGTTGGAAAAGGGCTTGATTGATGGTATTGTAAAGAGAGGTGAGCTGAAGGAGGTACTCAGTGAGATTATCCATATGCACACCAATCATCCAGACAAGATAAACACCTACAAGCATTACATTGAGAAAAATAAAGCAATCAGGGATATTCCTTTAAAGAGCAGACAGGCAATGGGAGCCTGGGAGAAGGTTATGACTTCCAGGGCGGCAAATCGCCTTACCAGCTTAGACTATATTCAGGCAATCTTTAAAGATTTTATAGAGCTTCACGGCGACAGAGCGTTTCGTGACGACGGCTCCATTGTAGGGGGAATTGCCACACTTGGCGGAATGCCTGTGACAGTAATCGGTCAGCAGAAGGGCAAAAATACAAAAGAAAATATTTTGCGGAACTTTGGAATGCCGTATCCGGAAGGATACCGCAAGGCGCTGCGTCTGATGAAACAGGCAGAAAAATTCCATCGCCCTATTATATGTTTTGTAGATACGCCGGGAGCTTTTTGCGGAATTGAGGCGGAGGAGAGAGGCCAGGGAGAGGCAATCGCCCGCAATTTATTTGAGATGTCAGACTTGAAAGTGCCTATTTTAAGTATTGACATTGGAGAGGGAGGAAGCGGCGGCGCTCTTGCCATGGCAGTAGCCAATGAAGTGTGGATGTTAGAAAATGCAACCTATTCCATTCTCTCACCGGAAGGATTTGCCTCCATTTTGTGGAAGGACAGCAAGAGAGCTTCCCAGGCCTCAGAGGTAATGAAGATTACTTCCCAAGATTTGCTGGATTTGCATATTATTGAAAAGATTATACCAGAGCCTCAGCCTGCCAGTGAGGACAATTTGAAAGATATTGCAGGCTATATGAAAAGCTATATGAAGGAATTTTTAGCAAAATATAAAGATAAGAGCGTCTTGGAGATTACTGCAGAAAGATATGATAGATTCCGGGATTTCTAGGCGATTGGTTTTGATAAGAATTCAAAATCATATAAAAAATGATAACTTTATTTAATATTTGAATCAAAGAGAGGTTGTGGGAAATGAAAAGTTTTTACCGACAACCTCTTTTTTATATATCTTTGGACATTTTTTTTGCAGTGGTGATATATGGGGAGTGTATGCTCTTCACTGTTGCCATATATAAAATCTGATAAACATGTATATTACTGTCTTTGCGTCAATTTAGTGTTAGTGTACTATCTAATCTATCCTTAGTGCTCTGATGAATTCTTACAATATACTAGTTTTTCTGAAATTCTACCAGTTTTAAATGGAGGTCTTTATTATCATCTATTGTTTTTTGTACCATCCACTCATATACAAATAAAAGAAGAGGGCGTTCTTTCATGTCCTTTACTATCTTTACATTGCCGGTATGTTTTAATTTAGACAAATCAACCTCCTGGTAATTCTCAATCCATCGAATATATTCAAAAGGCAGGGGTTCTAAGCGTATATCACAGCCGTATTCATTTTCTAGGCGATATTTTAATACTTCAAACTGGAGAACGCCAACTACACCCACAATGATTTCGGACATGCCTGCAGTGTACTCTTGAAAAATTTGGATAGCCCCCTCCTGGGCAAATTGAGTAATGCCCTTTACAAACTGCTTGCGCTTCATTGTATTGGATTGGGTAATACGGCAAAAATGTTCTGGAGCAAAGGTAGGGATGCCCTCGTAGGAAAATTTCTTGCCGGGTATTGTCAATGTGTCACCAATAGAAAACAGCTCAGGGTCAAATACCCCAATGACATCCCCCGCATATGCCTCGTCAATTCCCTTTCTGTCTCCGGCTAATATTTGTTGGGGCTGAGCTAGCTTCAATTTTCTTTTGCTCTGCACATGAAAAATTTCCATACCGTTCTCATAGCGGCCGGAGCAGATGCGCATAAAGGCAATTCTGTCTCTGTGTGCCTTGTTCATATTTGCCTGAATTTTGAAAATAAAGGCGGAGAATGGCTCATCAATAGGTGAGATTTCACCCTTGTCGGATATTCTTGGCAGAGGGGAGGTGGTCATAGAAAGGAAATGCTTTAAAAAGGTTTCCACACCGAAGGTCTGAAGTGCGGAACCGAAAAACACAGGTGTTAATTCTCCTTTGGAAACCAGCTCCATATCCAGCTCCTCGCTGGCAGCGTCCAACAAGTCAATTTCTTCTGATAATTTATTGTACAAAACGTCACCGATAACAGTTTTTAATTCTGTATCGTCCATTGTGTAATCTGTCTCGGCGGCGGACTTGGCGCCTCCTGTTGCCACAGAGCGGAAGGTGGCAATTTTCTTTGTGTCCCGCTCATACACACCCTTGAATTCCTTGCCGGAACCAATAGGCCAATTTACAGGACAAGTCTTAATGCCAAGCACGTTTTCAATATCGTCTAGCAGCTCAAAGAAATCTTTCGATTCACGGTCCATTTTATTGATAAAGGTGAAAATGGGAATATGGCGCATGACGCAAACTTTGAATAATTTGATGGTCTGTGCCTCAACTCCTTTTGCGGCATCTATAACCATAACGGCGGAGTCTGCTGCCATCAATGTGCGGTACGTATCCTCGGAAAAGTCCTGATGCCCCGGCGTATCCAAAATATTGATACAGTAGTTGTCAAAGTTAAATTGAAGAGCGGAGGAGGTGACGGAAATTCCACGCTCCTTTTCTATGTCCATCCAATCGGATACAGCATATTTGGAATTTGCTTTACCCTTGACAGAACCGGCAGTATTTATCGCTCCTCCATATAATAATAGCTTTTCTGTTAATGTAGTTTTGCCTGCATCGGGATGTGATATAATTGCAAAGGTGCGGCGTCTTTCGATTTCCTGTTTTGTTTTTTTGTCCTCAGCCATAATAAAGTTGCCCTCCATAAGAACCCCCATAAAACATTGCGCTTATGGGGGTTGTACACTAATTTTGTTTACATGGCATTATAACACAGATAAAAAATACTTTCAATATACTGACAAATTTTTTAATTACTGAAGCCCTTCTAGATAGTTGATAAATTGCTGGGCGGTGCGTCCTGAGATTCCCCCGTGGGATAATTCCCATTTATTTGCTTCCCTGCACAATTCTTCGTCTGACATATGTATTCCCTGTCTGTGGGCTAACTCAGTTACAATATGAAAATATTCTTTTTGATTTGGCTTGGAGTAGCAGATAGTGACGCCAAAGCGATTGACTAAAGAGAGTTTTTCCTCTATAGTATCAGAGCGGTGGACACCATTGTCATGCTCCATATCGTTTCGGTCATTCCATGTTTCTTTTATTAAATGTCTTCTGTTGGAGGTGGCATAAATTAAAATATTATCCGGCTTTGTCTCCACCCCTCCCTCAATGACAGCCTTTAAAAATTTATATTCCACTTCAAATTCTTCAAAAGATAAGTCATCCATGTAAATAATAAAACGATAGTTTCTATTTTTAATCCGTGCAATAATATTTGACAAATCTTTAAATTGGTGTTTATAGATTTCAATCATGCGAAGTCCCTGGGGATAATATTCATTGACGATTGCTTTTATGCTTGTGGAT
This sequence comes from uncultured Lachnospiraceae bacterium, assembly GCA_910578605.1. Taxonomy (GTDB): domain Bacteria; phylum Bacillota; class Clostridia; order Lachnospirales; family Lachnospiraceae; genus MGBC111451. The sequence continues at coordinate 6,296 of CAJTQG010000044.1, read as the reverse complement.
TTTCCTGTGCCGCTGTCCCCAAATAAAAGAACATTATTTGCTTTTCGTCCCTCCACAAAGGCTTTTGTGTTGTCCACTAATTTTTGTTTTTGAATTTCATAGCCTATTAAATCCTTCAGCATTACCTGTTCCATATTGTTGATGGCGGCAAAATCAATTCCGTCTGCCGATGTCTCTCTAATGCGGAAGGCTTTATTTAATCCGAACATTCCAACACCATATTGATAATAAAACTGGGTAATATGGTCAAAAAATTCATTCTCATCTTTGGCATTTCCCAAGCTTTGGCTTAGGGCAATCACTTTCTCGCTCACATTTTTATTGTACATTAACTCTGGCTTGCCGATCGCTTGATAATGAGAAATCAGTTGAAAACAATCTATACCTAAATCTTGTTCGATAGAGGAAAAATCAAAATGAAATAAGCGGTGGAATACTTTGAAATCATTCTTGGCAAAATAGTTTACGCTGCCGTCCTTTGCCCCTGTTTTTTCACATGTGATACTAAAAGGATTTTCATTTGTAATAAGGTAAAATGTGAGATAATTGTGCCATAGATTATAGTTAAAGCCATAATCGGTTGCCACAACTAAAAGTCGGTTTATCTGTGTATAAAGTTCCTTTACCAGTTCAGCGTCAGCGCTTTTTTCAGTTTCGTATTTTTGAAAAATTTCTCCCAGCCTGTACAGAATGCTGTCTTCACTAAAATCCTTGTATAATATAAGCTTTGCAATTTCATGATACATATGTATTCCTCCTATTATTATGATGATACCAGGGTAAAAGACCAGTGTTGCTTGGCAATCTTTTGGTATCAGTTGCAGGCAGATACTTTTGCCCAACATTTTATGATAAGATTATAGCAGGAATCCTTTCTCTTGTCATCTATATGCTTATATGATAGAATATGCACGAAAGCAATGAGAACTGTCAAAACGGTCAGAGCCAAAGCGACTGCTTGCAGGTGCAATTGGAGATGAACGTTTTGATAGGGCGAAGCCCGTGAACGAGGAAATGAGAAAGGTGATATTGAAAATGGCAAAGATTTTATTTGTGGCATATCCAAAGTGCACTACATGCAAAAAAGCAGAGAATTGGTTAAAGGAGAAGGGAGCAGATTATTTGCTGCGGGATATTAAAACCGACCATCCCTCGGCGCTAGAATTGAAAAAGTGGTATGAAAAAAGCGGATTGGATATTAAACGTTTTTTTAATACAAGCGGCATGTTGTACAAGGAAATGCAGTTAAAGGATAAACTGCCGAATATGAGTCTTCAGGAGAAGTTGGATTTACTTGGCACAGACGGCATGTTGGTAAAACGTCCTATATTAGTTACAGATAAGCAAGTCTTGACTGGATTTAAAGAAAAAGAATGGGAGGAAGCGTTAAAACAATAACGGGTGAGAATAAAAGGCAGCAGTATTTTCAATAATAGAAGATACTGCTGTTTTTTTCATTATAGAATAGTGTGTTATTTTTATGCACATCCTATATGGTTTGTAAAGTATACTAATAGTTGATTTTAAATCTGAAAGTATCCTAGGATTCCATTGTTATCTGGCGAGTTAGAAGGGTATAATTGAGGAGGAAACAACGAAAGGAGATATATCAGATGAATATATATACAGATGCGCTGAATATGGCAGAAAATATTGTTCGATTCAGACATGAGAAAAAAATTACCCAAGAACAGTTAGCTAGTTTTCTTGGAGTGACAAAGGCAGCGGTCTCTAAATGGGAAACAAGGCAAAGTACCCCAGATATTATGCTGCTGCCAAGATTAGCAGCATTTTTTGATGTAACAGTGGATGAATTGATTGGATATGAACCCCAATTATCCAAGGAACAAATTCAAAAACTGTATCAGGAATTTGCTGCAGAATTTGCCGAGAAGCCATTTGAACAGGTGATGGAGAGAACGAGAGATTATGTAAAAAGATACTATTCCTGTTATCCATTTCTTTTTCAAATTTGTGTGTTGTGGTTGAATCATTACATGCTGGTGGAGGATCAGGACAAGCATAGAGAAACTCTTTTATCTATTTTAGATTTGAGCGGGCATATAAAAAAGAATTGCAGAGATGTGGAAATCTGCAATGATAGCATTGTGCTGCAGGCTCTAGTAAATCTACAGCTTAAAAGAGCACAGGAGGCAGTGGATGCTCTCGAAGAAATGTCAAAACCTTACAGTATGAGCAGACAAAAAGGAAGTATTCTCACACAGGCATATATGATGCTTGGATTGATGGACAAGGCTGACAGTTTTATACAGGTTAGTATGTATCACAATATATTATCTCTAATGGATAGCGCAGCAAAATATATAGCCATTCATATCAATAATGTATCAGTAAGTGAACAAACGATTGACAGAATTGAGCAGGTGATATCTGTCTATAATCTTGCCAGTCTCCACCCAAATAACACAGCTCTATTTGAATATCAGGCAGCATTATTCTACTTGACACATGAAGATAAGCAGAAGGCTCTCATACACTCAGAGAAATATGTTTCCTGTTTGGAAAGATTGTTTTCACATGAACAAGTATTTTTACACGGAGATGATTATTTTAACAAATTGGAGGAGTGGTTTGAACAGTTGGGCAATGGCTCTCATGCTCCTAGGAACAAGAAGGTAGTGTTGGAGGATATTAGACAATCCTTTGATAATCCTGCATTTGATATTTTAGAAGGAGAAGTGAAGTACGAAAGCTTAAAAAAGAAAATAAAGGAGTTGAAATAATGAATATCAGTGATATATTACCCTTCCTCATTCCATTGATTTTATTGGAATTTTCTCTGTTAGGCTATACATTGTGGCATATTCTGACACATAAAAATTATAAACACGGAAACCGTACTCTGTGGATTGTTATTACCATAGTGGGCATGCAGTTTATTGGGCCGATTTTATATTTTATTTTTGGAAAAGAGGAAGCATAATGGATATTTTAAAGATTTCCCATATTTCTAAATCATTTGGGATAAATAAAGTAATAGATGATATGAGTTTTTCTGTACCTAAGCATTCCATATTTGGATTTATTGGGAATAACGGTGCTGGAAAAACTACCACTATGAAAATGATTTTAGGCCTGCTCAAGGCTGACAAGGGGGAAATATTTGTCAATGAGGAAAAAGTAACCTTTGGGCAGAATTGCACAAATCAATATATTGGATATCTGCCGGATGTACCCCAATTTTACGAATTTTTGACGCCGATGGAATATTTAAGACTGTGTGGTGAGATAGCAGGAATGGAGAAGGGGGAAATACGAAAGAAGTCAGAGCAGTTATTGGAACTGACGGGATTGGAAAATGCCAATAAGCGTATTTGCGGTTTTTCACGGGGAATGAAGCAGCGGCTTGGAGTGGCCCAAGCTTTGCTGCACAGCCCCAAGCTGTTAATCTGTGACGAACCAACCTCCGCCCTGGACCCTGTTGGAAGAAAGGAAATTTTAGATATTTTACTTTCTGTAAAGGAACATACAACGGTTATATTTTCCACCCATATTCTCTCGGACGTAGAGCGCATTTGTGACAGAGCAGCCCTTCTTAGGAAGGGAAGGATTGACACTATCGGCACTTTGGAGGATATAAGAAGAATGAGAGGAGGGGACAATATAGAAATTGAATTTTGCAGGGCAGGGGATGCGCAAATGTTTGCCGCATGTTACAAGGATGTGATGTTAGCTGGGGAGACAAAGATAATTCTTGAGGGAAAAAGTGAGAGTGAGATGATAGAGGTAATGGGAAGGCTATATGAGAAGCATTTGCCTATTTGTCGTTTGGAGCGTTTGGAATCAACCTTGGAGGATTTGTTTTTGGAGGAGTCAGAATGAAACAATTTTTTGCTTTTATGAAAAAAGAAATAATACAACATCTTAGAACAGGCAGAATGTTTATTACAATAGCGATGTTTTGTCTGTTTGGAATCATGAATCCAGCCATTGCTAAGCTGACACCCTGGATGCTGCAAATGGTGTCAAAGGATTTAGAACAAAGCGGTATGCAAATAAGTAATATGGAGGTGAATGCTCTGACAGCATGGACCCAGTATTATAAAAATATGCCGATTGCTTTGATTATTTTTATTATTATGTTTGGAAGTATTTTGACGGCGGAATATGAAAAAGGTACGTTGATTCAGGTTATTACAAAAGGGATGAAGCGCTGGGGAATACTGGCATCTAAATTTTTTGTTTTGTTTGCCCTTTGGTCACTGGGAAGTCTTATTTGCTGTGTGATTACTTGGGGTTACAGTGAGTATTTTTGGGATAACGGAATTGTCAAGCATTTAGTATTTACTGCCTTTTGCTTCTATTTATTTGGCTTATGGCTTATCACGGTCATAATACCCGCTTCTGTATTTTTCCGTTGGAACGGAGCTGCTCTTCTATGTACAGGAGCTGTTTTTTTCATTGCCTATCTTGTGACTTTATTTCCAAAGGTCAAGGAATTTTCTCCGGCTTGCTTGATGAATACAATGGATTTCATGACTGGTGCAGCCGATATCAATGAGTATACTTTTGCTATAGGGATTACACTTTTATGCATAGTCCTTAATATAATTCTTTCCATTTTCGTTTTTAATCGGAAAGCTATTTCATAAAATTTCTTTCGCTGTTTTTATGGGAGACTTCCAATTTGAGTAAAGATATTTATTTGATTTTTTATAGCATTAAAGTTTTTATGTATGGTTTACATTAAAATATGGGAATATGGTTTTAGAAATGTCGTCCAATTTTTAGTAATAAATGTTTCAAGTTTCGTAATTGAGAAATTTTTCCATCACTGTTAGTATATTTATATTATCATATATTTTTACGAGGGCAAACATGCGAAAACGTATGGGCGCAAAGCTAGGAGTCTAAGGGGGAAAGATAAATAAAACCTACGATAGTCCGGTTGCAGAGAAATTTTCTTTGCAGCCTTTTTTGTTTATTTATATAAAAAGATAAAAACAAATTATACAAGCTGTAAGCTTTGATTATACTGGCTAAAGCTTCTAAAAAATTATAGAATACATAAGGAGTAGATAATTATGTTATCACTTACAAACAAAACAAAAATAAGAAAGATTTTAAAAAAGCAAAGAAACAAAGTATCAAATAATGTATTTGTTAAGAAGAAAGCCGCCATAATTTTAATTTTGATGTTGTTGTTCAGTTTTGGCACAAGTGTGCAGGCATATGCTGCAGGTACAAAAGAAACAGCAATTGTTGGAGAAGTAATACCTAGTTTTGGAAAGGATGCATATGCCTATGAGCTGTTGGACAGGGTATCAGCGGGAAGCGCATACCCAAGTATGCAGGGACTTGCATTGGGAGGAGGAAAGGCATATGTATTAAAATATGGAACACAGTTAAACAAGACAAATCAACAGAATGAGGAAAATTGTGTTCTTTTTTCAGGAAAGAAAACGAATTTGATAAGGGGAAAAGATGGATTAAAATTAGATCATGGAAACGATATGACATACAGAAAGTTGGATGGAAAATTATATGTAGCTCCCATGAATGAAAAATATATTATACGTATGAGAACTGATGGAACAGTGGAAGCAAAAATTAAGACTAATTATATGGTTGGTTCCATTGCATGCTGGCTGGATTATGATAAAGCACATAATAAAGATGCCTTTGTTTTAAAAGAACATAAAAATGGAAAAATTCATGTGATGGAAATTTACGGGACAACCAGCAAGGAAATTTGTAAATTTGAGGTAGATGATGCATTAAACCAGGGAATTTGTATGTATGATGGTTATTTGTATGTTACAGAGTGGGATAAAGAAAATGGAGACAGCTATATATACAGAATTGAAAAAAAGATGAGTACTATAGTAAAAGAAAAAGGCAGAAATGGAGAAGTGTGGATTTATAAAGATAAAAAAAGGAAATATATAACAAGAGTGATTGCAATATTAGATAAGCGGCGTTTGTTAAAGGCAGCAGGAGTCTCGGGAACAGCCATAAAAATAGAGATAGAATCTATTGCTTTTTCTGATGGTTATCTGTATTTTACAGCCAATGCCAACTATAAGGATGATACAAAAGCAAAAAAACAGCATTCTTTGGATGGCTTGTATAAAATAAAAAAACAACTGGCATAGTATTTTGAAGTACAACAGAAAGAGCTAAATAGAATTTATATATCAGTAACAAGGAGGACCAAAATAGATGAAAAGGTATAAAACAATAGTGATAACGTTTATGATATGTATAATGTCTGTGTGTTTTTGCAGGCAGGAGGCAAATGCAGAAACAGGAAAATATGGAAAGAATATTACTTG
>CAJTQG010000043.1 GCA_910578605.1 uncultured Lachnospiraceae bacterium | reverse complement strand
ATATATCATATGACTTATTATAAGATTATTATATAATCACAGATAAGAAATATACTTTTATTGCTTCTTAATTATATATTGTTTATGCTGATTGTATCATTTTATCATGTTCCATTATGTTGATAATTATGATTATTAATAGTAAGAATGTTATAATGTTACTAATATGATACGCTGCAATGTTTTAAGATGCTATCTATGATTATGATACTACACAATACAACAATTTGATTAGATGGGGGTCTCACTTATGAAACAATCAAATGACTTTTTTAGCAGATATTCTCATAGTTGGGTTTTTCTTTATCTTTTAATTTACCTTCCATGGTTTACCTGGTTAGAGCGAACTTACGCAAAACTCAGCGACTGCAATATTATTCACACTGCACTAGATGACAAAATTCCTTTTTGTGAATACTTTGTTATACCGTATTTTTTATGGTTTTTATATGTTCCGCTTGTTATTTTAATTCTATTTTTTACCTCTAAAAAGGAATTTTATCAAACCTGCGGTTTTCTCTTTGGCGGAATGACCATCTGCCTATTGATTTGCACCTTTTTCCCTAATGGTCAGAATCTTCGGCAATATGCAGACCTAACCTCAAGAGATAACATTTTTATCCAGATTTTATCTGCGTTGTACAAGACAGATACGGATACTAATGTATTTCCTAGCATACATGTATTTAACTCTATTGGAATTCACATTGCTGTGATGAAGGGCTCCTTTTTTGCCAATAAAAAAAGGATAAAATTAAGTTCCTTTATACTTTGTGTTCTTATCATTTTATCCACTATGTTCTTAAAACAGCATTCCGTTTTGGATGGTATTGGCGCTGGTATATTAGCTGTAATTATGTACTGCTTAGTATATGTATTTAAATGGTCCTTCTCAGCCAACAAAGAAGTAGTAAATGAATAGGATAGATACTGTAATATAAAAGCTTCCCCTTTCGACTTCCTGGCTTTTGATTGTACAGCCAAAGCACAAAGGTGGACAGGATGCCATATCGCTGTATCCCTCCCCAACATATGAAATGAAAAAAACTTTGAGAAGCTAACTGCATAAGCTTCTCTTTTTTTCCCTCCATTTTGTGTGCCTGGTAAAAGCAATATATTAAAACCACCCCTGTCCAATTGTAATCTGTATTCAAGAACCAGGCGGCCAATGCCGACAACACTAACAGAACAGGGGTGAGGTTCCACTCCTTCTCCTGATTTCTACTGCACAGCTCCATCAGCACCAAGCCTAGCAGCAGTGTCCAAAATATATTTTGATGTGCCGGTTCATACCATTTTCCAAAAAATGCCATATCAAAGCAAGGTTCTGATATTAGGGCAAATACAAACAATCGTATTCCATATTTCCACAGGCTTCGGGTATGAAAATACCCTTGTACTAACAAAAAGCAATAAATTGGAAAAGCCATTCTCCCGATGATTCTCAATATAATATATTGCGGAAACAGGACTGCTCCTGTATGGTCCACAATCATCGTAAGCATTGCCATCCATTTTAATTGATTACTGTTCAAACTAATTTTTTTAATAATAGAAAATTTTTCAACATCCATTTTTTATTCCTTTTCCATTCCCCTTATCACTATATATTTCTATTATTTCGATTATTTTTAATCTGTTTTATATACCTCTTTACTCTTTTTCTTAGATAGTACTTTCTTTTTTTCTACATAAATCTGCACGCTTCTAGGACCGACTAGAACCTGTCTTTTGCCTTCCTCCAGCATCAAGTCCCCTGCAGCTTCCCATTCCTTTGCAGGTATGCATGTATCTACTATCCTATGCCACAGATATCCCTTTTTAGGATGAGGAATTCCCAATTCCTGCGGCTCCCAGTACATATTGAAGGCTACATATATATTCCTTTCACTTCCCCCCTCCCCCATATTCTGCTTTTCACTATCTCTATATGGTTCCAACTCATTGTCAGAATTTTTTTTGTTTGCTTCCTGATTGACAGCATAATCTCCCCCAAACATAACTCCCATATGCCGAAGAAATACTTGAGAAAAATCTGTGTACCAGGCTCTAGTAGAGTGATAAGATAAATCCGGACATCCCAGCGCCCGATAATCCATAATGCGAAGCTCTTGTGGCATATGAAGTATTCTATGTTCTTTTCTAAAGGCAACAAGATACAGAAAAAATTCATAAATTTCCCTGTTTTTATCTATATCATGCCAGTTCAGCCATGATATTTCATTATCCTGACAATATGGATTATTATTGCCAAGCTGGGTGTGCCCCATCTCATCCCCCGCCCAAATCATAGGTGTTCCCTGACTCATCATCAAGAAAAGAAATAAGTTTTTTAACTGTTTAATGCGCATCTGCTGTATTTTCCGCTTGCGGGTTTTTCCCTCCACCCCGCAATTCCAGCTATAATTATATATCATGCCATCCTGATTGTTTTCCCCGTTTATCTCGTTATGTTTTCTGTCATAAGAAACCGTATCCATCATTGTAAGACTATTGTGGTTTGCCACATAGTTAATGACAGCATAACCTGAGGGGTTATTTCTCATCTGAAAGGACATAGGACCCAGCTGGTCCTCATCACTTTTCAGAAATCGCCTGGCATGTATCATAAAATCATCTCCCACACAGGCGAGATACTTTTTTTTGTAAGCATTATTATAATAATTTTCCGGAGGCATATTCCAATTGGCTCCAAGCATTTTTGTCCTGGCCAAAATAGGGTCCTGCTTTAATATATCACAGGGGGCCACCTCCAAGTTCACATGTACTCCATCAATGTGATATTCCAATACCCAATGCCGCAGGCAATCCACAATATCCACCGGATTACTTCCTGGCACAAAATAAAATTCCATACATACCTCTATACCTGCCTGGTGCATTTGCTTAATGCACTCTTTCAGCTCTAAAGATGGATTTTTTTTATTGGCAGCGTAAGAGCGTTTTGGTGCAAAATAATTTCCATCTCCATATCCCCAGTAATTTAATTTTACACCTTTTGTATCTTTCTTTTTATTTTCTTCTCTTGAGGCATTGGAGGAGTGTTCTAAAGAATCCGAATTGACTATAGGAAGTTTTGAATAAACAGGCTCCCCCACAATCCTCTCCTCCACTGTGATAATTTCATTAAACTCATATATGGGCATCAACTCTATCATTGTAACACCAAGCTGCTGCAAATATGGTATTTTCTCTGCCAGCCCTGCAAAGGTACCTCGATGCTTTACACAAGAGGAGCTATGTTTGGTAAACCCCCGCACATGAAGCTTGTAGAGCAATGAATCCTCAAATGGTATATCCAGCTTAACATCATCCTCCCAAGAAAATTCATCTGCAATAATTTCTCCCTTTAAAATTCCCTTTTCTGGTTTCCCCCAAACATTTCTTCCAATTAAAGAGGCGGCTCTTGGATCTGTTATCACCTTTTTGTCTAACTCAAAATTATATTCATATCTTTCATAGGGAAATTCTTCTATACGCATTGCATAAACATCACCAAAACGCATCTGCGGTGTATATTCAATTCTTTTTGCAACCTGCTGGGAGCCTTTTGTATACAATAAAAGGAAACAGCATGTACTATCTTTTGCTGCTACACAAAAATTGACACTGTTTCCTTCCACCGACACACCTAATTTTAAGGGATTCCCTGGGCTAATATTCCATTTTGTTATATTTGTTGTCTTTGTCATTCTAGTGCTGTCCTATTCTGATTTATTGTCTATTTGTATAGACTACCGTTGTTTCATATTTCTAGTGAAGGGTATCATTCACTTTGCGTTATATGGTACAGAATACATTTTCAATCTGCAAAGCAACAAAATGAAACGATACAGTAAACTAGTATTTTTTATTATAACATAGAAAAAAAAACCATTCAAGGATTGACATGCAAACTTTCAGGCTTTTCCCTCAGCCTCTTTCCTTTTCTTCATACCATAGAGAATATAATTTCTAGCCTTAATTGCATCAGCCTTCTCAAGAGGCTCCACTCCCTTTAAGGGATATTCTATCCCTAAATTTTCATATTTGGGAACCCCCATAGTGTGATAAGGCAGCGCATCAATGGCCTTTATATTGTTTAACCCGCCTAAAAACCAGCCAAGCTGATAGCATTCCTGACTATCAAAGGTAATACCTGGCACAATCACATGCCTCACCCACATATCTACATTTTTATCTGACAAATATTGAGCAAATGCCAATATATTTTTATTTTCCTGCTTTGTCAATTCTTTGTGAGCTTGAGGTTCAATATGCTTAATATCCAGCATTACTAAATCCGTTACCTCCATCAGCAGGTCTACTTTTTTAATATACTCTGTATTTTTTTGATTAAACATAATACCTGAAGTATCTAAACAAGTATTTCCCTTGTTTTTTTTCACTTGACGGAATAATTCTGTGAGAAAATCTATTTGCATCATTGGCTCTCCTCCTGTGGCAGTCAAGCCTCCCTCCGTCAAAAAGGGACGGTAAGTAATATAATCTGCAATAATCTCCTCCACCGTCTTTTTCTCCCCAGCATTTACCTCCCATGTATCTGGATTATGACAATACTTACAGCGCATAGGACAGCCTTGAAAAAATACAACATAGCGAACTCCAGGTCCATCCACTGTGCCAAAGGTTTCTATAGAATGAATCTTTCCCTCCATACATGCTTCCTTTCTTCTCAATTATATAATGCAGGATTGCAAAAATTGCAGAGCAATGAAGTAATCCGTTGACTTTTCCTATATTTAAATTATATGATGTTGAGGTCAAAAGATATTATGCCCCCAATTGTTGCTTATACAGGAAAGAGACTGTCAGCATAACAGTCTCTTTTAGTATTTATCATTTCATGCATTTGAATACATAAATCAATTTTGCTTTAGATTCCTATCTCTGTAAACAATTCCATATTGTTCCATCTAACCAATATTAAATATTCTGATGGAATGTACGAGAGATTACATCATCCTGCTGCTCTTTTGTCAGTTTAATAAAATTAACAGCGTAACCAGATACACGAATTGTCAACTGTGGATAATTCTCTGGATGCTTCTGCGCATCTAACAATGTGTCCCTATTTAATACGTTTACATTTAAATGATGTCCACCTTTTGTTGCGTAGCCATCTAACATAGCAACTAAGTTATCTACCTGTGCCTGTTCTGCCATGATTTCATTCCTCCTATCAATTTCTCTATGTACAGGCAGCCGCCGCAGATGCAAACTGCCTGTACTTCACATCATTTTAATTATTAATATTTTTTATCTTTTGAATGTTCTTTTCTTTTTCTTGGCTTTTGAATCAACAGAAAGTATAATACTATAACTTTCTATTTTTTAGAATTAGCAGGATTTGCATCCGCCCTTCTCAAGCTCAGCTATTTGCTCTGGTGTCAATTCAATATCAAAATCACTTGACATTACTAACTGACTATCCTTTCCTAATGCATCAGGAACAATTGTAAAGGTATTGGAAATACCATCCTGTGCATCCAAGAACGGTAATTTTGCTACGGAAGACAGGGAAGCTAATGCACCATGAGTATCACGTCCATGAAGTGGGTTAGCACCAGGAGCCAAAGGCTGACCATGCTTTCTTCCACAAGGGGTATCTCCTGTATTCTTACCATAAGATACATTAGATGTGATTGTCAATACAGACATGGTTGGGAAGCTGCCTCTGTATGTGTGATGTCTTCTAATCTTGTTCATAAATCTGCTTACTAAATCTGCAGCAAAAGCATCTACACGGTCATCATTGTTACCATATTTAGGGAATTCACCCTCAGTCTCATAACCTACTACAATGCCGTTCTCATCACGCACTGTCTTAACTTTTGCATATTTGATAGCAGATAAGGAGTCAGCCACACAAGATAAACCTGCGATACCTGTTGCGAAATATCTTCTTACATCTCTGTCATGCAATGCCATCTGAATTCTTTCGTATGCATATTTATCATGCATATAGTGAATAATATTCAGTGCACTTACATAAACACCAGCCAGCCATTCCATCATATCATCAAATCTTTCCATTACTTCATCGAAATCTAAATATTCAGAAGTAATCGGACGATATTTAGGACCTACCTGCACCTTAGTACACTCATCCACACCACCATTGATAGCATACAACAGACATTTTGCAAGATTTGCTCTTGCGCCGAAGAACTGCATCTCCTTACCGATTCTCATAGAAGATACACAGCAGGCGATACCATAGTCATCACCATGTGTTATTCTCATCAAGTCATCGTTCTCATACTGTACAGAAGAATATCCGATGGAAACCTTAGCACAATATCTCTTGAAGTTTTCTGGTAATCTTGTGGACCATAATACTGTCAAGTTTGGCTCAGGAGCTGCACCTAAATTCTCTAATGTGTGAAGATAACGGAAGGTCATCTTTGTTACCATATGACGTCCGTCCACGCCAACACCAGCAAGAGACTCTGTTACCCAAACAGGATCGCCGGCAAAGAGTGTATTGTACTCTGGTGTACGAGCAAATTTCACACATCTTAATTTCATAATAAAGTGGTCAATAAACTCCTGAATCTGTTCTTCTGTAAAGGTTCCGTTTGCTAAATCTCTCTGAGCATAGCAGTCAAGGAATGTGGAAGTACGTCCTAATGACATAGCAGCACCGTTCTGCTCTTTTACAGCTCCCAAATATCCAAAATATGTGAACTGAATAGCTTCCTGTACATTCTTTGCTGGTTTGGAAATATCAAATCCGTAAGATGCAGCCATCTGCTTCAATTCACCTAATGCCTTAATCTGCTCTGAGATTTCTTCTCTTGCACGAATTACGTCATCTGTGTAAACCTTTCCGTAAGAATCCTTCTGTGCTTTCTTGTCCTCCACTAAGAAGTCAATACCATAAAGAGCAATACGACGGTAGTCACCAATAATACGTCCACGTCCATAAGCATCTGGAAGACCTGTAATAATATGGTTAGAACGACATTTTCTGATTTCTGCATCATATACATCAAACACACCTGCATTGTGGGTTTTTCTGTAATTTGTGTAGAAATCTACCACTTCAGGGTCTACCTCGTAACCGTTATCTGAGCAAGCTTTCTGAGCCATACGAATACCGCCGAATACATTCATACCTCTCTTAAAAGGCTTATCAGTCTGGAAACCAACGATAGTTTCCTTATCCTTGTCCAAATAGCCAGGACCGTGAGAAGTCAAAGTAGAAACTACCTTTGTATCCATGTCTAAAACTCCGCCAGCTTCTCTTTCCTTCTTAGATAAATCTAATACCTGATTCCATAAGTCCTTTGTATTCTGTGTAGGAGCTGCCAAAAATGATTCGTCACCATTATACTGCTCATAGTTTTTCTGAATGAAGTCTCTTACATCTACACATTCAGACCATTTGCCTGCTGCAAATCCTTGCCATTCTGGTTTAAATTCTGTTGCCATTTTTTTTCGATTCCTCCTATTTTTAATTTATTTGCTCAGTGATGTTTTTATGTCCAAATCTGAAATAACAAAAAACAAGTTTTGCTTGCTTTCTATTGTCAAAAATCACTCATCACTGTGTGCATCATTTTTCGCGAAAAAAGATATTTTTTCCATCTCTTTTACACTCTTTTATTATAGTCATTTTCCACAAATCCGTCAATGAAATTACAGAAAGTATTATAAAAAATACAAAATTGTATACAATCTTATTTTTTATGCAGAACCTGTGAAACAGGAATGCGAAACATAGGAAATAATCCAAAATCCTGCAGCCTTTCATCATCTTTTCGCCGACAATATGCTAAATAACAATTACACTCTTTTTTATTACAATGCTTTTCCATATCATCCGTTTTTTTACTGTCTTGATACCAGTTTCCTAACACTGTTTGACTGATATTACAAAGCTTCACACTGCCATCGGCCTCCACAAAAGCATATTCTGCACAGAACTCTTCCCTTGCGGGATAATGCCTGCACTCCAATGTATAGTACGGGTCTACCTTCAAAAAAGCTTCCACTTCCTCCATAGTAGGTTTATAGCTTGTGTTGTATTTTGAAATATCCGGCTTATTAATCCACATATAAATATGCTCTGGCAGCTGACTGCGAAGCTGCTGAATAAGTGGAAGATTCTCCATCATTCCCACTGCTCCCACGCAATATGAAATATGACTTTTCTCTAATAATTCACATTGTTTTAAAAATTTCTCCAAGGATGTCATAGATGGATGAAAACTGAGCCAAAGCCGAAGCTTGCTGCGCTCTCCTCCTGAGATATCAAACACTTCTAGCTTTCTTTCCACAGAAAAACTGGCATTTGTCTGAGCTCCTATTGCTTGTATATTGGAAACCGAGGACAATCTTGCAAGAGCCTCCCAATAATAATCGTGAATTAGGGCTTCCCCATATGGAACAATCTGCACTGCCTGTACATGATGATATCGCTCCTCTATACTTTTTACAAAGCGAAACAATGCTTCTTGATCCTGCTTCAGCTCTTTTACAGTTGTTTTTTTCTTGGAAAAAGGACAATAAGAGCAGGAATAGTTACAACTTTTTAAGCTGCCTCTATAACAAAGCTTTGTTTTGGCATCCATTTTCTCCTCCTATTTCATAAAACCTATGCATTTTTTCTTTTATTTCTTGGCTAATCAGCATAGGTCCTAAATAATCAGACATACCAAGCCCCTGCTCAGTCAGGGAAAAATATCCACCTCTCTCCAAGGCAAGCCCCTGCTCTTCCCACTGAACAAGCTGACTAAAATCCTCAAGTAGTTTTCTGCCATACAAGTTCTCATACTCCTTGAGCTCTATTCCCGGCCTCACTAAAATATGCTTAATTACATATCTTCTTTTCTGCTCCTCCTCATTCAAAATATATCCATGAGTGATTTTTCTGTAATTTTCTGTATGAATATATTGTTCTAATAATTTTTTGCAGTAGGAATATTCCACACCATAAGGAGTACAGAAATGAAGTTTATCAATATAGCTTCTTCCGCCGCAGCCAATAGAAATAGTATTTTGAAACCCACAGCTCTCATAGCTTCTCTCATAATGATTTTTTTCTGTTTTATTTCCCGCTCTATGATTTTCCTTTGCTGACAAACCAGCTGGCACTTTTACAAACCTCCTCATGGAATCCTGTCTATATCCATTAGAAATCAGCATATCCCGCACAAGCTCATACATTTCGTATGTATTGTCCAACGCCTGTTGTTTTGTCTTTGACAGATAAGTTCCCCTTTTTACATAGAGAGGATAAGCAAATATTTCATCTGGCTCATACTCTAATGCCTGACATACAGAATATTCCAAAGAAACCGGTGTCTGACCTGGAACTCCATAAATCAAGTCTAAATTCATACATGGAAAAGATACCAAGCGAATACTTTCTAGGGCTTTTCGCACCTGACGGACAGAATGTTTGCGATTTAAAGTCTCAAGCTCCTCGTCATGAAAGCTCTGGACACCAATACTGATTCTTGTAACCCTGTTCTGCTTTAAAATATTTAATTTTTCCTTCGTTGTCTGATTGGGGGATGTCTCAATTACAATACCGGCTTTTTCTTTTAAGCCAAAATACTTGCGGGACATTTGAAAAATCCTGTGAAGGGAAGACTCGGGCAAAATGAGCGGAGTTCCACCGCCTATAATAAAATCTTCAAAGGAAACATCCTCCATGCCATATTGAATGGCCTGCTCTTCCATAGCGTCCAAGTAAGCTTCCATCCACTCCTGGCTCTGCCCTGGCAAGGAAAATAAATTGCAGTATCCGCACTTAGTTTGGCAGAAGGGTATATGAAAATACAGGGAATTTGCCCTGCCTGGCTCCTTTAATATATGAATATAATCATCCAGCCAGATATCCTCTAGAGGACCATAAGCGGTTTTGTGAGGATAGCTGTACATATATTGTATGTAAGGATATTTGTTTGGATTATTCATGTTAATCCTCCATATTTTTTGTTCTCAATGTGAAGCAATCCTGCAAACACTGGCAAATTTATAATTTACAGCAAATCTGTTTTACTCTGCAAAATGTTTGTTATGTAAATAAATTATTGCTTGTGTTTGGCAGGTCATTATAGTCAAATCACTTTGACTTTGGCATGATAAAATGTTTATATGGAATAGTATTCACTGCAGGATGATTGATACCATGAGACGTGCACCCATCCTCCCCGTAACAAGTTCCGTGGTCACTGGTGCAAATGACAAAGGTATCTCCCTTTTCCTGAAATGCCTGAAACAATGGCGGAAGCTTGCTGTCAGCATAAGCTAACGCTTCCATATGTGTCTGAAAGCCGTCCTTCTTCTCCCCCTCCAAATAAAAATAATTGGGATAATGAATGGCATTAATATTTATATACATCATAATTGGCATACCTTGGGGTGCTAGTTTTATTTTTCGGATTGCCAACTCTACCTGATGCTGCGTGTTCTCTTTTACCGGACAGGCAAAGGAGGGATTCCAATAGCTGTGCTGAAAATAAGAAGGCATCACAGCTCCAATAGGAGAGCGCTTATCAAAAAAGGAGACGCCTCCTATGCAATATGTGTCATAGCCCTTCTGTGCCAATCCATGCACCCAAGTAGGTCCCTCAAAACAAAATGCCCCTTGGGGCGGCTTTCGTCCCAATCCCACATTTTTTGGGAAAAACAATCTTTTTCTCTCCCTGCTGGATTTTGCCTCAAAAGGCAAAGGCATAAAGCCCGCAAACATAGCCTGGTGGGAAGGGTATGTAAAATTCCCCGGCGCCTGACATTTCACCCAGGAACCATATTGATTGAGACAAGGAGTTTTATTTTCCTGCTGTGCCTGCACAGCTGCATCATAGCGAAGAGTGTCCAGACATAAAAACAATATATGGTATTGCTTTTCCACCAGTTCCTCCATGGAAATATTCCATTCCATAACAATCCTCATTTCTGCGCTGCACTATCATTTTCTATAGATTCTATAGAAAGGAATTTAACCATTGCAGCTGCCTTTTGTATACGATATTTTCTCCATATATATCTTGATAGAGCAAGTCACCCTGACCATTCATCTCAATTATATATGGGGTTAGACTCCCCTTTTTAAGCAGAATATCAACCCCTGCCATATGGCATTGTGAAAATTGAGCCGTTGCCTTTAGGCACAGCATTTCCATATTTTCTAATTGCGACTTAGAGAGAGCAAGCTCATGGTAATCTAATGCCTGATTGTTCAGATGAAGATTTGTAATAGGCCCCTTAGACTGCCTTGCCACTATAAACTCCATTTTCCCTAATTGATATAACACCCGCAAATCAAATTTTTTTTCATTATGTTCTGCTTTTGCATACCACCGCTCCGCCATCACATCCATTTTACAGAGCTGATCTATAATAGGCTGAATTTGGGACGGCTTAGTTAAACAGGTCAATTTTTTTGTATTGTAAAGACTTCCGTTTTCTATCTGACAGGAGGTATATGCACTCATTGCTCCTGTATGAGGATGACATCGAAACCCAATTACACCAGAAGCTCCTGAGCCAAACACAGGTTTTAAGAACACACTGCTGCACTGGCTTTGTCTCATCTCCTCCAGCAAATGTTCAAAATTCTCCACCTGCCATACTACAGCTTTTGTGGTGGCTATACCGGCATCACATAACACCTTTTTACAATACCGTTTATCTAACATTTGCAATATAACTGATGGGGTATTTAAGTATATTGCTTCCTTATTCCCAAACTCCATCAATGCACTGCGATACCATTCTAGTTTATCTCTCATTTTGTCAAAGTCTGCTTCCTGCCAGAAAGGCGGATCGATTTTCACCAATCCGCCCTCCAATATATCAGCACTCCATGTTCTTTTATAATTAGACCATGGCAGACAAATAAAATTTACGCCTAACTGTTCTGCTGCCAATTGAAAATAAGAAAATCTTTTTGTTCTCTCATCCCCGATTAAATATATTTTTTTGTCTGTTTTATTCATCATCACTCACTATTCTGTCAACATCGGATAACGATAAACCTGTCCATTCCACTCATCCTCCTCCTGAGGATCCTCAACATCCACAGAAATAGAAAGTGCTTGTAGTTTCTTCATGCCTTCCCCGCTGATAAAGTGATAGTGGGCATCTAGATGCTTTAAAGCTTTAAATTCATCAATATGCTGACAAAGTATATCCACTCCCTTGTCAGTGAGAGAACCCATAGACAAATCCAATACTTCCAGCTTTTCTTTATACTTACTGTCGACAACTGCCTGTGCCACTTCATCCTGTATTTCACTGTCTGTCAAACCTAGATAAGTCAATTTAGGGAAATCCGATTTTTCTAATAATTCTTTAATGTCCTCTATAGTTCCGTCAAATCCATAATTTTCCACACCTATGTACAGCATCAGCTTTTCCAAGTTCGGCAGCTTGGCGTCTCGAATGCTTTCAATGACATCCTTGGGCAATCCACCACAGATAATTGTGAGGGATTTTAGATTGTCATGTTTAATCTGTCCTTCGCTTAACACCAAATCTGTGCTTCCCTTAATGGTAAGATGTTCTAACTGTGGCATTGCATCCCACAGCTTTGTGTAATCGCCCTGAATAATCCAGGAAACTTCACACTGCTCAAAATCCATATCTCCTATAAACAAGCTTTTGATATGAGAAAATTTCTCCTTATTTTCAACAATTGCATCAATAATTTGGTTAACCGAATCCTCCCAGGCATCGCCCCAGTCTCCAATCACAATCTCATCCAATTCAGGAAGCTCACTGTCAGCCAGAATATCTGCAACCATAGTATCTGCCCCTTTGTCTCCCTCCTCATAATCATCATAATCATAGCTGTACACTTTGCTCTTTTCCATTTCTTGTCCTCCTTTAAAATTATAATATTGTTTGTTTTATATATTGCTTATCATTTACATAGCAAATTTTTACTATGTAAATTGCTCCTTGCTCATATTTGCTTGGCATTCAATTGATACACCCCATTCGTGCAGGCACAGGAAACATAATTTTTCAACTTTTGTATCTGTCACTATTACACTCCGCGAACCTTAGTTCCTTTTGTGTCTCTCTTTGCTGTTTTTAACTTGCGAAGCTCTACCCTTTTCCCATTGACCTCCACTGTCTCATTATCTCCTGCATCTAATACATAGACATGCAAAATTTCATCCTCATCTCCCAGCTTGATGCCCCGCACTCCCACTGCTCCTTTTTTCTTTTCTGGTATTTCCTGTAAAGGAAACCGCAGAAAAATGCCATTTCTCGTCTGAAGCACTACCATCTCGTTGCTTTCTTCCTGTATTTCAAACTCATCTGACATAAACCCGTCTGAAAACATGGAGGGTGTTCCAAATTCATCTTCCCCATCAAAGCCATCATTCATAAATCCATCTTCCCCGTCCATAAAATCTCCCCCTGTCAATGTTAAAGATTCTTCTGGCTCCAAAAGATTCATAAAGCCTCCCCCTCCTGTAATCTCTATGCTGACTACCTCATCTTTGTCATTGAGCTTTGTGGCGGCTACCGTTTTTTTCACCACATCAAACTCTGATGCGTCCACCAATTTCATCATACCCCTTTTTGTAGTAAAAAGCAACTTACTTCCTGCTATTTTTCCTGATGCGCATAAAAAAACAATATTTTCGCCAGCCGAATCATAATTACCTAAATTGTCAATAGGTGTACCCTTTTCCCGAAATCGAACAAAGGGAATATCTAACACCTTCACCTGATGCATATTGCCGTTATCTGTAAAAATACAGATTTTGTCCGTGTTCATACATGTAAAAACATATTTATTTTCCTTGACCGCTGCTTCCTTATTTCTCTCAAAGGCATTGACTTCAATTGTCTTGGCATACCCAAATCGATCCATAAGAAAGACTACCTCCTGTTCTTCTATTTTCTTTTCTATATAAACTGCCTCCTTGGCGTCCACAATAGCAGTTTTTCTATCCAGAGAATAGGTTTTCTTAATATACTGCAAATCCTTCTTGATTACCTTTGCCATGGCCTTTCGGCTTCCTAATATCTCCTCATATTTGGCAATGCGGTCTAATAATGCGTTGTACTCCTTTTCCAATGCCAGAATTTCTAAACCGATTAACCGATACAAACGCAAATCCAGTATAGCCTGAGCCTGCTTGTCCGTAAATGCAAGCTGGGAAGCATAAATTTCAGACTCTTTTGATTTAAAGGTTATTGGTTCTGTCTCCCCCTTCGTCAGGCAGGCTTTGGCATCCTTTAAATTTTTAGAGCCCCGCAAAATCTCTATAATTAAGTCAATCATATCACACGCCTTAATCAGGCCTTCCTTGATTTCCTTTTGTTCCAAATCCTTCTTCAACAGAGTCGTATATTTTCTTGTGGCAAGCTCAAATTGAAACTTTACATGATGGGCAATGACCTGCTTTAAGCCTAATATTTCCGGTCTTCCCTCTGCAATGGCCAGCATATTTACCCCAAAGGTATCTTCTAGCTTCGTCTTCTTGTACAGCAAATTTTCCAGCTGTTCTATATCTGCATTTTTCTTTAATTCCAGTACAATGCGGATTCCCTCTTTGGAGGATTCGTTGGAAATATCAACAATATCCTGAGTTTTCTTTGTCTCAATCAGCTCCACAACATCCGCAATAAATTTTCCAATATTGGCCCCAATCATGGTGTAGGGTATCTGGGTAATCACAAGCTTGTCGCGCTCTCCCTTTTTTTGTGCCGGCTCAAATTCCACCTTTCCCCGCAGTTTGATTTTTCCGGTTCCATGCTCATATATATCCAGCAAATCCTTTTTGTTGACAACAAGACCTCCTGTAGGGAAATCCGGCCCTGGAATATACTGCATCAATTCCTCAGTGGTAATGTTCTCCTTGTCCATATAGGCCATCACCCCATCTAGCACCTCCGCTAAATTGTGGGTTGGTATGCTGGTTGTCATACCAACAGCAATACCCTCTGCCCCGTTGACTAGAAGATTGGGTACGCGAACCGGCAGCACTAAAGGTTCCTTTTCCGTCTCGTCAAAGTTGGGAATAAAGTCTACCACATCTTTGTCCAAATCTGCCAAATATACTTCCTGGGTAAATTTTTTCAGCTTCGCTTCTGTATATCGCATAGCCGCTGCCCCGTCACCTTCAATAGAACCAAAGTTACCGTGACCGTCCACTAATGCCATTCCCTTTTTAAAATCCTGCTCTAACACTACTAAAGCATCATATATGGAGCTGTCGCCGTGAGGATGATATTTACCCATAGTATCGCCTACTATACGGGCTGATTTACGATGAGGTTTATCATGGTTTAATCCTAATTGTTCCATGGCATACAGCACACGCCGCTGCACAGGCTTTAATCCGTCTCTTACATCCGGAACTGCTCTGGCGCATATAACGCTCATGGCATAATCAATATAAGACTTTTGCATAACTTCCGAGTATTCTGTATTTAATATCTGTTCCGCCATAACCTTTCCTTTCTATATCTATCTCAAATATATAATACTAGAGTCAAAAGTTTAAAATGCCATTCATGCTTGTATAATAAGGCTTTTGAATTTTGGACTCCAACATCAATTTATTATGCTAGTAATATGTTTCATTATTTTACCACATATTTTCTTTTTCTACTATTACAAATTATAAATATAAAATATTAGAATAAACAGATTACTATTGGCACAAAAACAACAATTTATATAGAATTTTGTTGGCTTTCCTCCAATGCCTTCTTAGTGTTTGTATGTTGATAAAATATAAAAAAGAACATTTGCATTGCAATTATAATACTGCAGATAAAAATATTAGGTATCATAATATGTTCTGCCGATTCCAACTAAGCTTCTTACAATTACTAAAATCATATAAAAAGTTTTGATATACGTTTGGTTTTCTTACTTCATATCATTGATTTCTATTCTTTCTTTTTTTTAATTTGTAAATTCTACACCCTCTATCCCATTAAAATAACTTCTTATTTCTTCCGCCTCTGTATTTTTTCTATTCATAAAAACAATAGAGGATATGCTTTTCCGATAAGCTCCACTGCGCATCTTTCAAATCCAGTTTCAAAACGTTATTTCTTCTTATCTTGCTGCCAAAATAAAGATTTAGAGATAACCCATTTACATAATCAACAATCTCTTTCTCTGTCATATCCTTACAATAAATATCAAAATAAATAAGATTCATATCTTTTTCTTCCATTCTATTTACATAATGTAATGAAACTACAGGATATTGGTCTATCACCTTATCCTCATTTTTTACTCCCTCTAAATTACCAAACATGCCATCCTGGTTAAAGAAGCTCCGATTTTTTAATATGCCGCTCACTGTTATGGTATCATAAGCCCTATAATCATCAGAAGGCAGTTGGTCATAAAAGCGAATCCAATCCTCATCCCCTTGATTTTGTTTTTCCTTATTGTTGCTATTTTCCTTTTCTTTATTCTTTTCATCCAACTAACCTTTCCAAAATATATATTTTATATATCCTAATACTGTATTCTTATAATTTCAGGATTTGCATCACTTTTTTTTGCAAATGTAATAAACTTTCATATTTCCCTATCCTGTCTGGCTTCTGAATGCTGTGAATAATATAAAGTATTATTTTCTTTTTTTGTAATAATAATAGAATGTTGTTCTTTACTTCCGTTTACCTGCAGAACATCTCCCACTCTTGTATTCTTTTTTAAACTTTCCATGCTTTTTTTATTATTGGGATCATATCTCTTAATAAGAGCAGTAGCTATCTGTATTATTACAAATATACTTTTTAGTAAGTATAGGTTTTTTATGAAAACCTGAATCCAACTTCATAGAATATCCCCCTGCCATCACACACTGGGACACAAAATTCGTACAATCTTTATTGTCAAAATCATAAAATGCCTTATTGGGTGTCATTGAAAAAGAACGCCATAGGGGATTTTTAGGCAAGATAATTTCATAATTTTTATAAGAAATTTCATAAGACAAAAGGCTGCAAAGATGTATTGCTATAAATCTTTGCAGCCGAACTATCATAGAATAAATATAATAATCCCTTATTCCTTAGACTCCTAGCTTTGCGTCCATGTATTTCTGCATGTTTGCCAAATTTATATGAAACTATAACACAAATTGTCAAAAATTGTCAATATTTTCAAGTCTTATTTTCAACCATTGTACTAGTCGGTTATGTGCTACACGTCTAGTTGTGCCTCTCTTGCATTTTCATAGATGAAATTCCTTCTGGACAATACATCCGTTCCCATAAGCATGCCTGTCACGTCGGAGGCCATTCGTCCATCTTCTATCTCCACCCGCTTTAACACTCTTGTAGCCGGGTCTAAGGTTGTCTCCCACAGCTGCTGGGCATCCATCTCCCCCAAGCCTTTATATCGCTGAAGAGTAAAGGAACCTGTATGTGTTTTCCTGTATTTTTCTAATGCTTTATCATCATAGAGATACTCGCCCTCACCTTTTTTTGGAACTACTTTATATAGAGGAGGCATTGCCAGATAAACATGTCCCTCGTGAATTAAATCCGGCATAAAACGATAAAAAAATGTAAGAAGCAGTGTGGCAATATGGGCACCGTCCACATCCGCATCTGTCATAATAATAATTTTATTGTATCGAAGCTTAGAAATATCAAAATCATTGCCATATCCCTCAGAAAATCCACAGCCAAAGGCATTTATCATCGTCTTAATCTCGGCATTTGCCAGCACTTTGTCCATAGCAGCCTTCTCCACGTTTAATATCTTACCCCGAATAGGCAGAATAGCCTGTGTTTTTCGATTCCTCGCCGTCTTGGCTGAGCCCCCTGCTGAATCCCCCTCCACAATAAATACCTCGCACTCCTGGGGATCTCTGCTCTCGCAGTTTGCCAATTTACCGTTGCTGTCTATGGAAAATTTCTGTTTTATCAGAAGATTGGTCTTTGCCTTTTCCTCCGCCTTTCGTATCTTTGCCGACTTCTCCGCGCAGGCAAGAACTGCCTTCAAGGCGTCTAAATTCCTATCAAAATAGAGAGGTAGCTCTTCCCCTGTAATCTCAATAGTGACCTTTGACGCATCAGGATTGTCAAGCTTTGTTTTCGTCTGTCCTTCAAATCTTGGATCCGGATGCTTAATTGCTATAATAGCAGTCATTCCATTGCGAACGTCACTTCCTGTAAAATTGGCATCCTTCTCCTTGAGCACTCCTATTTCCCTCGCATACTGATTCATCACCATAGTAAACTTTGTCTTAAAACCAGTAATATGAGTGCCCCCCTCCTGGGTATATATGTTATTGCAAAAACCTAATATATTTTCCTGAAATTCATCTACAAACTGAAAGGCAGCTTCCACCTCAATGCCCTCTAGATTTCTCTTATAATATACTACATCATGAATCGCCTGTTTCCCTTTATTCAAGTCCTTTACATATGCCTTTAATCCTTCCGGCTCATAGTAATCTACAGTCTCCTCCTCCTGAAATCTTTTATTCACAAAATGTATAGTAAGCTGAGGATTGAGATAAGCAGTTTCATGAAGACGGCTTTTGATTGCCTCCGCTTTAAAATATGTTTTTTCAAAGATTTCTTTGTCCGGCAAAAATGTTACGGTGGTCCCTGTGTGATTTTTACGGCATGTCCCTATTTCCTTTAGGGGATACATTACCCTGCCCTGCTCATATCGCTGTTTATATACTTTTCCGTCTAAACGTATGGTTACCTCCAGCCACTCTGAAAGAGCATTTACAACACTGGCACCTACACCGTGGAGTCCGCCGGAGATTTTATATCCTCCATCACCAAACTTACCACCGGCATGGAGCATAGTAAATACTACCTCCACAGCAGGAAGCCCCACTTTTTCATTGATACCAACGGGAATTCCACGCCCGTTATCTTGTATGGTTGCTGTACCATCCTTCTCCAGACAGACTGTAATTTCGTTACAATAGCCTGCTAAATGTTCATCTACGGAATTGTCTACAATCTCATAAATCAAATGATTTAAACCCTTTGTAGAAACACTTCCGATATACATGCCAGGACGCTTTCTCACTGCCTCTAAGCCTTCTAATATTGATATGCTGTTTGCATCATAAGTGTTTGTAACCTTAGGTGCCATTTCGTTTACTTCCTTTCCTGCCTACCCCATATTGGCATTCACTACATTTCTAAAACCCACTGTCACTTATTTTATCTTTTAAAGTATTTGCGCAGCAATTGTTCCTGCTGTTCTATATGGGCGTAATCATTGATTCGCTCCACTGTAAAATATTGATAGTCCCCATGATAATCTATCTGTGTAATGCTAGTATTCTCCAACTCCTTGGCAAACATAAGTTTTTTAGCCATATCTATGCCTAATATTCCTGCCAGCACAGCTCGAATTACTCCACCATGGGTGACAATTGCCACATTTGTGGCCTGCGTCTGTAAAATATTTTGAATCACCGGATAAACCCGCTTATATACCATTTGTCCGCTCTCTCCTTTTGGATACGGCAAATCACTGCTCATCTCACGGCGCTCTATTAAAAAATCCCTGTACTGTATCTGTATGTCCTCCTCCCTCATTCCCTCCAACTCTCCAAAGCTGATTTCCCGAAGCTGCGGGATGATATTATGCTCTAAATGCAGATGTTCATTGATAATCTCTGCTGTCTGAACTGCACGTATTAAAGCACTTGAATACAGTGCATCTATTTGATATTGCTCCAATCGCTTTCCAAGCAGCTGCGCCTGCCTGCGCCCCGCCTCACACAGAGGCACATCCACATTGCAAAGAGGACTATCCTGCCTGCCATGACGAATCAAATATAATTTCATATTCTCTCTCCTGCAACTTTGTAAACTTATTAGGCATTTGCGTAACTCCTTCAAAAAATTTATGATTGTGCAAATTTATAATTCCAATCAGATATAATACGATTTGTGATTTAGATGTTCTTAGTGTTCTTTACTTAACATAGCAATATTTGCACACGAGGTGCAAATAAGATGCCATTGAGCCAGGGAGGGCGAACTGGCATCGGTTGCGCATTCTCCCTATCAATAAAATAAGAACACTTAGAACTTCTTATCACAATAAGGTGTATCTGATGGAATTAGTAAATTTGCACAATACAAAACTTAAAATTAAGAGTTTCACAATTGCCTAAGTAAACTTATTTTTTTTCGATTCCTTTGTGTAAATATTGTATCATTCCTGGTCCCAGCTCCTCTGTGGGACGTGGTATAAAATGATACCTTTTATAAAATTCTTCCCTCCCTTTTG
Source organism: uncultured Lachnospiraceae bacterium (assembly GCA_910578605.1). Taxonomy (GTDB): domain Bacteria; phylum Bacillota; class Clostridia; order Lachnospirales; family Lachnospiraceae; genus MGBC111451. The sequence goes on along the minus strand of CAJTQG010000043.1, from coordinate 4,322 downwards.
CGCACATCAGACAAAGCATCAATTCTGTATTTTCCTGCTGAAGCTGACTGCAATACTCTATCAGCTCTGTCAAGATATGACCTCCTACCCCCAAATGCTGATAGGAAGGAGACACTATCAAATCTTGTACATAACAGATAACCGCACCATCCCCCACCAGTCTCCCCATAGCAATGGCTTGATTATCCTCATAGGCACAAATATAATAAAGACTATTCTCTAAAGCTTTTTGGGCCTGTTGTCTTGTCAGCTGTTTCCAATGCACACTTTCTCTAAGCCTCAAATAAGTATCTACATCCAACTCATTGATTTTATATTCCAACATTTTCTTCACTCTTCCTTTTCATGTGTAAATAGATATAGGCTGGGTTCTCTTAGACTTATCTGCTCAAATATATTATTTTGCATGCCATATATCAGTTTCCAAGTATACTCTAAAAAGGAATTGCTTGTCAATTTATTTCCTTTACTATAAAATGTAAATTCATTATACATCAGAACATTTGTTTGTGTCAAGGATAAACATTATTTATAACTTAAACTACAACCATATATATGTTATAATGTATTACAATGTTAGAATAGAGTCTTTTAAAACATTACAATTCATTTTATGAACAAATAAGCAGTGCAGAATAGGAGAGGATTATGGCAATGAACTATGATTTAAAGGCAGACCAGGTTCTTAAAATGCTTGGTTACAGTGAACCGATGGGGGAACATTTTGTAAATGTATTTGAACAGGAAAATCATATAAAGCTTCCCCAGTGTTTAAAAAATTTTTATACGGTGGCATATAATTGCCCGCTTTTATCCACAGCCGACATATGGACCGACCGAATGTGGTTTTTATATGAAGCCATTGAAGAGGAGATTGAAGAATATAAGGAGGTATACGGAGACAATCCAGAGGAGGGCGCTGATGATGAATATTACCAGTTTACCCAATTTCTTTCCAAAATCCCAAGAGAACAGTGGGCAGAACATGTGACAAATTATTTGGAAATAGGCAGTGATTATGGCGCAGGTGTAGTTATTTGGGGAATCTCCATAGCAGATTTGGATAAAGAAGACCCTCTTGTTTATTATCTCCACGAAGAAAACGAAATAACAGACTGGGAACCTTTAGGCTGCACATTATCTGAATTTTTTATGCTGGTTGTATGTGATGCCATTTTATGCAGACAATATCAAACCGCCCAACGTGTTCTTAAACAAAAAGATATTCATTGTCAGTTAGAAGATTATGACGAGGTGGAAGCTACAGCAAAGAAGTTGGGGTTAGATACATCCGCATTTAAAAACCAAGTGCTTTCCTGGGGCAAAGTGGTATGTGGTTATGATGAGGACAGAAATCTTTTGTTGGTTGCAGATATAAATGATAATTATAATCAACTTTTCAGAGTATGTACTTTGTCTGTAAGGAAATAACTGCAAATGGATAGAATTTTCAGGGAAATTTCTATAATTATAATAAAGGAATGAGACAACCTCATTCCTTTTTATGTTGGAAAAATTATTTTTATGTTCTGCTTCTATAAAAATATTCTGAAAATATTTTTTTCAATTACACTAGAACAGGTATTTTACTATTCTGCAGTTGCCTCTAAGGACCAGAGCTGACAATCACCACCCCAATAGTTCCACTGGTTAATATTGCCGCCATTTGACTTGCTCCAATTATAAACATCCAGACAACTTTTACATCCACTGGCTTTGCTCTTAAAGGCATAATAATTTCCTACCTTTACAATTTCATATTTCTGCATATCGCCTCCCCAGTAAGTCCACTGTATTACATTTGTTCCGTCAGTACCTTTTCCGCTCTCAATATCCACACAGCTCTTATATTTGCTGGCACCTGTCAGAATATAGTAATAACCTGCTCCGTCGGAAACAATTTTAAATTTCTGTGCAAAGCAGCCGTTAAAGCCCCACTGCTGAATATTTGCTCCATTCTCTGCACTACCCTTCGTTACATCTAAATACATACCGCTGTTTTTATTTTTTATATAGTAGGTTCCCTCTAATGGATCCTTTGCTCTCTCCAAATACCAAAGCTGACAGTCCCCACCCCAGTAAGTCCACTGGTTAATATTTGCCCCATTGTCACCGCTCATATTAAACACATCCAGACAAGCTGTGGACGCACTTGCTTTTGTCTTAATTGCATATTTACCGGATGAAATCTCTACTATTTCAAATTTTTGCATTTCACCGCCCCAGTGATTCCACTGCGCAATATTGGAGCCATTTAATGTTGAACCCATGTTTACATCCAAACCGCTCTTAAAGTCAGAGCTTCCTGTTAAAATGGAGTAATATCCATTTCCATCGGACACAAACTTGAACTGCTGCGCATTGCATCCATTAAAGCTCCACTGCTGTACATTTGCACCATCTGAAGGACTTGCGTTAGATACATCTAAATACTTACCGGTTCCCACGCTCTTAATATAGTAGGTTCCGTCTAAATTGCCTTTAGATTTTCCATTGCCAATGGTGCTGTTTGAAGTCTTAGAACCCCAAACTGCCTGATCATTATTTCCAATTAAGGAAAAGGTCATTGTATTTATATGTGATGCCGATTCATCATATTGCTTAAAAAATACACCCTTATATGTCACTCCGTCAATTACCATAGTTGCATAGTAAGTGCCAGCTGTTTTTCTCCATGTGCCGTTAGCACCTCCAGTAATCGTTCCATTGCTATTTAAAGATACCTTAACCGTATTTAACATACCTGTATATTGTGTTGTCGCATCATTTCCATGATTGACCATATCATAAGTTCCCACAATATCGCCAGCAGAATAGTTGTTGGAAATTTTGCTTCCCAAATTCTCATATACAGCTGTTACAGGCCATCCGTCTGCATTGAGAAACTGTTGATGTACTCTCACTTGATGTCCCTCATGCCCTGTATTAAAACGGGTGTGGTAGATAACATATCTCTGTCCGTTAGATGCTACTAATGCGGAGTTATGTCCGCCTGACATGTAACCGTTTGCACTTAACTCCATGCCGTTTACACCATTTAGGGAAGTTAATGCATAATTTCCCATAAGTTTGATTCCTTTTGTGGCCTGATTATCACGGGAGCTAGTGCAGATTGCAGAATTGCCTGCTGCATCTGTATATGGTCCGGTTATATTTTTAGAGCGGAACAGTCTCATGTGATAGCCTGAAAAACTGTCTGTTGCATCCAAACCACAGTAGGACATATATAAATAGTAATAACCTGCTGATTTATCATAAACAATGTATGAGCCCTCTCCCGTTTTTCCATATCCGCCGCTTATCTTTTTGCCAAAATACTGGTCAGATGAGTTAGCAGAAGTAGAATACTTGTAAGAATAATCTCTCAAACCTGTTTTCTTATCTAACTTTAACATGTAAATTCCGCCGAACCAGGAGCCGTAAGACATCCACAAATCCCCGTTTGCATCATAAATCACACATGGATCAATGGCATTCACTCCATAAGCAGAATTCCATCTTCCATTAGAAAGGTAACGGCTGGCCACTTCATTGGTTCCTGTTACTCTTTTGTAGTCTGTGTGAGAAGCATCGGTTGCGTTCCTGAAGCCGGAATAACAGATTGTTCCCTGATAGGTGTATGGACCAGTAATACTGTCCGCTGTAGCTAATGCAATGGAGGAATAGTAGTTATTACCATTCACACTCATATACATACACCATTTTCTCATGGTAGGATTATAGATGACATCCGGTGCCCAAAGGTTATCTGCCAGATTGTAGCTTCCGCCCCCTCTTCTAGACCATGAAGCTCCCGAAGCAAATATTTTAGCATAGTCACTATTGACATTTGTAGTAAAAGAAGACCAATTCTGCAGGTCAGTTGACACTGCATTGTTCATATGGGTTCCAAATATGTAGTATTTTCCATTTGCTTCAACTACAGATGGGTCGTGCACAGATACTCTTGTAGTATTGATACTTGCTGCTTCTGTTTTAACCGTGTCTTTCTGCCAGTTTTGCAAACCTTCTCCTATTGGCATTTGAAAAACCATTGCTGCCGTCAGTGTTACCCCTAACACTTTCTTCATCAACTTTTTCATGTCTTTATCTTCCTCCATTTTTATTTGGTAACTGTCGCCAGATACGAATAAGCCCCCAAAATATACATTATATATGTATTATCAAGCACTAACGCTTTTACTTGCTATATGTATCTGGCTAAGTTACTAAAATTATTTTTGCTACATGGGTGAGTATTGCATATTTTTGCCACTCTTGTCAATGCCCTTTTTTTATTCCGCAGTCGATTTGTATAATTTCAATTATTGTATACATTATTT
>CAJTQG010000042.1 GCA_910578605.1 uncultured Lachnospiraceae bacterium | reverse complement strand
ATTGAAATCAATGCAAACAATTCCAGAAATTCCTTGTCTCCCTCCTGCTGATTTGTAAAAATCCCCTTGGATTCCACAATCAATCTCTCTATCTCCTGCTGAATATCCGGCAGCTTGTCCACCTCCAACTGCTGAATGGAAGTGTAAATCTCTTCTAAGGAAACTTCTTTCTTCTTATAGTAAAATTCTTTTCCCAGTGGTTCTAACAAGCTTTTTATATCGTTGATTGACATAATATTCTTAAAATAATATATAAAAGTAAGCAGCAATACATGCTCCTTAGAATACTTCTTTTTCTCTGGCGGCGGCAGCAAATCGTTTTTAGCATAATTGTTAATCATAGTTTTTGTTAAAATTTTGTCATCACTAAAACGTTTTGATTCTTTTAACTGGGAATCCATAAAAGTAGTTACCTGATCCATATATAGAGCAATATTAGGAATATCATTGGCATCTATAATATTCAATTTTTTAATAATATCATCTAATAATTCTTTACTATTTACTGACATAAACCTTTCATCTCCACATTCTCCTTCTGTCAAAATGATATCTAGTATACCCAATCTTTCTGCTTTTTATTTTCTGTACTAATGTACTAGACAGCATTGCCAATAATCCATATGACAGCTTCACATAAATGCGTGCATATTTATACAGAATAAATCTTCATATGTGCACTCCACAAACCAAATCCTATCCATATAAAATAACACTACTCTATTATATAGTATTTAAAACTATATGACAAGTAGATTATACTCACTTATTTATTTCCCCACATTTTCAAAAAATTACTCATTTCCTTTGCTTTTTCAATAATTGCCGGCTTTTCCTCCAACATATATGCCTCCAGCTTTTCAATCTCTTCCTTTGTAAAGCCATTGCTTTTTACAATTTTACACTCTGGAACAAATCCTTCCGCAAACTCCTTTGCAGCATTTCCCTGTCTCTCAAACCGAACACATACGGCATTTTTATTATTTCTTCTAATAACTCCTGTCTGAGTAAATGTAATTTTTTCATCTGGCATAGTCTGCATTCCTTTCCAATATTTTTCCAAACAAAAGGCCATTGCCAAAATGTGCAACAGCCTTTTATCATTCTTGTCCTATTTATTCAATTACATGAATCCAACCTTTTGGCGCCTCAATCTGTCCCATCTGAATTCCTGTCAATGTATCATACAACTTCTTTGTAATTGGTCCCATCTCATTCATTCCGCTTGGGAGCAATATTTCCTGATTATGATTTACAATTTTTCCTACAGGAGAGATAACTGCCGCTGTTCCGCAGAGACCGCACTCTGCAAAGTCCTTTAATTCCTCCACATCCACTTCTCTCTCCTCCGTCTGCAGACCTAAGTATTCTTTTGCCACATACATAAGAGAGCGCCTTGTAATGGAAGGAAGAATACTGTCGGATTTTGGTGTTACCACTTTGTTATCCTTAGTGACAAACAGGAAATTCGCTCCTCCTGTCTCCTCCACCTTTGTTCTGGTTGCCGCATCCAAATACATATTCTCATCATACCCTTGGTTATGAGCATCTACAATTGCATAAAGGCTCATAGCATAATTTAAACCGGCCTTGATATGCCCTGTACCATGGGGAGCCGCCCTGTCATAATCACTGACACGAATTGTAATCGGCTTTACACCGCCTTTAAAATAAGGTCCAACCGGTGTAGTAAATACACGGAACTGGTATTCATCTGCCGGCTTAACCCCGATTACCGCATTGCTTCCAAACATAAAAGGACGAATATAGAGAGTAGCACCGCTGCCAAACGGAGGTACATATGCTTCATTTGCCTGCACTACCTGAGTTATAGCCTCCACAAATTTGTCCTTTGGATATACAGGCATCTGAAGCCTCTTACAGCTGTCCTCCATGCGCTGCGCATTTAAATCAGGACGAAATGTAACAATTCTGCCATCCTCTGTAGTATATGCCTTCATACCTTCAAAAACCGTCTGTGCATACTGAAGCACACAGGCACATTCGCTGATGGTAACCATATCATCACTTGTCAGTGTACCATTATCCCATGCGCCAGCTTTATAGTTAGACACAAAACGCTGGTCCGTTTTATGATAACCAAACCCAATATTTGCCCAATCAAGATTCTTTTTTTCCATTGTACTGATACTTCCTTTCTGTCTGTAATGTGCCGACTAAATCACCTGTCAAATTCTAAACTATAGTGTACCACTGAACAAAAAAATGTGCAATATCCTATTGCATTGTTACTCTTAAAAGTGTACTTAAGTACATTTTAATTGCTCCATCAATACATCCCACTTTTCTTCTGCGCCATCCAGCCAAAAATCAAGAAACTCTTGCATTTCAAATATAATATACTCTTTTTCCTCTATCTTTGGCTTATAAAAATAGGCAACACCCGACCGATATTTTTCCACGTACCCTTTTTCTGTTAAGTGCAGTAAAAATGTGCTGATAGTAGTAGGTGCATATTCCTTATGATATACCTCCCTAAGTAACTCCCTGACACCTGACGCATTGATATCCTTTTCACAACTCCAAATACACTTCATCACCATTTTTTCACACTTAGTCAATTCCGGAAATTTCATAAACCTCTTTCTGCCTCCTTATCATCTTATCCATATATTGTATCTATCCTCACTCCACTATAGTAATATTGGCATCTCCCTTTTTAGCCTGCTCTACCACTGCCGCTGAGAGCTTAGCAAAATTACCGCCAGAATTTGTGGCGCCTGTCACCCCATCCACATCCTCCGGACTTTGATTTTCCATCAGGCTTGCCACATATTTTCTCGTGTACTCATTTGGATACGTTCCTGTAACTCCTACCATATTCTCCATATATGCGTTATCCCACGCTTTTATGTATCCGCTTGCATCCTTTGCATTAAATTCCGCATAGACAATCTTGTCATCCTTTACCATAATGCATAAGTATTCCTTCCAGCCATGAGAGTATTCTGACATTTCGGCTGTATAAAATCCATCCTTCATATGGTTTTTGGAACCACAACCAGCGAAAGCTGTCCCCATGCATAGGAAACTCAAGCACAATGCAACAAAATATTTTATTTTTTTCATCCCTTCACCATTCCTTTCAAACATCAAACGAATCCACAGTTCTATTTCCAGCAGCAGTTCTATTCTGCCGAAACTGCCATACACTCTGCCGTATCTTCTTTTATCTTTACTCTGGCAACATAATCCTTCAATCCCTGTGACTGAGCTAAGGAATCCGCCGCCATTTTATTTGTCTCCTCCGCTAAGCTTCTGTTTTCATCGGCAATATCCTTCAGAGAAAATAGTTGATGATTCACATAATCCACTGCATCTGTTTGTTCCTTCAATGTATCTGATAATTTAGTGGTAATCTCATAATACTGCTCTGTTACCTCCTGAATTTCACGGAATGCTCTAGCCGTCTCATTGGCAGTCTCCAATCCCTTTTGAATACTATCTACAGAGTTTTGAATGATTCCACCTGTCTGCTGCAGCGCCTCCATAGTTTGACTAGAAAGATGACCTATTTCCGTGGCAACTACCCCAAAGCCTTGGCCTGACTGCCCAGCTCTAGCAGCCTCTATAGAAGCGTTTAAAGCCAGCAGATTGGTTTGATCCGAAATATCCTCAATTAATCTGCTGATAGAAGATATCTCCTCCACCCCAGAGTGAATTTGTGCCATAGTGTCCAGCATACTTTTCATGTAACTATCCCCCAGAGCAGTCTTCTGACTGGCATTTTGAGAGCACTGTTCAATTTCCCAGACATTATTTTTATTTTTTTCAATGGCCTTCGTTATATATTCCATGCTTTTCTCAAGCTGCTTCACCAAAGCCGCCTGATTCTCAGAACCATTGTGAAGCTGTTTTGCGTAATCTGACACTTCCCCGGAATTTTGATTCATCTCCATGGAAGATTGATTCATACGCATCATCGTGCGATTTAAGGATGCCGTAATATTGCACAGGGAATCTCTTATAGATGAAAAGTCACCATGAAAATTATCAGGAATTTCAATGGTGTAATCTCCATTCGAGAGGGCTCCTAGACAAGCTTGTATATTTTGTATGTAACCATTTAAGCTGACAATCGTCTGAGATAGGGCATTGGTAAGAATGCTTGTCTCATCATCGCTTTCCGACAATATAACCTCCTCCGTCAAATTGCCCTCCGCCAACGCCTGTAAACGCTTCGTGGACGATGCAAGAGAAGCTGATATTTTTTTAGAAATTGGTATAATAACAGCGGCAGCTGCTACAAGCAGCAATACAGTCAGCAATATAGTCAATAAAATAGATAACAACACACCGTTCAAGAATTCTGCCTTTGGAGCATTTACTAACAATGCCCAGTTGGTTCCTGAAATTGGGGTGTAACCCACATAATTTTTTTTATGATTCATCTTAATCACTGCTGAACCTGTTTGATATTTTAAAATCTTATCAAATATTTTTTTATTTTTGGAAGATGGATATAGCTCATAGACATTTTTGTGCTCTGCTATATTATTATAATGGCAATCTCCGATAATCATACCCTCCTCGTTTACAATACAGGCACTTCCTGTATTTCCCAATATCAGCAAGCTTAATACATCATTTAAAAGGTCATATTTATAACTTCCGATGAAATATCCCAATACCTCATCATTCTTTTTCATCGGCACTCCCACACAGAGCTGTAATACCCCATTATCACTGTATGGTTCTCCTATTACAATATTTTCCGAATTGTTTAAATCCATAAAGTATTCTGTATCTTTTATACTGCCAGGGGCGCTCTCGTCCCCATATATTTTCCCCCCTGACACATCATAGGCAGCCAACCATACAAATTCAATCTGAAGCTTTATTTCATCTAATCTATTCTGTTTATCTGCCTCACTCACCCCATCATCAGAGAAAATGTCTTCATTGGCAATCTGATACATTCTCTCTGTGAGAAGATGTAAATTAGAGCTAATATTCTGGGAGGCAATTCTGGCAGTAATCTGCATATTATCCAACAAAACAGAATTGGTGGAGCCCACGCTGCCAAAGGACATAATAATAGTAATTAAAATTGCCAGCAAAACAGCAACCGACATTACATAGAAAATAATTTTCTGCTGTAAATTATGTAGCTTCCTCATAGTTCATTTCTCCTTTAAAACCTTGTTATCAGACTAGTGTATTGTATCACAAAACAAAAAAATTTCCTAGTATGCTGCCAATCAATAAAAAAATATTAGAACAGTTAATGACAGTTCGTCTATTTTATGTTAAAATTTGTCTGAAAGACTTCTGGAGGAATATTATCATGAATAGACAAACTATAGATCATAAATTGATGGAATATGTATTAACTTTGTTAAGCTTCTCTGATAATACCAATAGAGATACATTTGAACCAACGGCAGAAGCCGAATTTGATAAAGAAAATAATCTGCTAAATTCTCAGAATATTCAAGCTGCAAAAGAGCTTATCCACTTTATGGACGAAATGCCTGGTGGTTTTTTCATCTATCACGCAGATGAGACAGCAAAAATCATCTATGCCAACAAAGCCCTCCTCCGCATTTTTCAATGTGACACCATAAATGAATTTCAGGAGCTTACAGGCAATTCCTTTAAAGGACTTGTGTATTCTGAGGACTTAGAAAATGTAGAGACAAGTATAAAAAAACAAATAGCAGAAAGCAAGTATGATTTAGACTATGTGGAATACCGCATTGTCAGAAAAGATGGCACAATTGGCTGGGTTGAAGATTATGGACATTTTATTCATAACCAGACCTTAGGAGATATTTTTTATGTATTTGTAGGAGATGCCACCGAAAAGAAAAATCTGCTTTTAAAAGCGAAAAACAATTTTATTCATGAGACAACACAAAAAGAAAAAGACCTGCAGAGCTTAATTGCAGAATACGATAAAGAAAGAAAGCTTATCACCCAGGAATATTTGCGCCGACTAGAGGTAATAGAAGGACTCAGTGTCAATTATGAATCTATTCTATATGCAGATTTGAACTCAGATAAAATTTTTCCTTATCGTCTGAGCAGCAGAACCGAGTATCAATTTAAGAAAAAATATCAAGTTCGGGGATTTACTTGGTATGCTCAGGATTATGTGAACACATGGGTTCACCCAGAAGATCAAGAGCTTGTATTTAATGCCACAGATCCTGATTATATTCGCGAACGCCTAGCTGACAGCAAAACTTACTATATTAACTATCGAATTATCAATGAAGGACAATTACAATATTTACAGCTTCGCATTGTAAATGTGGGAAACAAAAATAAAATTTCCCAGATTGTCATGGGTTATCGAAGAGTGGATGAGGAGATCAGGCGAGAGTTAGAGCAAAAGCAATTATTGGAGGAGGCATTGGACAGCGCAAGATTAGCAAGCATTGCCAAAAATACCTTTCTTTCTAATATGTCCCATGATATGCGAACTCCTTTAAATGCTATCTTTGGCTTTACATCCCTTGCCAAACAGAATATAACTGACAGTGAAACTGTTCTTTATTACCTAGACAAATTAGAAATTGCTGGCAAACAACTTTTAGAGCTGATAGATAAAACGTTGGAGCTCTCCTGGATGGAGACAAATGACATCCATCTATCCATTCATGAATGTAATCTGTGCGATATTTTACAGGAGGTTTATAATTCCTTGCTTCCACAGGCCCAGGAGAAGCATATTACATTCTCCTTGAATTCTGCACATTTAGAGCATTGCGATATATACAGCGATAAGGATAAGCTGAAACAGCTATTTTTATATTTAGGAAACAATGCCGTAACCTACACAAATTCAGGTGGGGAGGTCGATATGATTGTATCGGAATCAGAGCGCCTTCCCAATGAATATGCCGTCTATCAGTTTATCGTAAAAGACACAGGCATTGGCATCAGCAATGACTTTTTAAGTCGTATTTTTGAACCTTTTGAGCGGGAAAAGAACACAACCATCAGCGGCATTCATGGCACAGGGCTTGGATTGACTATCGTCAAAAATATTGTAGATATGATGGGTGGTAACATAGAAGTAACTAGTGAATTAGGAGTTGGAAGTACATTTACGGTAACTCTGCGTTTTCGTATACAAAATCATCCTCTTCCTTTCTCTAGTGACACAGAAGAAATTATCACCAATTTAATGCACCAAAAAATTCTGTTGGTGGAGGATAATGAAATTAACCTGGAAATCGAAACGGAAATTCTTCGGGGACTGGGCTTTCAAATAGATACCGCCACAGACGGCAGTATTGCTGTCGAGAAGCTAAGTAACTCTAACCCTGGTGACTATGCCTTGATTCTCACGGACATTCAGATGCCGGTCATGAATGGACGCCAGGCAGCCAGAGCAATCCGAAAGCTTGAAAACCAAGAATTAGCACATATTCCAATTATCGCCCTATCGGCAGATGCTTTTGAGAGCGACAAACAAAAATCAAAAGAGAGCGGTATTGACGCACACTTGACGAAACCAATTGATATTCCCATTTTACTAGAAACAATCGCACAGATTACTAAGCATCACAACACCCGATATCACACTCCGCCGGAACAAACTAATTGAACACACAATCATTAGGCTGTATAGAATCGTTTTTCTGTACAGCCCTTATTTTTGTTTTAATTCTCACCTTATATCCTGTCTTTATTTTTCGTTTAAATATTTTAGTTCTTTTATTTGTTTATTATGATTTGTTTTTTGCCCTTCTATTTCTCATTTTATTTTTTCTTGCCTTTATTTTCCTTGATATTTTTTTAGATACCCCTGCAGCCTTGACTTTATGTGCACCCGCTTTTTTTCTTCTTTTTTGTGCTATCATCACACAATATCCATCTATTTCTTTTACGGCTACACCTCCAAAGACAGAGGTCATTTTTTTCTCATACCAAAGCCTTCTTTTCACTACCAAAATCATTTGTCCTCCCCACACAAGCTTATCATATCCTCCCTCGATAATTTTTCTTGCCACAGAAAAATCTGTATGATAAGGCGGATTGCACAAAATTAGGTCAAAATCCAAATCTTTGATTTTCTCATAGGCATCACTTTGTATTATTCTAATTTTGCTAAAACCATTGAGCTTAGCATTATAACTTGCCATCTCCACTGCCTCATTGGAAATATCACACATTGTAACATTCTCCTCCCCCACTTCACTGGCTGCCAAAATGCCTACTATACCGTATCCGCAACCCATGTCTAATATTTTCTCTTCCCCACAAAAGTCAACTTGAGACAGCATTGCCTGTGTTCCTTTGTCTATGGCATTGGGTGAAAATAAAGAAGGCAGGGTTTCAAATTTAAAAGTAATATAATTCTCTATCATTGTAAACACTAGGCTCTCCTTTCCAAAGCAATGAAGCTTCCTTTTATTTTATAACTGCACTCATTTACTAATATATTTTGTTTCCTGCATTCATTTATATTATTTACATTAGTAATCATATATAACAAGCGTACAAAAAACAACCTCATAAATAAATGAATTTGTTTTTGAGACCAGATTATGTATGTAAAATGTTACGAGTTTCATTTAAGTACAATATCAATGATATTATCATGTGAACTACCATACCCACTCCAAAAAGGCATGGTAACCACCTAAATAGCTGCTATAAAGCAAACATATCTCCAGACATTCCTAAAGGTAACTTTTTTCAATGAGTTCTTTTGGAGTATTTGGACTAATTTTCATTGAATCTTAGGCTTTTGTCAATTATCAATCTGAAGCAATCGTAAACTGCTCCACCAATTCCTTCAGGCAAGCCGCCTCGGCAGAAAGCTGTTGGCTCGTTGCTGCACCCTCCTGTGCAGTAGCGCTGTTGCTCTGCACAACAACTGAAATTTGATTAATGCCCTCGGAAACCTGCTCAACTGACTCTGACTGCTCATTAGATACAATGGCAATATGGTCAATGGCCTCCACCACAGACTGAATACTACTGACAACACCAACTAGAACATCAGCGGTATTTTGGGCGATTTCTGTACCCATATGTACTGCGTCGGAAGAATGTGCAATAAGCTTTGATGTATTTTGAGCCGCCTGTGCAGATTTGCCAGCCAAATCGCGAACCTCCTCTGCCACAACAGCAAATCCTTTCCCCGCACTGCCGGCTCTAGCTGCCTCCACTGCCGCATTCAAGGCAAGTATATTTGTCTGGAATGCAATATCATCAATTGTCTTAAGAATCTTCTCAATCTCCTGGGAGCTAGTCTGAATCTTTTCCATTGCCTCTACTAGATTCTGCATCTTCTTATTACACAAGAAAACTTCCTCTCCAGTCTCATGTGTTTGACTTCTGACATCCAATGCTCCGTTTGCTGTATTTTTAACTTCCTGGGAAATTATGCTGATTCGTGATGCCAGTTCTTGTACTGAGCTTGCCTGCTCTGTAGTACCCTGACTAAGGGTCTGTGCACTTGAGGACAATTGATTGCTGGCATTTGCCACCTCCTCTGCAGAATGATTCACCTGACGCATAGCATTACACAGTTCAACTCTCATATTGCGCATGGAAACCAAAATATCTTGAAAACTACCAACATATGCCTCCTCATGCTTCGTGTGTACATCCAAATTCTGATTTGCCATCTCGTTGAGCAAATAACTGATATCACCGATAACCGTACGCAGTCCCTCCACCAGAGTTTCCGTTGACCTGACAAGCACACCTGTTTCATCCTTGTTCGTAATCTTAGGCATTGGCGTCTCCAAATCACCCTCCACAAGCAGCTTCATACGATTCACACAAGCCTTCATCGGTTTTCCAATATTGAGAGCCAAAGTCAAAGCAACAATGATGGAAATCAAAATGGAAACCACAATCACAGCAATATTGATAACCATTGCGTCCCTAGTGGATTCTAGATAATTAATCTGGGGTGCCGTTACTGCAATACTCCAGCCATCTGTATTCAGCACAGGAGCATAAGCTGCAAACATTTTATGTCCTCCGTTTGTATAGCTTCCAAATCCATTTTTCCCCTGGCGCATCTGGGCGTGAATCTCTGCTAACTCTTTTAGGGAGGAGTCATTCTTTGCCTCCGCTTCTATATTTTGAACTGTTATCGTATCAAGAGTGATATCGGCAATTGTACCACCAGACTTATTTATCATGTAAGCTCTGCTATTTTCACCAATCTGAATGGCCGATACAATATCATTCAAAAAGGTTTCATGAGGAACAAAATATACAACACCTACAATAGATTTCTCCTTGTTTCCCTCAGAATATAAAGGTGCCGCAACCATAATGGACAATTCTCCTGTAATTTTGCTGATTAACGGCTCTGATACAAAAATATTGCCCTCCATGGCCTGACGTACATATTCACGATCCGAATAATCCTTTCCGTCAAAGATGCTGATACCATCTGCCCCAACAATATTTCCTCTCTGGAAATCATGCATGGAAACCCGCCCATCAATAATAGCTTGTTTTTCTTTTACCGACACATTTGGATCGGATAGCTGCGGAATACATCCCACCTCCATGACAACGTTTTTATATGCCTCCAGCTCCTGCTGTGCACGTCCTGCCGCCAAAACTGCCGTCTGACTCATCATCCGCTCTACAGTTGACATGGTATTGTTATAGTTTAGCATAATACTTGATGTTCCAGATGCAACCTGCCCAATGAGCACAGTCATAATAAGGCATACTGTGATTTTTGTTCGAATACTTTTCATTTCAATATTACCTCCTGCTCACATGGCTGAAATATGGGATATTCACATTTACATATTCAACCATTTTAAAAATATCATAAATATTATAAAAGTTACTTTTCTTGATTGTCAACCACTATCTATTATTCTTAATTCCTATCATTAAATAATTACTTTATTTAAAAATAGCTCTTTACCATAACTAAAATAGAACACCCCCTTAGAAGCACTTCCATAAAATTCTTCCAAGGGGGCTTAATTTCTTTATATTACTTCCATGTAATCGTAATGTCCTTTGTTACCTTCGTTGAAAAATCAAAATCCCATGCTCCAAACGGCGCCGGCATCAATGTTGGTTTTTTTGCACACTGACCACTGATTACTGTCTGTGTCGCAAACACCTTACCCTGATATTCAAATGTCACTTTATATTCCACCTTGTCATCATCTGGTTTATTATTATCATCCGGCTTTGTCTCTGTCTTATCATCATCTGGTTTCTTGTTATCATCCGGCTTCGTCTCTGACTTGTCGCCATCTGGTTTTTTATTATCATCCGGCTTCGTTTCTGATGTTTCACCATCTTGCTGGCTTCCTGGTTCCTTATCCGTGGTATTATCGGAGCTAACCTTATCTGATGGGTTGGTATTTCCAATATCCGGCTTGCTTCCTGCAACATTACCAGTTTCGCCTGCATTAGTTTCATTTGGCGCACTTGACGTCTGGTTGTTCTCCAAACTATCCTCATTTCCTGTCCCATTGGAAGCAGAATTCTGATTATCACCATCTTCAGGCTTATTTTCTATGCTGTCTGAATCCATTTTATCGCCCAACTCTTCAGAATTATTCTTTGTAAATCCTTCAAGAGCCGTACCCTGTTCTAACAAATCCTGGAGAATACCAATGGTCTGGGGCGAAAATTCGCTATAATTTATTTTTTTGGTACTTATTGGCCTGTTTCCTTCACCAACGCCCTCTTCCCCTGCGCTGACAAGAACTTCCTCTCCTGCAGTTCCATCCTCATGGCGCACACCCATGGCAACCTTTCCCGAAAAAACAGATGTTTTTGTGCGGGGCACATTACCCTGCTCAATGTCTGTTTCCACACGGAAAATGGTACCCCGCACAGCCATGACTGAGTTTGGAGAAGTAACCTCATACTCGGAATCTGCACTTAAAGGATTCTGAATTTCACTTGTCACAGCGCCCTTCTCCAACTGAATCTTTGTTTTTGAATCCTTTTCATCTCCAACAGCTTCAATAGAGAGAACAGAATTTTCTTCTACCATAATATATTTATCATCATCCAGCTTCAGTCGAATATAACTGCCTCCATCTACCTTCAGTCTATCACCTGACTCCAGATAAATATTTTCTGTGGCACGAATACTGCCTGTTTTCTCCCTTTCAATCTCCGCCGTTCCTTCCAGTTCATAAACTAGAATAGAACGATAAACATCCTCTTGTTTTAAGAAATGGCTGACCACCAGCACAACTCCTGCGATAACTAACATTGCTCCGCCAAGCAATGCTCCTATCTTAATTCTTTTTGATTTCTGCATGATAATCCTCCTATCTTACTAATTCAAAAATGTATACCCAAAAGGAGCCATAATCCCAAACCCCTTTTCCCCCTGTAAAACTAGGGTATACTTTTTTGCCATGGGGACATAGAATGTATTTTGGCCTGCATATATCGTATCATCTCCTGAAACCTTCCAGCTTCCGCTTCCCAGTTTATAACCAATTCCATTTTTTAAGGAATAGTCTCCATCATTGGCAATTCCATCTCTCACCCATGTCTCATAAACTACTATAGTGCAGGAATCAGTATTTCCAGACTCATCCATCACTGTAATAAGATGTGATTCATTATCTGGCTGAATTGTATAAATACCATCTTTATCCGACTGTATCTGTTTTCCATCCACCCATACTTTCACAAAAGAAGCAGCCTCTACATGAAAGGCAGTAACTCCATAATATTCTTTTCCCTCTTCAACTCCGGAAATTACCAGTTCTTCTGTATCCTTTATCTCACGAATACCCTCCACCGTAATCACCTGGTCACTTGTAATATTCTCTATCGTATACGTGTATGGATTATCTGTTTCTGCCTTCAACTCTATTCCGTTTGCCAGCACCCTAAATTTTTCCGATGCCTCATATCCAGGTTCCACTGTAACAGTAAAAGAATAGGTTTTGCCCTCTGTCACCGAGGAGGAAGCACCAGACTTTACTGCCGCAATATACCCTTTGCCTTCTGGCAGCGTAACAGTATAGGTTTTTAACACTTTTTGCGCAAAACTTGCAGAAACGGTTACCGGATAATTGGGCATAGTAAAGGTTCGTACTTTATTTCCCTTTTCATCCTCTGTCGTCGTATATGGCACATCCGAACCACTCAATTCCCCAGTTTTTTTGATTGAAATAGCACCTTCCTCATAACCGTTAGCCGGAACTGCCTTTATGGTTACTGTCTGACCTGGCGCTGCCATCATCTCCGGCCCATATACTTCTATTCCATCTATCTCAACACGGCATGAGCCATTCTCTCCACACACATTTGTAATCTCATACTTTTTGTCAACCGTGACAATATCCGATAAAAACTGAAAAGTCTTTTTTTCCAATTGCCCGCTCACATTCATTACATTCTTCTCATAAGAAATCTGACAACAGTATGTACCCATATCTCCGGTATAAACAGCTGACGTCTGTTGGGCAACAGTGGAATCTTGACGAAAAACACTGACTGAAGCATTGATTTCCATATAATTATTCATATTGCGCAGGCACAATTTATAATTTTTTCCAGTGTTTGGCACAACCGCATAAAACACTTTATTTTCCTTATCATAAGTCTCAAAATAAGTCTGTGAAAAACTGTCTTCATTCCATAAATAACCATTAAAATAATATGGTATATCAGAATTAGCTCTGCCAATGTTCCTTACCATTACAACATCACCGGCCTGCAGTTCACATAAGATTTCCAGGGAACCCAATTCCCCATTGCCCTTCATCCATTTACATGTACTCTCATCATAGTAATCTCCGCTGCCGGAAACTGTACCCTTTATCTGATTCTCATCTACAGGGGCTTCAACTAACTTATATTCATGAAGCCATTGAAAATGAAACGTAGTACCATCTGTCTTAACGCTGCCGTCCGCCTCCACATTGCCGTCGGCAACAGTATTTCCATTTACCAGAACAGCACCATTTTCTACTTTCTTTATTACTGCTGCACCGTCTGCGCTGTTTGCGCTGTTTGCTTTTCCTGCCGCATATTCAGGTACCCAGTTAGGGGCAAGCATAACATTATCATTATTCCAATCAAAGTATCCTGTCAGATAAGATGCCCAATTAACATCTGTATCTCCAATCCATCTGCCTGCTGCCAAACCCAATTCATCTTTCCAAATTCTCCACCCATCTCTGATGTAACCATCTGGACAATTTCCTTTTAAATCTGTACCATACAACCGGGCAAGCTTCACCTGATTTCCATCTAGAGCCATTCCAGGTGATAAATCTCCCATCTCATAATTATCAGTCGCAACCCCCGTTTTCAAGACTGTTGTCCCATTATATAGCTTTACAGCTATATCTGTCCCATCTGCACCTACAGGCGCTGACACAGTTGTAAGCAAAAGTACCCACACCATCCAAAGTGCCAGCAGACCTTTCCTTTTTCCTTGCATAAGTAGTCCTCCTTACATCTAACAAAATTTATGTTCTCACTCTTAAGTCCCAACATCTGTGCACTTTATCCACCTCTTTTCCCATATATCATATTCTTGTTTCAAAATCCGCACAATTCTTGGGCTCCTTCTTTGATAATCCTATGGGAATGAGCCGAACCCTCTCCTATGATTCGATTCACTCGCTGTTAACATTTCGGCAAAAATTTCATATTTCTTAATATTATTTTGTTCTTAAAATAAGAATGATAAACCATAAGGCATAATAACAACCAGTCCAAAAAAAATCATCCGCTTTACCCCTGTCCCTGCGCCTTACTGCATGTTTTCTTTCAGCGCTTCAAAAAGCCACTCCACAACTTGACCATCCACTTTTCCTGCTTCCACCATATCTCTTAAAATACAAAATGCCTTTTCCTGGGGCATGGAATTTTTATAAGGGCGTTTTGCCACCAATGCCTCATAAATATCTGCTACTGTTAAAATCCGGGTCTCCAGTTCCAAATCTTCTGCTGTCAGATGGTTAGGATAACCGGAACCATTTAGAAGTTCATGATGAGACGAAGCCCACTTCCGCACAATTTCAAAGTTTTTATTAAAATGTACCGTATCTAAAATCTTTCCTGTGACAACGACATGGTTTTCCATTTCTTTTCTCTCTTGTTTTGTCAAAGTCCCTTGCCGGATACACAGGCAGGAAACCTCTTCCTCAGTCAAATACTTTGTCACTTCCCCGTTTTCCTTTACATGCTGCTTCCCCGCCAGACTGCATACCCGCTGAAGGCTCTCATCATCCAAATACCCCTCCATATCAATCTTATGGATAAAATCAAGCTCCCATTTCAAGTCTGCAATCTTCTCTTTATATTCCGCCTCAGTAATTTTGCACCGCAGCATATCTACTTCATACAGAGCCCCGAGAAGCTCAAACCGAGCCTCCACGTCCTTCATCCTTTTATCCAGACGGGTTGCCTTATTCATTACTTCAAGGGGAACCACTATCTTTCCAATATCATGAAGCAGAGCGGCAAGCCTTAGTTTCTCTTTTCTGTTCTGGTCGAAGAACTCTTCACACTTTTCTTCCTCATGAAGCTTCGAAATATAATCTGCAAGAATTCCCGCATATTTCGCAACATTTCTCGTATGGGATGCATTGTAAGGTGTTCGTTCGTCCAGCACTGTGGTGAGCGCCTCCACAAATGAATAAAGCTGTGCCTTCAATTCTTCCGCATAGGTAAGATTCGTCAGTTCAATCGCTGCCATGGAGCCTAAGGACTGAATAATAATATTGTATTGTTTGCTAAAAGGAATCACCTTCCCATCCGAATCCATAGCATTAATCAATTGTAACACGCCAATCAGCTCATTTTCGTTATTCTCAAGAGGAATGACTAGCTGGGAACCTGTATGGTAACCTGTCAATGCATCATACTGTTTTGGACCGGAAAAATCAAAGCGATCGCTGTCATATACATCAGGTATATTGACAATCTCTCTCCGAATGGCAGTATAAGCGCATACATTCTCCTCCTTCATGGGAACCGGCGGCATATCCGTAATCGGCTCACCGTCCACGCCTCGACTGATGCCTAAAGAAAGCGTCTTCATAATTTTAAAGGTCAGCCTGCCGTCCTCATACAAATATAATGTGCTTGCATCACAATTGGTAATTTCCATCCCGCTCTCAAGAATAGAAGCTAAAATATGGTTTCTATCCTTATCCGTGGACAGGCGGATACCAATATTCAATATTTTCTTTAAATCTTCGTATTCTAAGTACATTGTCCCACCCTTATTTACCTTTAATTTTATATAATTATATAAACGGATATATATGATGTTCTTTCATAAATTCCAATGATCTTTTCTGATTCTCATAGCCTCTTACTTCTATCAGTGCGGTAGCCTCTATCTGGTACTCTTTCATCAATGAACTGTAAGCCTGCCAGTCAATCTTTCCTTCTCCTATTGTCTGGTGCAGATCATCCTTTAAATCATTATCATTGATATGCATATGCCTGATATAGGGCGCTAATGTTTTCACCCATCCTGACAATGGATACTTCGTTACCGCCGCATGGGAATAATCCAGGCAAAGGCTGAAATTAGGAATATCTTTCATTGCCTTGGCAAGCCCAGCAATAACCTCCGGCGCCTCGTCAAACATATTTTCCATATAAATCTGCTGCTTAGGATATTCTTCTGCCAGTTCCATAAAAAACTTAAGATTCGTCTCATGCCACAGCTTTATATAACTGGCAACATTGAAACCGGCTAATTTACCTGTATGGAAAACAACACCTTTTAAACCCATACGCTTGGCAATCTCCATAGACTGATGAATCCTGAGTACGGACGCGTCTCGTATCAGCCTGTCACTGCTGTGTACCGTTATGTCTAAAAACGCACCATGCATCGTATCCTTTGAAAAATCCTTGCGGTATCTGCCATAAAACTCAATAATTTCTTCCTGCTTCTCTGGATGATCCAGAATCTCAGGCACAAAAAAATCATTGTACTCAAAGGCACAGCCGTACTCCCCTGCAAGCTCCAATGACCTTTCTATATCGTTCCTATCAGGAATTAAATATGCTCTGCTCATTTACCTTTTCACCTCATCCAACTGATATACGAATACCACCTGGCTCTTTCCCTTTAGAGGGATTTCACCAATAGGTGTTACGCTTACCCTATCTTTTACTGCCTCATACACTTGTTCACTGATTAGAATCTGCCCTGGTCTCGCATTGCTTTCCAAACGGGCGGCCGTATTCACCGTATCACCAATTGCCGTGTAATCCATACGGAATTCGCAGCCAATATTGCCGACGACTGCATTCCCGCAGTTTACACCGATTCCAAAAGCAACGCTTTTGTTATATCTTTTCTCAAATTTCTCAGATAGTGCGTTTGCACCAGCCCGCATATCCCAAGCTGTGCAGACCGCCCGAAAAATATAATCCTCCAGTGCAAAGGGCGCATTAAATACTGCCATAGTCGCGTCACCCACAAATTTATCCAGAGTTCCTCCATTATCAAAAATGGATTTGGTAGTAAGACTTAAATATTCATTTAATATTTCTACCACATCCTCCGGCGGCATACTCTCTGACATAACCGTAAATCCGCGAATATCCACAAAGAGCACTGCCACATGACGGTTTTCCCCGCCAAGCACCAGTTCAAAATCCTTATCCTTACTGATTTTATCTACTACCTGAGGAGCCACGTACTGTTTAAATACATCAACCACACGCCTCCTTCGGCGGATTTCTGCCAGATATCCCTGTATTACCTGTGCCAGGAAAATAAGTGCAAGGACAGCAGGCAGTAAAATTACCGGAACGATGCTCCCCTTTACATACATAACCCTAGCAAATACAACATCCAGTATTATAAACAAAATCAGGCTAATTCCTGCCGGCAGTATCTTTACTTTTCTCGTTATCATAAAAAATGCTCCCGACAAAATACCTGCAGCCAGCGCATAAATCCACGGTGAAAACGGCGTCTGGGTATTTCCCTCCAGAAGAGCCTCTATAATATTGGCATGAATTTCCACTCCGTACATCTGGCTGTTATGAGAAATGGCAGGGGTATAGGAATCCTGCATTCCTACTGCATAAGCGCCCACCAGCACAATAGCATCCTGAAATATTTTCCCATCCACAGTTCCATCCAGCACATCCGCCATGGAAATTACATTGTAACTGCCGGGTTTTCCGGAATATGTAAAATAATACCGATTATTTCTGCCATATGTATCGGGAAATACAGCTTCCTTCCCCTGACTTTCTTGATATATCTTATAAAGCTGTGAAGACAAGCTATACACCCGCTCCCCCTCATAATCAATATAAGCCATTGCCTGGCGCACATATCCGTCTGCATCCACCGTTGTATTAGCATAACCGTTTACTGCACTTTCTTTCAGGCTTTCGTAAGGCTCTATTACATAATTCACATGATAAGGATTATAAGTAACTTTCCCATTCTCATCCGTCTCCGGCATTTCCTTAAAAGAAAAACTGCGTGCCACCACCACATTGCCCGCTTCCTTACATGTATCCGCAAAACGTTTATCATCCTCCCCGCCGGACGATTCACTGTAAATCACATCGAATCCGATAACAACAGGCTTTGCCGTCTCATCTGCATTTAAAAGTTCTACCAGTCTTGCCGGAATATCCCTGCTCCATGTATTGACTGCACCATACTGTTCTAGCGTCTTATCGTCAATCCCTATAATATAAATTTTCTTATTCGTCACCGATTCCCTCTGGTTCAGCCAGTCCGACACTCCCATATCCCAGAGGTGCGCCGCCCCAAAGTAGTAAAACATCACGGAAAGTAACACAATCGCCGCTGTCACACTAATTGATTTCAATCTGCTCATATTTTTCCTCTTACATTTTTATAGCTAGTGTACTGTAAATCATAAATTTCTCATACATTGACACCAGATAGTTATTTACTGCACTAGTTCCATTATCTGCCATTATACACGTTTAGTCTATCACAATTTTTTTTTCACAACAACTACATATTTGTAAAAAAATACCTCACATTGATTGTATTTTCAATGCAAGGTATTTCTGTAAACAAAGTATTTAATTGTATAATTCAATATCCCTCTATTCCGTCTCTCTTTTATAGGCTTTAAATGGAACAAATGCAGGGATGTTATTTTATGCCTGGTCTTCCTCAAACGCTGCTTTCAGCTTTTCCTCAATTTCTTTTATTGAAACCATATTATTCAGTCCGATTGCTTTTCCAGCCTTTTGAGCATTTGGCACAAGGTCCGCGCTGCAGACAAATAGGTCCGCCGCACCAGGAACCACATCATCAATTGTTGAATGTTCAACCTTTACACCCTCGATACCCAAATTTTTCAAAGCTTTCTTTGCATTCATCTCCATAACAAAAGACGTACCTAGCCCTGAACCACAAAAACACATAATCTTTTTAATCATGTTAATTTTTCCTTTCTTTAAAATCCTTTTTTACTTCTTTGTATCAATAACATCTTTATTCGTATATACATATTCATATATACATAATCTAGTCATAATCAAAATTATAATGGTTTCTCTTATTTTAACCATCTCTCCTATTTTTTTAACAATTTATCTTATTAACAATATTATTAAAATAATTACCAATTAATTTTCAGCTGCTTTTTGATTTCCTTTCAGAATGTTATATATAATTGGTATCAGAAATAACACAACAATAATTCCCAACATAACATTTCCATTCACAAACTTTGTCAAATTACCAAACGCAATACCCACAAGCGTAAAATCCGTATCTGAATAAGTTGTATTTGCAAATCCCATTGAATTTAATACTGGATACATGGCAGCAATCAGAAATGTTGCCACCACGCCGTGAACAAACGATCCCGCAATGCATCCCTTTAATCCGCCCCGGGCATTACCGCAGACTCCCGCCGTGGCACCACAGAAAAAATGAAGCACCGCCCCCGGAAGTACAATTGCAACCGCCAATCCCATATTTCCCATTAGGGCAAGAATTCCCAAAGCCACAATTCCTCCTATAAAAGAACAGAAGAAACCTATCAAAACACCGTTGGGTGCATAAGGAAATACAATCGGACAGTCCAGCGCCGGTTTTGCATTTGGCACAAGTTTTTCAGAAATTCCTTTGAATGCCGGCACTATCTCATTGATAAGCATACGAACTCCCGACAACACAATATAAATTCCTGCCGAAAATGTAATGGATTGTATGACAGAGTATATTACCCAGTTATCCTCACCAATAATCGCCGCTGCTTCCTCAGGGGAGGCAAAAACTGCCACTCCCGCAACAATGATATAGCACAAGAACATTGCCAGAGCTATAGAAATCGTATTTTCCCTTAAGAAAGACAGTGTTGTAGGAAAATTAATATCCTCTGTTGTAGTAGTATCATCTTTTTTCCCAAACAGCTTTCCAATTTGTGCACTCAGCCAATAACAGGCGCTTCCAAAATGTCCAAGTGCCAGCGAATCATCCCCTGTAACTTCTTCAATAGTGGGCTGCATAAGGGCTGGAAAAATTGTCATTACAAGTCCAAGTAACAGCGCCCCCCCAATAATCAGCTTTATTCCTGTAAGACCACTGATCGTCATAATAATGGATATGAGGCATGACATATACAGTGCATGGTGTCCAGTTAAAAAAATATATTTTAACCTAGAAAACCTTGCAAGAAATATATTAGCACACATTCCCAGTGCAAATATGGAAGCTGTCTGCACAGCATACTTATTCAGCGCCAGCGAAGCAATTGCTTCGTTATTAGGCACAACTCCATCTACATGGAACGCTGCCTGAAACAAATCTCCAAATGGAATAATCGAAGCCTGAACAACATCAGCTCCGGCATTTAACACAATAAATCCAAGTATTGTTTTAATTGTCCCCTTAACGCAGGTTTGTACATTCTGGCGTTGGAGAATTAATCCCAACAGTGCAATCAATCCGACAAAAATAGCCGGTGTAGAGAGTACCTGTTGGATAAATTGCAAAACGCTATACATAATTTTTACTCCTTCCTTTATCTATCTTCCTTATCTATTTTATATTTATACTTTAGATTGTTTCAAAATATTGATACAATATCTGCTCATCTGGAGATTCCAATATCTGCTCTACCACTTCTTCATCAGAAAGCAGCTCTGATATTTTTGAAAGTGCATCCAAATGTTTTTCATTATCCTTAGCAGCCAATGTCACAAATAACCTGGCTGGTGTCTCTCTGCCCTCAAATTCAACATCCTGTCTGAATAATGTAATGCTGATTTGTGTTTCGATTGCCCCCTGCTCTGGTCTAGCATGAGGTAATGCAATATGATCTGCTATAACAATATAAGGACCTAATTTTTCTATATTTTCAATTATCCCATCTTTATAACGGCTTTCTACATAACCACCCCGTTCTAACGGCAATACCGATATTTTCACTGCATCCCGCCAATCATCTGCCTTTTCACAAATCTGAACATTTTCCTGTTTTAGAAGTTTCATACGGACTGTCTCCTATCTGAATATTTTATATCTGTTTATTTACCTTATATGTATACTTTCCAATTTTTCATTACTTTATACCGATATAAGCTTTGTTCCTTTTCTAAATAAAATATATTTTCAATTATCCCAAATATCCTATAAAAAAACAGAGCTAATGAACAGTGGTAATCATACATGCAAATTCATCGGCTCTGCGGCTTTGCGGCTAGCTCTCTTTCTTCATCCAAGACATTAAGCCCCTGAGTTCTTCCCCTACCTTTTTTTCTCCTTGTCCTAATTAGTTACTACTATAGTAGTGTACTATATCACGATGCAGAATGATTGTCAAATTTACTTTATCTCTTAAGGGAAATGTAAAAAATAAAGTTATCCCATGTGCCTGTTTCATGCCCTCTGTGAGCCTTTCAAAACGTTCCACGCCCAAACATTTAGGGATAATACCGTCTGATGTGGATTGGAGTTTGTCCTGCTACGGATATACTTATCGATATGGATTGATATGATTGACTGATTTCAGTGATGATTAATGATTTTCTTCTGTTAATTGTCGGTAGTTTGAATTGTAGAATATCATTGTTTGGTATTTCTCCGCTTGTGGGAATAGGAGTTCATTTCATACGGTAATTACCGCATGAAAAAAGACTATAACCAATAGTGTCATAGCCTTTTAAGGTTGAGGAAGTCCCCTTCTTATTTTTTGTATTTGTTTGTCACCCCTCCAAACTATTTAACATCTGTAGTCTTGCTTTATTCCCGCTGACAGGTCAATGTACCCAAATTGTTTCTTTATTCATTTGAGCTTCCCTCCCTCAATTTGCTTTATTTTTTAATTCTTTTCTATTTAGTCCGTTCTTTTTGGCGCGTGGATACCAAACACACAAAGACGCTTGAATTTTCCAAAGAAACCGTGGATAATTGGGTGAAATGAACAAATCTTCCTCTTGATTTAGAGATAATATATTTTGGCTCAGCTTTTGAAATGCATTACCAAGGTTCTTGTTAGGACCATGACCTAATGGAATATCTTTAAAAAATGGAAGCATTTCTCCTGCCCCGATACCAAGGGTTTGACCATAGGTTAGACCGGTAGCTTTACACCAATTCTGCATAATATCGGCGGCAACATGATTTTGCAGCCCTTCATAAAATCCATTGTTAATAATGCAATATACATTAATATTCTTATTTCTAAAACCTCTGTTTTGAAGTTCAATAAGCAAGCGAAGTAAAGCTGAATTGATACTGTCAATATATAGAGGAAACGCAAATATAAGTATCTCACTACTCTGTATCCGTGAAATCTGTGCTTTGGAGAGATTAATTTCACACACATTATAGGTTATTATTTCGTTTTCTTTGATAAATGGTATCAGATATCCAATAAGCAATTCAGATGTACTTTTATTTGTTTTTGGGCTTCCGTTTATAATACAAATTTTCATATGGCAGTCACCTTTTTGCATAATTCTTCTAATGATTTTGAAAATGAAATTTCGTAGTTCTTCACATAAAAATTAATGCAATTTGCTTTCACCAACCTCTTAGCCGTTTCTCTTTCTTCTATAGCAGTATTTTCACCATAAAAATATACTGCAATCTGCAAATTGTTTTGATAGCGTCTTTTATGATGGGTTTCGTTATTTTTTATTTTGAAGAACGGAAGCAGCCAGGGAATACTTCGGTCTAAAACGTTTTTTACAAACGGACTGTAGCAGCCATAGAAACACCTGCTGATAATAGTTATTTTTTCAGCCTTTGAGAGAATTTTTCCAATATTGTCATATCCATCTTTCAATACACATTTTCCGGGTGTTTTTATCCAACAACCAAAACAGCCGATACAATGCTGTATTGTCTCTGTATCTGAAATAATATAAATATCATCGTTTATTTCGGGAAATAGTGATTGAAATTGCTCATTGCTTAAATCGTGTATTAGAATATTCATTCTTCTGCCTCCTGCGCTTGATAAGGTATGGAAATGGACTTGATGATTTCTTCTACCCTTGTTTCCCAATTATCATCAAATTCGACATTGGGCATCACAACAATAGAAGCTAATCCATGCACCAAAGCCCACATAGCAATAATTTTATCTTGTATTACTTTTTCTGAAAGTCTTGCTTTACCAAAAACCGATATAGCCGCTTTTTGCAAAATAGCTAATGGTAAATTCTCATCTGTATGAGCATTGTCAAGAGATAATTTTATGCTGATATTTTTACATGAAAATAAAAAATCATAGTAAAATGGATTTTGATAAAAGAACATTACATATGTTTTTCCAAGCATAGGAAGTAAAGAAGGACTGTCTTTATATTCTATTACTGTTTTTTCTAACGTAGCAGCAAATAAATCCATAATATATTTCTGAATTGCAACTATAAATTCATCTTTAGACTTAAAATGAGCATAAGGTGCTGCATTGCTAACTCCACACATTTCAGCTATTTTGCGCAAAGATAACGCTTCTTCTCCTTCTTGCTTAATGAAATTTATCCCTGTTTCGATTAAAGCACGTCGCAAATCACCATGATGATAAGGTCTTTCTTTCATAAAATAACTTTCCTCCAATCTTGTCACTGACAAGATTATATCTTTTAATCTTTACACTGTCAAGATTAAAAACAGAATATTGAAAAATATTCACCTTTTAAAAAAGATATAGCGGTAAATTGTTCTATTTTGTGCTTGAAAAACTTTTATAAGTATGTAAAAGTAGCATATTCCGATAAAAAACGACAAAAGAAAAACCGCAAAGGCTCTGTGACCTTTACGGTTATAGGAGATACATATTCTGTTAAGCGGAGATTCTACTTCTGGTTTCATGGTGAGAAGCAGCGTTGCAGAAGCAGGGATTTTTTTAACTGGCTTCCTGCCATTCCCCGATATGCTATGTATGGATTAACTCTGCATCTAAAGTGTCTGACTCTGTGATGACTGCTTTTTGTAAATTCCTTGCATCAATCAATGTTTCCTGTTTGCATTTAGGGCAGTAGAAGTAGATTTATCATCTACTTTCTACCTTTCCAAACAGTCGCCAAAATATCTTTTAAAACTAAAAAGGCATCCATTTCCTTATATCCATACTCCTTTTGCAGACTATCTAACAACTTATCCAATTCTGCCGCATATCTATTAACCTCTACTGTATTTTGATATATTGCAAGAATCGGATACTTTTTACTCCATGCATTTGTCCAGTTGATTTTATCAGAAACCTCATCACTTGTTTTGTCAATCATTTCTTGAATTTCTTTTACATCAACATCAAATTCAATCAGTTCATCAAGTGACAAACCATACAAAGTAGCAAGACTCTTTGATTGACGAATATCTGGTAATGTTTCATCTGTTTCCCATTTTGAAATAGTTTGCCTGCTTACCCCCAACCTCTCGGCTACTTCTTCTTGTGACAATCCTTTCTTCTTTCTTGCCTTAAATAAATTGTTTCCTAAGCTCATATCAGTACCTCCTTTTGTATTGTTTTATTATTATACTGTTAACGCAAAACTATTGCTACCAAGTGAATGGTACAATTTTGCCCGTTTTATTAACATCTGTTGGATAGTTGGAATAGGTGACTTAGAAAATATCCATTATTCAAGGGTTTCCAATGC
>CAJTQG010000041.1 GCA_910578605.1 uncultured Lachnospiraceae bacterium | reverse complement strand
AGTATATGAGTTAGAATGTAAACAAGTAAAATAAAAAGATGAAATATTCTTTGTAAATTTATATGAAATTCTGCTTGTATACAAAAAACCTTTCGGTTATACTAGTAGTACATGTGAGTAAATAATATTATGTCCAAAAGCATCAAAAATTAATATCGATTTTCTAAAGTATAAATGTATATATGTATATAGGAATACAAAAGAATAGGAAAATTAAAAATAATTTAAGAAAGATTATAAGTAATTAAGAAAGATTATAAGTAATTTAAGAAAAGTTAAAAATAATTAAGAAAGATTAAGAACAATTAAACAATGAAAGAGATATAGAATGCTTTCGGATGATAGTAGTAACAGAAAGGAGATATTATGGCAGTAATTGACCAGATTAAAAAAAGAGCGCGGCTGGATGTAAAAACAATCGTACTTCCTGAGGGCATGGATAGGCGTACTTACGAGGCGGCCGCCATTACCTTGCGTGAGGAAATTGCAAACTTAATTATTATAGCAACTCCCGAGGAAGTGGAAAAAAATTCAAAGGGGTTAGATATTGGAAGGGCAACAATTATCAATCCCTTTACCTATGAAAAAACACCACAATATGTGGATGGTCTTGTGGAGCTCCGTAAAAGTAAGGGAATGACTAAGGAAGAGGCATATGAGCTTTTGACTACAGATTACATGTATTATGCCTGTATGATGGTAAAAATGGGAGATGCAGACGGAGCAGTGTCAGGTGCTTGTCATTCCACTGCAAATACGTTAAGACCTTCCCTCCAGATTATAAAGGCAAAGAAGGGCACCAAGCTGGTTTCAGGATTTTTCTTAATGGATGTACCTGATTGTGTCTATGGAGAAGAGGGTATTTTTGTGTTTAGCGATTGTGGTCTGGTGCAGTGGCCGACGGCGGAGGAGTTAGCTGCTATTACTCAATCTGCCGCAGAATCTTTTGAATTGTTAGTGGAGAGACAAGCCATCGTGGCCATGCTGTCCCACTCCACAAAGGGAAGTGCAAGCCATCCGGAGATTGACAAGGTAACCCAGGCATATGAGATTGTGAAAAAAGAATGTCCAGAGTTGAGAGTGGACGGTGAAATGCAGACAGACGCTGCCATTGTACATAGGGTAGGAGAATCCAAGGCACCAGGAAGTGATGTGGCAGGACGTGCCAATGTTTTGATTTTCCCCAATCTAGATGCAGGAAATATTGGATATAAGCTGGTGGAGAGGTTAGCAAAGGCGGAAGCCTATGGACCGCTGACTCAGGGAATGGCAAAGCCAATCAATGACTTGTCCAGAGGATGCAGTTCTGTCGATATTGTAGGGGTTATTGCTATTACGGCAGTTCAGGCCCAGGCACAGCAGAGGGAAGAACAGAGAGCCAGAGAGGGAGAGGCACAGTAGGGAGATAAGGAAGTTACTTTTATTAAAGAAGAAAGAAGAATACAAGCTAGTAAATAGATGATTTGATTACATGGAGGAATGAAAATGAACGTATTAGTTATTAATTGCGGAAGCTCATCATTAAAGTATCAGTTAATTGATTCTGTTTCTGAAAATGTGTTGGCAAAGGGACTTTGTGAGAGAATCGGTATTGACGGAAGATTAGTTTACCAGCCGGCAGGATGGGATAAGATAAAAACAGATTATGATATGCCAGACCACAAGGCGGCTATTCAGTATGTAT
Organism: uncultured Lachnospiraceae bacterium; assembly: GCA_910578605.1. Taxonomy (GTDB): domain Bacteria; phylum Bacillota; class Clostridia; order Lachnospirales; family Lachnospiraceae; genus MGBC111451. Next base: position 25,146 of record CAJTQG010000041.1, on the reverse strand, counting down.
TAGATGCCCTAGTTAACCCTGAAAATGGTGTAATTTCATCTTTGGACGAGGTGCAGGCAGTGGGCCACAGAATTGTTCATGGTGGTGAGAAGTTTTCAAAGGCAACTTTGATTGATGATGAGGTGCTTAAGGCAATAGAGGAGGTAAGTGATCTAGCTCCTCTTCACAATCCGGCAAATTTGATTGGTATTAATGCGTGCCGTGGGCTAATGCCAAATGTGCCCATGGCGGCTGTGTTTGATACTGCATTTCATCAGACTATGCCGGAGGAGGCATTTTTGTACGGTCTTCCTTACAAGTATTACACAGAAGATAAAGTGAGAAGATACGGCTTTCACGGCACATCACACAGTTATGTATCCCGCAGAGCGGCGCAGCTGCTGAATAAGCCTTACAGTGAAATTAAGACAATTGTATGTCATTTAGGAAATGGTGCTAGTGTATGTGCAGTGAAAAATGGAGAATCTGTAGATACAAGCATGGGATTGACTCCGTTGGAGGGCTTGATTATGGGTACCCGTTCTGGTGATATTGACCCAGCTATCATTGAGTACATTGCAAATAAGAAAAATCTCTCCTTGGAAGAGATGATGACAGTTTTAAATAAACAATCAGGTGTTCTTGGAATTTCTGAGTACACAAGCGATTTTATGGATTTGGAAAATGGCTATCTGCAAAATCAAGAAAATTGTCTCCGTGCCATGAAGGTGTTTAGTTATCGTGTTGCAAAATATATCGGCGCTTATGCGGCAGCAATGAATGGGGTAGATGCCATCTGTTTTACTGCAGGATTGGGTGAAAATAACAAGTATGTTCGCAGAGATATTTGTGAATACTTAGGGTATCTAGGTGTGACAGGCTTAAATGACGAGCTGAACTCCAAGCGGGGAGAGGATTTGATTGTATCCAATGAGGACTCCAAAGTTGCAGTAATGGTGATTCCTACTAATGAGGAGCTTGCCATTGCAAGACAAACATTGGAACTGCTGAAATAGACATACAATCAATCCTTAGAAATAAAGAAAACAAAAAAGAAATCAGAAAGAAATCTATTTGATGGTTGGATACATTAAAAAAAGTGTTGACAAAAAAGAAACGCCTATGTATAATGGGAAAGGTGCGTTAGAAATGAGGTAAATCATGGTGATTGACGTATCCCTTGTCTTATCTAATCCGGATAAGCAGGTTACTGCTCTAGTACCCATAGAGATGGAAGCATTTGAGAGTGGACATGGTGTATATGCCATTTCTGAAAAGAAGGACGTAGATATCCTTGTCAGTCATGCAGGTAAGAAAAAAATTCATTTGCAGGCAAATATTTCTCTTACATTGCTCATACCATGCGACAGGTGCTTAGAGCCGGTAGAACAAAAATTTGAAATACAGGTCTTAAGAGAGATTGATGTGGATAAGTGTGAAACATCCGAAGGAGATGAGGTAAGTTACATTCAGGATTCCCATATAGATGTGGAAGAGCTTGTTCAGAATGAGATTTTCGTCAATTTGCCTATGAAAGTTCTATGCAGTGAAGATTGCAAAGGAATTTGTAATAGATGTGGTACAAATCTCAATCAAATGACTTGTGACTGTGATACCACGGAGTTAGATCCAAGAATGTCAAAAGTTCTTGATATCTTTAACCAATTCAAGGAGGTGTAAACATGGGTGCTATTTGTCCTAAGAACAAAAGTTCAAAAGCAAGAAGAGACAAGCGCAGAGCAAACTGGAAAATGTCTGCTCCCAATCTGGTGAAGTGCAGCAAATGTGGAGAGTTAATGATGCCTCACAGAGTTTGTAAAGCTTGTGGCTCTTACAACAAGAAGGAAATTATCCCAGTTGACTAATACTTATCCGTTTCAGCCTTAAGAGATAAGTTTAAGAAGGAATACGGAAATGATAACCGCCATAAGAAGTTTTGTTTTCTTGTGGCGGTTCTTTTGTAATTTTTCTATTTTCTAATGTTTCTAATGGAGGTATGAATGAAAAAAGTCAAATTATTTTTGGGAGTGTGGGGGATTTGTTTTCTGTTATATTTATCAAAAGACAATGTCATGAATATTGCAGCACAGCAAAATACCCAGCAAAGTAGACAGCAAAATACCCAGCAAAATAATAATAGACTGTTGTTTGACAGAACCTACAGCAGTGTGGGGGATACTTTGACATTGCAGAATCAGCCAAAGGATTTTAAAGCTACATGGACCATTACTAGTCAAAAGACAGGCGTGACAAAGACCGTAACCAATACAAATAAATATACAATTTTAGAGGAGGACAGGGAAAGCTTGATTTCGGTGGAGGCGGACGGATATGAGAAGTCTTGTATCTATATCAGCGATATTCCTGTTATCTATATAGAAAGCGACACCGGTTATCGTTTGGTGACAAAAGGCGGATATACCAATTGTACATTCATTTGTGGTGGTTGTGAGGAAACAAAGGGTGCGTCCTCTTACGAGGGAGCAGCACAGATTAAGCTGCGGGGAAATTCCACAGTAAACAGGCCCAAATGCCCCTTTAAAGTAAAACTGGACAAAAAAGCAGATTTATATGGAATGGGGGCCAGCAAGCACTGGGTGCTGCTGGCAAATGATATCGACCATTCTCTCCTGCGAAACAAGCTTTTGTATGATTTTTCAAGGGATATAGGGACAGAGACTTATATGGAGTCTCGACTGGTCAGCTTAATTTATAATGGGGAATATGAAGGTGTTTACCAGTTAGCGGAGCATGTTCGAGTCAGCAAGGAGCGTGTCAATATCTATAATTGGGAAAATAAGGCGGAGGATATTGCAAAGATCATCGGGGAGAAGGAAAAGCAGGACAAGGGATTTCAGGAGGGTATGGAGAAGGCGCTGCTTCAGGACTTTAAATGGATTGATAAAAAGGAAATTACCTATCATTCCCGCACCTATGCTTTTTCTGATTATGGGATTGAAGTAAAGGATGCCACAGGGGGATTTTTGTTGGAGATGGATTTTTATTCACGAAATAATATCTCACTGGCAACTCTGCAGACTGCCTATGAACAGCCTATTTATTTTAATACGCCCTCTCTGGAGGAAGGCAATGTAAAAGGGTTTTTGGATAGCGGACTGTATCAATATGCCAACAGCTACGTGCAAAGCTTTGAGTATGCTCTTCACAGTATGGATTTTATATTCCGCAATGAGGATATTCATTACCGCAAAAAGAGCAATCCAGGGGGCTGGGGTAATGGTGGTTTTCGTCAGGATGAGTACCAGCAGGTAGATTATATTGATAAGGAGGCCCAAGGGCTGCATTATAGTCAAATGTTTGATATGGACAGCCTGGTGGCAAATTTTTTATTCTGTGAGTACGCAATGAACTGGGACAGCATGAAAAATAGTTTCTTTTTGTACAAGGATATAGATGAACTTGGTAAGCTTGGACCCCAATGGGATTTTGACTGGGCGTGGGGAAATATCAATATGTTTGGCATCAATACTTGGTATCCCCAGTCTTGGCATACTACAGAGGATGATTTTACGGTGGAACAGTATTATCAGACGGTACAGTGGAACCGCATGCTCATTAGAGATCCCTATTTTTTGCTGCGGGCTTATGAGAAATACAAGCAGATTAGACCTACCATCATTGAAGATATGATTAGTAAGGGAGGATTGATCGACCAGTATGAGGAGATGCTTAAAAATGCCGGGGAGGCAAATGATAGGCGCTGGTCTTACACATATAAAAACGGAGCTTATTATCCGGGAGGGTACAGTGAGAACTTTAAAGACTCTGTGAACAGCATACGACGATTTTTGACAACGAGAATTGCCTGGATGGATGAGCAGATGGAAACCTTAGAAACTTTTATGACTTCCTTAGGATACTATAAAACATCGGACAAGCTGTCTGTAGTGTCAGCGGATACAGATAAGGAACAAGGGTATACTTATATTACAGCTCAGGTGGAGGATTCCACTGTTTCTAAAGTAATGTTTCAGGTGAATGGCGTCTATGAACAGACGGCGGAGGTGGAGCAGGGGCAGGCAATAGCCAAAATACCAGATTTTGCCTTGACGGAAGACAAAAATCAAAAAAATATAGTGGAAATTAAAGGGATGGACAAAAATAATCAATATAAGATAGCTTTGGAGAAAAAGGGGAACTATCAGTTGGCACACTCCAACTATATGGTGTTTGAAAAAGAAAATTTACATATTAATAAAAAAGAAGAGGCGTCTTATTATGAGGATATGCAAAGTAAAAATGAGCAGTCCGCAGATAAGGCAGAGAAGGAGGTACAGGAAAAAATGAGAGCATCTTTTATCAAGAAAGTGATAATTGCTGTGGGAATAATTCTATTAGTGGCAGGTGCGGCAGTTATTATATATAAAAAGAAGAGAGCGTAAAGATTGCAAAACAAAAATGAAACATTTTAATAAGTTTGGTAAATGACTGTGAAAGAAATATAATGAAAGTATATTTTAGAAAAGAAAGGATAAGAAAAGAATGGACGAAAAGGTTATTGTAGCGGTTGATGCTATGGGCGGGGATCATGCACCTTACGAAATTATCAAAGGTGCCCTGGAGGCCGCACAGGAAAATGAAAAAATAATTGTAAAGCTGGTAGGACAGGAGGAGGTTGTAAAGAAGCACTTGGAGGATTTTACTTATCGGGAGGACCAGGTACAGGTGGTGGATGCCAGGGAGATTATTGAGACAGAGGAGCCGCCGGTAAATGCAATTCGCAAAAAAAAGGATTCTTCCCTTGTTGTAGCCATGAATATGGTAAAAAATAAAGAAGCAGACGCCCTTGTCTCGGCGGGCAGCTCTGGGGCAATTCTCGTGGGGGGACAAGTGATTGTAGGAAGAATTAAAGGAATTGAGAGACCTCCTCTTGCTCCGTTGATTCCAACATCCAAAGGTTACTCTCTCTTGGTGGACTGCGGCGCTAATGTAGATGCCAGACCAAGCCATTTAGTACAGTTTGCCCGCATGGGTTCTATTTATATGGAAAATATTGTGGGAGTGAAAAATCCAAGAGTTGCCATTGTCAATATAGGGGCGGAGGAGGAGAAGGGCAATGCCCTTGTAAAAGAAACCTTTCCTCTTTTAAAGGCGTGTACGGATATTAACTTTATCGGAAGCATTGAGGCGAGAGAAGTTCCAAACGGCTATGCGGATGTGATTGTGTCAGAGGCATTTGTGGGCAATGTAATTTTAAAATTATACGAGGGAGTGGGAGGTATGCTTTTATCCCAAGTGAAAAAAAGTTTGATGAGCTCTCTCAGGACAAAAATAGGAGCGCTGCTGATTAAACCGGCATTGAAGAAAACCTTAAAACAATTTCAGGCAGACGAGTACGGCGGAGCGCCGCTTTTAGGGTTAAATGGTTTGGTAGTAAAAACACATGGAAGTGCTAAAGCGGTGGAGGTGAAAAATTCTGTGCTGCAGTGTTTAACCTTTAAGGAACAGAAAATCAATGAAAAGATTAAAGAAAACTTGTTGATGGAAAGGAGTTAACAGTGGCATCACCGTTGAAAGATACCAATTTCTTAAAAAAATATGAGACATTTCAGGAGAAGATTGGATATACCTACAAAAAAATAGATTATCTAGTGCATGCCCTTACACACAGCTCTTACACCTTTGAACATAAAATGGCAAGAACGAAGAGCAATGAAAGGTTGGAATATTTAGGGGATGCTGTGTTGGAGTTAGTGTCAAGCGATTTCTTGTTTCATCATTATCCCCAAAAGCCAGAGGGAGAGTTGTCTAAGCTTCGTGCTAGTTTAGTATGTGAGGTATCTCTTGCCCAGGTGGCAAAGGAATTGGGAATTGGAGAGCTGCTGCTCCTTGGAAAGGGGGAGGATTTAACAGGGGGAAGGGAGCGCCCATCTCTTACTTCCGATGCGGTGGAGGCTGTGATTGGCTCTATTTATTTAGATGGAGGGTTAGAGTCGGCAAAGACCTTTATTTTGGGATATATTTTAAATGATATAGAAAATAAACATTTATTTTATGACAGTAAGACCATTTTGCAGGAGATGGTACAGGCTGGCGATTCCAAGCCTTTGCGTTATGAGCTTGTGCGGGAAGATGGACCGGACCACAATAAGGAATTTGAGGCAAATGCCCTTCTTGGAGAGCAGGTGGTGGGGACAGGAATCGGAAAGACAAAAAAAGCGGCGGAACAGCTTGCAGCCTACCATGCTATATTGGCGTTAAAGCAACAGGGTTAGCATACATGATACGCAGATTAAGGACACAAAAGGTGAGGAAGATATGTATTTAAAAAGTATAGAGGTGCAGGGTTTTAAATCCTTTGCCAATAAAATCAAATTTGAATTTCATAATGGAATCACAGGAATTGTAGGACCAAACGGTTCAGGGAAAAGCAATGTAGCGGATGCCGTGAGATGGGTGTTAGGGGAACAGCGAATTAAGCAGCTGCGAGGGGGAAAGATGGAGGATGTGATCTTTTCAGGTACCCAGAACCGAAAGCCCTTGGGATTTGCCTATGTAGCGATTACCTTTGACAACAAAGACCACAAGCTGGCATTAGATTATGACCAGGTGACTGTCTCTAGAAGATTGTTTCGTTCCGGTGAAAGTGAATATATGATAAACGGCTCGGTCTGCCGTCTGCGGGATGTAAATGAAATGTTTTTTGATACCGGTATCGGCAAGGAGGGCTACTCCATTATCGGCCAGGGGCAGATAGACAAAATTTTAAGCGGAAAACCGGAGGAGAGAAGAGAATTATTTGACGAGGCGGCGGGAATTGTAAAGTTTAAAAAGCGCAAGTCGGTTGCCATTAAAAAATTGGAGGAGGAGAGGGGAAACCTGACTCGGGTCAATGACATTCTCTCGGAGCTTGAAAAGCAGGTAAAGCCGTTGGAGCGACAGTCGGAGAAGGCACGAGAATTCTTAAAATTAAAAGAAGAGTTAAAGCTGTACGATATCAATATGTTTCTGTTATCTATGGGGGAGATTCGCAGCCGACTCAAGGACGCAGATGATAAGCTGCAGGTTGCTGGGAATCAGCTGCAGGACACAACAGAGGAATTTGAACATACGAAGCAGGAATACGAAAAGCTGGAATTATTTATTGAAGAGATGGACGACAGAATTGAGGAGAAGAAGCTGCAAGTGAATCAGCTTCAGCTTTTGCAGGGGGAATATGCAGGAGAGATTCGTCTCCTCCAGGAGCAGATGAATTCCTCCCAGGCCTCTGAGCAGCAGTTTACTTCCCGTATAGGAGAACTTCGTGAGAAATCGGAGGCTTTGGCAAAGGAGAAGGAGCAGCTTGTAAGCCAGAAGGAAGCTTACACTCAGCAGCTCAAACAAGCACAGGAGAACAGCACAGTTGCCGGAACAAGATTGTCCCAAATCCAGGATATTATTGCAAAGTATACCCAGGAGATGGAGGATGCAAAAAACGACATTATTGAACTGTTGAATGAAAAAGCATCTATTGCCTCTAAGATGGAGCGCTATGATACTATGTTAGAGCAGATTCAGCTGCGCAAAAGTGAATTAAACCAAAGGTTGATTCAATATAAGAGCGACCAGGATGCCCAGACGGAAGTGATTGTGGAGTTAAAGCGTGAGCAGGAAAAGATTCAGACTACCATTGAGCAGCTGCATAGTAAATCCCAGGAATTTTCCCAGGAGCTTCAAAATATTCATACCCGCACAAAGGAGTTGAACCGGGAAAACGAAAAAAATCAGCAGCAATTTCATATGGTGCGCTCCCAGCTGGATTCCTTAAGAAATATGACGGAGCGGTATGAGGGATACGGCAACAGTATCCGCAAAATTATGGAGCTGCGGGAAACAAAAAAAGGCATTATCGGTGTGGTGGCAGATATTATTAAGGTGAAAAAAGAATATGAGGTTGCGGTGGAGACAGCTCTTGGAGGCAGTATTCAAAATATTGTCACTGACACGGAAAGTACGGCAAAAGATGCGATTGAATATTTAAAAAAGGGTAAGTTTGGCCGGGCAACCTTTTTGCCTCTCACAAGTATTAAAAATAAAACTGGCTTTACCAATGAGCAGGTATTATCTGAGAAAGGTGTGGTCGGTTTAGCATGTGATTTAGTATCCATTCAGAGGGAATATGAAAATATTGCAAAGTATCTTCTAGGAAGAATTGTTGTGGTAGATAAGATTGACCATGCCCTAAGCTTAGCAAGAAAATATAAACATACCCTTCGGATTGTGACACTGGAGGGAGAATTGCTTCACCCAGGCGGTTCCATGTCAGGAGGCGCGTTTAAAAACAGCAGCAATCTGTTAGGGCGCAGGAGAGAAATTGATGAATTAAAAGGAAAGCTGGAGACGGTGACAAAGCGTCAGCAGGAATGTAAGGATACTTTGGAGAAAAACCGCATCCGTAAAAACGAACTGACAAATGAAATGGATAAAATCAATGAAGTGCTGCAGGAACAGGTTTTGCTGCAGAATACAGTAGAATTAAATTTGCGTCAGGCAGACGAGAAGCAGCAAGCCATAGAGGACGAGTTTTCCGATTCCAAGAAGGAAGAACAAGAAATCTCCTCCCAGATTCAGGAAATTCATTTTAATCATGAGTCCCTTGGCAATGTAAAGAAGGAGCAGGAGGAAAAGAGCCAGGCATTAGAGATGCGCGTGAGGGAGTTAAACGGGTTGATAGAGAAGGAAAAGAGTGCTCAGGCGAAGGAAAATATCAGCAATGAGGAGTCCCGGATGCGTCACTCAAAGCTCCAGCAGCAGCTTCAGTTTTTGAAGGAAAATAAAATCCGTATTGAGAAGGAGCAGGAGGAGACAAACTCACAGCTGGCTATGCTGTCCTCCCAGTTAGACCAAAGCAGGGAGGAGATAAAAGGAAGGCAGCAACAGGCGGAAGTTGTAAAGCAAGCATTAGAGCAGACAAAAGAGAAGGCGGCTGTCTGTGAGCAGGAGCTGACTTTCATGCAGAAGGAGAGAGAGGAACAGACAAGGGAGCACAAGGATTTTTTCCAGAAAAGAGAAAGCCTGTCAGAAAAAATGTCCCAGTTGGACAAGGAGATTTATCGCTTGAACAGTCAGAAGGAGAAGTTAGAGGAGTCCAATGACAGTCAAATTAACTATATGTGGGATGAATATGAGATGACATATTCTAATGCAATAGAGTATAAAAGTGAAAAGCTTAACAATTTGTCTGAACTTCAAAGACTTGTGCCTGAGTGGAAAGGTAAAATTCGTGCCCTTGGGGATGTGAATGTAAATGCCATAGAAGATTATAAAGAAGTGTCTGAGCGGTATGAATTTTTAAACAGTCAGCACGCTGATTTAATAAAGGCAGAGGAAAACTTGGTTTCCATTATCCAGGAGCTAGATGCTGGCATGAAACGGCAGTTTATGGAAAAATTTGAAGAGATTAAGGTTGAGTTTGACAATGTATTTAAGGAGCTGTTTGGAGGCGGAAAGGGTACATTGGAGCTTGCAGAGGATGAGGATATTTTGGAGGCAGGGATTCGCATTATCTCCCAGCCGCCTGGAAAAAAGCTTCAGAATATGATGCAGCTATCTGGAGGAGAGAAAGCATTGACAGCTATATCCCTGCTTTTTGCCATTCAGAATTTAAAGCCATCCCCCTTCTGTCTTCTTGATGAGATAGAGGCGGCCTTGGATGATTCCAATGTAACCCGTTTTGCCGGTTATCTGCACAAATTAACAAAATACACCCAGTTTATTGTCATAACTCACAGGCGGGGAACGATGGCAAAGGCGGACAGGCTGTACGGAATTACTATGCAGGAGAAGGGAGTTTCCACTTTGGTGTCTGTAGATTTGCTAGATGATGCCATTCAGTAGCAGCAGTTGACGAGCGGTCATTGAATGAATGACAGGGTGGTCACGTTGTTTGTGATACCGTCAGTACATAATCGTATTAAGAATTGGAGTTGGAAAGGAGTGAAAGGAATTGAGTGAAGAAAAAAAAGGTTTTTTTAAAAAGTTAATTTCTGGTCTATCAAAAACAAGAGATAATATTGTTTCCGGTGTGGAAAGTATTTTCACCGGTTTTTCCCACATAGATGATGATTTTTATGAGGAGTTAGAGGAAATTCTCATCATGGGTGATATTGGTGTGAATACTACAATGAAAATTATAGATAAATTAAAGGCAAAGGTAAAAGAAAACAAAATTAAGGAGCCAGCAGAATGTAAGGAGCTTTTGATTCAAAGTATTTCCGAACAAATGGATTTAGGTGAGAATGCCTATGAGTTTGAGAACCGCAGGTCAGTTGTGTTGGTGATTGGTGTCAATGGGGTTGGCAAGACAACCTCCATTGGCAAGCTGGCAGGTCAGTTTAAAAAAGAAGGAAAGAAAGTGTTGTTAGCGGCGGCGGATACCTTCCGAGCTGCTGCCATTGAACAGCTTCAAGAGTGGTCGGGGCGGGCCAACGTAGATATTATAAAGGGAGTGGAGGGCTCTGATCCTGCGGCTGTGATTTATGATGCGGTAAGCGCCGCTAAGGCGAGAAACACGGATATATTGTTGTGTGATACTGCCGGCCGTCTTCACAATAAAAAAAATCTGATGGAAGAATTGAAAAAAATTGACAGAATAATTGAAAGAGAGTACAGTGGAGTATATCGAGAAAATCTGGTGGTGTTAGATGCCACTACCGGACAAAATGCATTGGAGCAGGCAAAGCAATTTATGGAGACAACAGATATAACAGGTATTATTTTGACAAAGATGGACGGCACGGCAAAGGGAGGAATTGCAGTGGCTATTCAGTCTGAGCTTGGAATACCAGTAAAATATATAGGTGTGGGAGAAAAGATGGAAGATTTGCAGAAATTTAACTCTCAGGATTTTGTCAATGCATTGTTTATAAAAGAATAAATAGGAATAACTATTCAGAGCTGCACTGGCAAAATCGCTGCAAAACAGCTTTCCATTTGCTCATGAATAGCTTCTCCCATATAGATTTGTAAATAGTTGATATAAAGAAAAATTTAGAGAAAGAAGATGGAAAAATGTTAACATTAGAAAAGTTTGAGGAGGCCTCGGAGAAGGTAAAAGAGGTTACGTTAGAAACCAAATTAGTGTACAGTGAATTTTTGAGCAAGCAGACGGGGAACAAGGTTTATCTCAAGCCGGAGAATATGCAGGCTACCGGTGCCTACAAAGTAAGAGGCGCCTACTATAAAATCAGCACTCTGACAGAGGAGGAGAGGGCAAAGGGATTGATTACAGCATCTGCGGGAAATCATGCTCAAGGTGTAGCTAACGCTGCCAAAAAATTTGGGGTGAAGGCGGTTGTTGTTATGCCAACTACAACTCCTCTTATGAAGGTGAACCGCACAAAAAGCTACGGGGCACAAGTGATTTTGTATGGAGATGTTTATGATGAGTCTTGTGAGTACGCTTATCAATTAGCCCAGGAGCACGGCTATACGTTTATTCATCCATTTGACGACTTAGATGTTGCATGCGGTCAGGGAAGCATTGCCATGGAAATTATAAAAGAGCTGCCTACAGTGGATTATATATTGGTACCTATCGGCGGAGGCGGTTTGGCTACCGGTGTGAGCACTCTGGCAAAATTGCTGAATCCCAATATTAAAGTGATTGGAGTGGAGCCTGCCAAGGCAGCATGTATGAGTGCTTCTATAGAGGAGGGAAAGGTGGTAACATTGCCGTCGGCTGCCACTATCGCAGACGGTACTGCCGTAAAAACACCAGGTACGAATATATTCTCCTACATTCAAAAAAATGTGGACAGCATCATAACCGTGGAGGACGAGGAATTAATTGTGGCATTTTTGGATATGGTGGAGAATCACAAGATGGTAGTGGAAAATTCCGGACTGCTCACTGTTGCTGCGTTAAAACATTTGAATGTGAAGGGGAAAAAGATAGTGTCCATTCTTAGTGGTGGAAATATGGATATTATTACTATGTCATCTACATTGCAGCACGGATTGATTGAGCGGGGGCGTATTTTTACGGTGTCAGTTTTACTGCCGGACAAGCCGGGGGAGTTAGCGAAAATTTCCACCCTGTTGGCGGGAGAACAGGGAAATGTAGTGAAGCTAGAGCACAATCAGTTTGTCAGCATTAACCGAAATGCGGCGGTGGAGCTTCGTCTTACAATAGAAGCTTTTGGAAATGAGCATAAAATGCAGATTGTGAAAACATTGGAGGATGCAGGGTATCGTCCTAAGCTGGTGAGAACTAACATTTAGTGGAAAAGAACGGGAAGGCAGAAAGAATACAATGGTGGAATATTCAGAATATATACAGCTGTGGAAAAATCAATTTCTTGAGATTCAGGAAATGGTAAAAAAGAAGGATTATCAGCACAGCTTTGAAAAAATAAAAGAGCTGCTCTGTCAGGTAGAGGAACAATTAGGTGAAGATAAAGGCAGCAAATTTAGTTTTAATCATATATTGGAAACCTATTACTATGCTTATATCAAAAAGGATGTGAGCCAATTATCCTACACCCAGGTGCCTATACATGCCTATTACAGAATGTGTGGTTTTATATTGATGCATTTGGACAGGCTGGATGAGGCGATGGAGGCATACGATTGCGGGTTAGTTTGGAATCCGGTAGATTTGGATATTATGTTTCAGCTAGTGGAACTGTACAAGAGAAAGGGAATGCTGGAGCCATGCCGTAAGCTGACGATGGAAACCTATGATTACTGCTGCTGCCGCAGACATATGGGCAGATTTTACCGAAATTTAGGTTTTTATTTTGTAGAGAGAAAGCAGCTGCAGCTGGCAGCGGCTTTGTATACGTACAGCACTATTTATGAGCCAAATGAGAATGCAGAGAGGGAATTGGACTTTATTGCTAAATTACCAGGGGGCCAGCTTCAGAATTACACCCTGCCTATGCTTCAGGAAATCATTGAAGCAGCGGGCATTCCGTTAGGTCCTAATCCAAACACTCTTGGAATTACAAGCCGTGTAGGGCAGATTGAGTTAGACAATGGCAACTATGAAAATGCCTATGACTGCTTTGCCATGGTATATGATTTGACCAATGAGGAGGATATGCTGGCCGCCATGGAGAGGGCAAGAGCCCTGTCAGAAGGAAAAGGCTTTTAGGAATAGAGAGAAAGGATGGTAGCATTTTGAGAAAATTAGCTCTTTCAGACGAAATTTTGCTCAGTGTTGATAAACCTGCCCGATATATTGGAAATGAAGTAAACATGGTAAAAAAGGATGTCCAGGCTGTGGACATCCGTTTTGCTATGTGCTTTCCTGATGTATATGAGATAGGTATGTCTCACTTAGGGATACAAATTTTATATGATATGTTTAATCAGTGGGAGGATGTGTACTGTGAGCGGGTGTATTCCCCCTGGATAGATTTAGACAAAATCATGAGGGAACAATCGATTCCTCTCTTTACGATGGAATCCCAGGATGCAGTAAAGGATTTTGATTTTCTGGGAATTACGATTCAGTATGAAATGTGCTACACTAATATTTTACAAATACTGGACTTGAGTCAGATGCCTTTGCTGGCAAAGGAGCGGGGAGAGGAATTTCCTATTGTGATTGGCGGCGGCCCTTGTGTTTACAATCCTGAGCCGATTGCTGATTTTTTTGATTTATTTTATATTGGGGAGGGAGAGATTTCCTATCGCAAGCTGTTGGATGTCTATAAGGAAAATAAAAATGCCGGCGGAAGCAAAAAAGATTTTTTGAGGAAGGCAGCTGGGATTGAGGGGATTTATGTGCCTGCATTTTATGAGGTGACTTACAAGGAAGATGGCAGGATAGCAGCTTTCACACCTGTGGAGGAGGGAATACCGGCCACCGTGAAAAAGACACCTGTGCTTTCCATGAGCGATACCTACTATCCAACCAAACCTCTAGTACCATATATTAAGGCAACACAGGACAGAGTAGTTCTGGAGGTGCAAAGAGGCTGTATTAGAGGATGTCGTTTTTGTCAGGCGGGAATGATTTACCGCCCTACAAGAGAGCGAAGTTTAGAATTTTTAAAGGAACATGCCAAGGCTATGCTTGAGAGCACAGGATATGAAGAGATTTCCTTGACCTCCTTAAGCTCTAGCGACTATTCCCAGCTGGAGGGAATTGTGAATTTTCTAATTGAAGAGTACAATGGAAAGGGAATCAATATTTCTCTGCCATCACTGAGAATAGATGCGTTCTCCTTAGATGTGATGAGCAAGGTGCAGGATATTAAAAAGTCTAGTTTAACCTTTGCCCCGGAGGCAGGCTCTCAGAGGCTTCGCAATGTAATCAACAAGGGGCTGACAAAGGAAGATATTTTTTGGGGTGCTGCCTTGGCTTTTCATGGAGGCTGGAATCGTGTAAAATTGTATTTTATGCTTGGACTTCCCACAGAGACGAAGGAGGATATGGAGGGCATTGCCCTGTTATCTGATGAGATTGCAAGACTCTATTATGATGAAATTCCAAAGGAACAGAGAAAAGGCAGGGTACAGATTACTGCCAGCTCCTCCTTTTTTGTGCCAAAGCCCTTTACTCCATTTCAGTGGGTGCCTATGTGTACAAAGGAGGAATTTTTACAGAGGGCTTATCTGGTGAATGACAAGTTTCATGAGATGTTGAACCGCAAAAGCTTAAAGTACAACTGGCATGAGGCGGATGTTACTGTTTTGGAGGGCTTGCTGGCACGAGGGGACAGGAGAGTGGGAGGGGCGATTTTGTCGGCCTACCAAAAGGGATGCCTGTATGATTCCTGGAGTGAATCCTTTCAGAATGATTTGTGGATGGAGGCGTTGGAGGAAAATCATATTTCCTTGGAGTTCTATAACACGAGAACCAGGGAGTTAGATGAGATTCTTCCATGGGATTTTATAGATATTGGAGTGACAAAAGAGTTTTTGATTCGTGAGTGGAAAAATGCGCAGGAGGAGAAGGTGACGCCAAACTGCAGGCAGCGCTGTTCCGGCTGTGGAGCTAATGTGTTTGGGGGAGGGATTTGCTATGAAAATTAGAGTGAAATTTGCCAAGAGAGGCACAATGAAATTTGTAGGTCATTTAGATTTAATGCGGTATTTCCAAAAGGCAATTAAGAGAGCAGGTATAGATATTGCTTACTCCGCAGGCTTTAGCCCTCACCAGATTCTTTCCTTTGCCGCCCCTTTGGGATTGGGCTGTGTCAGTGAGGGGGAATATTTGGATATGGAAATTAACAGCGAAAGTAGCAGTGAGGAGATAAGAACAGCACTGCAAAATGCCATGGTGGAGGAAATGGAAATATTAAGCGTGAGGGTACTGCCGGATAAGGCAAAAAACGCAATGGCTCTTGTGGCAGGTGCAGACTATGAAATCACCTTGAGGCAGGGCTATGAGCTGCCGGATGGATGGCAAGGGCGTTTTCTGGATTTTTGTAATCAGTCAGAAATCGTTGTGTTAAAGAAAACAAAAAAATCTGAAAAAGAGGTGAATATCCGGCCTTTGATTTACCGGGCAGCTCAGACAAAGGATGGCATTTTTGTGCAGCTGGCATCAGGAAGTGCAAAAAACTTAAAGCCGGAGCTGGTGATGGAGAGTTTTTATCATTTTCTAGGGTTAGAATTTATCCCCTTGGCTGTGGAGGTAAAGCGTCTGGAAATGTATGGAAACATAGGCAGTGAGGAGGAGATAAACCTTGTGGCACTGGAGGAGTTTGGAGAGAAATTTGAAAAATGAGGAATGGTATGGCAGGAAAAATCCTATTGACGGAGTGGGAGAATGGGGTGTTAAGCGCCTTCTGGGATAGTGACAAAGGGCGTATGGTGCAGATGGAATATGAAGCCAATGACAAGAAAGAGACGACAAGTGTGGGAGATATTTATATAGGAAGAGTGAGGGATGTTGTTCCAAATCTGGAGGCGGCTTTTATTGAATTTGACAAAGGGAAAAAGGGCTATTATTCCTTTCGGGACAATCCACCTTGTATCTTTCTGAATAAAAAACAGACACAAAAAATCTGTGAGGGGGATGCCATTTTAGTACAGGTGCAAAAGGAGGCGGTAAAGACAAAGGACTTGGTGCTTACTTCCGCTGTTAGTTTTACTGGCAACAGCTGTGTGCTAGTGGCAGGAAAAAACATATATAGTATTTCAAAAAAAATTAAAGATAGCAGGTGGAGGCAGGAGTTAAAGCAAAAATTGGAGCAGGCATTTCCTCTTTCAGAAAAGGATTATGGATTTATTGTGAGGACTGCTGCTTATTCGTGCAGTGAGGAGGAAATACTGGCAGAATGCAGGAAGTTAGCAGTGCAGTGGGAGGATTTAAAGGAGGTGGCTAAATATCGCACCTGTTATACAAAATTGTACAATTCCCCAAGAGACTATCTGCGCATGCTGCTGGGAAGTGTACAGAGGGAGGCAGAGGAAATTGTGACAGATTCCTCAATGTTATTTCATCAGCTCCAGGAGTTCCTTCAGGTGAACAATCCTTCTCTTTTAGGGAAACTTCGGTTTTATCAGGATGACTTGCTTCCTCTATATAAGCTATATCATGTAGAAAAGGCAGTTTCGGAGGCATTGTCAAAAAAAGTTTGGCTGAAATCTGGGGGATATCTTATAATAGAGTCCACGGAAGCATGCCATGTCATAGATGTAAATACAGGAAAATATGAGAGCAAAAAGCGAACGGAGGAAAGCTTTTTAAAATTGAATAAGGAGGCGGCTATTGAGATTGCCAGACAGCTTCGGCTAAGAAATTTATCAGGTATAGTGATTGTGGATTTTATCAATATGGAGCAGCCGGAATCCAAAAGGGAATTGATTGCCTGTCTGAAGCAGGTTTTAGAGAAAGACCCAGTAGGCTGTTATTTTGTGGATTTTACAAAATTAGGATTGGCAGAGCTTACTAGGAGAAAGGAAAGAAAACCTTTCAGGGAGCAAATGGAATCAGTCAAAAGCTAGAAAAACCATTTACTCTAGAGAATGTGGAGAAATGTGGAGGAAATGTAAAAAATAAGTTGACATGTATCTGGCAAGTATGATATATTACTCTAGTGTGCCGCACAGCGAGGTTTTCATGGAATTATTAAGGTTTTATGAGAGAAAAGTATGCAGATGCATCACCAAAGCTGGCGAGTAAATATTTAAGGAGGTGCCATATGTACGCAATTATAGCAACAGGTGGTAAACAGTACACAGTAAAGGAAGGCGATATCGTTCGTGTAGAGAAGTTGGATGCAGCAGTAGGAGACGCTGTTACTTTTGACCAGGTTCTGTATGTTGGCGGCGATAATGCTAAGGTTGGTGACCCTACTGTAGCAGGTGCTACTGTAAGCGCAAGTGTTCTTAACCAGGGAAAAGCTAAGAAGGTTATCGTTTACAAATATAAAAGAAAAACCGGTTACCACAAGAAAAATGGACATAGACAGCAGTTTACAGCAGTTAAGATTGACAAAATCAATGCATAAAAGCCAAGAAGCTGTGGTTTATGATTACGGTAACGATTTTTAAGGATGCCAGGCAGGAGTATGTTGGATTTTCTCTGCAGGGACATGCCCAGGCTGGAGAGCCTGGAAAGGATATTGTCTGTGCTGCTGTTTCCGTGTTGGCGGTCAATACAGTAAATTCTATTGAGCAACTGACAGAGGATTTGTTTACAACCAACGTACAAAGCGGGCTGCTGAGTTTTACTTTTAAAGAGAAGGGAAGTGCGGCTTCCCATCTATTGATTGACTCATTTATCCTTGGGATAGAGGGAGTCAGACAGGAAGATAATGAAAATTATATCAAATTAGTTTTCAAGGAGGTGTAAGCTATGTTAAGAATGGATCTTCAATTATTTGCACATAAAAAAGGTGTTGGTTCTACAAAGAACGGCAGAGATTCTGAGTCTAAAAGATTAGGTGCTAAGAGAGCAGATGGTCAGTTTGTGAAGGCTGGAAATATTCTTTACAGACAGCGCGGTACTAAGATTCATCCAGGCGTGAACGTTGGACGCGGCGGTGATGATACATTGTTTGCTCTAGTAGACGGTGTAGTTCGTTTTGAAAGAAAAGGAAGAGATAAGAAACAAGTTTCTATCTATCCTGTAGCTGAATAATTCTCCTGTGAGATTTTCTCATGAGAATAGGGTTTCAAAAGGCATCAAATCTTATGGTTTGATGCCTTTATTACAATATTGGAGTGAAGGAATGGTGGTAAAATGTTTGCAGATAGAGCGAAAATATTTATAAAATCAGGAAAAGGCGGCGACGGACATGTATCCTTCCGCCGGGAAAAATATGTTCCAAACGGCGGTCCAAACGGCGGTGACGGCGGCAATGGAGGCGATATTATTTTTGTTGTCGATGAAGGGTTAAACACACTGACAGATTTTCGCCATATCCGCAAATATGTTGCCCAGCCCGGAGAGGACGGGGGAACTACGAATAAACATGGTAAAAATGGTGAAAGCTTATGGATAAAAGTACCATTGGGAACGATTATTAAAGATGCCGAGACAGATAAGATTATTGCAGATATGTCAGATTCCTCCAAACAGGCAGTTATTTTGCGGGGTGGCAGAGGAGGCAAGGGAAATCAGCATTATGCCACCCCAACTATGCAGGCGCCTAAATATGCCCAGCCTGGGGGAGACGGCAGAGAAATGTATGTAAATTTGGAATTAAAGGTGATTGCCGATGTGGGTTTGGTAGGATATCCAAATGTTGGGAAATCCACCTTATTATCTCGAGTGTCCAACGCAAAACCTAAGATTGCCAATTATCATTTTACTACATTGCACCCTAATCTTGGAGTTGTAGATTTAGATGGCAGCGACGGGTTTGTCATAGCTGATATTCCGGGACTGATTGAGGGGGCATCAGAGGGGGTAGGTTTGGGACATGAGTTCCTTCGTCATATAGAGAGAACAAAGGTGTTGATTCATATTGTGGATGCCGCTTCCACGGAAGGGCGCAATCCAATAGATGATATTGAAAAAATCACATTTGAATTGGAGAATTACAAAGATGGCATTACAGACAAGCCATGGGTGATTGCCGCTAATAAAATGGATGCATTGTATGAGGGAGCAGACAATCCGCTGGATGCTCTGAAGGAAAAATATGAGCCATTAGGAATTAAGGTATTCCCTATATCTGCAGTGAGTGGAAAGGGAGTAAAGGAACTGTTGTACTATGTGAATGATATGTTGAAAAACATGGATGATGCACCGGTAGTATTTGAGCAGGAATATGACCCTATGGCAGTCAATCCGCTGGAGCAGCTTCCGTTTACAGTGGAGAAGGAGGAAGAGGGAATTTATCGGGTAGAAGGTCCAAGAATTGAGAGAATGCTTGGGTATACTAATTTGGAATCTGAAAAGGGCTTTCATTTCTTCCAGAAGTTTATGAAAGAAAACGGCATTTTAGACCAGTTGGAGGAGCTTGGAATACAGGAGGAAGATACAGTGTGTATCTATGGATTTGAATTTGATTACTACAAAGAATAAATGATGCGAAAAAAGGAGCAGACTATGACAAGCAAGGAAAGAGCATATTTAAAAGGGTTAGCTATGACAATGGAGCCGATTTTTCAGGTAGGAAAGTCTGGTGTTACCCCTGAGATGATAGAGGCAATTGATGAGGCTCTGGAAAAAAGAGAGTTGATTAAAATATCTGTATTAAAAAATTGTATGGAGGATGGAGAAAACGCGGCTGCAATGATTGGAGAGCGCACACACTCCCAGGTGGTACAGGTCATTGGAAGAAAGATTGTGTTATATAGAAAATCAATGAAAAATCCTAAGATTTTTCAATAATGTTTGCAAAATTTCTTGGTTTGCTGCGGAATTGTTGATTCATATAATGGATAAAGGGAGGCTGTAAGGTGAAAAAAATAGGTATTATGGGAGGAACATTTGACCCAATTCATGTAGGCCATTTGCTCCTTGCAGAAAATGCATATGATACATTTGGATTGGATAGTGTGTGGGTGATGCCATCGGGCAATCCGCCTCACAAGAGTGATCATCCGATTACCCAGCAGCACCATAGATGCCGGATGACACAGTTGGCGATAGCAGATAATCCTCATTTAGAGTACAGTGACTATGAGTGCAAAAAGGATGGTTTTAGCTATACAGCTCAAACGATGAACAGATTGAAGAAGGAGTACCCTGACTGTAAATTTTATTTTATAGTAGGTGGAGATTCCTTATTTGAGATAGAAAAATGGTTTGAGCCGGAGACAATTTTGGAAAATGCTGTTCTTGTGGCAGCTGGGCGTAATGATATAGACTGTGATAAATTGGAGGAGAAAATCAGAGAGCTGCGGGAGCATTATCTATGTGATATTCGGATATTACCTGTGCCCGGGATAGATATTTCCTCCACCGATTTGCGAAATCGGGTGAAGGAGGGGAAAAGTATTCGCTATTTTGTCTGTTCAGATGTAGAAAAATACATTTATCAAAATAAGTTGTATGTAGTACAAAAATAATGTAATATAATGATAATAGCAATTGTAAGATATTAATAGGTATTTATGAACAATTTTTATATGGGGTGAGTTGTGAAGATTTTAACAGTATGGAAGGAAGTGCAGAGCATGTGGGAAGAATTTTTTGACATAAAAAAGCAGCTGAAGAAAAAATTAGATCATGACAGATTTGAGCATACACTATCAGTAGCATACACCAGTGCATCACTTGCCATGCGTTATGGTTGTGATATTAAAAAAGCGGCATTGGCTGGTTTACTGCATGATTGTGGAAAATATGGTTCCTCAAATAAAATATATGAAAAGTGTGTAAAATTTAAGCTTCCTATCAAGGAGGAGGAAAAGAAAAATCCATCTCTGCTTCATGGGAAATTGGGAGCTTTCTATGCTCAGAAAAAATACCATATCGAAGATGAAGAGATTTTATCTGCCATCTCTTGTCATACGACAGGGAAGCCGGATATGACATTATTGGAAAAGATTGTTTTTGTGGCGGATTATATTGAACCTCTTCGCACTAAGGATGAAAACCTTCCTCAAATTCGTGAACAGGCATTTTGTTATTTAGATGGTGCAATTTGTATTATTTTGAAAAATACATTAAAATATTTAAAAGAAAAAAAAGTTTCTGTAGATAGCATTACAAAAGAGACTTATGATTATTATAGCAATTTAACAAAGCGAACATAGTTTATTTAAAATATCTTCAAAGCAATAAAAACATAATTGCAGTGAAATATAAATATCTTAAAAGAAATATAAATATCTTAATAAGAAACATATATGTCATTACTAAAAACATAATTGAAGGAGGAAACATTTTATGGAAAAAAATTCTAAAGAAATGGTTAAGGTGGCATACCAGGCATTGGAAAATAAAAAAGGGGAAGATATCCGTATTATTGATATTCAAGACGTGTCTGTCATTGCGGATTATTTTATTATTACCAGTGGTTCCAATGTGAACCAGGTTCAGGCGTTGGTGGACCATGTAGAAGATGAAATGGAAAAGGCTGGCTATCAGACAAGGGCAGTAGAGGGATATTCTTCTGGTAATTGGATTCTGTTGGATTACAATGATATTATTATTCATGTTTTTAATGAAGAACAGCGTCTATTTTATGATTTAGAGCGAATTTGGAAGGACGGAAAGGATATTGATTACCATAATCTGTAAAAAGTGATTCGGTAATTCATTTTGGCGATACTATGATTAACGGTCAATTATGGTATCTACCATCCTATAATATAAAATTATTTAAATTATGTAAGAACATAAAAAAGCCAGAATATTCTATACCCCTGTAGAAGAATCAGCAGTAGAAAGCATCTATGATTTGGGAATATGAATATTCTGGTCTTTTTTATATTTTGGATATTTTGATAATATCTATAGGATATATAACATACATGTGTTAAGCTTTTATGATTATCTAATATGTTATTATTTCTAGTATATTTGCCATTTTTTTGATTTGATTATTTCATCACACGAAATAGTCCGGTAACTTTACCTAAAATTTCAGCATTTGGAACAATGATAGGGTCCATAGAATCATTTTCAGGCTGAAGGCGAATATGATCCTTTTCTTTGTAAAATGTTTTCACAGTGGCACTGTCCTCTACAAGAGCCACAACAACATCTCCGTTCTGGCATGTTTTTTGTTTTTGTACAAGAATTAAATCGCCGTCAAAGATGCCGATATTTATCATGCTTTCACCTTTCACTTTTAGCATAAAGCTCTCTTCCTTAGGCATATATTCAGCAGGGAGAGGAAAGTAGTTTTCTATATTTTCCACAGCCAATATAGGTTCTCCGGCGGCCACGCGTCCTACAATAGGAACATTGACTACCTCCCGTCTTACCAGATTAAAGTTATCATCTACTATCTCTATTGTTCTTGGCTTGGTGGGATCGCGATGAATATATCCGTTTTTCTCCAATGTTTCTAAATGGGAGTGAACAGAGGAGGTGGACTTTAGATGAACAGCTTCACAGATTTCTCTCACAGAAGGTGGATATCCTTTATTTAAAATTTCTAATTTAATAAAGTCTAATATTTCAGATTGCTTTGGTGTAATCTTTCCATAAGCCATAAGCAAAAACTCCTTTCGAATATTTGTTTGCAGTAAGTATATCACACTTTATTTAAAATTGCAAACATTTGTTTGTAAAAACATTTGTTTGTTTTTTTGAGAAAATATTGACAAACATTTGTTCCTAATATATACTATTAACATGATGCGAATACATGTTCGGAAAGAATGTTCGAAAGGAGTAGATAAATGATGAAGATATGTAATAATTCTTTTATTAAAAAAATCCATCACATAACGAATTATATTTTAAAAACAAGAAAGAAGAAAGTATATTGCGGCAAGATTCTGGCAATTTCCCTTATTCTAGCGTTTTTTGTTGGGGTGGGCATATTTCACACTATAACTGCTGTAAAGGGCAATCAAAGGCCAAATTCCCAGTATAAATATTATACAAGCATCACTATTGAATACGGAGACAGTCTATGGTCTATTGCTGAGCAGTATTGTGAAACTCAAGAAGAAATGTCTAGCTATGTTCAAGAAATAAAAAAAATAAATGGATTGTCACAGGAGACAATCCATGCGGGAAACAGTTTGGTGGTATATTATTACTCCAATGAGTACAAATGAAAAAGCATTTTATGGTTCTCGCAGTTTTACAATATTTTTGGCACTGCGTCTTCGTTGTTCATCAATTGCTGCGTAATGACGTTTGGTTGTATTTACATCACTGTGTCCTAGAACGTCTGCTACTAGATAAATATCGCCGGTTTCCTGATATAGGGTAGTGCCAAAGGTGCTGCGCAGCTTATGTGGAGTGATTTTTTTCATTGTAGTGACAAGCTGTGCATATTTTTTTACTAATTTTTCCACACTTCTTACGCTGATACGCTTTTTTTGCATAGATAGAAAGAGTGCATTTTCATGTCCAGAGGCGGCGTTTATTTTTTTTCGTTCTCCTAGATACTGCAAAAGTGCATCACAAACCTCATCTCCAAAGTAAAGGATGACTTCTTTTCCTCCCTTGCGGATTACACGGATTCCATTAGTTTCAAAATCTATATCAGAAATATCAATTCCCACACATTCAGATACACGCATACCAGTGCCTAGAAGAAGAGTAAGCAGCGCTAAATCTCTAATTTTTGTCTTTTTATGATATTCTTTTTGTTTTTCAGTTAAATTGTCCCCTGACTCTACTTCGTCCAATAATCGGCTGACTTCATCTACCTCAAGTCGAATAATATTTTTATCGTGAAGTTTTGGGGCATCAACAATAGTAGTAGGATCCTGTGAAATACGCTGTTTTTTGTAGAAGTAGTGGTACATAGTCCTTAGGGATGATAACTTTCTTGAAATTCCTCTCTCATCATTGGTGTATTCTTTTGTACCATTTTGATAGTATTTTAAATATTGCATATATTCCTCTATATCTTCTGGAGCAATATCATTTAAGACAGATAAAGGGATTTCACTCATATTTGAGGAAAGATTTGGGGAAGCTGAACTATCTTTTGTTGTATTGCAGGGGATAGCATATTCTTTATATTCCAAAATAAAGCGAAAAAAGATTCTTAAGTCGTAGGCGTATCCCAACCTTGTTCTAGCGGAGGTGGTTGGTTCAATACCACGAAAAAAATCGCCTAAAAACTTAGGTAGTTCAGATAAAAGCTCACGCAGCTTTACAGTATTGTCAATAGCAAGCTGCTCATGATAGGATTTATTTTTTGTATAATTCATATATTTTTCTCCTTTTACAGATTTATTAGAGTAGGGATTGTGAAATATAAAAATAATAAATTAAATGGAGCAATTTGTTTTTGGTTGTGGTATTATTGTTCCGGCCAACCAGGGATTCGTCCATTTAAAATTGCCCGAAACATACGCTCCTTCGCGCCAGGATGCTCATGATTAAGTTGTTTTAATAAGTTCTTAGCATATTCACGCTTTGTGTGTCCGTCAGCAGGACAGGGGTTTTTTAAAACTGGAAGTTGATAAAGATGCTGGAAACCAATTACATCCTTTTCGTTTACAAACATCATTGGGCGTATTACCGTTAAATCCATTCTGTCTAAGTAGGTTTTAGGAGAAAAAGAATGGAAGCGTCCTTCAAATATTAAAGAGAGCAGCATAGTTTCAATGATATCATCTTTATGATGGGCATAGGCAATTTTATGGCAGCCTAGTTCCTTAGCCTTAGTATTTAATGCGCCTTTTCTCATTTTTGCACATAGGGAGCAAGGATTCGTTTCCTGTCTGTCATTAAATATAATGTTGCCAATATCTGTGTTAACTGCATAATAAGGAATTTGAAAGCCTTCACAATAGTTTTTTATTTTGTCTAAGTCCTGAATACCAAATCCTAAATCTACCGTAATCGCTGTCAGGGAAAAAGGATGAGGATAAAATCTCTGCAGTCCATGTAAAGCCTGCAGCAATGCTAAACTGTCTTTGCCGCCGGATACGCCAACTGCAATTTTGTCATTATCTTCAATCATGGCGTATGTATCAATTGCTTTTCTAGTATAACTCAATAATTGTTGTAGTTTCATATAGCAAATCCTTTCTATACCTTTCTATATCTATTTGTAAAAGATTCTTATTGGGTTTGTTCATTAAGAAGAGGAATATAGACATATATAACTATTCGCAAAACGACAGTTTTACGAATAGTTGGATACTGAGGATAAGTATAATAGTATT
>CAJTQG010000040.1 GCA_910578605.1 uncultured Lachnospiraceae bacterium | reverse complement strand
GATTAGCACAACTGTCGATTGGTGTCAATAGCTTTTTTTATAAATTTACAGAAAAATATTGTTTTCATAAATCCAAGTCAACACAGAATTAGAATAAATCACATTGATAATTGATTGACCTGCAGAAGTGCTGCTAATCATATAAATACAAACACCGGCAATCCATATAATACAGACACCCTGCACAAAACCTGCGGCTAACCCTGCAAGCTTATCGACGTGATGAAGAATGGGCAAACTTGTCATTCCCACCAATATGCCAAACAGAACTTTCATCAGTACGGAAACAATGGCAAACACAAGAATGTACCCAACCGTTTGTAAAATAGACTCCGTAATGCTGCCTACTACCATCTCTTTAATGGATTTCTCCTTCCACTGCCCATCCTGTACTTTATCTATTTCTTTTTTTATTTCCTGTTTCATTTTCTTTGGCACCGGAAGCTCCTCCACCCAAACTCCCACTTGCTCAATCGCTTGTTCCCATTGTTTTTCAAACTGCTTGTCCTGCCCCATCAACTCCGTCATGTTTTTTTGCGTTACCAAATCCTTTAATTCTTTAGAATTGTTCTCAAGGTGTTCTCCAATCACCTGGTCTACTTGTTTTTCTACTATGCCATATATAGTTTCATTTTCAATCATCCATCTTCCCGCCATAGGTCCAAATATTGTAGCACACAATACAGATACCAACACTACAGCAATAGAAAATATAGTTCGCACAAACCCTCTGCGATATCCTCGTTCTGCCATCCATATAATATAGACAATTAGTATTGCTAAAACCAATTTTCCCATTTTCGTACTCTCCTTATTTCAATTTTATCTTTTTGATTCCGTCAATATCCATCAGCAAGTATTCGTATGTATTTTTAGAAGGAAGAATTTCTATTATACCATTTACAAATGTCTCCCTGTATTTTTCCACTCCCTTTAACGACATTATGGAGCATTCCTCGTCATTGTACATTACAATGCTGTCCTTGGCAAAGCCAATGTCCGTATAAGAGAAATCAAAATTCTTACTTAAAATGTGCCGTCCTTTTAAATTATATACCTTCAATGTGTTAGGATTTTCTAAATTTTCATTGTGCAGAACAAATCCTATATAGGAATCATTGTAAAAAATACTCTTTATTTTTTGGTCAATCATTTCCTCACAGACAATCTCTGGCTTTTGCTTCATGGAATATATGGTAAATCTGTCATCAGCAAATGCACATGCTGTGTCATTATTTAAAAATTCCACCTTTGGCACGATTGCTGTATCATATTGATTAAACCCTGCCATTAGTCGGTCAATCTCATTTTTCCCTATTTCAGAAAAATTATAAAATGCAATAGAAGTTTTGCATTGCTCCTCATCTACCTTTAAATAAGAAACTATCAGTTTTGTTCCATCATTAGAAAGGGACAAGTCTATTGGATAGCCATCTCCATTGAGCACGGTTCTGCCTGTAACCAATTCCATTCCATTGCTGTCTATCACTTCAATATAATTAGCATCATCCGCCTCCAGCACTGCCGCCACAACTCCCTGCTCCGCAACTGCCAAGTTAACAAGAGGATACTGGGTATTAATCTCCCCCTGCTGTCCCTCCGTG
This sequence comes from uncultured Lachnospiraceae bacterium, assembly GCA_910578605.1. GTDB lineage: Bacteria > Bacillota > Clostridia > Lachnospirales > Lachnospiraceae > MGBC111451. Next base: position 25,537 of record CAJTQG010000040.1, on the reverse strand, counting down.
TTAAATATGTATATTTTATTTGTATTTTTCTCACCGACGGCTACATATTTACCGCAGATATCCAAAACTGGATTTTGCATTTCAAATGCTTGGTTCCAAACAGGAGTTTTTCCCTTTAAACAACAAATACCATCACTGTTATATTTCAATATGTAATCACCAAAGTTATAATATTCTCCTCCAATCATGTCATCCATGGCATACTCCTCCACAATCTGGTAAGAGTTATACTTTTTATTTCTAATTACGATACTGATAACTACAACAGTACAGATTATCATTAACACAATGACAGCAACTGCAATCCGAATTTTTCTCTTATGTTTTTTTATTTTACTGATATAGTCATTTGTTTCTTGTTTTTCCATATAATTTGTTCCTCTACACATTTTATGATATGTCTTGGCATATACCTTGACTGTAGATGTCTGAATTTTGCCATAATTAACAGCCATTAACCGCCAAAGTGATATATTCTTAACCCTATATTCTCAATGATACATTTTTTTATTATAACATTCTCTATTCATTTAAGGAAGATATAATTTTTGTCCTTCATAAATCTTATCCCCATCTTCTATTCCGTTTCTCTCTTTAATTTCTTCTACCATTCCTATTGTATGATATATTTTCGTACTGATAGCCCCAAGTGTTTCTCCTGCTTGTACAATATAAACCTTCTCATCTTGATTTGCCGGCACTGTAGCCTCTGTTGTTGTCTGCTCTGCTGTACTGTCAGTAGTTTGAACTTCCGTCTCCTTAACTGTTTCTTTTGTCTCCTGGCTGCTTGTGGTTTTTTCTTCATTTATGGTACTCTCCTCCTGCCTGGAGGAAGTTTTTTCTGTTTCACTCTTTTGTGTTGTTTTATCCTTCTGTGTGCTTTTATCCTGTTCCTTACCATCTGGCTTTTTCGTCACATTTCCCTGAACCTCCTTTACCTCCGCTTCCACCCACTGGTCGGTTTCCTTGGAATTTTGTCTGGTGACCTTCTGTGCCAGCTCCTCAATAGACTGGCGTATATTTGTCATCTCCCCATAATTTTTCATCGTAGCGATAACCGCCACCAAAAGTATGACAACAAGAAAGGAGGAGGCTGCATGGACAAGAGCAAATGGTTTTTTATTTTCCTTGCCCGCCTGCAGCTCCCTCAAGGTAGTGCGGAAGGAACCATAGGATTTCTGCTGTTGCTGCTGTTTTTCTTCATAGGAGGAAAGATAAGATATCTCATCTATATAATCTATGGTGTCCTGATGCTTTTCAAAATAAACATAATACCCTCCTCTCTCCTGCATCGTTCCGTTATTGTAGGTATATATTTTTTCCTCCTGCTCATCCTCGATAATTTGTAAATATATTTTATCATTACCTGCAAAGTGATCCAAATGTATTTTACGAACAGTGAGCTCGTCCAATTCCCCCTGACAGTATTGAAAGGAAAACCAACCAATCACTTCTTTTGTAGGATAATACTGGCGCATTTGCTCATAGATATCACTCCACACCATCTCATTAAAACATATTTTATCTTCCCCGCTGCTTTTTACCTGCACAAACCCCTGCACAAAAATATAGGCATGTCCATTGCCTCGCTTAATTTCTCCTAAAAGTACACCATACTTTAGAGCGGATTCACTATATGGTTTCTCCATAAGGTATTGTATCACTCGGTCTTCTATGTATACCTTCTGATAATCCTTGATATTTCCAATTTGCTGTACATTTTTAGGCAGCTTTAATGCTTTTTTCTTGTCTAAATCCTTCTCTTCTTCCTTATATACAATTTCAATCAAAATAATCCCTCCATAATTAGTTATGTAAAATATTCCCACTCTAACGCTGTTTTTGTAATAGATTGCCTTAACCTAAGACCGCGTTTCCTTATTTTAGCATAATCTTTATGATATCTTTGTCGAATCCTGCACAGTATTCCAACTTTTCATTGACAAATCCCTGCAAAATCCGTAATTATTCTGATGTAATCGATATAGCTTCGTCACTTTTTGTTGTATTATCTCTAAATTTTTTTATTATTATTATGGTTGAATATTCATCAATTTGTAAATACTGATAAAAAAGAACCCGATTGCTTGTGCCGCCTTTTTCGGCATAACCAGAAGGTTGAAAGAAAGGGTAAATATGTAAACAATGAAAACGTACTTTTTTAAAAAGGCCCATTTATCAGGAACACGCAGCCAGGCAATACAGCGGGAAGCTGAGCTGTTTGGCAAATGCCTCTATCGTTTTATATGTCAATCACAACAAAAAACGCCTATTATATGCTTATGCATCGGCAGCGTCCGCTCCACAGGAGACAGTCTGGGCCCTTTAGTTGGATATAAATTGAAAAAATATGAAAGACAGGACTTTTACATTTATGGTACTTTAAAACACCCTGTACATGCTCTAAATTTAACTGAAACCATTGAGATAATTAAAAAGAAGCATCCCCATGCTTTTATTATCGCAGTGGACGCCTCTCTCGGTCAATCCTCCCATATTGGTTATGTGACTCTTCATTCCTCCCCTCTTCGCCCCGGGCTAGGAGTAAACAAATCTCTGCCCCATGTGGGAGATATATCCATAACCGGTATCGTAAACACAAGTGGAAAGTATGAACATCTGCTGCTGCAGACCACATCTCTTTCACTTGTGATGGACATTGCCGATTTTATTGCTCTTGGTGTGATAAAATGTCTATCCCTTCTTGAATCGTACCAGCCTGTCCCGATGAAATCATATTAATCAACTGGTCTATCTTGTCAATTGTCATGTAGGCGGCGCCTAAATATGCAGTGTATTCTGATGCAATCCTTGCTGACAATTGACTTTGTTGATTCTCTAAAGCCAAAATATGGCTGCTCTTTTCTTCCTCCTGCTTTTTAAGCTCTTCAATTTCACTCCGCTGCTCCTTTGTGGCCTCCTCCACAATTTTAGACACTGTATTTCCCTCAAATTCATTCAGGGCTTTTTTCTTATTTTCTCCTATTGCCTGTATTCTCTCCTGTATCTTGTAAATATCCTTGTCAAAGGAAGTGAGGTTATACTGTTTCTCATTTTTATCCTTTTTTATAGAACGTGTGATTTTATTGATTTCCCTTTTATTATCTAGAAACTGCTGTCTGTCTGGTCTTCTTTCCTCCAAGGTCTGTTGATGCTTGTCCTTTGTGTAGGCAAATATAAGAAAATATGTTACTCCTAGAACGGCAAAGTAAAAAAATACAGTCAAAAACTTAAAAAACCATTTTTCCTCCACTACATTCCACAGCAAAACCGGAGCCCCGATTCCAAACAGTAATATAGCCATCACAAAAATAAAAATCTCACGAATTCCCTTTGGCATAAATAAGCCGTAAAATAGTGTACTGTTGCAAAACCCAGGAACTCTATCTTGCTTAAAAGCCTCTTTTATTTCCCCCTTGATTCTCTTGTTTTCATCCCGAAGCAGTGCTGTCTCCTGGCTGATTCGATTCTCTATTCCTTTTTTTAAGGCACGCTCTCTCTTATTTCGTATCTCTCTCAGTTTTATATTTTCCTTTTGTATATCTTTGTCAAAACCAGAAGCGAGTTCAGCTCTTCTGCTCTCCACCATCTGCTGAGACTTATTTTTCATCTGCTCCGACAAGGTCTCTATCTTCATTTCTAACTGTTTTTTCTCTTCACTGATTTGTTCTAGCTGTCCTTGAAGGGAAACACTCTGAGTTAAACTTTCCTTCACTTGATTCAACTCCGAGATTCCACCATATAAAATATTAAACTCTGCCATACTTTCCTGTACCTTCCTCTTTTTCTATTTCTATATTTCCAATTCTGTACCTTCCTAGCAAATAACACAAGCTGCTTCTCAAGTCTTCTTACCAGCGTATTGCCATATCCCCCGACTTTATCAAATTCATTCTTCTCATTCCCTCCCCGACAAGCATAGTTACAATGGCCGGCATCAAAAGATGCATCCCAAATATTTTTAATAGAGTAAGCGCAATTCCGTTTTGTCCCACCATAGCATGATAGGAGGCAATCTGACCAATAAATGCACAGCTTCCCATTCCTGCACCAGATGCATTGCACTTCATTTCCAGCAGCACCGTGCCTACAGGGGCTAACAGTGCACTGGCAATAATGGGCGGAAGCCATATGGTTGGTTTTCTAATAATATTAGGCATCTGCAGCATAGATGTTCCTATACCTTGTGAAAAAAGACCTGTAACTCCATTTTCACGAAAGCTCATAACCGCAAAACCTACCATCTGACAACAGCCGCCAATCACAGCCGCCCCTCCTGCAAGTCCCCCCACATGAAATACCGCAGCAATCCAACCGCTATTCACAGGAAATGTCAGCAGCATTCCCATCAACACGCCAACGATAATACTCATCAATATGGGTTTCTGCTCCATCCCCATGGTGACAAGATGTCCCAGATACTTCGTAAACCTTAAACTGTACGGGCCAATAAAGAACGCCAGAACCGCCCCACAGCCTACCGTTACAATAGGAGTCAAAAAAATATCTGCTTTTGTCCTGCCGCACACAAGTCCTCCTATATTTAAGGCAAGAAATGCACAGACAAAAGCACACAGCATGTCCCCCGGCTTTCCATAAGCAATGGGGGAGGACAACAGTGGAAAGGCTCCTATCATACCAACCAGGCCTCCAGATAATGCAAGAAGGGAACCTGCTCCTATCTTTACCGCCATTGCCACCCCAATTCCGGCACCTGTGAGAGTCTTTAACACATTGGCAACCATAACCATATAGCTGCCTATCGTCCCTGGTATATAAACTGCTGTTTCTGCAATCATTGTTCCCAGTATCCATGTAGAAAATACTCCTATACTCATTCCGCCGATTCCATCTATGATTATTCTGTTCCACACACGCTTCATTTCGCCTGCATCCTTCCTGTTCATTTATGTTTGTGAGTTATGTAACATTATATATAAATTTATTCAGAATAGCAAATAGGTTTTTGACAAATATTAGTATTTGAGGGATAATAGTAACGAACAATCAATCTAACACCTGTATGTTGTGCCAAAGCTTCCGGCAGCTACAGGTAAAACCGTGTATCAGAAATGATAATTCAAAGAGAAATGGGGAAAATATATGGACGAACAGATTGTAAAATTACAGGAAATCATAGACAACAGCAGCAAAATTGTATTTTTCGGCGGCGCCGGTGTATCCACCGAAAGCAATATACCTGATTTTAGAAGCACCGACGGATTATATAACCAGGAATACGACTACCCTCCTGAAACTATATTAAGTCATTCCTTCTATATAAGAAACAAAAAGGAATTCTTTCGTTTCTATAAAAATAAAATGCTGTATTTAGATGCAAAACCCAATGCCGCCCACAAAAAATTGGCCCAGTGGGAGGCGGAAGGCAAGCTTTTAGCTGTGGTAACGCAAAATATTGACGGACTGCACCAGGCGGCCGGAAGCAAGTGCGTGTACGAGCTTCACGGAAGTGTACACCGCAATTACTGCGAAAACTGCCATGCATTTTACGATGCCAAATATATGCTAAAAGCCCCTGGGATTCCCGTTTGCTCCTGCGGCAGCTATATAAAACCGGATGTGGTATTATATGAGGAAGGTCTTGACAATAACACGATACAAGGGGCACTGAAAGCTATCAGCAATGCGGACACTCTAATTATCGGAGGAACTTCCCTTGCCGTGTATCCTGCCGCCAGCTTTATTGACTATTTTAACGGAGAACATTTGGTGTTGATTAACAAATCAGCTACCGCCAGAGACACTCATGCTGATTTGGCAATAACCGGAAGCATAGGAGAAGTATTCTCACAATTATCATAGTGAATATCCCAATTCAAGCTGGCAAACCCTTTAGCAACCCCGCCATAGAAAAAATCGGAGGACAATTATGCGCATTTGGAGCAGATTATTTGATAAAAAAAATCACATGTTAAAAGATACTGTTATCACAGTGGACAATCACTCATTAAACCGCACAAAAAAGGTATTTCAGGCTCTAGAGGACACCTGCTATGAATTTGATTTAGGAAAACCTATTTGGCTGGATTCCACAATTTCCGATTTTCAGAAGCACAGCAAATGTCGGTTTTATCAAGATAGTTTTATTGAAGAGATTGATTTCCATTATTTAGAGTTTCAAGTATTAGAGGAAGATTAAAAACATTGACCAAGGATAAAAGAGACAAACAGCAGAAGATACATTGTTAAGTAATGTACGTTCTGCTGTTTTTTCTTATCCAGATTATTCGAATATATGGTGGTAATTTATTTTATATCAACCGCTTTATGATAATCCCTGTAAATTATAATCTCTTTAACAGTTCTTCCCTTTCCTTCTCAAATCCCGGCTTTCCAAGCAAAGCAAACATATTCTTCTTATAGCTTTCCACTCCAGGCTGATTAAATGGATTCACTCCAAGCAAGTAGCCGCTGACACCGCACGCAAACTCAAAGAAATAGAATAATTCGCCCAGATAGAAAGCATCCGCCTTTGGTATATTTACCATTAAGTTAGGCACACTGCCATCAGTATGAGCCAGAATTGTTCCATTCATGGCGCTCTTGTTAATGAAATCTACACTCTTGCCTGCTAAATAGTTCAAGCCGTCTAAGTCAACTGGTTCCTCCTCCAAGAGAATCTCACATTTAGATTCCTCAATATTGAGCACCGTCTCAAACATAATTCTTGCACCATCCTGAATAAACTGACCCATAGAGTGCAAATCTGTTGTCAAATCCACTGCTGCCGGGAATATTCCCTTTTGGTCTTTTCCTTCACTTTCACCGTACAGCTGCTTCCACCACTCTGAAATATAGTGCATGCTCGGCTCATAGTTTGCTACAATCTCCACAGATTTGCCTTTGCGCAAAAGAATATTGCGGACAGCCGCATAGAGCATGGCGTCGTTTTCCTCAAACGGCGCATTGAGTGCCTTATCTCTTCCGCTTGCCGCACCTGCCATCAGCTGGTCTATATCCGCACCGCTGACAGCGATTGGAAGCAAACCTACCGCAGTCAATACAGAGAAACGTCCGCCCACATCATCCGGTACAACAAAGCTCTCGTAACCTTCCTCCGTCGCCAAATTTTTCAGGGCTCCTCTTGCCTTATCCGTAGTGGCATAGATTCTCTTAGCAGCTTCCTCTTTGCCATATTTTTCTTCCAATTTCTTTTTAAAGACGCGGAAAGCAATAGCCGGCTCCGTTGTTGTACCTGATTTGGAAATCATATTGATGGAGAAATCTCTGTCTCCAACTACCTCCAGCAAATGAGCAATATAAGTGCTGCTAATATTGTTGCCCACATAATAAATCTCAGGTGTTTTTCTCTGTTCTTTGGAAATATTATTGTAGAAACTGTGACCTAAAAATTCATTGGCTGCCCGAGCGCCTAAGTAGGAGCCGCCGATACCGATTACCAAAAGCACGTCGGAATCTCCCTGAATCTTCTTTGCCGCCTCTTTGATTCTGGCAAATTCTTCCTTGTCATAATCTACCGGCAAGTCAATCCATCCAAGAAAATCATTTCCTGCACCACTTTTGGAAACTAAAGTCTGTTTTGCATCCTCTGCCAGTTTTTTCATGATTTGAATTTCATCGTCACTGATAAAACCTTTTGCCTTTGCATAGTCAAATGTTACTTTTGCCATTTTTCCATCTCCTTTACATTTATACTATTTAATCCTTAAGCAAATTTGGATAAAAATTGAATACACCTATTCTCACGGACTTTGCAGTACATGCAAAATCCTAACGGAACTGTTACAAAAATTTCCAATAACATTATAGCTTTTTTGTAAAAAATATACAAGGTTTATCCTAAAAATTCTGCCAGTATTTCATTGATAATTTTCTCATCCACAGAGCTAAATGTATTTTGGGGCTGTGTGTTTTCGTCTGCTGCCGCTGCCATTGCCTCCGGCGCTTCCTGTATTTTTTCTTCCTGCTCTTCTTTCTCCTCCATAGATGCTAAGCGGTACTGGAGAAGATTTTCCAAAAAATCCTCCATATTCCAATAGAGCAGCTTCTCCTTTACATCCAATCCCATAATCTGCTCAAACAGTATAAACAGCGCCGCCAATGACAACCCCTCCAGGGCATGTCCGCTTACCCAGCCTGCGGCAAGGCTTAAAAATGCGCACCATTTATTACACTGTCTCCACCCATGTATGGATATTCCCCCAATTCTATATTTACAGAGCATTTTCCCTAGAAACGCTTCCATGTTTGCCACCTTCATCCCTAAGCTGTAGTAATTCTCATATTTCAATTTAATTTGCTTTAACAGCTTATGATTGGTCTTGTACATATTCTGCGCCTCCTGTGCCAGACTCCCATAAAAAATATATAAGACGCATTGACTCAACGTACCTAACACCAGCAGCACCATAAATAAAATAAAAATATACATAAAAAACTCCCCTTCCTTCAAAAATATATACTCTCTATTATAAGCAAGAGTCATTATTTTTGAAAGAGGGGAATGTCAACAATCGTTCGACAAATTTCTATCTTATTTTACACTGAAACTGTTGTAATGCCAATATCCTTGTCCAAAACAATAACTGCCAAATCCTATTTATATTTATCCTATTTGTTCCTTCACCCAATATATTATATACCACTAACTGGCAAAACATTTTATCTATCTTTTGCCCTTAATTCTATATATTATAATATCTTTTTCCTGCTTTTCCTCAAAAATGTATTCTATCACTTTCAAATTTTAAATTTCCAACTATCATTATCCACTCTTTTATATGCCAAAAGGACACTCCTCCTATGAAGCGTCCTTTCTTATTTTTTCTTTGTATGAATGAACAATCACTTTGATTTTCTTACTAATTCAATTAAGCTTCCTGCTCTTTTAAATATTTTTCCAATGCAAGCGCAAGCTGGTCGGGACAGGAGGTTCCTCTGCCCTTACAATCAATCCCTTTAATTCTTGAAATCGCCTCGTGGATGTCCATACCCTGAATTAAACTTGCCACACCTGCTGTATTTCCGGCACATCCTCCAACAAACTTCACACTTTGAATAATATTTCCATCTACCTCAAACTCAATCTCCCGTGAACAAGTTCCTCTTGTAATATATTTCATAACAGCACACTCCTTTTTATATACATCTAATATATCACCCAATAAATAACCAGTCCTATCACTTGTCTATTTTACAATGTACCAGACATGCCGCCAAAATCGGCAAACCCAATTCATAAAGATGTGAAAACACTCTCTGTCTTTAATCAATACATAATGTCTGCGGCACTTTAATCCGGATAAATTAACCTCTCATCCGAAATATTCTCTAGTACCTCATGTACAAATTTTGCTGCCAAATATTTTGCCATATTCAGATTCAAATCCAAATAATTGCCGCAATCCTTTGCACTGGCTCCCGGAACCTCCCCCTCATAATCACTCATAAACCGATACATCTGTGTAACTAATTCCACAATATCCTTTGATTCCAAATCTCCTGCCAGCACCAGGTAAAATCCGGTTCGGCACCCCATAGGTCCAAAATAAATCACCTTATCAGACCACTCTTTCTCGTTCCTGAGATAAGTAGCACCCAAATGTTCTATTGTATGTACCTCAGCTGTATTCATCACAGGTTCAAAATTCGGTCTTGCCATGCGAATGTCAAAGGTTGTCACTGTTTCTGCTCCAATCTTATCCTTCCGAGACACATAAATTCCCGGCAGCAGCTTTAAATGGTCAATTGTAAAGCTTGTTATTTTTTCCATATTACATACCATGCCATGTTATTACTCCAGTTATTAGAAATCATACTTGGCATTTCCTTTCTTTTTATTTTTATTACTCCATACTTTTAGTAAAACCTAATGATTCAATTCTATCATCTGGTATTTACTCTGGTATATGCTAATTACAGACAATATAAAGAATTTGGTGCATATTTTTCATTTCCCTCATATTCTTTATTATAGTATAATCCATTTTCTTCAGAAACAGCACTCAATATTAATTTTTTTGTGAGTTCTGCAACATCAATTCTTGACAAAGCTTCTTTAACATCCAGCCATAAAACTTCACTATTTTCATTACTGTCAGATGTGGGGTCACCAGAAATATATTTTGCCCTAAATGCAATATACCAATCATGCAAATTAAATCTAATACCAATAATATCTAATGGTTCCACTTCAATCTTGGTTTCTTCCATAAATTCACGTTTTAATGCTTCTTGTGGTGTCTCACCAAAATTCACATAACCTCCTGGTATGATAAGCATATCTTTCCCACTTCCATATGTATGACGTGCAAGCAGTACCTTGCCGTTTTTAATTACAACACCTGTCACACTTTGTCCCCAATTTGTATTTTCACTGTTCATATACGCCTCCTTAATATTATGAATTACCCGTTTCCCAAATGGGAATTTAAGTGACTCATTATTTGCAAAAAAATCCAAAATACTATTTAATTCCCAAAGTGCGTTTTTATCATTAATTGCAGGACTTTCATTGATGTTATGGCTATATATTGCATCATGGATGTTAGAGCAGTTCATATAGTACAAAAACGTACATGCTGTATATAGTCTGTATCTATATGACCATCACCGCCCCCAACTAATATAACTGCGTCTTTTTAATTTTGTAATCGATTCTTCTTTTCTAAAAAATTCGACTATTTATCTTCTTCGGTCAATCCCCTCCAGTTCTTCATCCATTGGATGCCATTCCACAGTTTTCCGGTGCGAATGTAATATTCAATGGCGGTCATCACAGCATCCTTATCTGTGGTGGTATACTTGCGAAGAATGATGGATTGACCATCAGAGCAATCAATATCCGTCTCCTCATCCGAATCCAGATACGCCGGATCATAGGTAGAAAACCATGCAGCCTCCTCACCCACACCGCCACTGTTATCTCTCAAATACTGCAGAGCAAACAAATCTTCCCCACTTTCCAACTCCATACAATCCTCTTCCAAATCCGGATCATTGGTAAGATAGATGCTTCCCCACTGACCATCTCGAAGGTTTTTCAAAATTTCCTGACAGTTTTCGGCGGTAATCTCCCTGGGTTCATCGGGCCAGCAGATATAGTATTTCACAGCAATCCCCTCTGGAATTTCTGCCGATGTCTCATCTTTTTGTATAAATTCTACATAGTCTTTCCATATACTCACTTTCCATTCCTCCTGAAAATTTTGAATTTTTGCTGTATTTACGTCTCCGACTATTCAATATCCCAATTTTTGTTATTATGATTTAATATTTTATTTATTATTTATCGGAACTATTCAGAGCCACATTCGCAAAATCGCTGCAAAGCAGCTTTCTTTTGCTCATGTATGGCTTCTCGCCATATAGATTTATAAAAACAGTCTTTGTCAAGCTAGCTTGAACAGCCTGTTTTGTATAAATCTGCATGGCTCTGAATAGTTACATTTTCTCAATCATTCTGGTGAGCAGAAGCACACTGTGTTCAATAGCCTTTGCCTCAAACTGGCTGTAATCCATATGTGCACTGTCATCCGCTTTATCTGATATGGCGCGGATAATTAAAAACGGCACATGATTCAGGTAAGCCACCTGGGCAATGGCGCCACCCTCCATCTCCGTACAATATCCTCCAAAATTTTGTACAATCCAATCTTTTTTCTCCTTGCTGGCAATAAATTGGTCCCCTGTTGTGACTCTTCCTGCAAAGGTGGACATATCCATATCTTTACTGCACTCCTGGGCCAATGCCAGCAATTCCTTGTCCGCCGGAAACGCCTTTACATCCATCCTGGGAATTTGCCCCACTTCATATCCAAATACTGCGGCATCCATGTCATGCTGAACCGCATCTGTGGAAAACACCAAATCTCCTATATTGATGTGGGCATTTAAGGAACCTGCAATACCTGTATTGATAATACAATCTGCCGCAAACACTTCCACCAGTATTTGAGCGCAAATTCCTGCATTTACTTTTCCGATGCCTGATTTTACTACTGTGACATCCTTTCCCTTCAACTTACCCTGATAAAAATCCATGGAAGCCTTTGAAGTAATAGTTACCTCTGTCATACTCTCCTTAAGCTTTGCAACCTCCTCATCCATAGCGCCAATAATTCCAATCACAAACTTCACCCATCCTTTCTTCATTATAACAAGCTATTACCATTACAGTATTTTCATAATCTTATTACCAGGACAATCAAAAGTCAATGTTTTTCATCATAAAATAAAAGGGCTTTCAAAAATGGAAGTCCCCAAATTATGATTTTGAAATATATTTGCTTGGCACCATATCTGCCAGCCAAACCTTTTCATTTCCATAATAAAACTTGATACCATCCCTCCATGCCTGACCTGCATCTATCTTCAATATACAAGGTTTCGAGTCATGGCGCATGCCCACACTTTGTGCCGTCTGTACATCCTGGGACAAATGTACATACTGTCTGCCTTGAGGAAGAAGTCCTGATTCCTGAATGGATTTTAAAAATCGTCTGGCAGTTCCATGATACAGAATGTCCGGCGGCATTTTTGCTTCCTTCGCAATTTTCATAGGAATAGAATGCCCATAGAAAGCCCGTATTTTCCCGTCACTCATCTCATGCCGTTTCTTTTCAGAGCTTTCAATGATACGAGCAAAATCTTTTTCCGATACATCCTTCCATTTTTCATCTTTATGCAATGCACTCAGCAATTGCTCCACCAGAACCCAGCCCTCCTCATCCATCTCCAACTCATATTCCCATGGAGCGTGGCGAAGGGCATAGGATATCTCTTTGCTGAGCTTTGTTAATTTATCCGTTTCTGCTGTCAATATAAGTCATCTCCTTCTTCATATAGTTTACATATCATAAATAATAATTCTTGCCTCACTTTCCTCCACAGGAGTTGCAAATACACCCTCGCTAAACTCCACAATATCACCAATTCCTTTTTGCACCACAAACCTAAGTTGACCGTTTTTCACCTTTTTGTCTGTGTATAGCTTCTTCACCAAAGCCTCCCTGTCAATGTATTTTGGAATAGCAACTGGCAGATTCGCCTGCTTGAGCAAAGAAATCACCTCTTCCCCCTCTTCCTTGGTCATATATCCCAGTTTGTTTGCCAGCTTTACCTCTGCCACCATGCCAATGGATAATGCTTCCCCGTGAAGCAGCTTATAATCGCTTACAGTTTCAATTGCTCTTCCCACTGTATGTCCAAGGTTTAATATTTCTCTGAGACCGCTTTCACGCTCATCCTTCATTACAACCTGATATTTCACCCTGCAGTTTTCATCTGCGATATGCTCACAAGCCTCCTGATTGATATTTTGTATATCCTCTATATGTTCCTTCAAGTAATCAAAGAACTCGCGGCTTGCAATGCAGGCATGCTTGATTGTTTCCGCCAATCCGCTTGACAGTTGCCTTTTCGGAAGCGTCTTCCATGTTGCTATATCAATGTAAACTTTTTCCGGCTGATTAAACAATCCAATCAGGTTAGTAGCCAGAGGCGTGTCCACTGCTGTCTTCCCTCCCACGGATGCATCTGCTGCCGCCAAAAGGGTGGTTGCATAATTGATGAAAGGAACCCCTCTGCCAAAAGTCCCCGCAACAAAGCCTGCCAAATCCGTAACCACACCGCCTCCTACCGCTATAATGCAGCAGTCTCTGCGGTAGCCTTTTGCCAGCATAGCATCCTCCACCATTTCCTTCGTTTCCCTTGTCTTTTGCTTTTCCCCAGCTTCAAATACAAATAAATCTGCATGATATCCGGCTTCAGTCAGCTTTGCCAGTATTTTATCTGCATATAACTCTTTTACAATACTATCTGTCACTACAGCAAACTTCTGGATATTTCCTGCCAATCCGTTTTTCAAATCCGTAATCAGCTTATCCTCCAATTCAAATCCTATTTCAATCTCATAGCTGTCATCTACTACTTTTTTTAATTCTACATTAAAAATGCTCATCTACTTATCTCTCCTATTCCTATTCTTTTTCTTTCCAAATTCTTTTCTGCCGCTGGTCACCGATATTCTCTTCTCACCTCATGGGTCATAATATCCGCGTATCGTGTGGGCATTGGTATGTGGCTTTCCCTTGTCACCATATGTCGGGTAATCTCCATTGCCGTTTGTAAATCCATCTTATTTCCTATGGAAAGGAAAATGGGTTTTACATTTTTTTGAGTTCTCACAACTCTTCCATAAATCTCATCTTTCACTATAATATCCTCAAAGGCAAACATTTCATTTTGAGGCATGACGTAATCTACATCATCAATTTTATAATATGATTTTGCTATTCCCATGCTTGGCTTATTCATTATAATACCTGCATGGGTTGCAATTCCCATATGTCTGGGATGCAAATACCCGTTGCCGTCAAAAACATAAACATCCGGTGATTCCTGCAGCAATTCCTTTGTCTTTAGAAACAATGGCAGCTCCCTGAATGCCAGACAGCCCGGAATATATGGAATATCCACCTTATCTATAAAATATTTTTTCTCTACAACATCTTTAGTATGGTAGTCAATAACTACAATACAACACACGGCATATTCTGTATCATCCCTATTCCAATATGCCAAATCTACACCTGCAATCCATTTTATCTTATCAGGAGTCACTTCATTTGTCATGTCTATTTGTTCTTTTAACTGTATCTGCATGTCTATATATTTCTTCTCCAAATCGTCTCTGTGCATAGACTGACCTCCTCCATATAAACGCAATCACACAAATAATCACTGAAAGCAAAGAGCCACCAGGCGCCGCAAGTCCCATAGGAAACAGCGTATCCGCAAAATAACGGGAAGCCAAATATGCACCAGGTATTCTCACACAAATAATAGAAAGAACATTATGCAAAAAGGAAATCCCCGACAAACCGTAGGCACAAAAATATCCGCTGAAACAAAAATGCATACCGGCAAATATGCAATCCCAAATATAGCCCCGCAAATACTGTCCCCCCAGCAAAATTACTTTGTCATCACCTGTGAACATTCCCACGATAGGCTCACTGATAAACTGAACAATTATGGATACCATCACGCCAAAGCCTACTGTTGTTAAAATAGCATACCATAAAGTCAATGTTGCTCTTTTGTGTTTTCCTGCCCCGATATTTTGCGCAGAAAGTGCAGAAACCGTAGACAGCATAGTGGAAGGTACTAAGAACACTACCCCTATTATTTTTTCCACAATGCCCACTGCCGCAGCATCATTTAATCCCCTGCGGTTTGCAATAATGGTAATAACAATAAAAGCAATCTGAATAAAACCATCCTGCAGGGCAACAGGAATACCGATTTTCAATATCTGCCCCATAATTTTTGACTGAGGTTTAAAATACCCTTTTTCTAACGCCCCTCCTGTTTTCCTTCTAAGTATCACAAACAATGATATCACCACACTGATTGCCTGTGACAGTGTGGTGCCAAGCGCCGCCCCAGATGCCCCTAAATCAAAAATTCCAATAAACAAATAATCCAGAGCAATATTGAACACACACGCAACGGCAATAAAATACATAGGACTTTTAGAATCACCCAGCCCTCGAAAAATGGAGCTGATAATATTATATGCTGTTATAAACGGAATCCCAATAAAGCAGATTGTAAGATAGCTAACAGTACCTGCTGCTGCCTGAGCCGGGGTAGACATCACTGATACAATAGGCTTTACGAAAATCAGCAGCACTACAGTAATTACAATAGATATTCCCATAAACAAAGTAACCGTATTGCAGGCGGCAATAGATGCCTGACGGGATTTTCCTGCACCAACTGCTTTTCCAATAGTCACTGTTGAGCCCATAGCCAGACCAACAATCATAACCGTCAGCATATGCATAACCTGACTTCCAACGGAAACCGCTGTAATGCTGCTCACTCCATAATACTGACCGACGATAAACAAATCTGCCATTCCATATAAAGTTTGCAAAAAATATGCCAAAAGGTATGGCAGTGAAAAAAATACAATATTTTTAAAAACACTTCCGGAAGTTAAATTTTTTTCCATATTCTCTTAATTTGACTCCGCCCTCCTGTTTCATGAAAAATATGTTTCTACTTTTACCACGCAAAAAGAGTAACAGTTCAGTCATGCCCATTCACATTCTGCACAGCTGAACTATTACACAAAAAGCACCTCCATGCCGTTAATATTACTAAGGCGGTAAAATACCTTACTAATATTGCTCTTACATCACACGGAAGCGCCCCCCAACGAACCTTTACAAATTTATAACAATCCCTTTAAATATTTTTTCATAACTTTTGTAACTCTAAACTGCTTTGCATACTCTGCAAGAAGCTCTAAATCCTTTTTTTCATAAGCTGCATAGCTTTGAAGGGCACTGGCAACTGTTTCTTCTCCAACACGGTTTCGGGAACGAAGAATATCACAGATAGTACGTTCTACATTATAACACCGCACCTGGTTTCCAAACGCTGTTTTTTGGGAAATCAAGCCCACATCATGCAATTCTGGCTTCACGTAATAACATGTACACTCTTTTTGCAGAGAATTTGGCAGCATCTCATTATTGGGAATTGTCACTATATGCTTAGAAGGGCGCGTTTCCGATAAACCGTTCAAATACAGCGCCGTCTCATGGGAATACGCAATTTTCTCTGTACAGAACATAAGAACATAGGTATCATCATAGGCTGTGCCCGGCAAAATATAAATGCCATGCCTGCAGCGCTCCAACAGACCATTCTTAGCATAATTATACAACAACGTTCTAGAATACCCCAGCTTTGTTACCCTTGATGTGGTAACCATTCCATTATTACGTTTTATTTCCTCATATATCGTTGAATTTATTTTCACATCCAATATCTCCATAATCACCAGTTAAATAAGCATTTATAACGCTATTGTATTGAATTTCCATTCAAATGTCAACTTTTAATTTCACTTTTAGCCACCTGTTTGGCCTTTCTTTTGAAAAGTAAAACCCCTTTATTTATTATTTTAAAGCTGGGCTGCTTTTCATACTTTCTTTTCCAACGATAAATATACCATATCTTTTAAGATGCTGATTATTTCTGCGTTCTTTCTCTGTGTATTTAAGATAATATGCCCAAAGTTCTATCTTATCCTGATTATCATGCACATCATCCTTTACAGAAAAATATTCAGCAAACATGTCTCCTTCTATTTCAAACGAAACATACTTTTCTTTATAAAATCCTTGATGTTCAATATAGTCCAATGGCTGAACCTGTATTTTGTATAAATCATGCTTCCTTATATACTTTACTGCTCTTTTCCATGAGGCATAGGGGATGCATCCACCCAATGCCCACAAAAAAATTCCTCCCACTAAAAATGCTAATGAAAGAATGAGAAACACCCACATAATAAATTGGGGCATAAACCAAAACATTAAAAAGAAGAAAGCTGTGCCTACAGCGATCATACAAAACGCTAACATTTGTTTTATTGAAGAATCTGGATAGAATAGTCCTATTTGTGTCTCAATGTCTTTTTTTTCATTAGCATCCACTAATACCCCGCCATAATCACCTATACAATAAGAAGCTTCTTTTCTGCCACATTGTTCACATTTATGAAGCACATCCTTATTATTACCACAGTATGAACAATACATTTTTATTCTCCTATTAAGTATCCAAATTATTTTACTGTTTCCTGATAAAGCAACTTGTTTTAGAGTTTCTATGTCCTGCTTTGAAAAATCTCTATATCCATTTTCTAATATAGCAGGATTAACCATCCCTTGTTCTGTATAATATTCTACTGCTTTTTTGTTAAATTGCACAATTTTGCGGTTTCATTTATTAACATTACAACCACCTTTGTTATAATATTCATCTAACCTGTAATGGTACAGTCAATCGTTATTTTCTATTTTTTGAGGCAATTAACATTTAATTTTTCTCCAATACATGAAATAATATGGTGATGATTTGAGAACTCCTAACTTTCAACTTTTATCATTTTTTCTAAACATCTCCTAATAAATCAAAAATCATCTTATAGGTTAAAACAAGGGCAGTATACATATCATCATTTTCAATGTCAATACCCAAATTACTTCATGCCATCATATATCATACGCATATTTGTTTAAGTTAATGCTTCCGTTCTTGATATTTATCTTTTCTCCGCAATCCAATTTGTAAAGCTCTTTATACAAATAAAATAACAATCTTATATATTAACTCCTAATACCTTCACCAACTCATCAACAATTTCTTCAGAATGTTCAAGTACCTCTCTACACATTCTTGTTCTCCAAAAAGCAAATGAAATCAGTCCTTCTCTATCCTCAGAATCCGTTAATAAATATTCTTTATATCCATATGTACTTCTTAATAATTGATACACATATACATATGGCATTGATTTTACATCACAGGCGTTCAATGGCGCATATTCCCAATAGGCTTTTACATATCGGCACAACCCTTGAATATCAATCTTACCATCGATTCTTGATGCACGAGATGTTTGAATAAACGATCTCATGATTTCCCACACTACAGGTAATCTACATGCCGCAGTAAAATCTATAACCGCTTTGATACCGTCTCCATCACCAATGAGCTGACAGCCTTGATAATCTCCATGACTATTTTTGTAGGTAATCCCAATAAAAGCCTTTCTCAATTTCTCTTGGTTCTCTTGTAAAATCGACTGTTTGTATGATAAATCTTCCTTTATTTTTTCATAAAAAGGATCCTCTTTATGTTCTTCTATAAACTCTTGTAATTTTCTATATTTCAAAATTGCATCTGTTTTTACCCATTCCTCATCTAGGCTGCTTGGGAGATCCAAACCTTTTAATGCCAAATGTATTTTAGCAAGCATAACTGCCATTTCCGAGAGCATTGCATCTGGGAAATTATAATAGTCATAAGAATCCCCACAAATATATTTTTCCAAAACCACATAATGCCCCCTATACTTGATATATTTATCATTTGTAACCGTATTTATAAAATAAGCAGACGGTATATTTTCTACTTGTAACCTTTCTAAGATTTCACCTTCTATAATAATTTGACTTTCTAATATCTCAGATTGATATTCTTTTAAGAAATAAATATCATTTTCACTATTTATAAGATAACAATTTGCTGTTCCCAATTCCATTTTTTTGTATGAAATTAAAGAAATATCCCAATTTTCCCGCAAAATTTTTGCTATCATCTCATCATCAAAAATTGATTTTTCTAATGCCATATTTTACCTCTGTAAATTCCCGTTTCTATATCCCATTAAGCGCAAAATTGTATTGTTCTTCATTAAAATAATGTAACATACATTATCTTCTGGCATTTATTTTTCCGAAGAAATACCCTTCATCGCCAAGTCTACAATTTCGTCAACAGTTGGCCTATCAGGCAAACCAACTAACTCTGGATAATAAATCAAATCACTTCCTCCTGGATGGTTAATCCCTTTCTTAAATTTTACTACCAACCTGCAATGTTCTTCTTCTGTCAATAATCGACCTGTCTTTTTATCATGTATGCTAATAATTGTTTCCACTAAATCAACAAGTTCTTCTCTGGATAGTTTCTGCTCCATGTCAAATAACCTTTCTTTTATTGTATTTTTTGAAATAACCAGCAGTTTCAATTTTTCTGCTATAGTTTCTGCCATTGTGCATTTCCAGCCGCCAGAATTCCTGTCACTAATATACAATACATTGCTTCCTTCTCCTTTCAAGGAATCTATCTTCCATCTGTACAGTCCATGAGGCATCTCCCCTCCATTTTTATCCAACCCTGTTCCTATAATATATATTTTCAGTTTTTTCTTCAAATTGTTATTCATAGTCAATCCGCTCAATTATAAAAATCACTGGTCTTGTTCCATCAGAGCAACATGAAATAAACTCTGTTTCATTCACTTATACATTGGAATTTATTGCTTTGTGATAATTGCTATAGCACAGGGCATTCTTCCATCAACAATGTAATAGTCAACATTTTTATAGCCTGCATCTTCAAAAAATTTTCTATAGGAATGGATATTAAATTGTCGTTTAAAATTGACTCCTGCCGCTTCAAGCAGCTGCACCGCAAGCACACTCCAATACAATATCGTTCTGTCCTATTTCTTTTGCAACTCTTTTTCCAAGACCTTGATACACTCTGCCATTGTATACCGTTTCAAAAAAATCATATAATCCAGACACTTTATCCCAAAACATATATGCATCTTCTCCTTATAAATTCAGACTAATAAATATACAATTATAAATTGAGAATTATTATTGTCATTATTAACAACACTGATATTATAACACAGGCCCAATTTGATTACAATTATACTACTAAATGATAGAAATTTAGATATTGACTAATCATGATTAGCATTGAAACTAAATTTACATGTTTACATATTAAATTTGCATTCGCTTTAATATTTCATATTGCAATTCATTATCACTCAAGTTATCCATATGCTGAAATACAAACGTCAATAATTCCATAACCTTTTTAAAGGCTACATTACTTGACCCCACTTCATCATATCCTCCACTTAATATTTCTATCGTCCCACCAGGTAATTTCCCAAGTGGATATTCTTTGAAAAACTCATCTATCGCATCTGCAAATTCTTTATTCAATCCTACACATACAATCCTTTTAAATGGCAATACTTGGGATTTATAAGAGAGACTTTCTCTTCCAAAGTTAATTATAATATCTGTTTTATTCTTTTGATTATTAGTATATTTCATACATACCATTGCATAGCTGCTAATATGTCCAGGACTCAATTTCACTTCCATACAAATTGTTCCCATATGCCACTTAGCATCACCAGCCTCTATAATCAAATGCAGGCTATTCTCACCTACATATTTAAACGGCGTTTCTTCTTTCCATATACATACTTTTTTATATCCATTATCACTTTCAAATAGTAACATACTTCATGCCTTTCTATACTTCACAATCCCAAACATACATTATCATAACTCATGCCATTCCAGCTATTATACATTTGATATATTATAAGATTAGCACCTCTTCTTGCATGATTTATATGATGAGTAATCTTATTATACCAGAGATTAAGTGATATTTTAATGTCATTGTGCCATTTATCATTTATATAGTTATTTTTCTTAAAATTCAACCATTTGTGCTGCTTATGCTTGTGGGAAAGATGCGTAAATAACATGTGGACAAACCAAATAATCCAAAAAATGACTGTTGGCTGTTTTGGAGAATCTCATAAAATCCAAATAAAAAAGCTGGAATCAAATGCCCATTATCCTCATAACAAAAAAAAATTAAATTATATGCCTTATCTTTTATATCTTATAGCTTATTTTAAAAATATATGCTATACTATGCATAAAGTGGGCATTTGCGAAACTCCTTCAAAAAAGTTCATCACTGTACAAATTTAAAATGTAGTATTTCGCAATTACCTATATGCATAAAAGATTTTGGGGAGCGAACAAATTGGTAACTGTCAACTGTTTTTGTACCGCGAAGCTGGCGGGATGTTAAGGCTATAATGTATAGCAATCTGATTTCAGAAAAGCTTTTGGAATATGAAGAAAAAATTTTTGTTACTTATGGTCGCAGTCCTTTCATTATCTGGCTGTTCTGCTAGAACACAGGAGTCTTATTCAACCAAGGTCAAGACTAGTGAAGAGAAAATTGTTGTGTCCTCACAGTTTGGCTCAGGTGATGTTGTGGAAAATGTTGGAGGAACTTCAAATGAAGACAAGAAGGAAGATTCTAAAGATAACTCCTCTTCTTCTAGTGAAGCGCCGAACGTGTGGTTCATCAATAATGCCAATGGTATCGGATGGTCAGCAGCCCTTACTACAAGTATGAATAGCACTTTTGATACGGATGCTTATGATTATACTTTTGTAGATGGACAGGGACATTTTGAGGTTCAGATTGAAGCGATGAATAATGCCATTGCAGATAAAGCAGACGTGATTTGTCTTGATCCGATTCAGGAGGATGGATTTGATGATGTCTTAAAGAAAGCAAAAGAGGCTGGCTGTAAGGTGTTCCTTGTAGACAGAAAGGTATCTGCAGATGAGAGCCTGTATGAGGGATGGCTTGGTTCTGATTTCAATCTTGAAGGAGAGAACGCAGGCAAATGGCTGGTAGAGCAGGCAAATGGAAAGAATATGAATATTGTAGTACTTCAGGGTGGACAGGGAGCATCTGCCCAGATCGGACGCCATGATGGATTTAACAAGATTATTGAGCAGAATAAGAATTTCAAAATCCTTGCAGAAGAGATGGCAGACTTCGACAAGGCAAAGGCAAAAACTCTCATGTCAAAGTACCTGGATACATATGGTGATAAGATTGATGTTATCGTAACCCACAATGATACGATGTGTTATGGGGTAATAGAAACCCTGAAAGAAAAAAATATCGATCCGAATAAATACATAATCATTTCTTTTGATGGAGAAGCAGAAGTATTTAAGCTGATGGTAGATAATGCAAAGGTTGATCTTTGTGTAGAGTGTAATCCTCTTCTTGGTCCGGCTACCGAAAAATTAGTTGCCAAAATGGTCGCTGGTGAAACTATAGACAAGATAAATTATGTAGATGAGGGTGTTTTCACTGCTGATATGGCAGCGACAGAGCTTCCGAACCGTCAGTATTAAACAAAAGCACCTGTGTGATCAGGTGCCACCAGACATGAAAGAAGGTGTATTTATTGCATACAGAAAATAGAATCGATTCTTCAAAAAAGCCAGGAAATTTTTCCTTGACTTTCCTAAATCCAGTAAAAAGTGTGATTGCCCGGGGATATTTTACAGCGCTGATATCCATTATCATTATATTCATAGCGTCTTATCTGACTACGATTCCAGGTTCAAGGAGTTCGCTGACGGATCAGGCAGAAAATAATATGCTGGATCTGTCACAATCTTATATTAAGCTTCTAGAAGCAAGGATTAGTGCCATTAATAATACAGCAGAGTATATGAATACAGATGGTGATTTTTACAGCTGTCTGATACAGGGCGGTGAACCCTCTCTGATCACAGCAAATTTAAAATCCTTTATCAAAGATAATCCAAGTTATCTGTCTGCAGCCGTTTATGATAAGGATGGTAAATTTGTCACAGCATCCGAGGACAGTTATTTAAAAGACGATAATCCTTATTATGTGAATGCTGCTTTATCTTTAAAGCAGCCAATGCAAAGTGATTATATCAAAGCAGGAGATGAACACTCTATTATATGTGCGGTACCACTGATCAATGCCAATACCTTATTTGGATGTGTTGCTATCACGGTTCCTGTACAGAGTTTTACATCTGAGCTTGCCTCAGTTAAATTACAGAATACAGAATCCAGCTTTGCGTATCTGCTGACACCTCTCGGACATTTCATATATCATCCGGACAGTGAGTATATTGGCAAGATCACCGGCGAAGGGATTATACGTGATATGATCGAACAGAGAGATGTAGTATCTGCTGTGGTTCATTTCAATTTTGAGGGAGAGAAGATCGCCAGTCTGGCAACCTCTTCAACAAATGGCTGGACCTTGGTTATACAGGCAGATAAGAGCGAACTTCTACAGCCGGTCAATCATACAGCGGTAAAATCCATCGTCATTTGTATTCTTATTGGTATTATTGTTTCGGTTTTCGCCTACCTTGCTATATATGTATTCCTGCGTCCGATTGCCCTGATGACAAAGGAGATCTCAAGTATTTCTTCTCTGAATTTCACATCAACCAAAGAGATTGATAAGCTTACCAGGGAACAGACAGAGATTGGTACTATGGCAAAAGAGATCAAGAAGATGCATGACAACATTAAAAATGTGATCAGTGATCTAAATACTGTTACAGAAAAAATCAGTTCAGGAAGTACTGACCTGAGTGATATTGCTGCCAGCCTTACGGATTGTTCTTCTGAAAATTCTGCTGTATCTGAGCAGCTTGCTGCTGGTATGGAACACACAACCAATACAGTGAATGCTATTAAGAGACAGGTCGATACGATTAAGCGTCGTACTGAGGAGATCAACAGGCAGTCGAGTAACACCATCCAGCTTTCGGATACGATTATGGACCGCGCAACCTCTGCCAGACAGTCAGCCAGACAGTCAGCAGACACTACCCGTGATATGTACAGTATGGTCAGTGTGGAAGCCCGCACTGCTCTGGAGCAGTCAAAGGCAGTATCCAAGATTAATGATTTGACTAAGAATATTCTTGATATTGCGGATCAGACATCCCTTCTTGCCTTGAACGCAAATATAGAAGCGGCAAAATCCGGTAACTACGGCAAAGGATTTGCTGTTGTGGCAAAAGAAATCAGTAAACTTGCGGAACAATCATCTGAGACAGCTACCAATATCAGTTCCATTATTACTGAAGTGACTACTGCCGTGAATAATATTGATACTTGTCTTACAAGGACTCTTGAATTTATGGATGTATCTGTGATGAAAGACTATGATAACTTTACGGAGATCAGTAATACTTATCATGAAGATGCCGAGTCATTCCAATCAACACTAGAAGAGATTACCCATTCCCTTAAGAGTCTTGAAGGGGCAACAAATGATATTGCAATGGCGATTACAGGAATGACAGAAACCATTAATGACTCTTCGGATGGTATCGTAACCATTGCCAACAGGTCGGGTGAGATTGTGACTCTGTCGGATAATACCTATAATCAGGTTAAGTTAAATGGTGAAATGTCTGATACTTTACAGGGAATTGTAGATAAATTTAAACTGTAGGTCGTATAGCGGTCACGAACAGACGAGTGTTTTATGTTATGGAACCCCCCCTTTTCTGCATAGTAGTAAAATGCAGAGAAGGGGGAGTTCTTGTATTAATGGATTACTTTATCAGCTCAGGTGTCAGATTGATTTTGTCTCGTTCAATATTATTTACGATGAGGTAAATCCCATTGTATCAAATTAGATTTAGTTAAAAAGGATTTAGGAAGTTGGCTTCCACTCATTAAAAATATTACACTTCCATTTTTTTTGAAAAGGCTTCACATAATTTTTCCAATATTGTTTTAAGCCTTTTTTATTATTATCTATAACTATTTCTGGTAATGCATGTAACATGTCCGCTAATTCATATGCCGATTCATACTCTTGAGCCATTATGTACGTTTTCATGAGTTCTAATGCTCTTATAGTGAATTCTTTTAATTTACTATTAAATATCAATTCTTGCAATTCACCTTCTTCAACTATTAACTGCCCTTTCCATCTTGGTATTAAATAAGATATCATATGGCACATTTCATTATTTCTAATATTATCGGTTTATCACCACCATACCTTACTGCATTCTTCAATCTTCTATTATCCAATGTGCTTAAATCTTTTGTCGGTATTAGCGAATTTGGATTAATCCCTTCTTGTACTGATTTCCCATTTGGAATAAAATCTGAGCCTATTGACTCTTTTTTAGCAAAACAAAAAAAATAATTTTGGATCATAAATTATATTCCAAAATTATTTTGTTTCTAATATCTACTTAATAATATTAAAAATTATATGGTTTAAAATCAAAATCAAATCCTATAT
>CAJTQG010000039.1:27263-27615 GCA_910578605.1 uncultured Lachnospiraceae bacterium | reverse complement strand
TTACGCGAATCGAACACTGCGCTTTTTCCTACTGCTACAGTCTGCGCCAGGTGGATATTCCCGACAAGGTAACAGTAATCAAAGATTATACTTTTGATGGATGTGACCTGGAAAAAGTAAAACTGCCCAAAAATCTAAAAAAAATAGGATACAGAGCATTTAGGTATTGTAATGAATTAAAACAAATCAGCATTCCTGCAAGTGTGGAAACCATAGAGGGGGAAGCATTTTATGAATGTTATGAATTGGAAAAAGTAACATGGGAGGGAAAAAGCAGGCTGCGGGAGGTTAAAACCAGGGCGTTTTATGAGTGTAACATAAAAAAACTGACAATCCCTGCATCCGTCACAAA